>NZ_JBIXJO010000002.1:0-849153 GCF_052871235.1 Caulobacter sp. LARHSG274 | reverse complement strand
AGGATCGACTGCTCGCCGATCACCGGGTCGCCGCCGTCGATCGCCACCTTGGCCGAGCCCTTGGTGATCGGGATGTCGTCGCCGGGGAAGTCGTAGGAGCTCAGCAGCTCGCGCACTTCCATCTCCACCAGCTCCAGCAGCTCGGCGTCGTCGACCAGGTCGACCTTGTTCATGTAGACCACCAGGGCCGGGACGCCGACCTGGCGGGCCAGCAGGATGTGCTCGCGGGTCTGCGGCATCGGGCCGTCGGCCGCCGACACCACCAGGATCGCGCCGTCCATCTGCGCCGCGCCGGTGATCATGTTCTTCACATAGTCGGCGTGGCCGGGGCAGTCGACGTGGGCGTAGTGACGGGCCGCCGTCTCATATTCCACGTGCGCGGTGTTGATGGTGATGCCGCGGGCCTTTTCTTCCGGCGCCGCGTCGATGTCGGCGTAGTTCTTCGCCGTCGCCCCGCCGCTCTTGGCCAGAATGATGGTGATCGCCGCCGTCAGCGTCGTCTTGCCATGGTCAACGTGACCAATCGTGCCGATGTTGCAGTGCGGCTTGTTACGTTCGAACTTTTCCTTGGCCATCGTCTCTACCTTCGCGCCGGCGGGCTTGTTTCAGGGGTCATGTCTTGGGAGCTGGAGCGGGTAGCGGGAATCGAACCCGCATCCTCAGCTTGGAAGGCTGCTGCACTACCATTGTGCTATACCCGCCTAAACACCCAACTGGGCTAGCGGGGTCGCGATCGGCTCCCGGTCTCAGGCTTCAGGGTCCACGCCTTGCCGGAGCTCTTGTCGCGCGTGGTGGGGGAAGCAGGACTCGAACCTGCGAAGGCGTACGCCAGGGGATTTACAGTCCCCCCCCTTTGCCACTCGGGACATTCCCCCAGCGCGCGACAGAGTTCCTTCAAAGCGGCCCTTCCCTTCGCGGACCGCCGGCGAACCGTCGGTCACGAAAAAGGAACAAAAGCTTCCTCGAAGCCGCTCGGACGATGCTAAAGCAGCGCCGCCCTGGCTCGTGGAAACCCTCAGGGCCCCAAATCGGAGCGCGTCTTATAGTGTCCTCTCATTCCGAACGCAACGACCGGAAAAAGCCTTCTGCACAAGGTCGCGATTTTCGTTCCAAGCCCCGGAAAACCAATGAGTTTTCCAAGGGGCAAGGCGACGCCAAGGACTGGATCTGGGGGATTCACGCCGTCGAGGCCGCCCTGGCCAACCCCGCCAGACCCGCCCCGAAACGCCTGCTGGCCACCGCCGACCGCGCCAAGCGACTCGCCCCCGCGATCGCCCGCGCCCCCTTCGTGCAGATCCTGGAGGGCGCCGACATCGCCCGCCAGCTGCCGGCCGGCGCCGTGCACCAGGGCCTGGCCCTGAAGATCGACGAGCCCGAGGCGCTGTCGGTCTATGACCTCGGCACGCCCGCCCAGGGCCTGCTGGTGATGTTCGACCAGATCACCGACCCGCAGAACATCGGGGCGATCTTCCGCTCGGCCGCCGCCTTCGGGGCCAGGGGCGCGATCCTGCAGGACCGCCACGCCCCGGCCCTGTCGGGGGTGCTGGCCAAGACCGCGGTCGGGGCGATCGACAAGGTGCCCTACGCCCGGGTGGTCAACCTGTCCCGGGCCCTGGAGGAGCTGGCCGACCTGGGCTGGCGGGCCGTGGGCCTGTCGGGCGAGGCCGAGCAGACCCTCGACCAGGTGCTGGACGGCCGCCCGACCGTGCTGGTGCTGGGCTCGGAGGGCGAAGGCGTGCGCCGGCTGGTGGCCGAGCACTGCGACGTCATGGGCAAGATCGCCATGCCAGGCGGCTTCGAAAGCCTGAACGTGTCCGCCGCGGCGGCAGTGGCGCTCTATGAAGCGTCGAAAGTTCGCGCCAGGGATGAAACCGGTTCATGAATCGGCGTTAACCGTTTTGATTTGGCGGCGATGACATGGTTTTCTCAAGGCCTGTTCCTGCCGGCGCGGCTTGCCGGCGACGTCGAACGGGGAATCGGGGGCCCGATGTTGCACGATAAAGTCCGCCTGACGGCCCTGGCCGGCTGCGCGCTGGCGGTCCTGGCGACGGCCGGCTGCGGCGCACGCGCGCCGGTCGATACCGCGCCGCCGGCCGAACCTGCGCCGATGACCCATCCCGGTCCGCCGCCGGAGCTGCTGGGCGCGCCGCCGGCCGCCGACGGCCTGCTGGGCGGCCCCGCCGCGCCCCCGGCCGCCGTCGCCGACGACGACTCCGCCCTGACGACCTGGCGCCGGGCCGACGGGACCCTGGTCACCGCCATGGCCCCGATCGCCAATCCGGCCGAGCGCGCGGTCCGCGCGGCGCCCGAGGCCGAGGCCGAGGCCGAGGCCGACGCCGAGCTCGCGCCCGTCCGCCGCCGCCACGCCGCCGCGCCCGCCGCCCATGCGGACGTCCATGCCGCCGCCCGCGCCGCGGTCCCGGCCGCCCCCAAGCTCGCCGCGAAGCCGGCCCGGAAGGCGCCGCCGCCGCCCGCGCCCGTCCTCTATCCCACCGCCGAGCCGGCGCCGAAGCCGGTCGTGGCGGCCGCCCCGGCGCCGCTGAAGCCGGTCGCGGTCGACAAGCCGGCGATCGTCGCCAAGGCCCCGGTCGCGGCGCCGGTCGCCCCTGCGGCCCCGGCCAGGTCGCCGGCCAAGATCCAGCAGCTGCAGGCCGCCGTGGCCCCGGCCGCCACCCAGGGCGCGGTGATGGCCTCCGGCGCCAGCCTGGCCACGGGCCAGCCGGGCCAGGTCACCCTGTCCCTGCCCGCCACCCTGGGCGAGATGATCCGGACCGAGGCCGCCAAGCTGGGCCTGGGCAAGGCGGCCCGCAAGACCAGCGCCTATGCCGAGCTGCAGGGCGAAGGCTACGAGGTGACCCCCAACGGCCGCCAGACCGCCGTGGTCCGCCCCGGCGAGCCGGCCACCTTCGCCTGGAACGTGACGCCGACCCCGGCCGCCAAGGGTCCGCTGAAGACCCAGTTCGGGGCGACGCTGAACGGCGCCAAGCCGGCCCAGGACTTTGCGCTGGGGGCGATCGCCAGGCAGGTGGCGCCGGTTCCGGCCCAGGCCCAGGCCACGCCCCAGGGCTTCCGCCGGGCCCTGTCGGACCTCAAGCGCTTCCAAACGATCGACGTGCCGGGGGTCGGCAGGATTCCGGGCCGCTCGCTGCTGGGCGGACTGCTGGTGCTGCTGGCCCTGCTGATCCTGGTGGCCATCTCGCGCGGGGCCACCGCCGCCTCCCAGGCCCGGGCCGAGCGCCGCCGCAGGTTCCGCGGCCTGACCGGCCACGGCCCCTATGCGCTGGATCTCGACGCGGCGCGCCGGGCCGAGGCCGGCGCCGCCCATCCTCCGGCCGCCGACCCTGCCGCCCCCGCGCCGAAGGAGCACGATCCCTTCGCCTCGCCGCTCGCCGGTCAGGGCGCCCCAAGCGCCCCCGCCAACTCCAAGGACCTCGAACCCCTCCACTAGGGCCGAGCCGACGCGTCGGGGCGGTCTGGCAAGCATCGCCCCGCCACGGCGAGCCGATGCTTGCCAGACCGCCGCGGCTGACGCATTGAGGCGCGATGTTCGACACGCTCATAGCCCAGGCGGGCGGGCTGGACGGGCCGTTCGCGGCCTTCCTGTCCGTCCTGATGATCGACCTAGTCCTGGCGGGCGACAACGCCGTGGCCGTGGGCCTGGCGGCCGGCGGCCTGCCGGTCCAGCAGCGGCGCAAGGTCATCCTCTACGGCCTGGGCGCGGCGGTGGTGCTGCGGATCAGCTTCGCCCTGATCACCACCTGGCTGCTGGGCGTCATCGGCCTGCTGCTGGCCGGCGGCGTGCTCTTGCTGTGGGTGTGCTGGAAGATGTGGCGCGAGCTGCGCGAGCAGATCACCCACGACCAGGAGAACGCCCGGGCGATGCTGGATGACGACGCGGCCACCGAGCCGCGGGCCCGTCCGGTCAAGACCTTCAAACAGGCCTTCCTGCAGGTGCTGATCGCCGACGTCTCGATGTCGCTGGACAATGTGCTGGCCGTGGCCGGGGCGGCCCGCGAGCATCCGGCCATCCTGGTGTTCGGCCTGCTGCTGTCGATCATCCTGATGGGGGTGGCCGCCAGCGCCATCGCCAACCTGCTGCACAGGCACCGCTGGATCGGCTTCATCGGCCTGGCCATCGTGCTCTATGTCGCCCTGCACATGATCTGGGAGGGCCATCGCAGCGTGGTGATGGACCTGCAGAAGACCGGCGCCTACAACGCCATCGCCCCGGCCGCCCTCGACATCAAGCCCGAAGAGCTGGCCGCCCACCGGAAGCACAAATAGATGAGGCCCGTCGGCCTGGCCGTCCGTCTGGCCGCTCTGAGCGGCTTCCTGGCCGTGGCCTTCGGGGCCTTCGCCGCCCATGGGGTCCGGGACGCGCGGGCCGCCGAGCTGCTGCACACCGGCGCGTTCTACCAGATGATCCACGCCCTGGCGGTGTTCGCCTGGCTGGCGGCGCGCCAATCCGCACGGAAAGAGGCGGGCGCCCGGCCGGGCCTGTGGACGCCGGGCCTGTTCCTGGGCGGAACGGCGCTGTTCTCCGGCTCGCTCTACGCCCTGGCCTTCGGGGCTCCGCCTGTCCTGGGCTTGGTCACGCCGTTCGGCGGCCTGTGCTTCCTGGC
The DNA here is from genome assembly GCF_052871235.1 of Caulobacter sp. LARHSG274. Taxonomy (NCBI): domain Bacteria; kingdom Pseudomonadati; phylum Pseudomonadota; class Alphaproteobacteria; order Caulobacterales; family Caulobacteraceae; genus Caulobacter; species Caulobacter sp. LARHSG274. The sequence continues at coordinate 844,531 of NZ_JBIXJO010000002.1, read as the reverse complement.
CGGCTGGCTGCTGCTGGCCTGGCGGGCGGGAACGATCGAGGGCGAGGCCTAGGGTCGGCGTCGCGCCCCTCGCCTAGGAGCGATTCCGACCCGTTGCGGCCATGGTGCGCGCTTGACGCAAACATTTCCTCGCGCTCATTTCAGCAAAATGAACGGTCAAGCTGCGCCGCGGGAGATCATCGCTAGATACTCGCTTCGCAAAGTCGCGGGTTGGGCCATTGGCGTCAGCGTGATGTGCGCGTGGATACTCGTGGATGGCGCTACTCGAAACTGGCGCCCCCCTCCCATGGTTGGGGGATTATACCCACTGGGGCTTGTTGGAGCTGTGTTTGGATTAATTACATCTTTAGCGCTTATCGCCAATTTCATTTGGAGGCGCGGCATTGCGATCCTCAGAATTGGCGACGATTTGGCTCTTAACTACCCGTTTGGACGGAAGCGGATTTCCATTCAAGACCTGGCGGCCAGGGCAGGTCAGCATCAAGTGAGAGATGCGCAAATTCAGAATGGCCTTCGCGTTCCGCCAATTACCGTGGAACAGGTTACGTTTTATCGCCCTGGGCTGCCCCCGATCTTCTTCCGAACGGCGTTGCTCGTAGAGAGCGCCGACCTGATCGTTTGGCGGATCGAGAGGGCAGCGATTGGCATTGGGGCAGCCGGCGGAGCTCAGATTTCTCGATAGGCCTCATAACCACCCTGGGCGGACGTTCGGCCTGTCAGGCCGCCGCCTTGCCCCGCCGATCCTTGGGGACCGCCAGACCGAAGATCGCCAGGCTGGAGCCGACCAGGCAGACGAACATCACCGCCGCCACCGGCCGGGGGGTGCCGTCGTGCAGCAGGCCGCCGGCCCAGGAGGCCAGGGCCCCGGCCGCGAACGAGGCCCCGCCCATTAGGGCCGAGGTCGAGCCGGCCCGGCTGGGATCGACGCTCAGCGCCCCGGCCATGGTGTTGCCGGCCATCAGGCCGTAGCTCGACAGGGCGGCGAACAGCAGCGGCAGCACCGTGAACTGCCCGCCCAGCCCGCTCCAGGCGGCCGCGACCAGCAGGAAGGCGGCGATGATCGAGGCGATGCTGGCGCGGACCAGCACCCGGTCCGGCGTCGAGCGCCGCAGCAGCAGCCGGTTGACCTGGCTGGCCCCGATGATGCCGACGGCGTTGAAGGCGAAGATCAGGTTGAAGACCAGCGGCGTGTGGCCATAGGTCTCCATCACCAGGGCCGGCGCGGTGGAGATGTAGGTGAACAGGGTCGCGCCGTTCAGCGCCCCGGCCAGGCCGTAGCCGACCAGCCGCCTCTGGCCCAGCAGGGCGCCATAGGCCCGGAACGGGTTCTCCGAGCGGGCTTGCAGGGCGGTGGCCTGCGAGCGCGACTCCGCCAGGGCCAGGGCGACCCACAGGCCGATCAGCAGGCCGAACACCACCAGGGTCCAGAACACCCCGCGCCAGCCGCCCACGAACTGGATCACCCCGCCCAGCTGCGGGGCCAGCACCGGGGCCAGGCCCATGATCAGGGTCATCAGCGACAGCACCCGGGCGGTGTCCGTGTGGTTGAACCGGTCGCGCACGACGGCCCTGGCGATCACCGCCCCGGCGCAGCCGCCCAGGGCCTGGACGAAGCGGGCGGCGATCAGCACCTGGATGGTCGGGGCCAGGGCGCAGGCCAGGGAGGCGGCGACATAGATGCCGATGCCCAGCAGCAGCGGCGGCCGGCGGCCGAAGCGGTCCGAGGCCGGGCCGTAGAGGAACTGGCCCAGGGCCATGCCGGCGAAGAAGGCCGCCAGAGTGGCCTGGGTGTCGTCGGCCCCGGCGTGCAGCGTCCGGCCGATCTCCGGCAGGCTGGACAGGTACATGTCGATCGACATCGGCGCGAAGGCGGTCATGGCCCCCAGCATCAGGACGAGCCGCCAGGGGATGGCGGCGGGGGCGGACGGGGCGGTGTCGGTCATGGCGGCGCTTTTACGCTGGTTTTCCCCGGGGGTAAGACCTTGACCCACGGAATCGATCACTTGCCCGGCCGAGCGGCCGCCGTCAGGGTGATCGCCAATAACATAAGCAGGAAACGCCATGTCCCGATCCGACGTCCCCGGGCCCGCCGCCCCCGGTCTCGCTGTCATGCCCGAGCCGCGCTACGCCCAGGTCAACGGCATTCGCATGGCCTATTACGAATCCGGGCCGCGCCAGGGCGTGCCGATCGTGCTGTGCCACGGCTTTCCGGAGCTGGCCTATTCCTGGCGGCGCCAGATCGCGGCCCTGGCGGCGGCCGGCCGCTGGGTGATCGCCCCGGACCAGCGCGGCTACGGCCTGACCGAGCGCCCGGAGGCGGTGGAGGCCTATGACATGGAGCACCTGACCGGCGACCTGGTCGGGCTGCTCGACCATCTGGGCGTCGACCAGGCGGTGTTCTGCGGCCACGACTGGGGCGGGATCGTCGTCTGGCAGGCGCCGCTGCTGCATCCGGGCCGGGTCGCCGGGGTCGTCGGCCTCAACACGCCGTTCATCCCGCGCCTGCCGATCGACCCGGTCGCCATGTTCCGCAACGCCTTCGGCGAGGACATGTACATCGTCCACTTCCAGAAACCGGGCGTCGCCGACGCCGAACTGGCCGCCGACGTCGACAAGACGATGCGCTATTTCATGCGCCGGCCGGCGGCGACCCAGGCCGAGTTCGCCGCCCGCCCGGCCGAGCGGCGGTCGCTGGCCCTGCAGGAGGGCCTGGCGCGCTACGACCCCGCCGCCGACGACCACCAACTGCTGAGCCCCGAGGAGTTGGCGGTGTTCGTCGAGGCCTTCGCCCGCACCGGCTTCACCGGCGGCCTGAACTGGTACCGCAACTTCACGCGCAACTGGGAGCGCTCGGCCGACCTGCCCCAGCGGATCGACGGCGTCCCCTGCCTGATGATCATGGCCGAGCACGACGTGGTCCTGCCGCCGTCCCTGGCCGACCGGATGGGCGACCAGATCTCGGACCTGGAAAAGGTGCTGGTCGAGGACAGCGGCCACTGGACCCAGCAGGAGCAGCCCGAACGGGTCAACGCCATCCTGCTGGACTGGCTGGACCGGCGGTTCCCGCTTTAGGGGCGCGAGTTATCCACAGGCTCGTGATCTCCCTTCCCCCTTGATGGGGGAAGGGCCGGGGATGGGGGTGGCAGCGGTTCAGGATAGGGCGCCGGCGTAGAAGCTTCCGCCGGCGGCTTCAGACGCGAAAGTTATCCACAGGGCTTCCTTTTCCCCGTCTCCCCGGCGAAGGCCGGGGCCCAGATTCAGCCTGAGCGTCTGGGGATGACGCGCCTGCTGGCGGTGGCCGGACGACCGGCGCTCTGGGTTCGATCTGGGCCCCGGCCTTCGCCGGGGAGACGGGAAAAGTGGAGGAGGCCGCGCTCTATCCCCGCTGTTCGCGAAACAGACTTGCGTAAAATCAACCCCTTACAAGAAAACGCAGGTTTCCGATCCCCACCCTCCAGGACGGCCGCACACTGGCGGCATGACCCAACCTTCCCTCCCCGCCTGGTACGAGACCCTGCAACTCAAGCTCATGGCCGCCCTCGATGCGGTCTGGGCGATCCTGGAGACCAGCGATGATCCCGCTGAGATCCGCAAAGCCCGCGACAAGGCCAAGGCCTGTGGCGACCTGGCGGCCGTGGTCCGCAAGGTCGCGACCATGACCGGCTCGGCCCGCGCCAAGCCGGCCGCCGAAGCGCCGGAGCCCGCCCTCGCGGTCCCGGCCATGGCCCCCGCCGCGGCCGTGGCCCAGGTCTCGGCCCAGGTCGAGCACGCCGTGCGAGCGCTGGAGAAGCTCAAGGGCCGGCGCCGGGTACGGTTCTAACCTACCCCTGCTCCGCCGCCAGGATCGCCGCCCGCCGGCGCATGGCGGCGGCCATCTGCAGCATGGCCAGGGCCGAGGTCTCGTCGCGTTCGGCGGCGCGGACGGTGTAGACCTGGGCCATCACCTGCAGCGAGACCACGCGGTCCAGGCCCTCCTGGGCCATCATCTCGGCGATGGCGCGGTCCAGCTCGGCCAGCTGGCGCGGGGTCAGCAGCTCCAGCAGTTCGTCGTCGCTGAGGTCTTCGGGATTGTTCATGGGGCCGGAGGATAGGACAAAGGAAACCGGATCGCGACCGCCCGCGTCATCGCTCGGCCGCCATCGCCTCGACCACGTGGGCGCGGTAGAGCACGGCCAGCAGGTCGGTCTGGGTGACGATGCCGCGCAGGGTGCGGTCGGCGTCGACGACCACCGCCTCGTGGACGGCGCCGCTGGACAGCAGCGGCAGCAGGGCCTGGATCGGCGTGGTCGCCCGTACCCGGTGCACGAACGGGTCGATCGCCACCTCGACCTTGCGGTCGCGGTTGGCCAGCAGCTCGGCCCGCCGGGCCAGGCCCAGCACCCGGCGCTGGGCGTCGACCACCGGGGCGGTGCGCAGGTCGTGCTCCTGCATGTAGAGCAGCGCGCTCTGGCAGGTCTGCTGCGGATCCAGGACGATGACGTCGGTCGACATGATGTCGCCGCACAGGATCTGGGCGTGCAGCCGCTGGTGGGCCTGCAGCTCGACCTGGCGGAACAGGGCGTCGAGGTCGTCGCGGCTGACGTCGAGCAGCTCGCCGTAGCGGGCCAGGGCGGCGTCGAGGTCGCCGGCGGTGAAGCCGGCCCGCGCGGTCGGCGGCGCGTCGGCGGTCCCGTGGGGACTGACGGCCGGGGTTGGGGCGCGGTGCGGATAGGAGCGGCCCATCAGCCGGTGATAGGCCATCCCGGCCCCGGTCAGCAGCAGCGAGTCCAGGCCCACCGGGCTGAGCGCGAACAGATAGCCCATCTGCCGCACCTGGGGCCCGCCGATCACGCAGATCAGCGCCACGGCCCCGCCGGGCGGATGCAGGCAGCCGGTCAGCAGCATCAGCATGATCGCGGCGCTGACGGCGACCGGCGCGGCCAGGGTCGGGTTGGGGATCAGCAGGGCGCAGGTGATCCCGACCAGGGCCGAGACCACATTGCCGCAGATCACCGAGCGCGGCTGGGCCAGGGGGCTGGCCGGCACCGCGAAGATCAGCACCGCCGAGGCCCCGATCGGCGCCACCAGCAGCGGCGCGATGCGCGGGTCGCCGCCGATCATCAGCCGCGCGGCCACCCCGGCGAACAGCATGCCGAGCACCGCGCCCAGCCCGGCGCGGCCGATGTCGATCAGCCCGCCGGCCGACCGGAGGCGCAGGGCCGGGGGGAATCGATCCTTCATCCCCGCCCGATACGCCAAGCCCCGCCGCAAATGAACCCCAATCCCGCCGTTTCCACCGCCCCCTAAACCGGGCTAGGGTTAGGCATGGACCGTAACGCTTCCGCCTCCGTCATGTCGTCCCACGGCCGCCGCGGCCTGTTTCGCGACATCGAGCCGTTCTCGTTCGGCTGGCTGAACACCGACGGCCCGCACGAGATCTATTACGAGGAGTGCGGCGCGCCGCGCGGCAAGCCGGCGGTGATCCTGCACGGCGGCCCCGGCGGGGCGGTCAATCCGACCATGCGGCGGTTCTTCGATCCCGACCGCTGGCGCATGGCCCTGTTCGACCAGCGCGGCTGCGGCCGCTCGCGGCCCAACGCCAGCCTTGAGGACAACACCACCTGGAGCCTGATCGCCGACATCGAGCGCCTGCGCGAGCACCTGGGCGTCGAGAAGTGGACGGTGTTCGGCGGTTCCTGGGGCTCGACCCTGGCCCTGGCCTACGCCCTCACCCACCCCGACCGGGTCGAGGGCCTGGTGCTGCGCGGCATCTTCCTGCTGACCCAGAAGGAGCTGGGCTGGTTCTACCAGCACGGGGCCTCGATGCTGTTCCCCGACGCCTGGGAGCGGTTCCTGGCCCCGATCCCGGTCGACGAGCGCAGCGACCTGATGGCCGCCTATCACCGTCGACTGACCCATCCCGACCGCCGCATCCAGGCCCAGGCCGCCAACGCCTGGAGCCAGTGGGAGGGCGACACCATCTCGCTGCGCGGCCCCGAGGCCCGTCCGCCGAAGTTCAACGAGGAAGACTTCGCCATCGCCTTCGCGCGGATCGAATGCCACTTCTTCGCCAACCAGGGCTTCTTCGCGGAAGACGGCTGGATCCTGAACAATATCGACCGCATCCGCCACATCCCGGCCTGGATCGTCCAGGGCCGGTTCGACGTGGTCACCCCGCTCGACAGCGCCTGGTCGCTGCACAAGGCCTGGCCCGAGGCCAATTTCGAGATCGTCTGGGACGCCGGCCACGCCTCGACCGAACCCGGCGTCATCGACGGCCTGGTGCGGGCCACGGATGCGGCGTTGCGGACGTAGCGCGTTCGCCGGCCGAACCGATCCCTTCACCGTCATCCCGGGCCTGGCGCCCGGGACCCATCTCACCGCCGCAAGGGCGGTGGAGTGGCGCGCTGGCGCGCCAAGGCGCTTCACGTGCAAGCTGAACCATGGGTCCCGGGCACAAGGCCCGGGATGACGGCGTTGGGGATGGAAACGAACGAATCCCCGGCCCGCGCGCTTTCTTAAAATGGACGTTTCCGACATCCTGGCGCACCGCACGGCGCTGATCGGCACGGCCGTCGCCGCAGCGATCGGCCTGGCCGGCGGGCTGGTCATGCGGACCGGGCCTCAGACCGCGCCGGAACCGGAGACCTACCTCCTCGCCGCCACGCCGACCGAGGACGTCGAGCCGATCGTCTGGCCGACCGGCAAGGTTCCCGACTATGTCATCGGCACCGACTTCCTGACGCCGCCGCAACCGGATCCCGCCCCCGAGGTGGTCGCCTCCGAACCCCTGCCCTACGAACCCCCGCCCTACGAAGACCCCCTGGTGGAGCCGGAACCGGAGCCTGAACAGCTGGCCGTGGTGGACGCCCCGCCGGCCCCGCGACCGCCGCCGGCGCCGATCGCCGTCGCCGCGATGCCCTGATCGACGAGCCTGCGGCCTCCGCCTTGCAATCGGTCTTCCCTCAGGCGGCGCGTGTCTCGTTTCGCGCCAGGGGGCGGACCAGACCTTGCAGACCGGCCAGATCAGCGAACGACACAGCCTGGCGCGCAAGCTGGAAGCCCTGGCCTGCGGCCTGGTGCTGTTCATGCTGTCCAACGCCCTGATCGGTCCGCTGGTGGATCCCCTGCAGGCCGGCGGCGAAGACATGCCGCTGCTGCGGCTGATGTGGCTGCCGGTCTACGCCCTGATCCTGGCCCTGGCCCTGTGGCGCGCGCCGCGGCTGCTCAGCTTCTGGCTGCCGGCCGGCCTGCTGAGCCTGCTGATCTTCTGGGTGTTCGCCTCGGCCGCCTGGTCGCTGGACCCCGGCACCACCAACCGCCGAGCCCTGGCGGCGGCCTTCACCACGCTGTTCGGCCTCTATTTCGCCGCCAGCTTCGACGGGCGGCGGATGGCCGAGATCATCGCCGTCACCTTCCTGGTCCTGGCGGTCGGCGGGCTGCTGGCCGCCGTGGCCTATCCGAAGATGGGCGTGCAGCACGACATCAACGCCGGCGACTGGCGCGGCCTCTGGTACGAGAAGAACCAGATGGGGGCGATGATGGTCTATTGCGCCCTGGCTTCGATGGCCGCCATCCTGGCCGGCTCGCCGCGACGCAAGCTGTTCGTCTTGGCCATCGCCCTGTCGGCGGCGATGATCGTAATGAGCAAGTCCAAGACCTCGCTGCTGGCCCTGATGATCGGCCTGGCCGGCTCGCTGCTGCTGGCGGCCACCCGGCGCGGACCGGCCATGGCGGTGATCGTCGTCTGGACCGGGATCACCGTCGTCGCGGCCCTGGCCCTGGTGCTGTGGCTGGCCCCGGAACTGGCGTTCAAGGCCATTGGCAAGGACCCGTCCCTGACCGGCCGCACCGAGATCTGGACCGCCCTGCTGCGCCAGTCGGCCAAGGCGCCGCTGACCGGCTATGGCTATGCGGTGTTCTGGCGGCTGGACTCGGCGCCCGCCAACTGGATCCGCAAGGAGACCGGCTGGCTGGTGCCCACCGCCCACAACGGCTGGCTCGACATCCTGGCCCAGCTGGGCTGGATCGGGGTGGGGCTGTGCGCCCTGGTGCTGGGCGGGGCCCTGCTGGTCAGCCTGTTCCGCTTCCACAAGGTCGCCGACGGCTATTGGGCGACGCTGTTCCTGGCCATCTTCCTGCTGACCACCTTCTCCGAAAGCTTTATCCTCGAGCGCAACGGCATCGCCTGGGCCCTGGCCTGCGCGGCGGTGGCGCGGCTGCTGGGGCCGGTCCCGGGCGAGCTTGGGCAGGCGGGGCAGACGCCCAGGCGGCCCCTGCTGCCCGAGCCCGTCCTGGCCTGGACCCTGGCCCCGGCCGAGCCCGTGCCGGAGACCTGGGCCGCCGCCCGCGACGGCGTCCCGACATTCGGCAAGCGCGCGGTCTCACCTTTCGGCGCCTGAAGCATCGTGCGGAAAAGTGGGAGCCGGTTTTCCGCAAAAACGATGCGAAAACATAAATCTAGAGCAGGCCGGGCGATTTCGAGGTCGCGCGGCTGGCTCTGGGCCGCTACTGGAGCGGCATGACCGACTACACGCCCCAGCAGATCGTCGCCCGCGGCGCGCGCGCCGACGCCGAAGCCGCCGCCGACGCCATCGACAACCACCCCGGCCTCGAAGGCGCGACCTATTCGATCCTCGAAGAGGACGAGGACAAGGGGATCTGGCGCATCGACGCCTTCCCGACCACCGACGAGGAGGACGCGGGCCTGCTGGCGGTGCTGGCCGGCTATCCGCTGAAGGTGCTGCGCGAGACCCTGGCCGACGCCGACTGGCTGGCCATGGCCCTGTCGGGCCTGCCGCCGGTGCGGGCCGGACGGTTCTTCGTCTACGGCATGCACGACCGCGGCCGCCTGCCGGCCAGCACCGTCAACCTGCGCATCGAGGCCGGCGCGGCCTTCGGCACCGGCCACCACGGCACCACCGTCGGCTGCCTGCTGGCCTATGACCAGCTGATCAAGGCCCGGCGCTTCAACAAGGTGCTCGACGTCGGGGCCGGCACGGGCCTCCTGGCCATCGCCGCGGCCCGCACCGGCACGAAGATCGCCGTCGGCACCGACATCGACCGACCCAGCGTCCGCATCTCCAAAGAGAACGCCAAGGTCAACCGCGCCAACGCCCGCTTCGTCCACGCCTCGGGCCTGGGCCACCGGCTGGTCGCCGACAACGCCCCCTACGACCTGGTGTTCGCCAACATCCTGGCCCGGCCGCTGGTCAGCCTGGCCCAGGACATCAAGCGCGCCCTGGTCCCCGGCGGCACGGTGGTCCTGTCGGGCCTGCTGCGCACCCAGGAGCGGATGGTCAAGGCCGCCTATGTCTCCCGCGGCTTCAAGGTCGTCCGCCGCATCCACCGCGACGCCTGGGCGGCGCTGGTGCTGCAGCGTAACTGAAACCCTCTCCTAGGGAGAGGGTGTTCGTGAGGGGAACGTCCGCCCCCCTCGCCACGTTTGTTTCTGCGGGACATCTCGCTCCAGGAGCAACGTCATGACCTATGTCGATCCCAACGCCCCCCATCCCGAGCGCGTGGTCGAGGTCCGCCGTCCGGGCGGCGCCACCGGCTGGTTCGTGGCCGGCGTGGTGGCCATCGTGGCGATCATCGCCGTGGCCTTCATGCTGACCGTGGGGTCGCGCACCCCCAGCGACGACCAACTCCTCCAGGCGCAGGAACAGGGCCGCGCCGTCGGCGCCCTGCAAGGGGCCCAGGCCGGCGCCGACCAGGCCCAGAGCGTCGCCCAGCAGGCGGCCCGCGACGCCACCGCCGCAGCCGACTCGGCCCGCCGCTCGACCGAGTCGACGGCGCTGAACGCCGCCCAGGCCGCCAAGGACGCCGCCGATCGCGCCGCCGCCTCGCGCGACGACACCCTGGCCCCGTCGGCCGATCCCAACGTCCAGGCGCCGCCGGCTCATCAGCCGCAGCCGCAACCCCAGCAATAAGCGTCCCGACCGCCTCTTTCCTCTTGGGGAGGGGCGGACTAAATCGGAGGCATGCGCCAGACCTTCGATGAATCCACCGATCCCGGCTTCGGCCCCCGTCACGTCCCGCTGATCCGCGCCGCCATGGCCCGCCAGGGCCTGGACGGCTTCCTGGTGCCGCACGAGGACGAGCACCAGAACGAATATCTGCCGCCGGCCAACGATCGCCTGGCCTGGGCCAGCGGCTTCACCGGCTCGGCCGGGGCCGGGGTGATCTTCCAGGATCGGGCCGCGGTGTTCGTCGACGGCCGCTACACCCTGCAGGTCCGCGAGCAGGTCGATCCGGGCGTGTTCGAGATCCGCGATCTGGTCGAGGGCGGGGTGCCGGCCTATCTGGAGACCGCCGCCCCCGGCGCGGTGATCGGCTACGACGCCCGCCTGCACAGCCCGCAAGCGCTGGACGCCCTGAAGGCCGCCGCCGCCAGGGCCGGGGCGGCGCTGAAGCCCGTGGCGGTCAATCCGCTCGACGAGGCCTGGGGGGCCGAGCGCCCCGCCCAACCCGCCGCCCCCGTCGTGCCGCAGCCGGTGGACTATGCCGGCGAGGACTCGGCCTCCAAGCGGGCCCGGGTCGGCGCGGCCGTCGCCGCCCTGGGGGCCGACGCGGCGGTGATCACCGCCCCGGCCTCGATCGCCTGGCTGTTCAACATCCGCGGCGGCGACGTCATCCGCTCGCCCCTGCCGCTGTCCCAGGCCGTGGTCCGGGCCGACGGCTCGGCCCGGCTGTTTCTCGACCCGGCCAAGGTCACCCCCGACCTGCCCGCCTGGCTGGGCAACCAGGTGTCGCTGGAGCCGCCGGGGGCCGTGGACGCCGCCCTGGCCGAGCTGGTCGGCCTGAAGGTGGCCGTCGATCCGGCCCAGTCCTCGGCCTGGTACTTCGACAGCCTGGCCGCCGCCGGCGCGACCGTGGTGCGGGCCATGGACCCCTGCACCCTGCCCCGGGCCTGCAAGAACCCCGTCGAGATCGCCGGCACGGTCGAGGCCCACAAGCGCGACGGCGCGGCCCTGACCCGGTTCCTGCACTGGCTGGCCACCGAGGGCCAGGTCAATCCGCCCGACGAGAAGGAGGCCGTGGCCAGGCTGGAGGCCTTCCGCGAGGCGACCGGCGTGCTCAAGGATCTCAGTTTCGACACCATCGGCGCCGCCAACGGCCACGGCGCCCTGCCCCACTATCGCCCGACCGAGCGCAGCAACCAGCGGGCCGCCCTCGGTTCTCTGCTGCTGGTCGACAGCGGCGGCCAGTACCTGGACGGCACCACCGACGTCACCCGCACGGTGGCGATCGGCCAGCCGACGGCCGAGATGGTCACCCGCAACACCCTGGTGCTGAAGGGCCATCTGGCCATCGCCCGGCTGCGGTTTCCGCCCGGCACCACCGGCTCGGCCATCGACGCCTTCGCCCGCGCCGCCCTATGGGCTCATGGCCTCGACTACGACCACGGCACCGGCCACGGCGTCGGGGTCTATCTCGGCGTCCACGAGGGCCCGCACCGGATCTCCAAGGCTCCCAATACCGTGGCCCTGCAGCCGGGGATGATCGTCTCCAACGAACCCGGCTACTACAAGGACGGCGAATACGGCATTCGCATCGAGAACCTCGAGGTGGTGATGCCGGCCGAGCCGATCGGCGGCGGCGATCGGCCGATGCACCGCTTCCAGGCCCTGACCTTGGCCCCGATCGACCGCCGCCTAGTCGACAAGGCCCTGCTCAGCCCCGAGGAAATCGCCCAGTTCGACGCCTACCACGCCCGCGTCCTGCGCGAGATCGGCCCGCGGGTCGAGCCGGAGGTCCGCGCCTGGCTGCAAACGGCCTGCGCGCCGCTGTAGGGCGTTGTGTCCGGCGCAGCGGACACCGATTCGCCTCAGGAAATGCGTTATATAAAACGCCCTGAAGCTCAGCTCCTCGTTTCCCCTTCCTCGTCATCCCGGGCCTTGTGCCCGGGACCCATCTCTCCGCCGCAGGTGCAGGAGAGTGGCGCGCTGGCGCGCCATTTCACCTCCCGTGCGCACGGAACGATGGGTCCCGGGCACAAGGCCCGAGATGACGGTGAAAGTATTAACGAGTAGCCGATCAACATAATCAGGTCGGAAAGCGAAGGCGAAGGGTCTCTATTCGAAGCTTTCGTCGCCGGTTCGGGCGGTCAGTGACTTGCAATCAAGGCACGTAGTCATTTTCGTCGTCAGAACTGTTGTAGTCGTCAGGGTAAACGATAAACCCATCAAGCGTATTGCGCCGATTCTTTCTCGGCTGATTATAGGCGATCGGCGCCTCCCTGTTGTGCGCCCGAACGAGATTGACGTGAGCGCGACGCGGGATCTCGGCCGTACGGTCGTCCGACACTTCCACTTCGCACTTGGCCCCGGAATACCGTTCGATCCTGCCTTTCAGATTGTTGAGGCTCTGCCGGTCGGTTCCCCACTGGACCTTGATTATCCAGTAGGCGTCCTTTTGCACCACGTTGCTATCCCGGTCCGGAATCCACCGAAGACCCTCGCCCATATCGTCGAAAGTGGTGTCTTTAGCGAAGGTAACTTTGAACTTGGGCATCGGCCGCCTCCCCGCAAGGTGAACCGAAATCATGCCATGGTTGCCAATGCTCATCCATAGCACTTTTAGTTGATATGCGCCGTCAAGCTGACGCCAGACCCGGACCGGTTCGGCGTTCGATAGCTGCCGCTCACGGCGACGCCCGATACCCCGCCGCGATCTGGGCGCTGTCGGCGTATTCCTGGAAGCCGCTGACCTTGCCGCCGCGCAGGGTGAAGACGTGGACCCAGTCGGTGTCGACCGCGGCGCCGGTACGCTTGAGCCGATAGGCGGCGTGGCCCAGCACCACCACCGTATCGCCGTCTGCCAGGAACCGGCGGGGCGAGAAATCGCTGAAGTCCTCGTTCTCGCCGACGCCCTGGAAGAAGGCGGCGACCTCCGCGGGACCGGTCCGGGCGCCGAACAGCGGATAGGCGCCCGGCGGTCCGATCACCGCCCAGCGGACGTCGTCGGTCAGCGACGCCAGGATCGCGGCGACGTCGCCGGCCGCGAAGCTGGCATAGACCTGCCGGACCACCGATAGATTGCCGCTGCTCATGACCGCCTCCCGAAGCTTTGCGACAGGGTCCGCCCGGAAGGCAGGAAGCGCAAGGGCGGCCGGGGCCTACTTGATCCGCGTCCAGGTCTCGGTCTTGCAGAACGGGGCGACGATGCAGCCCTTCAGCTTCAGCGAATTGGCCGAGGTCAGGGTGATGGTGCCCGAATAGGTGCCGCCGTCGGCGGCGTTGTAGACCTTGCCGCCGGTCCATTTGGTCGGGCCGCCGGTGAAGTCGTAGAGCATCTGCATGTTCTTCAGCGGCCGGTCGCGCAGGGCCGTGTCCTTGTTCTTGGCGTCCTTGACGCCCGGATCGGCCCGGATGTGGTCGGAATTGACCAGCTTGCCGCACAGGCTGTTGCCGCAGCGGGCGATCTCGACCTGGCCGCCATTGGTCTGGGTCTGCCACAGGCCGGTGACGTCCTGGGCCAGGACCGGCGAGGCCATGGCGACGGCCAGGGGACCAGCCAGGGCGGCGGCGGCGAGGAGGGGCAGTTTCATGAGGCGTTTCTCCCGAGAGCTTTGCCCCCTTCTAACGCCTGTTCGCCTGAACTGGCGATGAATTGATGCGCTCGCCTATCCCGCGACCATCGCCAGCCATTCGTCCTCGGTCATCACCTGGATGCCCAGATCGGTCGCGGTCTTCAGCTTCGAGCCCGCCCCTGGTCCGGCCACCACCAGGTCGGTCTTCTTCGACACCGACGAGGCGACCTTGGCGCCCAGCGCCTCGGCCTGCGCCTTGGCCTCGTCGCGGGTCATCTTCTCCAGCGCGCCGGTGAAGACCACGGTCTTGCCGGCCACGGCGGTGTCGGTCTTGGGCTTGGCCACCGGCTGGATGTCGAGCTGGGCGACCAGATTGGCGACCTTCTCGCGGTTGTGGCTCTCGGCGAAGAACCGGGCCAGGGACTGGGCCGCCACCGGCCCGATGCCGTCGATCGCCGCCAGCTGCAGATAGTCCTCGCCCGGCGCGCCCCGCGCCGCCTCGACCAGGGCCTGGGCGAAGGCGTTCCAGTCGCCGTAGCGCTCGGCCAGGGCCGTCCGGGCGGGCTTGGACAGCTTGGGCACGGCGTGGCCGATCTTGACCTCCAGGCTGTCGGCTTCCGGCCACGGATCCTCGCGCCAGCCCGCCCGGCCGGCCTCGACCAGTTCGTCGCGCGCCTTGGGCCCGACGCCCGGGGCGCCGGCCAGTTCCAGATAGGTCGGGCCCGGCAGCTGGCCGGCGGCCCGCTCGGCGGCGGCCTGCAGGTCCTCGAAGCGGTCGAAATTGCGGGCCAGCACCGTCGAGGTCGTCTCGCCGATGTCGCGCATGCCCAGGCCGTAGATCACCCGGTCCAGGCCGATGGTCCGCCGCGCCTCGATGCCCTTGACCAGGTTGGCGACCGAGGTCTCGCCATAGCCGTCGCGCTCCCGCAGCTGGGCCAGCTTGTCCTCGTCGCGGGCCAGCTTGAAGATGTCGGCCGGCTCCTTGATCCAGCCGGCCTCGAAGAAGGCGGCCAGCTGCTTTTCGCCCAGGCCCTCGATGTCGAAGGCCCGGCGCGACACGAAGTGGCGCAGGTGCTCGACCCGCTGGAACGGGCAGGCGAACTCGCCGCTGCAGCGGCGCACCACAGATTCGTCGCCCGAGGCGTTGGTCTCGCGGACCAGCGGCGTCTCCAGGTGGCAGGGACAGTGGGTGGGGAATTCGAACGGGACCGCCCCGTCCGGGCGCTCGTCCAGCACCGGCCCGACGATCTGCGGGATGACGTCGCCGGCTCGCTGCAGGATCACCGTGTCGCCGATCCGGACGTCCTTGCGGGCGATCTCGTCGGCGTTGTGCAGGGTGGCGTTGGTCACCGAGACCCCGCCGACCGTCACCGGCCGCAGCCGCGCCACCGGGGTGATCGCCCCGGTGCGGCCCACCTGCAGGTCGATGGCCTCCAGGATGGTGCGGGCCTGCTGGGCCGGGAACTTGCGGGCGACGGCCCAGCGCGGCGAGCGCGAGACGAAGCCCAGCCGGCGCTGCTGCTCCAGGTCGTCGACCTTGTAGACCACGCCGTCGATGTCGAACGGCAGCTTGGGCCGCAGCACCTCGAATTCGGCATAGGCGTCGAGCAGCCCTTGCGCGTCCTGCACGCGGCGGGCCGGCGGGGCGGTGGTCACGAAGCCCCAGTCACGCAGCCGCTCCAGCGCCTCCCACTGGCCGGCGGCGAACGGGCCGCTGACCAGGCCCCAGGCATAGGCGAAGAACCGCAGCGGCCGCTGGGCGCTGATCTTCGGGTCGATCTGGCGCAGCGAGCCGGCGGCGAAGTTGCGCGGATTGGCGTAGGTGCGCTGGCCCGCCTCCAGGGCGGCGGCGTTGAAGGCGGCGAAGGCCTCCAGCTCGACATAGACCTCGCCGCGGATTTCGATCACCTCGGGCCAGCCTGAGCCTTTCAGGCGGTGGGGGATGTCGCCCACGGTGCGCAGGTTGGCGGTGACGTCTTCGCCCACCCGGCCGTCGCCCCGCGTCGCCCCCTGGACCAGCACGCCGTTCTCGTAGCGCAGCGAGGCCGACAGCCCGTCGATCTTCGGCTCGGCGGTGTAGAACACCGGCTCGCCGGCCAGCCGCAGGAACCGGCGGATGCGGGCGTCGAACTCCACGGCCTCGTCATTGGAAAAGGCGTTGTCGAGGCTGAGCATCGGCACGCCGTGCTCGACCGGCGCGAACTGCTCGGCCCGCGCCGCCCCGACCCGCAGGGACGGCGAGTTGTCACGCACCAGGTGCGGGAAGCGGTCCTCGATGTCGAGGTTGCGGCGCTTGAGCGCGTCATATTCGGCGTCGGAAATGACCGGCGCGTCCTGCTGGTGGTAGCGCAGGTCGTGGGCGGCCAGGTCGTCGGCCAGGCGCTCCAGCTCCTCGGCGGCCTGGGCTTCGGAAAGGTCGGCGACGGGGATCTGGGACACGGGCGAATCCGGAAGCTGCGAACGCGGCGGCAGACTAGCGAACTCCGCCGTCCTGGCGAAGGGTGCGCGCGACGCTGGCCCGGGCCTTGCTGCGACGGGCCGGCGTAGGAGCTTGAGCATGACCCAGACCGCCTCGATGTCCCAGAATGGCGCCCGCGGCCTGGTGCGCGGCGGCGCCCTGGACGTCCTGCGTTTCGTCGCGGCCCTGTTCATCGTGCTCTATCACGTGGCCGAGCGGGCCCCGGTGTCGCTGTTCGCCCTGCATCCGGCCCTGAGCCGCGGCTATCTGGGCACCGACTTCTTCCTGATGCTGTCGGGCTATGTGCTGGCGCGGACCTATGGCGAGCGGGTGCTGAGCGGCGGCGTGGGGACCGGCGAATTCCTCAAGCGCCGGATGCTGCGCATCTGGCCGGCCCACCTGGTCATGCTGGTGGTGTTCGTGGCCTTCGTGCTGGGCACGGCGGCGATCGGCCTGGCGCCGCAGAACCCGCAGTGGTTCCAGTGGAGCCAGCTGCTGCCGCAGGTCTTCCTGGTCCAGGCCTGGTTCGTGCCCGGGATCTCGGGCTGGAACATGCCGACTTGGACCCTGTCGGCCCTGATCGTCTGCTATGCCGGCTTCCCGGCCGCCTGGCGGCTGACCGCCAAGGTCCGCTCGCCGTGGACGACCCTGGCGGTCGGCGTGGCGATCTTCCTGGCCGTCGACTACGCGGCCCTGGCGGCGACCGGCATACCGGGCCACCAGCTGCCGCTGCGGTTCGGTCTGGTGCGGGGGATTCCGCTGTTCGTCCTGGGCATGCTGGTCGCCCGGATGCCGACGACCATCCCGTCGCGCCTGGCCGACGGATTGGCGATCGCCGCCGGCCTCGGCGTGTTCGCCCTGCAGGCCCTGGGCCGCTTCGACCACGCCAGCCTGGCCCTGCTGAGCCTGCTGATCTACGCCGCCGGCGCCTCGGGGGCCAAGGGCTCGGCCTGGGCCAGCCTGGCCGGGCGGCTGTCGTTCTCGCTGTTCCTGACCAACCAGCTGGTGGCCGTGGTCTGGTTCGGGGCCCAGCGCGCCGCGGCGGCCAGGTTCGGCTTCGACGCCACAATGCTGTGGCTGACCTGGGCGCTCGCCCTCCCCGCCTGCGTCGCCGGCGCCTGGCTGTTCGAGCGCCTGGTCGACACCCCGCTGCAGGCCTGGATCAAGCGTTGGTCGCGGCGGGAGGCGGCTGTCCCCGCCCCCGCCAGCGAGCCGATTGCAGCCTAACGTGCACTGATTTTAGATCGACGCGCCTTCTCCTTCTTCCGTCTTCCCGGCGAAGGCCGGGATCCAGATTCATCCTGAGCGGCTCGTGGGTTTCACCTGGACCCCGGCCTTCGCCGGGGAGACGGGGTTTCAGACGCGCGATTCAGCTCAGGAAACCCGCCCTAGCCGATCAGCGCCCGCGCCGCGGCCCGGGCCGCCTCGGTGACCTCGGCGCCCGAGAGCATGCGGGCGATCTCTTCCTGGCGTTCGGCGTCCGACAGCGGTTCGACCCGGGTGCGGATGGCGGCGTCGTCGCCGGACTTGGCGATCCGCCAGTGGGCGTCGGCCCGGGCGGCGACCTGGGCCGAGTGGGTGACGACCAGCACCTGGGCGTTGGCGGCCAGGCGCTTGAGGCGCAGGCCCACCGCGTCGGCCACGGCCCCGCCGACGCCCTGGTCGACCTCGTCGAAGATCATCAGCGGCTGGGGGCCGTCGCCTCTTCCTGCCAGAGCAGCTTTCAGGGCCAGGGCGAAGCGGGCCAGCTCGCCGCCCGAGGCGATGGCCTCGATCGGCCCGAACGGCGCGCCGGGATTGGTCGAGATCTCGAAGGCGACGCGGTCCATGCCGGTCGGGCCGGCGCGGTCCTCGTCCAGGGTCTCGATCGCCACCCGGAAGCGGGCCTTTTCCAGCTTCAGCGGGGCCAGCTCGGCCTCGACGGCGGCGGCCAGGCGGTCGCCGGCGGCGCGGCGCTCGGCCGACAGGGCCTGGGCGGCGTGGACATAGGCCTCGCGAGCGTCGGCCGCCTCGGCCTCGGCGGCCTTCAGCGCCTCGCCGGAGGTCTCGATCGCCTGCAGGCGGGCGGCGAAGTCGGCGCGGGCGGCGGGCAGCAGCTCGACGGCGATGTTGAGCTTGCGGGCCATGCCGCGCAGGGCGAACAGGCGCTCCTCGGTCTTTTCCAGCTGGTCGGGCTGGAACTCGAAGCTGTCGGCGGCCGCGTCGATGGCGGCGACCGCCTCCTGGGCCTCGACCAGGGCCCGGTCGACCGCCTCGCAGGCGGCGGCCAGGCGGACCATGGCCGCGCCGTCGGCCGGGGCGCCGGCGTGGGCGGCGCGGTCCCGGGCCCGCTCCAGGGCCCGGAAGGCCCCGGCCAGCTTGCCCGACAGGGCGTCGCCGCCGAGGGCGTCGCGGGCGGCCTCGATGTCGGCCAGGGCCTTTTCGGCCGAGCCCAGCAGGGCCCGCTCCTCGGCCAGCTGGACCTCCTCGCCCTCGCGCGGGTCCAGGCGGTCCAGCTCCGACAGGCGCAGGGTCAGTTCCTCGGTCTCGACGGCGGCGCGGTCGGCCAGGTCGCGCAGGGCGGCGGCCTTCTCGCGGGCGGCGCGCCAGGCGCTCCAGGCGGCGGCGACCGCCCCCGCCCCGACCGAGCCGAAGGCGTCCAGCAGGGTGCGGTGGGTGCGCACGTCGAGCAGGCCGACGGTCTCGTGCTGGCCATGGACCTCCAGCAGCAGGGCGCCCAGGTCCTTGAGCACGCCGACGCTGGTGGCCTGGTCGTTGACGAAGGCGCGGCTGCGGCCGTCGGCCGACAGCTGCCGGCGCAGCACCAGGTCCTCGTCGCGGCTGTAGTCCAGCCCCTTGTCGTCAAGATAGGCGAAGGCGGCGTGGTCGGCCGGCAGGGCGAAGATGGCCGTGGCGCTGGCGTGGCCCGTCGCCCCGCGCCGAACCAAGCCGGCGTCGGCCCGGGCCCCGGCGGCCAGGCCCAGGGCGTCGAGGATGATCGACTTGCCGGCCCCGGTCTCGCCGGTCAGGGCGGTCAGGCCCGGCCCGATGGCCAGGTCCAGGCTTTCGATGAGCACGACGTCGCGGATGGAAAGGCCGATCAGCATGGGCCGCAGGATCGCCGGGAATCAGGGTTTTTCAAAGGGGGGTTGTTCCCCTGGCGTTCTCGCCGGCTTTTGCGGCCGCCAAGAATGCGAAACGGGCCGATCCACAAGGACCGGCCCGCTCGAAGCTACATGCCCAGGACGCCCTTGAGGCCGCCCTTTTTCTTCTTGGTCGCCTCGCCCGGCGGGGCCAGGGTGGCGTCCTTGTCGTGGATCAGCCGGTCCAGCAGGTTCTTCTTGTTGCCGGCCTTCAGCGGCTCGACGGCGGGCTTGAGGCCGTTGTTGGTCAGGAGCTTGTAGGCCTCGGCGTACCAGGGATCGCCCGGGAAGTTGTAGCCCAGCACCGCGCCGTTGCGCTTGGCCTCGTCCAGCAGGCCCAGGGTCAGGTAGCTCTCGACCAGACGGTACAGGGCCTCGGGGGTGTGCGAAGTGGTCTGGTGGCGGTCGATGACGGTGCGGAACCGGCCGATCGCCGCCAGGGTCTGGCCGTTGCGCAGGTAGTAGCGGCCGATGGTCATTTCCTTGCCGGCCAGCTGGTCGCTGACCATGTCGATCTTCAGCCGGGCGTCCTGGGCGTATTCCGAGTTCGGATAGCGCTGGACCACGTCGCGCAGGGAGGCCATGGCCTGCTCGGTGGCGGCCTGGTCGCGGTTGACGTCGACGATCTGCTCGAAATAGCAGACGGCCTTCAGATAGTAGGCGTAGGAGGCCGACGGATTGCCCGGATACAGGCCGATGAAGCGGTCGGCGTCCGAGATCGCCTCGTTGTACTGGTTGCCCATGTAGTGGGCGTAGCCGGTCATCAGGATCGAGCGGCGCGACCATTCCGAATAGGGGTGCTGGCGCTCGACCTCGCGGAAATAGTCGACGGCCTCGTTCCAGTTGCCGCGGTCCAGGCGATCGGCGCCGGTCGAATAGAGCAGCTCCACCGGGCGCTCTTCATAGGCGAGGGACGGCTTCTTATGCTTGCCGGCGCAGGCGTTCACCGACAGCGCGACCAGCACGGCGGCGGCGACCGTAGCGGCCTGGCGTCCCGAGAAATTACGAAGCACGGACTTATCACCCTCGAAGCAAACGTGCGCCCCTGCGCCGTGCAAGGCTTCTACACCACGCCGATGCGGGCGCAAATGGAAGCCGAGCCGTCGAGGAATACGCCCCAAGACGCATCCCCCGGGGAATCCGCCGAACTCTACTGACATCGGCTTTTTGACCAAATCAGGTCGAAGCGCGATCGGCAGGGCGCGAAGCCTCAGACGGCTTCGGCCAGCTCCACCGCATGCGAGCGCATCCGCCAGGCGCGCGGATTGGCGATCAGGGCCCGGACGACGGCGTTGTTCAGGCCGTGGCCGGCCAGCACGCCCTCGAACCGGCCGATGATCGGCGCGCCCAGGACATAGAGGTCGCCCACTGCGTCCAGCGCCTTGTGGCGCACGAACTCGTCGGGACGGCGCAAGCCCTCGGGATTGAGCACGCGGTCGCCGTCGATGACCACGGCGTTCTCCATCGAGCCGCCGCGGGCCAGGCCGATGGCCCGCAAGGCCTCGACGTCGCGCAGGAAGCCGAAGGTGCGGCAGTTGGACAGTTCGGCCCGGAACGACTCCTCGTCGACCGTCAGGTCGACGCGCTGGCGGCCGATGGCCTTGCTGCCGAAGGCGATCTCGAAGGCGACCTCGAAACGGTCCGACGGCGTCAGGCTGGCCAGCTTGTCGCCGTCCTCGACCACCACCGGGGCGAGGATCTCGATATAGCGGCGGGCGGCTTCCTGCTTGCGGCGGCCGGCGCGGTCGAGAATCTGCACGAAGGGCTCGGACGAGCCGTCCATGATCGGCACTTCGGGACCGTCCAGCTCGACGACGCAGTTGTCGATGGCCAGGGCGGCCAGGGCCGCCATCAGGTGCTCGATGGTCGAGACGCGCACGTCGGCGGCGTTGTTGATCACCGTGCCCAGCTGGGTCTGGCAGACCGCCTCGGGCTTGACCGGCACGCGGTTGTCGCGGTCGTGGACATCGGTCCGGACAAAGATGACGCCGGTCTCGACCGGGGCCGGCCGCACCGCGACGCGGACATGCGAGCCCGTGTGCAGGCCCACGCCCGCGAAGATCACCGGTCCTGCGACCGTATGCTGAAAATATGCCGAAGCCGACACCACAGAGACCCTTACCTTGACCAGCGGGGCGGTTCATTGACCGCCTTCTCGCCCCGTCTAACATCTAGGGACAATGCTGCGTCGCGGCAAAGCAAGTCCTGTTTCCGATTGTTACCTGCCTACTCGTTTGTTTTTCATGGCTTTTTTGGGCACCTCAAAGCCATTTTTACGCCGCATTGCAGAGCTTGCGAGTCGGAGCGCAATCTTCTGCCCTCCCCCTGGCCTCTTGCGCAAGCCCTCGCTAGGCTCGCGCCTCTTTCCGGCGCCCTCGCCCCCTGGACCCCGCCTCGATGACCAAGACCTTGCGCCTCGCCGCCTCCGCCCTCGCCCTGTCCCTCGCCGCCTTCGCCGTCGCGCCGACCGCCTTGGCCGCCCCGGACCAAGGGGGCCGCGGCTTCACCGCCCGCGACATGGTGCAGCTGGAGCGAATCAGCGATCCGCGCGTGTCGCCCGACGGCCGCTACGTGCTCTACAGCGTGCGGACGATGGACTACGCGGCCAACAAGGCCTCGATGTCGCTGTGGATCGCCGACCTGAAGGCGCGGATGGCCCCGCGCCGGCTGGCGGTCTCGGACGGCGGGGCGTCGAGCGGCCGCTGGTCGCCGGACGGCCAGGGCATCTATTTCGTCTCCGGACGGACCGGCGGCCTGGACCAGGTCTATCGCACCGACGCCGCCGGCGAGACCGCGGTGCAGGTGACCCAGGCGCCGTTCGACGTCGGGGCCTTCAAGATCGCCCCCGACGGCAGGACGATCGTCATTTCCCAGGCGGTGTTCCCCGACTGCGACACCCTGGACTGCAGCAAGGACCGGCGGGCGGCCAAGGGCGCGGTCAAGACCACCGGCGTGGTCTACGACAAGCTGTTCATCCGCCACTGGGACGCCTGGAACGACGGGACCCAGAACCACCTCTACGCCCTCAAGCTCGACGACAAAGGCGTGGCGAGCGGCGCGCCCGTCGCCCTGATGAACGGCTTCAACGGCGATGCGCCGACCAAGCCGTTCGGCGGCGACGAGGACTTCGCCATCACGCCGGACAGCCGGTTCGTGGTGTTCTCGGCCAAGCTGGCCGACCGCGAGGAGGCCTGGAACACCAATTACGACCTGTGGCGGGTCCCGCTCGACGGTTCGGCCAAGCCGGAGAACCGCACGGCGGCCAACCAAGCCTGGGACGCCCAGCCGAGCTTCTCGCCCGATGGCAAGGCCGCCGCCTACCTGGCCATGAAGCGCCCGGGCTTCGAGGCCGACCGCTTCGCGATCATGGTCCGCGACTACGACGCCAAGGCCCCGAACGGCTACAGGGAGCGCGAGCTTTCGCCCGCCTGGGACCGCTCGGCCCAGTCGATCACCTGGAGCGCCGACGGCAAGACGATCTACACGACCGCCGAGGACGTCGGCCAGACCAGGCTGTTCGCGGTCGACGTCAAGACCGGCAAGGTCACCGCCCTGACCGGCGCGGGCCATGTCAGCGGCTTCAGCCTGGGCGGCGGGACTCTGGTCTACGCCCAGGACGACCTGAAGGGCCCGGCCCAGCTCTACGCCCTGTCCACGACCAGGAAGGCCGAGGCGCCGGTCAAGCTGACGAATAACAACGCCGAGGCGCTCAAGGACGTGGCCATGGGCGAGGCCGAGCAGTTCAGCTTCCCCGGCTGGAACGGCGAGACCGTCCACGGCTACGTGGTCAAGCCGGCCAATTTCGACGCCTCGAAGAAGTACCCGGTCGCCTTCCTGATCCATGGCGGACCGCAGGGCAGCTTTGGCAACCTGTTCCATTACCGCTGGAACGCCCAGACCTACGCCGGGGCCGGCTATGCCGTGGTGATGATCGATTTCCACGGCTCGACCGGCTACGGCCAGGCCTTCACCGACGCGATCAGCCAGCACTGGGGCGACCGGCCGCTGGAGGACCTGCAGAAGGGCTGGGCCTTCGCCCTATCCAAGTACCCCTTCCTCGACCAGGACCGCGCCTGCGCCCTGGGCGGTTCGTATGGCGGCTTCATGATCAACTGGATCGCCAGCCAGTGGAAACAGCCGTGGAAGTGCCTGGTCGACCATGACGGCATCTTCGACAGCCGCTTCATGGGCTATTCGACCGAGGAGCTGTGGTTCAGCGAATGGGAGAACGGCGGCCCTCCCTACCAGGCCGGCACGACCTATTCCAAGTTCAACCCCGCCGACCATGTCGACCAGTGGAGCGTGCCCGAACTGGTCGTCCAAGGCGGCAACGACTATCGCGTGCCGCTGGAGGAAGGCATCGGAACCTTCACCGCCCTGCAGCGCAAGGGCGTGCCCAGCAAGCTGCTGTACTTCCCCAACGAGAACCACTGGGTGCTCAAGGCCCAGAACTCGGTGCAGTGGCACGGCGAGGTGCTGAAGTGGCTGGACCAGTGGACGGGGCCGGCGAAGTAAGGGGAGGTTTAGTTACCCCCGCTTCCGCTCATCCCGGCGAATGCCGGGACCCAGATCCAGCTTGAGCATTCAGGATTCTGGGATCCGTCCGGCTTTATGATCTGGGTCCCGGCATTCGCCGGGATGAGCGGGTTTTGGGGTGGCCTGCTCTTGAATCCGAAGCCTTCAGACCCGCCCCGTCGCCACCGCCCAGGTCAGTCGGGCCCGGGTCTCCAGTTCGCCCAGCTCCCGCGCGGTCTGGGCGAGCGCCAGGGCCGCGGGGGCGGCGGCGGGGAAGGCCGCGACCGGCAGGGCCTTCAGCTCGTCGCGGGCCGCGATTCGGGCCTCGCGGACCCGGCTGCGGAGGTCGGCCTGGGTCCAGTCGGCCGGCAGCCGGTCGACCCCGGCCCGCTTCAGTCGCCACAGGCCGGCCAGGCCGTAGGCCCGGGCCGCGCTCTTCACTGCATGGGGATCGGCCTTGGGGTCCAGCCGCCAGGCGGCCAGCATGGTCACCGCCCCGGCCGTGGCGTCGACATAGGCCAGCACCTGGCCCTCGTCGGCGAACGGCGCCGGGTCGAGATCGGCCATCCGGGCCTCGGCCATCTCGGCCAGGGCCGCGGGCGGATAGCCGGCCCGGGCCGCCGCCTCGACCGTGGGATGCTGGCGCGGCGGCCGGCCGGCGGCGATCTCCTCCATGGCCTCGCGCCACCAGGTCAGGCGGATCTCGCCCATCAGGGCGTTGCTGACGCCGCCGGCCACCCGGGCCAGCTCGTAGTTGAAGGCGTAGAGGGCCACGACGTCGGCCCGGGCCTTGGGGTCGGCGATGAACCGGCTGGCCAGCCAGCGGTCCGGGTCCACGCGCCGGACCAGGGCGTCGAGATCGGTGTCGGGGCCGGGTTCGGGACTCGTCATGGGCGCGGCTTATGCGCCGCATCGGCCAATCATTCAAATCTCCGCTCATCCCGGCGAATGCCGGGACCCAGATGGAAAGGCTGTGGGGATAACGCCATAAGCGCGGCGCTCTTCCAATCAGCCTCCAAGCTTTGGGATCTGGGTCCCGGCATTCGCCGGGATGAGCGGAATCTTTAGCCGAACAGCGTCTGGTACATGGTCATGCAGGCCAGCATCGGGATGCTCAGCAGGGTGTTGATGCGCGAGAACAGCATCGCCGTCCGGGCGGCCTTGGCCTTAGTGTCCGCGTCGGCCTCGACGATGCCCAGGGCCCGCTTCTGGTTCGGCCAGATCACGCCCCAGACGTTGAGGAACATGATGGTGCCCAGCCACATGCCCAGGCCGATGAACACGAAGCCCATGTCGGCGCCGCGCGTATAGCCGCCCCACAGGCCCAGGGTCGCGGCTTCGCCCAGATAGCCGCGGCTGAAGGCGGTGATCACCCCCATCACCCAGGTGGCCAGGGCCGCCCAGCGGAACCAGAACAGCGCCTCGGGGGCGATGTACTTGGAGACCGCGGGCTTCAGCTCGGCCGGGATCTGCGGCATCACCCGGATCTGCACGAAGTTGAAATAGTACAGCAGCCCGATCCACAGGATGCCGAACAGCACGTGCAGCCAGCGGAACACCGCCTGGAAATAGGCGCCGTCGAAGCCGTGCGGGCTATGGCCGAAGCCGAAGGCGATCACCAGGGCCAGGATGACGCTGACGATGATCGTGTTGCGAAAATTCGAAAGAAGTCCGGCCATGGTTCAGCCCCCTGAAATGCCAACCCTGGCTCAGGTATAGGCCTGTTCGCGAACTCGGCAAGCGCCGTTCTCCGAGCGCTGCGGCCGCCTCAGACCGCGATCAGCGCCGCCGCCAGCCGGCGGCCCTCGCTGGCCAGGACGTTGTAGGTGCGGGCGGCGGCCTCGGTGCTCATGAACTCCAGCCCGACGCCGGCGGCCTTGAGGGCGTCGCGCACCGGGCGCGGCGGCAGGGCGTTGACCAGCCCGCCCCCCAGCAGCACGAACTCGACCGCGCCGTCGGCGGCCAGCACCTCGGCGAAGTCCTCGGGGGTCAGGTCGGCCAGGGCCTTGGCCGCCCAGGTCCGCGGCTGGTCGTCGAGGATCAGCAGCGAACCCGCCCGCCACTGGCCCGAGACCCGAAAGCCCCCGCCGCCCCAGGCGTCGATGGATGGCGGCTGGCGCAGCATCAGGGACGGGTGCCGGCGCCGAGCTTGATCGGCGTGGCCTCGTCGTCGCCGCGCTTGGCGCCCCAGACCAGGATCAACGGCAGGGCGATATAGACCGACGAATAGGTGCCGATGACGATGCCGAAGGTCATGGTGAAGACCAGCGGGAACAGCACCGGGCCGCCGAAGAACATCGTGCCGCCCAGGGCCAGCAGGGCCGTGGTGCCGGTGATGATCGTCCGCGACAGACGCTCGTTCTCCGACAGGTCGATGATGTCGCGCAGCGGCGTGGTCTTGTACTTGCGCAGGTTTTCCTTGAGCCGGTCGAAGGTGATGACCTTCTCGTTCATCGAATAGCCGATCACCGTCAGCAGGGCGGCGATCGAGGTCATCGAGAACTCGATGTGCAGCACCGACAGCAGGCCCAGGGTCAGGATGATGTCGTGGAACACCGCGACCACGGCGCCGAGGCCGAACTGCAGCTGGAAGCGGAACCAGATGTAGCCCAGCATCAGCACCAGGGCGATGCCCAGGGCCTTGAAGCCCGAGCCGAGCAGCTCGCCCGAGACCTTGGGCCCAACTTCCGAGCGGTCGGTGATCTTGGCGTCGGGGAAGGTCTGCATGACCTTGGCGGCCATGCGGTCGGCGGCGGCGCTGGGCGCTTCGCCCGGATTGGGCAGGAACCGGACGATCGAGGCGTTGTTGCCGCCGAACGGCTGCACCTGGGGGTCGTGCGCCCCGCCCTGTTCGAGGGTGGCGCGCAGCTTGCCTTGCGACAGCGGGCCAGGCGTGGCGACGCGGAAGGCGACGCCGCCCTTGAAGTCGATCCCCAGGTTCAGGCCCTGGGTGAAGAACGAGGCGCAGGATCCCGCGATCAGCAGGGCCGAGATCGCCGCGGCGACCGGCGCCCACTTCACGAAGCGGAAGTGGGTGTGCCGGGGGATCAGGCGGATGAGGGGCCAAACCATGGTGTGAACCTACGCGATCGGCAGCTTCTTCGGACGGGCGGTCTTGAACCACCAGCCGATGAGCACTTGAGTGATGATGATGGCGGTGAACACCGAGGTGAACACGCCGATCGAGAGCGTCCAGGCGAAGCCCTTGATGGGCCCGGACCCGAAGCCGAACATGATCCCGGCCGAGATCAGGCTGGTGATGTTGGCGTCCATGATCGAGACCATGGCCCGTCGGAAGCCGGTGTCGGCCGCCGACATCGGGGCTCGCCCTCCCGCCGCCTCGTCGCGCATCCGCTCGTAGATCAGCACGTTGGCGTCGACCGCCACCGCCAGGGTCAGGATCAGGCCGGCGATGCCGGGGAAGGTCAGGGTGGCCTGGGTGAACGACATGATGCCGATGATCATCAGCACGTTGACGATCAGGGCCAGGGCCGCGAACACCCCGAACAGCCCGTAGGCCAGGATGATGAACACGAACATCGCCGCAGCCCCGATGGCCAGCGAGATGGTGCCGGCCCGCACGGCGTCGGCGCCGAGTTCGGCCCCGACCGTGCGCTGTTCCTCGAGGTTCAGCTTGGCCGGCAGGGCGCCCGAGCGCAGCAGCAGGGCCAGCTCGTTGGCGCTTTCCGGCGTGAAGTTGCCGGTGATGATGCCCGAGCCGCCCGGGATCGGGCCGTTGATGCGCGGATCGGTGATGTACTTGCCGTCGAGCACGATGGCGAAGCGCTTGCCGACGTTGCGGGCCGTGGCGTCGCCGAACTTGCGGGCCCCCGAGCCGCCGAAGCGGAAGGCGACCACGGCCTGGCCGCTCTGGCTGTCGAAGGTCTGGCTGGCGTCGACCAGGTCCTCGCCGGTCACCAGGGCGCGCTTGGCCACCGGGATCGGCGGGGCGCCGACCTGGGCGCCGGGGATGACCACGACGCCGGGCGGGATGCGGCCGGCGGCCATGTCCTCGGCCGAGACCGTCTCGTCGACCATCTGAAAGGTCAGCTTGGCGGTCTGGCCGATCACCTTGCGCAGCCGCTCGGGATCGCTTTCGCCGGCCGCCTGGATGACGATCCGGTTGTTGCCCTGGCGGGTGATGGTCGGTTCCTTGGTGCCCAGGGCGTCGATCCGGCGGCGGATGGTCTCGATCGACTGGCTGACGGCCTTGGCGGCGTCGGCGTTGGCGGCCTCGGGCACGAAGCTCAGCTCCAGCCGGCCGTCGCCCTTGTTGCTGATCGTGGTGTCGCGGCCGTTGAGCGAGCCCTGCAGCGGCCCGCCCACCGAGCGGCGCAGCAGGCTGACCGCCTGGTCCACCTTGCCCGGGTCGGTGATCCGCACCCGCACGATCCCCCCGGCCTCGCCCAGTTCGCTGAACGGGATCTGGTCGTTGCGCAGCGAGGTCCGCACGTCCTCGACCATGTTGGTCAGGCGTTCGGCCCGCAGGGCGTCGGTGTCGACCTCGTAGAGCAGGTAGGACCCGCCCTGCAGGTCCAGGCCCAGGTTCAGCTTCTGGTGGGGAACCCAGCCGGGAAGCGCGTCGAGCGTCCTCTGCGGCAGCAGGTTCGGCAGGGTGAAGACGATGCCGAAGATCACCGACAGGATGACGGCGGTGACTTTCCAGCGGGAGAGGGTCAGCATGGATTACAGGCTCTAGACGACGCCCTGGGGCGCCCCGTGTTCAGCGGTGTCGGAAAATCAGCTCTTGGGGTCGTTGGCCGGAGCCGGTTCGCCCTTGGCGCGGATCTCGGCGATCATGCTCTTGACGACCTTGACGGTGACGCCCTGGGCGATCTCGACGCCGACCTCGGTCTCCTCGACCCGGACGACCTTGCCCAGCATGCCGTTCGACAGCACGACATTGTCGCCGCGCTTGACGGCGGCGATCGCCGCGGCGTGCGCCTTGGCCCGCTGCTGTTGCGGCCGGATCAGCATGAAATAGAACAGCACGACCATCAGCAGGATGGGCGCGAATTGGATCAGTTGGGCTTGAAGGCCGGCGGGCATGGTGACTCCACGAATCCTGGCTGGCGAAGCTTCCCGGATGGGGGCCCGCCAAGTCGGCGGAAGCTATGCGTTCACCTCCCCTTTTGCAATGACGCCGCGGCAGGGTTAGGACGCAGGCCATGAACGACGCCGCCATCGCCCATCTCGCCCGCATCGCCGACGCCCTGGAACGCCTGGCGCCGCCCGCCCCGGCCGCGCCCGCCTTCGACGCCGCGCGGCTGTTCCGACATGAACCGGGTGGCGGAGGCTTCGTTCCCGCCCCCGACTATCCGATGGCCCTGGACCTGCTGATCGGCGTCGACCGGCAGAAGGACCGCTTCGTCGAGAACCTGCGCCGCTTCGCCCTCGGCCTGCCCTGCAACCACGTGCTGCTGTGGGGCGTGCGCGGCACCGGCAAGAGCTCGCTGACCAAGGCCGCTTTCATGGTGCTGGCCGCCGAATACCCGGCCCTGAAGCTGGTCGAGGTCGATCGCGACGAGGTCACCGCCCTGCCCCCGCTCTTTGATGTGCTGCGCGCCCGGTCGGAGCGCTTCGTCGTGCTGTGCGACGACCTGTCGTTCGAGGACGGGGCGGCGGCCGCCAAGGCCCTGAAGTCGGCGCTGGAGGGCGGCGTGGCCGGGCCGCCGGAGAACGTGCTGTTCGTGGCCACCTCCAACCGCCGCCACCTGATGCCGCGCGACCATGTCGAGACTCAAGGCGCCATCGCCGCCGCCGAGAACGCCGAGGAGGAGATGAGCGTCTCCGACCGCTTCGGCCTGTGGATCGGCTTCCCGCCCATGGACCAGCCGACCTATCTGGCGGCTATCCACGGCTATGCCGCCCGGTTCGGCCTGGAGGTGGAGAACCTCGACCGCCGCGCCCTGCAATGGTCGCAGCTGCGCGGGGCCCGCTCGGGCCGGGTGGCCTGGCAGTTCATCCGTGACCTGGCCGGGGAGTTGGGTGTGAGCTTGCCGAGTTAGGGCGTTCGACGTTTATCGGTGATTCCGCGCCCCCCCTTCACCAACAACTCGTCATCCCGGGCCTTGTGCCCGGGACCCATCCATCCGCCGCAAGGGCGGTGGTGTGGCGCGCAAGCGCGCCATTTTTGCTTCACCGTCAGCTGAACCATGGGTCCCGGGCACAAGGCCCGGGATGACGGTGAAGGAGGATAAACGGCTCTTGGGTTGGGCAGCTCAGCGGGCGAATGCCGTAACCGCCCTCACCCGCCCGCCGAGCGCAGCGCCCGCAGCTGCGGGCGGCTGAGGCGGGAGCGCACCTCGTCCTGGACGTCCATCCGGCAGGCCCGGGCCGACCAGCGGTCGAGCGACTCCTGGCGGATGCGCGCGGCGCACACCGCCTCGCCGGCCGCGTCGATGCGGGCCTTGAAGATCCGGGCGTCCTCGGTTCTCGACAGGTCCAGGTCGCCGACCCGGATGCTGGCCAACGGCGCCGGGCGGGCCGTCCGCGGCGCGGCCTCGGCCTGGCTGAGCCCCACCGCCGGAACCGCCGCCAGGGCCAGAACCGCGATCGTCGAAAGCCTGGCGATGAAGCTTGCCATGTCGATCTCCCCTGTCGTCGAGACGCCGTTCGCGCCTTGATCTTCGAAGGGATACCGACAGGACGGTCACAACACCCGTTACGGCTGCGTCATGACCTCGAATTCACAGAATGAAGAGACCGTAATCTTCTACTGTGTTGAAGAGCCCAGGCTCGCTTCCTTGACCAGCGGCCTTTCCAGGGCCTGGTAGACCAGGGTGCGGCTGGTGGCGTCGAGGCCCGAGCCCACCCCGCCCAGGCGCTGGATCATGCCGATGAAGAACAGGTCGTTGGCCGGGTCGATCCAGAACCAGGTGCCGGCGCTGCCGCCCCAGCTGATCGTGCCCGGCCCGACCGGCGCGCCCGAGGCCGCCGGATCGACGGCGACGGCGACGTCGAGGCCATAGCCCATGCCGGCCGCGAACGGGAACGGCTTCTGGTCGGGCCGCAGCACCCCGGCGGTGCCGTTGGTGGTCAGCTGGAAATTGGCCGGCAAGTGGTTGAACCGCATCAGGGCCACGGTCTGCGGCTCCAGGATCCGCACTCCGTCCAGCTCGCCGCCGTTGAGGATCATCTGGGCGAAGCGGGCGAAGTCGCCGGCGGTCGACAAAAGGCCCCCGCCCCCGGACGGCGCGGCCGGCGGCCGGGTGACGTCGCGCCAGGGTCCCTCCGAGGCCGGGACCAGCTTGCTGGTGGCCGGATCGGCGTCATAGACCGCGGCCAGGCGCGGCAACTTTTCCGACGGGGCCCAGAAGGCGGTGTCCTTCATGCCCAACGGCGCGAAGATCCGCTCCTCCATGAACACCGGCAGCGACTGGCCCGACAGCTTCTCGACGATATAGCCCTGGATGTCGGCGGCGACGCTGTAGCGCCAGACTGTGCCCGGCTGGGCGTACATCGGCAGGACGGCGATCTTCTGGACCATCTGCTGCAGCGAATCCGACTGCAGCACCCCGGCCCGGTAATAGGCCTGGTCGGCCTGGCTGCCCGGATCGTCGGCGATGCCATAGGCGAAGCCGGCGGTGTGGGTCATCAGCTCGCGCATGGTCGGCGGCCGCGTCGCCGGCGTCAGGATCGGTCGCCCCTCGGCGTCGACGCCCGCGGCGATGCGCAGGTTGGCGAACTCCGGCACGTACTTGGTGACCGGGTCGTCCAGCTTCCACTTGCCCTCCTGGTAGAGGATCAGCATCGCCACCCCGGTGACCGGCTTGGTTTCCGAGCGGATGCGGAAGATGGCGTCGGCCGGCATCGGCTCGCCGCTCTCCAGGCTGCGCTTGCCGAAGGCGTTCAGCGCCACCACCCGGCCGTGGCGGCCCAGCAGGGTGACGCCGCCGGCGATCTGGCCCTGGTCGACCAGGGCCTGCAGGGTCTCGTCCAGCTTCTTCAGCTTCTGGACCGAGAACCCCACCGCCTCGGGCCGGGCGCGCGGCAGCGGCGCGGCGGCGACCGAGCCGGCGGCGGTGAGCCCGAGCAGCGCAGCCAGGGCCCCGGAAGCTCTGCGAACCAGGCTCATGCTCCCTTCCCCCTGGAGGGGGGAAGGGCCGGGGATGGGGGTGGAAGCGCGTCAGGATAGGGCGAAGACGCAGCAGCTTCCGCCGGCGGCGCCACCCCCACCCCTGCCCCTCCCCCCTCCAGGGGGAGGGAAAAGCGCGCGACCGCCCGTCCCATCATTTCGGCCTGAACCGCTTGGACGTCGGGAAGCCCTTGGGCGACAGCTTGCCGGCCCCGGCCCGCTTGCCGACCCAGTCGCGCCACTCGACCCAGTCGCGGCGGCGGCCGGCGGTGTCGATCCAGAACGCCCCGGTCTCGGCGTTGAACGAGATGGCGTCGCGCAGCCCGCCCTCGCGATAGGCCTGCAGCTTGACGCCCTTGCCGCGCGGCATCTCCGGCAGCTCCTCCAGCGGGAAGATCAGGATCTTGCCGTTGTCGCCGACCACCGCGATCTGGTCGCCGACGGCCTCCAGGCAGAAGGCCGCCCCGGCCGCGTCAACCGTCAGCACCTGCTTGCCCGCCTTGCGGTTGGCCAGGGCCTCTTCCTCCGGCAGCAGGAAGCCGTAGCCCAGCTTCGACGCCAGGAAGCGCTTGCGCCCGGCCTTGTAGGGGAAGACGTCGATGATCTTCACCTTGTCGTCCAGCTCGATCATCATCCGCACCGGCTCGCCATGACCGCGGGCCGACGGCAGGTTGGCGCAGGGCAGCGTGAAGAACCGGCCGTCGCTGGTGAACAGCAGCAGCTTGTCGGTGGTCTCGGCCGGGACCAGGAAGCCCAGCTTGTCGCCTTCCTTGAACTTCAGCTCCGACGGATCGTCGACCTTGCCCTTGGCGGCGCGGATCCAGCCGCGTTCCGACAGGATGACGGTGATCGGCTCGCGCACGATCATCGCCTCCATGGCCGCCTCGGCGTCGACCAGCGGGGCGTCCTCGAACACCGAGCGGCCGATCACCCCGGTGGGACGCGGCTTGTCGTGCGGATGCTTGATCTTGACCAGCACGGCGCGCACCTGGCGCAGGCCTGCGCCGACCAGGTCCCACTGCTTCTTGTCGCTGGCCAGCATGGCCAGGATGCCGTCGCGCTCCTCCACCAGTTCGGCGTGCTCGCGGCGGATCTCCATCTCCTCCAGCTTGGCCAATTGGCGCAGGCGGGTGTTGAGGATGGCGTCGGCCTGCAGCTCGCTGAGGGCGAAGGTCTCGATCAGCTTCTTCTTCGGCTCGTCCTCGTAGCGGACGATGCGGATCACCTCGTCAAGATTGAGGTAGGCGATCAGCAGGCCATCGAGGATGTGCAGCCGAGCCTCGATCTTGCTCAGGCGGTTGCGGGCCCGGCGGGTCAGCACGTCGCGGCGGTGGGCCAGGAAGGCGATCAGCGCCTGCTTGATGCCCATCACCCCCGGGGTGCCGCGGGCGTCCAGCACGTTGATATTGACCGGGAAGCGGCTTTCCAGGGCCGAGAGCTTGAACAGGCTCTCCATCAGCACTTCGGGCTCGACGTTCTTGGACTTCGGCTCCAGCACCAGCCGGATGTCCTCGGCGCTCTCGTCGCGCACGTCGCCCAGCAGGGCGGCCTTCTTGCTGTCGATCAGGTCGGCCAGCTGCTCGACCAGGTCCGACTTCTTGACCTGGTAGGGGATCTCGGTGACGACGATCTGGTAGGTGCCGCGACCGGTGTCCTCCTTCTCCCACTTGGCCCGGGTGCGCACGCCGCCGCGGCCGGTCTCGTAGGTCTCCAGCAGGCTCTCGCGCGATTCGACGATCACGCCGCCGGTCGGGAAGTCCGGACCCGGCACCCGCTCAAGGATGTCGGCCGTGGTCGCCTCGGGTCGGCTGAGCAGCAGCAGGCAGGCGTCGATCAGCTCGGCCGGATTGTGCGGCGGGATCGAGGTGGCCATGCCCACGGCGATGCCCGACGAGCCGTTGGCCAGCAGGTTCGGGAAACCCGACGGCAGGACCACCGGCTCCTCGTCCTGGCCGTCATAGGACGGCTTGAAGTCGACCGCGTCCTCGTCGATGCCGTCCAGCAGCAGCATGGCCGCGGCGGTCATCTTGCACTCGGTGTAGCGCATGGCGGCGGGGTTATCGCCGTCGATGTTGCCGAAATTGCCCTGGCCGTCGACCAGCGGCACCCGCTGGGCGAAGTCCTGGGCCAGGCGGACCAGGGCGTCGTAGATCGACTGGTCGCCGTGCGGGTGGAAGTTGCCCATCACCTCGCCGACCACCTTGGCGCACTTGCGCGCGGCGCCTTCGGGGTTGAGGCGCATGTTGTTCATCGCGTGCAGCACGCGGCGGTGCACGGGCTTCAAGCCATCGCGCACGTCGGGCAGGGCCCGCGAGCCGATCGTCGACAGCGCATAGGCCAGGTAGCGCTTGGACAGCGCCTCGCTCAGCGGCTCGTCGAGAATGCGATCGCCGTCGCCGGGACCGCCAGGGGGGAGGACTGGTTTGTTCATCGGGGAGATTCGTTACGCGTGAACCCCACCCTAGCCAATCCCGCGCGGCAAATCCTCCCTTCATGCGACAAAAGGAGAACGCTGAGCGCATGGGCGCCTTTTCCTTCACCGCCGTCTTCCCGGCGAAGGCCGGGGACCCAGATTCATCCTGGGCCGCTCGTGGGTTTCACCTGGACCCCGGCCTTCGCCGGGGAAACGGAACGCGGTGTGGTTCCAAAGATAGAGAAGAAGTCTAGACCTTCGCCAACCGCGGATCGCCCGCCTCGATCGCCAGCTCCATGCGCGTGGTCAGGGCGCCGTCGCGGCGGGTGACGGCGTCCAGGACCTTGAACTCGGTGACCCAGCGCCCCGGCGTCACGTCGCAGATCGCATAGCCCCGCTGGCTGTTGTTGAACTTCAGCTGCGGGTTGGCGGCCTGGATCTTCGCGAACTCGGGGGTCTGGTCGACGCCGTCGCCGCCCGAGGTGATCGAGGTGGTGACGAACTCGACAGCGATCGGCCGGGCCTCGGGATGGGCGCCGTCCAGCTGCAGCTCGCCGGCGAAGTGCTGGTGCTCGTCGCCAGTCAGCACCACGACATTGGCGACCTTGCGGTCGCGGATCTGCCTGAGCAGGCGGCCCCGCGGCGTGCGATAGCCGGCCCAGCTGTCGGTGTTGACCACCACGTCCGGCCCCGGATCGCGGTCGAGGTCCATCATCATCACCTGCTGGGCGATGACGTTCCAGGTCGCCTTGGAGGCGGTCAGCCCCCCGACAAGCCAGGCCTCCTGCTTGGCGCCCATCATCTCGGCGTCCGGGCGGTCGAGGGTCGAGCAGACCACCTGTTTGTCGCCGCACGGCTGGTCGCTGCGATACTGGCGGGTGTCGAGCAGGTTCAGCTCCAGCAACCGGCCCCAGGCGGCCCGGCGATAGATCTGGATCGCCGTCCCGACCGGGAAACTGCCCGCCCGCAGCGGCATGTGCTCGTAATAGGCCTGGGCGGCGGCCTGGCGGCGCAGGTTGAACAGCTTGGGGTCCGTGCCGTCCTGGTCGATGTCGCCGGCCCAGTTGTTGTCGGTCTCGTGATCGTCCCAGACCACGAACCACGGGGCGGCCGCGTGGGCGGCCTGCAGGTCGGCGTCCATCTTGTACTGGGCGTAGCGGCGGCGGTAGTCGTCGAGGCTGTAGATCTCGCCGCCGAAGTGCTGGCGGACGTTCTCGCGCGGGCCGTCGGCGCCGTTGGAGATCCGATTGCCGCGGCCCTCATAGATATAGTCGCCGTAGTGGAAGACGAAGTCGGGATTGTCCTGGGCCAGCTTGCGATAGGCGGTGTAGTAGCCGGCTTCGTAATGCTGGCAGCCGGCGACGGCGAAGCGCGCATGGTCCACGGCGGCTCCGGCGGCCGGAGCGGTGCGGGCCCGGCCGACGCCGCTACGCTCCTTGCCGGCCGTGAAGCGGTACCAATAGTCCCGCCCGGCCTCCAGGCCCGACACTTCCACATGGACGGCGTGGCCCAGTTCGGGCGGGGCGACGGCGGTCCCCTTGGCGACCACGGTCTTGAAGCCGCGATCGGCTGCCACTTCCCAGGCGACCTCGACCGGGGCCATGGGCATGCCGTAGCCGATCTCGAACGGCGCCGGCGCCAGGCGGGTCCAGATCACGAAGCCGTCCGGCCAGGGGTCGCCCGAGGCCACGCCCAGCTGGAACGGATACTGGGCGAACACCGCCTGGGCGAAGGCCTGGCCCGTCGCCAGCGGGATCGACAGGGCGGTGACGGCGCTGGCCCCGACGGTCTTGAGCAAACGGCGGCGGCTGAGGGCGTAGCGGTCGAGGACGAGCGACATGGCGGGACTCCACTGGGGTCCCTGCCCGATAGCGTCGCAGTGTGACGGTTCGTCCGGCCTACCCTCTACCCGCTCATCCCGGCGAATGCCGGGACCCAGATCCCACAGCGGGGTGGATGGTTGGACGGGCTCCGCGCTCCTGGCGTCAGCCTCAAAGCCATTCCATCTGGGTCCCGGCATTCGCCGGGATGAGCGGTATATTTAAAGCCGCCCCGCTTCGCCCAGCCGGTCCAGCAGCCACACCCGGGCTGGGGGCAGCGGCCGGTTCAGGGGATGGAACACGAACTGCTCGAGGAAGTGGCCGGTGATGTCGAGCCCGGCCTTGACGTCGCCCGGCCCCAGCCCGCCCTGGGCCGACAGCATGAACGGCGGCAGGGGCAGCAGCTTGTCGTGATAGGGCGCGCCCGCCGCCCGGCTGACCGCCCGGCCGGTGCGCGGGCTGACATAGACCAGGTCGTCGAGCGATCCCGTGGCGGCGCAGCGGGACAGATCCAGGCCAAAGCCCAGGTCCTGCAGCAGCCCGGCCTCGAACCGCACATAGACGGCCGGCCAGATGTCGGGAACGGCCAGGGCGGCGATCAGGGCGTCCAGGGCGTGGAAGGCGCCCGGATGCGGCTCGCGCTCCGGCAGGGCCCCCGCCGCGACGGCGGCGGCGGCGGACAGTCCGGACAGGGCCAGGGGCTCGTCGAACAGCGACGAGGGCCCCTCGCCCATCGGCTCCAGGGTCGCTGCGCCCAGCTGGTCGTTCATCCGGGCCCGGTAGCGGGCGATCACCCGCGCCCCGGCCTGCAGGAACGGCTTCATCCGCCGCGAGGCCGCGCCCGAGACATGGGCGGCGTACTTGCCGCGGTCCTGGGTCAGCAGCTCGACAATCGCCCCGGTCTCGCCGTGGGCCCGCGCCGACAGCACGAAGGCCTCGTCTTCCCATTCCATTTCAGGCCGCTCCGACGGAGAGCGCGCGGCGGCGGCGGGCGGCGGTCACGAGCAAGGGCATGTCCTGTCCATACGACGCCGGCGGCCGGGCGCCGACCCTGAAAAAGACGCGACACCCCAGGATGGGCGAGTCGGCTTGCTCGCCAAATCCGCGACTGCTAGCCAAGGGGGTCGGGAAAGCTTGAGCGGGGGCCAACAGATGATGGAAGAATCGCTGATCGCGTCGCGGGTGTTCGGCCGCAAGCTGGAGAAGCCGCCGATCACCTGGCCGGCCTTCGCGGTCACGGCGGTGATCGGGGTCGCGGTGACCGTGGGCTACAGCGTCGGCTTTCTGGGCCTGCTGGACGGGCCGCTGGACATCTCCAACCTGATCAACACGCGGTTCGTCTACAGCATCGTTCCCTGCGCCCTGATCAGCCTGACCCTGTGGGCCCTGCTCTATTTCGGCTTCGTGCGCTGGCGCAACGCCACCCTGGGGCCGACCTATTTCAACAGCCTGGCGATCATCGTCTTCGCCACCTCGCTGCTGGCCCCGCTGGGCCTGCACGGCGTGCGGTCGGTGGAGCGCCAGGTCGCCGAGGCCAAGGCGCGGCGGGAATGGAACCAGGTGCCGGCCCTGAAAGGCGAGCTGGCGACGATCGCCCGCGACGCTCGCAGCGCCGACCTGGCCGCCTGGAACGCCATCGCGTCCGAGATCCGCGAGGCCGACCTCGCCCTGGACATGAGCCCCTCGACCCTGGCTTCCCAGGCGATCGTCGATGCGCGGCGAGCCCGGATCGGCAAGGCGTCGAAGGACCTGAAGACCTATCAACGCGCCTATGGCCAGCGCCTGGACCAGACCCAGGCGGCCGTGACCGCGGCCCTGGCCCGCAACAAGGCCCCGCCCCTGGTCATGGCCCGGGTCAAGCCGCTGCTCGACGAGGACACCCGCAACGCCCGGGCGGCGCGCGAGCGCACCTACGCCGTGCGCCAACTGGCCTATGACGAGGCCCTTGAGGCGCTCGACATCCTGGCGGCGGCGCGGGGAACCTGGAAGTCCGACGGCCAGCGCCTGCTGTTCTATCGCGAGGGCGTCCTCGACCGGCTGCTGCCCGAGGTCCGGCAGGCGGCCCAGGCCCAGTACCGGCTGCGCTATATCAGCGACAAGGCCTCCTCGCCGATGCTGTGGTCGCGGCCGCCGCCGGGCGTGTAGGAAATCTCAGTCCCGACGCGCCGCCGCGATGCGAGCCCGGGCGATCTCGTCGGCGACCAGGTTGGCCGGGCGCTGGTCGATCAGCGAGTGGTCGAGCACCTCGCCCAGGGTCTGGGCCAGGCGGTCGAGCTTGGCGGCCACCCAGGGCGGGTCGAAGGCCGTCCCGGCCTCCAGGGCGCGGATCTCGCCGGCCACATTGATGATGCCGCCGCCGTTGATGACATAGTCGGGGGCGTAGAGGATGCCGCGCTCGAACACCGCCTGGCCGATCGTGGCGTCAGCCAGCTGGTTGTTGGCCCCGCCGGCGATCACCTTGACCTTCAGGCGCGGCAGGGTGGTGGTCGAGATCGCCCCGCCCAGGGCGCAGGGGGCGAAGACGTCGGCCTCGACGTCGAAGATGGCGTCGGTCGGCACGATCTGCGCGCCGGTCGCCGCCGCCACCTCGGCCAGGGCCTGCTCATTGACGTCGGCGATGACCAGCCGGGCGCCGGCCGCATGCAGCTTCTGGGCCAGGTAGGCGCCGACATGGCCGACGCCCTGGATGGCCACGGTGACGCCGTCGAGGTCGCGGTTCAGGGCCCGCTGCACGCACAGCCGCACGCCGCGGAACACCCCCTCGGCGGTGACCGGCGACGGATCGCCCGAGGCGGCCGCGTGGCCTTCCAGGCCGGCGACATAGCGGGTGGTCCTGCGGGTCGAGACCAGGTCGGCGGGCGAGACCCCGACGTCCTCGGCGGTCCAGTACCGGCCGGCCAGGCTGTCGACGGCGCGGCCGAAGGCCTCGAACAGTTCGGGGGTCTTCTGGCTGCGGGCGTCGCCGATGATCACCGCCTTGCCGCCGCCGAAGTCGAGGTCGGCCATGGCGTTCTTGTACGACATGCCGCGCGACAGCCGCAGGGCGTCGGTCACGGCGGCGCTGGCGCTGGAATAGTCCCACATCCGGCAGCCGCCGGCGGCCGGACCGCGGGCGGTGGAGTGGACGGCGATGATCGACTTGAGGCCGGTTTTTTCATCAAAGAACGCGTGTACGCCTTCGTGCCCCTCGAAATCGGGGGAATCGAACAAGGTCATGCCGTCGGTCTCGCCTCTGCCTGAAAGATTGCACCGGGGTGTACGCTCACCCGGTTCGGCTCACAAGGCCCGGCCTTGCCGCACCGCCAACCTCCGCTCATCCCGGCGAATGCCGGGACCCAGATCCTATGGCGTTGAGGATGACTGGACGGGCTCAGTGTTCTTGGCGTCAGCCCCAGAGCCATTCCATCTGGGTCCCGGCATTCGCCGGGATGAGCGGATTATTATTGGCCCGAAAGCCCCGAGCGCACGACGTTCGGCGCCGTCGGGGCCCCGGGGATCGGCGGGGCGCCGGAGGGCAGGTCCGACAGCGGGTCCTTGAGGAAGGCGGCGGCGTCGCGCCAGACGACTTGCGCCTGCTTGTCGATCAGCAACAGGTGCCAGCCGTTGGCGTAATAGGCCGAGCGGTCGTCGGGCTTGAGCCGCCGGGCCGCCTCCATGGTCGGTTCCTTGGGGATGATCTGGTCGTTGGCCCCGTAGAAATAGGCGACCGGGACCTGGACCTTGCCGAGCGACGACCAGGCCTTCTCCATCAGCCCGACCAGGCCGTAGAGGGTGTCGGACCGCGCGCCCCAGATCATCAGCGGGTCGCGGCCCATGCGGCGCAGCTCGTCGATATTGTCGGTGGGCTGCACGTTCTTGACCAGCCATTCCGGCGGCTTGACCACCCAGCCGCGGGCGGTGTGGGCGGTGATCCACAGGCTGGTCTTGTAGGGCAGCGGCTGGTTCGACCAGCCCCAGACGGCCGGAGCGAACAGCAGGACGCTGTCGGCGGCGGGCGGCCGCTCCGAGGTCATGGCGGCGATGGCCAGGGCCCCGCCCATGCTCTCGCCGGCCAGGGCGACCTTGGCGTCGGGATGGGCCTCCCGCACCAGGGCGACGGCGGTGCGCACGTCCTCGACCACCAGCTCGACCGGCGCCCAGACCCCGCGGTTGGGCGAGCGGCCGAAGCCGCGGATGTCGATGGCGTAGGTGGCGATCCCCTGGCTGGCCCAGAACGGACCGGCTAGGTGGAAGGCGTTGGAATAGTCGTTCATGCCATGCAGGGCGACGATCACGTGGGTGACCGGCTGGCCCTGCGGCAGCCAGCGCATCAGGCCCAGCCGGGCGCTGTCGAAGCTGACCAGGCCGTCCTCTTCCAGGCGCGGACCGCGAAAGCCCAGCGCGCCCAGGCCCGGGCGCTGGGTGACGGGAGCGCAGGCGGCCAGGCCGGCGGCGCTGGCGGCACAGGCAAGGAGGCTCCGGCGATTCATCGCCCCAGAATGCCCGCCACACGGCGGCGAAGATAGGGCGCGACCTCGGCCTCGAACCACGGGTTACGCTTGAGCCAGGCGGTGTTGCGCCACGAGGGATGCGGCAGGGGCAGGACCCCGGCCTCCAGATAGTCGCGCCAGGCGGCGACGGTGTCGGTCATGCTTGCCTTCATGCGAGACCCCAACGCCCAGGCCTGGGCATGGCTCCCGACCAGCAGGGTCAGCTCGACCTTCGGCAGGGCCGCCAGCAGCTGCGGCCGCCACAGGGCCGCGCAGCGGGCCGGCGGCGGATAATCGCCGCCCTTGGGGTCTGTGCCTGGAAAGCAGAAGGCCATGGCCGCCACGCCGATCTCGTCGCGGCCGTAGAAGGTCTCGCGGTCGATCCCCATCCAGGCCCGCAGCCGCTGGCCCGACGGGTCGTTGAACGGCAGGCCGGTCTCGTGCACCAGCCGCCCCGGCGCCTGGCCGCAGATCAGCAGCCGCGTCCCGGCGCCGACCCGCACCACCGGCCGCGGCGCGTGCGGCAGGTAGGGCGCGCAGGCCCGGCAGGCGCGGATGTCGGCGAGAAGGGCGTCCAGCGGCATGGCGGTGGAGTTAAGGGCTGGCCGGGGGAAGGCAAGCGCGAGCATGGCGGGCGGCGCGGCCCCTAACCGCCCAGCACGCGCTTCTCCACCTTCACCAGGGCCGCGAACGACGGGCGGGCCAGGATGGCGTCGGCATAGGCCTTGGCCCTGGGCCAGGGCGACAGGTCGTAGTTCAGATGGCCGAGATTGACGAACGGGCTGGCCACGGCGATGTCGGCCAGGGTCAGGCGGTCCTCCAGCAGGAAACCGGTCTCGGGAACCACCCGTTCCAGATAGTCGAGCACCGGCGGGATCGCCGCCTCGGCCTTGGCCATGATGGCCGCGTCGCCGTCCATGCCCATGAAACGCGGAGCGACGATGCGGTTGAAGAACAGCGGCCCGGCCGCCGCGACGACGATGGTGTCGGCATATTCCTCGAACCAGATCGCCCGGGCCCGGTTCCTGGGGTCCAGCGGGATCAGGTTCGGCTCGGGGTGCAGCGCCTCCAGATAGGTGATGATCGCCGTGGAGTCGGAGATCTGAAAGTCGCCGTCCTCGAAGGCCGGCATCTTGCGGAAAGGGCTGCAGGCCAGAAAGGCGGGGTCGGGCGCGCCGGGGGGCGAGACCTTGTTCTGCAGGGCCAGGCCCTTCTCGGCCCCGAACACCAGGGTCTTGCGGACGAACGGCGAGAGCGACGAGCCGTGGACGATCATGGTGGGGTCCCCCTTATGAGCCTTGCTCATAGGTCCACCGATCCGGCCCTGGTTTCAAGCCACGGCGGCGCTCTAGCCCTCGCCGCCTTCGGCCGCGTCCTCGAAGCTGGTCGGGTCGCCCTCCATCCGCAGGCGCAGGCGGTAGACGCCGCGGAACTGCTCGGGATTCACCGGCTTGTTGTGGCGCAGGATGACGATCCCGCCCTCGCGGGCCAGCTCGATGGCGTTGGTCCGCACATGGCCCAGCAGGCGCTGCCAGCGTTCGGGCTCGATGGCCTTGGCGACCGACATCGGGTCGATGGACTTGCCGGCCGGAACGGCGGCCAACTGCGAAAGGATGGTGTCTTTAATCGGGGAGGTCATGGCCGGAGGGATGCCACGGATTTGTCAGCAGCGCGAGCGCGGCCGCTTGCGTCGCCGCCCGCCCCGCCCTAGCTGCATCCTCAAAGACAACGCAAGTGAACGGGGCGAGGGCGGCGTGATGGACGGCGGCAACGAGATCTGGGACGGGCCCAAGCTGGTCACCGAGGGCGAATGGGCCGGCTGGCGGACCTGGGCGGGCATGGACGCCTTCGAGGACCAGGCCGGGCCGTTCTACTTCCAGGAGCAGGACGGCGTCGTCCGCTGCGCCTTCCGGGCCGAGGCCCGCCACATGAACGGCGGCGGCTTCATGCACGGCGGCTGCATGATGACCTTCGCCGACTATTCGCTGTTCGCCATCGGCTGGAAGCATCTGGAGGGCGTGCGCGCCGTCACCGTCAGCCTGAACGGCGAGTTCCTGGGCCCGGCCAGGCCCGGCGACCTGGTGGAGTCGACCGGTGAGGTGACCAAGGCCGGCGGCTCGCTGCTGTTCGTGCGCGGCCTGCTCTCGACCGGCGGCGCGCCGATGCTGAACTTCTCGGGGGTGATCAAGAAGATCCGCGCGCGGTGACCCGCTAAGCCCTTCCCCCGTTGGCATGAAGAGGCTTCTCGGATTTGCGTGACCCGCCGTAGTCACCCCCATCCCCGGCCCTTCCCCCATCGAGGGGGAAGGGAGAAGAAGAGAGTTACAGCCCGAACCAGCCGCGGGGCATCAGGCCGATCAGCGAGCCGGTCAGGCAGGTGGCCAGGAAGCCGGCCATCATCGCCTTCCAGACCAGGCCCAGCACCTCCTGTCGGCGCTGGGGCACCAGCACCGAGAAGCCGGCGACGTTCATGCCCACCGAGCCGATGTTGGCGAAGCCGCACAGGGCGTAGGTCATGATGATCCGGGTGCGCGGGTCGAGCAGCTCGGGGCCGGTCTTGGCCATCTGGATGAAGGCGGTGAACTCGGTCAGGATCAGCTTGACGCCCAGCAGGCCGCCGGCGCTGCCGGCTTCCTTCCACGGCACGCCCATGGTCCAGGCCAGGGGCGCGAAGATCACCCCCAGGATGCGGGCGATGCTCAGATGCTCGCCGCCGACCATCGGCAGGGCGAACAGGATCTTGTCGACCATGGTGGCCAGGGCGATGAACACGATCAGGGTGGCGCCGACGTTCAAAGCGATCTGCAGGCCGTCGGTGGTGCCCTTCATCACCGCGTCGATCGAGCTGCCATAGGTCTTGTCCTCGGCGGCCAGGTCGAGGTCGTCGGACTTCTCGCTGGGATCGCCGGGCACCATGATCCGGGCCAGCAGCACCCCGGCCGGGGCCGAGATCAGCGAGGCGGCCAGCACGTGGGCGGCGGCGTTGGGCAGCACGTCATGCAGGATGGTGGCGTAGGCGACCATGGTCGAGCCGGACACGCAGGCCATGCCGACCGCGATCAGCATGAACAGTTCCGAGCGGGTCAGGCGCTCCAGATAGGCGCGGATGAAGATCGGCCCCTCGATCTGGCCCATGAAGATGGTGGCGGCGGTGGCCAGGGCGGGCGGGCCGCGCAGGCCCAGGGTCTTCTGGAACAGGAAGCCCAGGCCCTTGGCCAGCCACTTGAGGATGCCCCAGTGCCACAGCAGGGCCGACAGGGCGCAGACCACCAGGATCACCGGCATGACCCGGAAGGCGAACAGGAAGCCGGCCCCTGGATTGGTCTCGGCATAGGGCGGCGTGGTGCCCGAC
This sequence comes from Caulobacter sp. LARHSG274, assembly GCF_052871235.1. NCBI lineage: Bacteria > Pseudomonadati > Pseudomonadota > Alphaproteobacteria > Caulobacterales > Caulobacteraceae > Caulobacter > Caulobacter sp. LARHSG274. The sequence goes on along the minus strand of NZ_JBIXJO010000002.1, from coordinate 800,792 downwards.
AGGTAGCCGAACACGAAATTGGTCCCCGCCTGGGTCGAGGAGGCCAGGCCCTCGACCGCGCCGTTGACGCCCTGCAGGGCGTTGCGGGTGGCGGGCAGCTTGAACAGCACGAAGACCAGGACGAGTTGGATGGCGATGGCGCAGACGGCCAGCAGCCACGGGAAGCGCTTGCGGTTCTCGGAGACGAGCCAGCAAAGGCCGAGGATCAGCGCCACGCCCGACAGGGCTTGGACGTTCTCGGGAAGAAAGATCAAGGTGGAGGAACCTTACGATGAGGCGACGCCCCCGCGACGCCGACCAAGCGGCCAAAAGACTACGACTAGGGGCGCGGGCGCAAGCGCTATGCGGGATTGTGGCGTCGCCATGGTCGAACCCGCCGCATCCGGGGCGCCCCTGGGCGGTTTGATCCCTTCGGCCAAGACCGCGGAACCCCGACGCCAGGACGCCGGGGTTCCGCGGCCGGATCAGGCCGCGATGCTGACCGACCCCGTCGCGGTCGTCGCCTGGGCGCTGGCCAGCTGGGTCAGCAGCTTCTGCATCAGGTCCGACGCCAGGCTGGAGGCGCCGCCGGTCGAGGCGGCGGCGGTCGTCGACTGGGCGTCCTTGAGCATGGCGGTGAACTCGTCGCCCGACAGGCTGCCGTCGCCGTCGGAATCGGCGCCGCTGGTCAGGCCCTGGGCGGCCGTGGCGGCGTCGCTGCCCTGGGTGTCGGCGGCGGCCAGTTCGGCGGCCGAGACCACGCCGTCCCTGTTGGTGTCGAGCGCCTCGAACACCCCGCTCGTCCCGCTCGCCCCGCCGGACGTGGCTTGACCGTCGCCCGACGGCGGGGGACCGCCCGGCGGCGGGCCGTGGGGCGGCCGGCTGGCCTGGGCCAGGGCGGCGAACTCGTCGCCCGACACGCTGCCGTCGCCGTCGGCGTCGGCGTCCAACACCAGCGTACTCACCGCCGAGGAGACGTCGGCGGAGTCGCCCAGGGCCTTGGTCAAGGCTGTGGTCAGCTCGTCGGTCGACAGGGCGCCGTCGGCGTCGGTGTCCAGGGTCTGGAAAATCCCCTGCCCCGCTTGAGAGGATTCCTGGGTCGAGAGCAGCGACGACAAGGTTTCAGGGCCGAAACCTTCGCCGCTGGAACCCGGCCCGCCCATCGGCGGCGGCGGCGGGCGCTTGCCGTCGACGGCCGGCAAATCCTGCCCGGCGGCGGCGTCGCCGGACGATGAGGTTCCGCTGACGGACGGACTGGTGGAACTGCGCATCGACTGCAGCAACTGCTGCATGATCGAGGAACTGCTCAGGCTTGAGACGCTCAAGACGGTTTCTCCTTTGATCTTCGGGCGGCGCAAGCGGCGCGGCCAGGGCGCGCCGGGGTCCGACGCACTTGAAGGCCTGCGAAAAACATTCCACATTTCAATCTGTTGCGGAGCCTCCCGGATGTTGCCGGGAGGATACAAGATCCGGGTTTCCGGCAACCTTTGGCGGGATGGCTCCGGGCTTCGCCGCGTCCAGTTTCGCCCGCCCGGCGCCGTCGGCGTGCGCAAATCGTCACGCGCGGAGCGTGTATCGCTCGCCTAACGGCGATTTAACTTGGCCGGTCGATCATCGGGCGTCATTGCTGCAACCATCGATTGGGGAGCATGTCGGACAAATGTCGCTGGCCTTGGCCACTCTGCTGTACGAATGGCGTCGCTACATGGCGGCCGTGGTCGCCCTGGCGTTCTCGGGTCTGCTGGTTCTGGCCCAGGTCGGCATCTTCGTCGGCATCGGCAAGGGCTTCACCGCCCAGATCGACCGGGCCCGGGCCGACATCATGGTGCTGGGCCCCGGCGCCAAGGCGCTGTTCGGCGGCCCCGCGGGCCTGCCCCGCCGGATGATCCCCCTGGTCTACACCCATCCGGAGGTGCTGCAGGTGGCCCCGCTCGACGGCTCCGGCGGCCGCTTCCAGAACATCCTGTCGCCCGAGGAGCAGGCCAAGGCCGACGCCCGCGCCAAGCAGGGAGGCAAGGGCGGCGGCGGCGGCGGACGCAAGAGCGAGTTCGTCAATGTCACGGTGATCGACGCGATCCCCGGCTATGTCACCGTGCCGACCGACTATACCGACGCCATGATCGAGGCCCTGCGCCAGCCCTATGCGGTGGCCGTCGACCAGACCGCCCTCAAGCGCCTGGGCGTCAAGAAGGGCGACAAGGCCCTCTACAACGGCAAGACCATCACCATCGGGGTGGTGACCACCGGCTATCCCAACATCATCCAGCCCACCCTGGTGATGTCGCGCGACACCCTGCGGATGCTCGGCGAGGCCGACACCGGCCAGCGGGTCGGCCCGCTGATGGTGCAGATCCGCGACCCGGCCCGGGCCGAGATCGTCGCCGCCCAGCTGAACAAGAAGGGCGACGGCAAGTTCCGCGCCTGGACGCGGCAGGAGCTGGCCGACGCCAATTCCGGGGCCATGCTCGACGACCAGATCATCGGCATCATCCTGGGCTTCTCGGCCTTTCTGGGCCTGCTGATCGGCGTGGTGATCACCTGGCAGACCCTGCGCGGGGCGATCATGGCCAATATCAAGGAGTTCGCCTCTCTGCGGGCCCTGGGCGTCTCGATCGGCAACCTGCGCAACATCGTCATGGAGCTGAGCTTCTGGGTGGGGATCGTCGGCGTGGCCGCCTCGGCCCTGCTGACCTGGCTGGTGTCGCTGGCGGCGACCGCCGGCGGGGTGCCGATGTCGTTCCCGCCGGTGCTGGTGGTGGTGGTGGCGGTGTTCCTGATCGTCATCTCCATGCTGTCCGGCTTCCTGTCGCTGGGCGTCCTGAAGAACAGCCAACCCGCGGACCTGCTGCGATGAACGCTCCCGTCACGATCAAGAGCCTCGGCGCCTTCACCCACGGCGAAAGCGCCCTGACCGCCAAGGGCCTGGTCAAGCGCTTCAAGACCGGCCGAACCTATATCGAGGTGCTCAAGGGCGTGGACTTCGACGCCAAGCACGGCGACGTGACCATGGTCATGGGCCCGTCGGGGTCCGGCAAGTCGACCCTGGTGGCGGCGCTGTCGGGCCTGCTGCGCCCCGACGAAGGCAAGGTGGCGGCCCTGGAGGCCAAGGACCTCTGGAAGCTGTCGCCCGGCAAGATCGACAAGTTCCGCCTCGACCATTGCGGCTTCATCTTCCAGGGCTTCAACCTGTTCCCCGCCCTGACCGCCAAGCAGCAGGTGATGACCGCCCTGAAGTACCAGGGCGTCGGTCCCGGCGAATGCGCCCGCCGCGCCCAGGCGGCGCTGGAGGAGGTGGGCCTGGGCCCGCGCGTCAACCAGCGGCCGTCCGAGCTGTCGGGCGGCGAGAAGCAGCGCGTCGCCATCGCCCGGGCCATGGCCAAGAACCCCAACCTGATCTTCGCGGATGAGCCAACCTCCGCGCTTGACGGGAAAAGCGGCCAGATCGTCATCGGCCTGCTGCGCCGCGCCGCCACCGAGCGGGGCGCGGCGGTGATCTGCGTCACCCACGACCCGCGGCTCGAAGCCTATGCCGACCGCGTCATCCACATCGAAGACGGCCGCATCCTGGACGACGTGCGTAGAACGCCCGACGCCAATCCCGCGCCGCTCAGCCACTGATTTTGTAGGGGGAATTCCGATGCCCGGCTTTCTGCGCCGTCCCAGCTTCTGGATCGTCATCGTCGTGCTGGCCCTGGCCGGCGGCGGCGTCTTCGTGATGAAAGGCCAGGCGGCCGAGAAGAAGAAGAAGCTCGAAGTCGCCGCCGCCGAGCAGGAGCCCAGCCCCTACGGCGCCATCGCCAACGGCAAGGCCGACGTCGAGGGCGGCATCATCCAGGTCGCCGCCCGCCGCCAGGGCATCGTCCGCGACGTCTATGTCCAGGAGGGCGAGGACGTCACCTCCGGCCAGGCCCTGGCCCGCCAGGACGACAACGATGCACGCCTGGCCGCCGACACCGCCGAGGCCAGCCTGGCCTCGGCCCGCGCCCAGCTGTCGGTCTACCAGGTGCAGCTGCATACCGGCCAGCGCGAGTTCAAGCGCCTGCAGGCCCTATCGGCTTCCAACTTCGTAGCCGGCCAGCGGCTGGACGCCGCCCAGGACCAGATCGCCTCGGCCACCGCCAACATCCAGGCCCAGCAGGCGGCCATCCAGGTCGCCGCCGCCCAGCTGGCCCAGGCCCGCTACAACCAGGAACTGACGGTGATCCGCGCCCCGGCCAACGGCCGCATCGCCCGCCGCTACGCCAATCCCGGGGCCGGCGCCTCGACCCTGAACGTCACCCCGATGTTCGACCTCGAACCCCAGACCTCGCGCATCGTCCGCGCCGAGATCGTCGAGTCCGACATTCCCAACGTCACCCTCGGCCAGGAGGTCGAGATCCAGCCGGAGAGCGACCCGACCAAGGTCTATGTCGGCAAGGTGCTGCGCCGGGCGGCGGTGTTCGGGGCCCGCAAGCTGGCCTCGGACGATCCCAACCAGCGCAGCGACGAGCGCGTCGTCGAGGTGGTGGTCAGCGCCGACGGCGCCCCGCTGCTGGTCGGCCAGCGCGTGCTGGTCAAGTTCATGAAGCCGGGCCAGAAGGCCGGCGTGAAGCGCGACCAGCCCAAGCCGCCGACAGCGGCGACCAAGAAGGCGTAGTCGCCGCCGCCCTTGACGGCCCCTCTCCCGCGACGCACAAACGCGCCAAACCAAACGCGCGTTTGAGGGAGATCAGGGTCATGGCGGACGACATCCGGTTCGACGGTCAGGTGGCGATCGTCACGGGGGCCGGCGGCGGCCTGGGCCGGCAGCACGCCCTGGAACTGGCGCGGCGTGGCGCCAAGGTCGTGGTCAACGACCTGGGCGGCAGCGTCGATGGTTCGGGCGGCTCGTCCGAGGCGGCGCTCAAGGTGGTCGAGGAGATCAAGGCCCTGGGCGGCGAGGCCATCGCCCACGGCGCCTCGGTGACCGACGACGCCGGGATCGCCGACCTGGTCAGGACCACCATGGCGACCTGGGGCCGGATCGACATCCTGGTCGCCAACGCCGGCATCCTGCGCGACCGCACCCTGAGTAAGATGGAGTTGGCCGACTTCGAGGCCGTGATCCAGGTCCATGTGTTCGGCGCCTTCAAGCCGATCAAGGCGGTCTGGGACATCATGAAGGCTCAGAACTACGGCCGCATCGTCGTCACCACCTCATCCTCGGGGATGTACGGCAATTTCGGCCAGAGCAATTACGGCGCGGCCAAGATGGCGGTGCTGGGCCTGATGAACACCCTCAAACTCGAGGGCGCCAAGAACAATGTCAGGATCAACGCCATCAGCCCGGTGGCCGCCACCCGCATGACCGAGGGCCTGATGCCGCCGGAGGTTCTGGAGAAGCTGAAGCCGGAATATGTCACCCCCGGCGTGGTCTATCTGGTCTCCGAGGACGCCCCGACCGGCGCGATCCTGACCGCCGGGGCCGGCGCCTTCGCCCTGTCGCGGATCTTCGAGACCGAGGGCGTCTATCTGGGCGCAGGCGGGCTGTCGGCCGAGGCGGTCCGCGACAGCTGGGACCAGATCAGCGCCGAACCGGGCCAGCAGGCCTACTTCAACGGCGGCGAACAAGGCCAGAAGTTCTTCCGAAAAATGGCCGGCGGCTAGCAACGCAGCGCCAAACCCGAGCTCTCCAGACGTGAGGGTCGCCGCGCTTTACTTTCCCTTACGTCAACTTTTCTGCGTTTCTGACGGAATGCAGAAATCAACGCGCGACCTTCACCTGGCGTTTCTTTGACGCGAGCGTTAAAATTCATGGTTTTGTGAATAAATAGCAACGGTTTTTGACTGGATGCGTTAAAGCGACGCCAACCGGCGCCGCCAAGGGGGCCGGAACTCACTTCCCCAGAAGGTCGTCATTCATGTCTCTCTCGCGTAAACGCCTCGCCGTCGGCGTCGCCCTCGCCACCCTGGTCGCCGCCTCGCAGGCCTCGGCGGCCGCCTTCTACCTGCAGGAACAATCGGTGCGCGGCGCCGGGCGCGCCTATTCGGGCGAGGTCGCCGACCGCGGCGCCGCCAGCCTGTGGTGGAACCCCGCCTCGATTGCCGGTCTCGAACAGAACGAGATCTATGGCGGCGTCCACCTGGTCCAGGTCGATTCCCAGGTCAACGACGCCGGCTCGACCCTGACCCGGCCGGTGATCCCCGGCGGCCTGACCACGCCGGTCGGGGGCGAACCGCGGGCCGGCGGCCCGATCAACAACGGCGTCATACCCAACTTCGCCCTGGCCTACCGCCTGAGCGACAAGCTGGCCGTCGGCCTGTCGGCGGCCGCGCCGTTCAACTTCACCACCGACTACAACAGCCGCAGCTGGACCCGTTACGACGCGCTGAAGTCGAACCTGACCACCGTCGACGTCAACGGCACGGTGGCCTATCGCGTCAACGACATGCTCGACCTGGGCGTCGGCGTCTCGGCCCAGTACACCGACGCCGAGCTGAGCTCGGCCCTGCCGAACCTGTCGCCCCTGCTGCCCGACGGCTCCTCGTCGCTGAAGGGCGACGGCAACTGGGACTACGGCTGGAACGTCGGCGCCCAGTTCCACGCCTCGCCCGCCCTGACCATCGGCGCCTCCTACCGCTCGCAGATCAAGCACAAGCTGGACGGCCACGTGGTGGTCTCCGGCCTGCTCGGCCCGCTCGCCGCCGCCAATGTCGACACCGACGGCAAGGCGACGATCACCACCCCGTGGATGGCCAATCTCGGCGCCCGCTGGAAGGTCAACGACAAGACCACCCTGAACGCCTCGGTGTCGCGCATCGGCTGGAGCGAGTTCGACAAGATCGTCGTCACCTATACCGGCGGCGGCACGGTCAGCGCGCAGAACTACAAGGACACCACCACCGTGGCGGCCGGCGTCGACTATGACGTCAATCCCAAGCTGACCCTGCGGGCCGGCGTGCAGTACGACCCGACCCCGACCCCGGACATCGGCCGCACCGCCCGCGTGCCTGACGGCGACCGCATGCTCTACGCCATCGGCGCCACCGGCCAGGTCCGCGACAACCTCAAGCTCGACGCGGCGGTGTCCTACATCAGCTTCGACGACACCAAGATCAACCGCACCGAAACCATCTACCGGGGCAGCCCGGCCGCCACCACGCTCAACCTGAAGGGCGACGTGGGCGGCTCGGCGGTGGTGATTTCCAGCGGCCTGCGCTGGAGCTTCTGACCTGCTATCGTCTTGACCAGAAAGCGGCCGCCCGGAGCGATCCGGGCGGCCGTTTTTCGTTGCGGCGAGGGGCTCAAGCCTCCAGCTCGATGTCCCAGTAGAGGTAGTCGAGCCAGCTGGCGTGCAAGTGGCCGGGCGGGAACCGGCGGCCGCGGTCCTGCAGCTCGTGCATGCTGGGCCGGCGGGCGGTGTGGAACGGGTGCATGCCCGCCTCCCGCGGCGTGCGGCCGCCCTTGCTGAGATTGCACGGCGCGCAGGCGGTGACGATGTTCTCCCAGGTGGTGCGGCCGCCGCGCGAGCGGGGGATCACATGGTCGAAGGTCAGGTCGTCGGGCGCGCCGCAGTACTGGCACGAGAACCCGTCGCGCAGGAACAGGTTGAAGCGGGTGAAGGCCGGCGGGCGGTCCTGCGGCACGTACTGCTTCAGCGACACCACGCTGGGCAGCTTCATCTCGAACGATGGCGAATGGACCACGTGGTCGTAGGTCGAGACCACGTCGACGCGGTCGAGGAACACCGCCTTGATCACCTCCTGCCAGGGCCAGAGGGACAGCGGGTAGTAGCTCAAGGGCCTGTAGTCGGCGTTGAGCACCAGGGCCGGCATGCCGGACGGGGGACGGGACAGCACCTGCATCAGGGCCTCCCAGCGCACGCCCGGGGAACGCGGTCCCAGGGGCGTCTATGAAGCGGATACGCGGTCGGACTGAAGACGGGCCTCCTTCCTACGCATTCTCAGGAATCGCCATTCATTCCCGAACGCAGGCAAAGGATGAGCCATGTTGGCGACAGAACCAAGACATGGTTGCGCCGATCGGGCGACGAAATCAGTCCTGCCCGATCGCGATGATCTCGACCTCGCCGCCCGCCACCCGGGCCGTCTCGCCCACGCCCTTGCCCAGCAGGGCCCGGGCCACCGGCGAAACATAGGACACCGAGCCCTTGGCGGGATCAGCCTCGTCCTCGCCGACGATGCGGAAGGTCTGGCGGCGGCCGTCCTCGCGGTCGAAGGTCACCGCCCCGCCGAACTGCGCCACCGCCAAGGCCGGGTCGAGCTCGCGCAGCTGGGCGCTGGCTCGTCGGGCCGAGTAGTAGCGCAGGTCGCGGGTGGCGCGGGCCATGGCGGTGCGGTCCTGGGCGACGTCGCCGCCGGCCTGGGCGGCGCCGTAGGCGGCGCGGGCGGCGGCCAGGGCCTCGTCCAGCTGGGCCAGGCCCCGCGGCGTCACCAGGTTGGGGTGCGGCGAAATCGGGCGGTCGAGCAGGTCAGCGGCGAAGGCTTCGCTGTCGCCTTCCTTGGTGAAGGCCACGCTCATCGGCGGGCCGGGGAATGATGGGTCATGGAGCGGAAATCCGGCCGAGGGCGGAACGTTCCGCGACGGGGACGCCAGACCTAGACCCGCGCCTTGGCCGGATCAAGCCATGCAAAAGCCGCCGGCGACAAGCGCGGGCGGCTCAGACAACGCCTCCAGGGCGACCGTGTCGGCGGGACGGCGCGCCAGCGCCCTTCCCGTCGGCCGGTTAGGCTAGCCGATCAGATCGCCACCGCGATCAGGGCGGCGGCGACGCCGACGGCCGTGGCCAGGAAGAAACCCACCGCCATGCGGTCGAGCGCGGTTTCGAAGGCGAGAAAGGTCTTGGTCATCACACACATCCTTGAGTTCGGGCCCGGCCTGAGGTCGAGCCCCTTGGTTTCAGGCGCGGCCGTCGAGAGCTGCGCCGGTCCGATCTGGACAGCGCTTAGATAGCATCAATCTGAGCGGCGTCAAGATGATCTTGACATCGTTTGGATGGATTTTCGATCAGGAGCGGTTACAGTGGCCGCGATGACACAGCCCGCCCCCGCCGACGCCCGTCCCTATCACCATGGCGACCTCAGCCGCGCCCTGGTCGACGCCGCGCGCCGCATCCTCGAGACCGAGGGTCCGGCCGCCTTGTCGCTGCGGGCGGTGGCGCGCGAGGCCGGGGTCAGTCCGGCCGCGCCCTATCATCACTTCAAGGACAAGAGCCAGCTGCTGGAGGCCGTCGCCCACGAGGGCTGGGTCGCCCTCGACCTCGCCCTGAGCGCCGCCCGCGCCCAGGCGCCCGACAGCCGGGAACGGATGACCGGCCTGGGCGTGGCCTATATCCGCTTCGCCCGCGACAATCCCGCCCTCTACCGGGTGATGTACGACTGCTCGCGCGACAAGGACTCCCTGCCCGACCAGATGCGGGAGGAAGGCGCCTATTGCCAGGTACGCAACACCATCAACGAGCGCAGCGGCGGCCAGGCCTCGGCGATCGACCTGGAACTGGCCACCATCGCCGCCTGGTGCGCCGGCCACGGCTTGGCCGAGATGATCGGCTTCAAGCAGTTCGCCCCGCTGAAGGAGCTGCTCGGCGGCGAGGAGGCCTTCGTGCGCGCGGTGTTCGAGCACCTGGGCATGTTCGCCAAGCTCGACCAGGGCTGATCGCGCTTGCGCTTCGCCACCCGCTTCGCGCCCTCCCCGACCGGCTATCTGCATCGCGGCCACGCCTTCTCGGCCCTGACCGCCTTCGACGCCGCCCGGGCGGCCGGCGGCCGGTTCGTGCTGCGCATCGAGGACATCGACGCCACCCGCGCGCGGCCCGAATACGAGGCGGCGATCCTCGACGACTTGGCCTGGCTGGGCCTGGCCTGGGAGACCCCGGTCCGCCGGCAGTCCGAACACCTGGCCGACTACCACGCCGCCGTCGACCGCCTGCGCGAGCGAGGCCTGGCCTATCGCTGCTTTCGCACCCGCAAGGAGCTGGACATCGGCCGCGCCCCGCATGAACCGGCCGTCCCGTTCACCGGCGCGCCGCTGCCCGCCGCCGAGGAGGCCGCCCGCCTGCAGCGCGGCGAGCCCTTCGCCTGGCGGCTGTCGCTGGACGCGGCCCGGACGGCGCTGGGCGGCTTCGAAGGCCTGGCCTTCGTCGAGGAGGGCGCCGGCCCCGGCGGCGAGACCGGCCGGATCGCGGCGCGGCCGGAACTGGCCGGCGACATCGTCCTGGCCCGCAAGGACGTCGGGGTCGCCTACCACTTGGCCGTCGTGCTCGACGACGCCCTGCAGGGGATCACCCACGTGATCCGCGGCCAGGACCTGTTCGAGGCCGCCCACATCCAGCGCCTGCTGCAGGCCCTGCTCGGCCTGCCGACCCCGACCTACCGCCACCACCGCCTGCTGACCGGCCCCGACGGCCGGCGCTACGCCAAGCGCGACCGCGCCCAGACCCTGCGCGAACTGCGGGCGGCGGGGGTGACGCCGGAACAGTTGCGGGCGGAGATGGGGTTGTAGATCTCAACCGCCACCAGCCTGCTCCACCAGCCGCCCCATCGCCCGCAGATAGGCCGCAAAAGCCGCGCGGCCGGCCTCGGTCAGTCGCACCCGGGTCAGGGGCTTGCGGCCGACGAAGCTCTTGTCGATCGCCACATAGCCGGCGTCCTCCAGCTTGCGCAGGTGGACCGAGAGGTTGCCCTGGGTGACCTCCAGCAGGTCCTTCAGCTCGGTGAAGTCGGCCACCTCGGCGCTGGCCAGATAGGCGACGATGCCCAGCCGCACCCGCCCGTGGATGACGTCGTCCAAGCCGCTGATGTCGAACTTTTCGGTCACGCGGGTCTCAGGCCGCACGCGCCGTCTGGCGCAGGGCCTGGCGCATCAACACGTAGCCGGGCGTCATCATCCAGGCGAACAGGCCCAGGCCGGCGACCAGCAGGTAGGGGCCCGGATGGTCGATCAGCAGGCCCAGCGCCACGCCCGACCCGATCCAGCCGGCGGCCACCAGGGCCATCCACATCCGCTTGCGCAGCACGAAGACCACGTACCAGACCGCGCCCTGCAGCACGAAGACCACAGCCGGGTGGAACAGCCAGTAGCGGAAGTCGTGGTTGCGCAGGGCGGCCGCGGCGAAGATCAGGATCAGCGCCAGATTGGCGATCCCGGCCCCCGCGAACGCGGAATTGACCGCCCGGTTGGCCACGCCCCCGGTGGGCCGCCGGCGATCGATGACGATCACCACCGTCATCATGATCGCGAAGATCACGGTCGGCAGCCAGCCCAGCAGCAGGCTGCCCAGGGGCGGCAGGCGGAGCACGCCGATCACCTGGCCGAAGTGGCCCAGGCACTGCAGGCCGTAGACCAGGCCCGCCCCGGCATAGAGCGCCCCGCCCGCCGCGCCCATCCCGGCGTCGCCGCGTCCCTCGGTCAAGGTCCGCAGGAAGGCCAGGTCGTCCTGGACCGACTTGATCTCGTCGTTCATCGGCAAGGTCCCTTTCAGCATCCCATCATGGCCGGTCACAGGATTCGGCCCGACAGCGGCATGCGGCGCAGCGCCATGGTCGTCAGCCAGCTGAGCGCCACCGCGCCGGCGAACACCGCCGCGCCCTTGGCCAGGCCGCCCCAAGCCTGCGGCAGCAGCATCCAGGACAGCCAGGCGGTGAAGACGTAGTGGGTCAGGTACATGCCGTAGGCGTTGGCCTGCAGGCTGCCCCCCACCGGCCCGGTCCTGCGCACGAAGCGCAGGAACACCGCCAGGACCGCGAAGGACAGGCTGGCGCAGGCCAGGACGAAGGCCAGGCCGCCGACCAGGTCCAGCACCGGCTTGGGCGGCGGATGGGGCGAGAAGGCGGCGACGAGGGCGCCAACCGCCGCGATCACGGCGGGAACCGGCAGGATCTGCCAGGCCCACCAGCGTCGGGCCAGCGCCCCTTGCGGATCGGTCAGGCCCTGGCCCACCCCCGCCGCGCCGAACGCCAGGCCGGCCAGGAAATAGACGAGGTAATGCGCCGCCCGACCGGTCTGGATCAGGAACGGCCCTTCCAAGGTCCAGTGGCCGAACGGCAGGACCATGTTCAGGGGCACATAGGCCAGAGCGCTGAACGCGACCAGCACCAGGAAGGCGCGCCCCGGCCGCCGGGCCGCGCCCTCCGTCCAGCGCCCCAAGGCCGGGATCAGGCGGGGAAACAGGCTGTCCAGCGCGGCGGCGACCGCGCCGAAGGCCAGCAGCACCCACAGGAACCAGGCCGGCCCGCTGGGCCAGAACGGCAGGCTGGTCCAGGCCCTCGCATAGGCCGCCAGCGACGGCGCCCCGCCCGACTGCAGCCAGGCGGGATAATAGGCCAGCGGCGCCAGCAGCCCCGCCCCGATCACGAACGGCGCCCCCAACCTCAGCGCCCGGCTCTTCAGAAACCCGGCCGCCCCCTTGGCCTTCAGGCTGGCGGCGACGAACAGGCCCGAGACCAGGAACATCAGCGACATGAAGAACAGGTCGTTGACCAGGGTCAGCAGGCCAAAGCCCGCGAACTTCTGCGGATCCACCACCGGAAAGGCGGTCCACAGGATCGGCGGCGCCGCAAAGGCCTTCGGCGGCGGCGCATAGGGGTGATAGGTCAGCGCCGCGTGGTGGGCGATGACCAGCAGGGTCAGGAAGGCGCGCAGGGCGCCGACCGGCGCGTTGCGGATCGTCGGACCCGCGAGGGCGGGGGTTTCGAGCGGTTTGAGGGGCGCGTGCATGGCCGGGCTCCGTTGCGATGGCCGCAGCACGGATCAACTAGTTTGTTTTGTAAACTTGTTGATGAACGCTGATCTTTGGAAAGGTTCGGTTCGGCGCCTTGCCGGGTCAGCGCCGCGCGCTCTAAGCATGGCGGTAGGCGGCCGATCGCCTCGGGAGACGACGATGCGCGGATGGATGCTGGCGGCCGGACTGGCGGCGGGAACCTGGCTGGCGGCGACCAGCGCCCAGGCCGCCGCGCCGACCTTCACACTCGGTCCCTGCGCCGGCGACTATAGCGGCGTCAGCAACCGGATCGAATGCGGGACCCTGGTGGTCGACGAGACCCGCGGCGGGCCGAGTACGCGCCGCGTCGCCCTGCCGGTGACCATCGTCAAGGCCAGCGCCCCCAGGCCCGGCGCGGTTCCGGTGGTCTATCTGCATGGCGGTCCCGGCGGCGCGACGGTCGAGAACGTCGCCCGGCAGCTGCGCGGCCCGGCCGGGCGCGAACTGGTCGCCGTCGACCAGGACTGGATCTTCTTCGACCAGCGCGGCGGCGGCCTGTCGGCTCCGGCCCTCGACTGCGGCCGCGTCGCCCTCAACGACGCCGGCCCGCTGAACGACGCCGCCGCCCAGCAGTTGATCGCCTGCGGCCGGCGCCTGCGGGCCTCGGGCGTCGACCTCAGCCGCTACAACGCCGAGGAGGTCGCCCGCGACGTCCAGGACTTGCGCCTGACCCTGGGCCTCAAGCGCATCGACCTGTTCGGCGTCTCCTACGGCACCCGCATCGCCCTGGCCATCGTCCGCCACCAGCCCCAGGGGGTGCGGGCCGTGGTGCTCGACTCGCCCTGGACGCCGGAGGCCAAATGGACCGAAGGCGGGCCGGAAATGGTCTCCGACGCGGTCAAGGAGATCTTCAAGCGCTGCGCCGCCGACCCGGCCTGCCACGGCAAGTATCCGCACCCGGGCGCCGACCTGGACGCCCTCGCCGACAGGCTGCTGGCCGGTCCCCAGACGATCGGCGGCCGCACCTACGCGGCCGACGACCTGGGCGGTTTCCTGATGGACGCGGCCTATAGCGGTCCCGACGCCCGGGCCCTGCCGGCCACCGTCGCCAAGTTCGCGGCCGGCGACATGACCGCCCTGGCCGAACAGATGGCCAACCGCAGCGGCTACAGCGAGGCCCAGCACCTGACCCACCTGTGCAAGGAGGAGTTCCCGTTCGAGAGCGAGGCGAAGATGCGGGCCGGGGCCAAGCGCGACCCGGTCTCGCGGCTGCTGGAGGCCTCGATGGGGCGCTATTTCGCGGTCTGCAAGGCCTATCCGGTCGGCCCGCCCGACCCGGTCGAGGCCCTGCCGGTCAGCAGCCCCCTGCCGACCCTGTTCCTGGCCGCCGAGATCGACCCCGGCTGCCCGCCGGCCGTGGCCAGGGCGGCGGTCGGGCGCTTCCCCAAGGGCCAGCTGTCGATCATCCCCAACACCACCCACGGCGTGTCGCGCGGCAGCGCCTGCGCCCGCAAGATGATCCGCGCCTTCCTGGCCGACCCCAACGCGCCGATCGACCAGAGCTGCCTGCACCCCGAGCATGACCGGTTCGTGTTCGACCTCGATTAGGGACGCGGGTCCTTCTCCCGCAAGGGGAGAAGGAAAAACCCCCTATTCCACTGCCTTGCGCAGGGCCGCCAGGGTGGCGGGCGAGGTTTCCGAGAGGCGCTCGGTGAGGTCCTCGTCGACCGCCCAGGCGCCGCCGGCCGGGGCCAGGACCACCGCGGTCAGGCTGTCGGCGTTGGGCGAGGACGTGCGGTAGATCAGGCCGATGCGCCCCTTGGAGACCGCGCCGACCGCGGCCAGGCCGTCGCAGGACACCGCCTCGGTCCCGCCGACGCCGATCACCGTCAGGGCCTGGCCGTCCAGCTGGACGCCGCACCAATAGGTGTTGCGCGCCTCCGACCGCCCCGGGGCCGGCTCGAAGCGCCAGGAACTGAGCGTCGCCTTGCGCCCGCCGGTCAGCTCCAGGGCCTGGGGAGCGTGATCGGGCCGGACCGGGCCGGCGGCGTCGGCGAAGACCGCCGGCGGGGCGGCCGTGGGGGCCGACGCGGTGGGGGGCTTGACCGGGACGGGAGCCGGGGCCGAGGCCTGGGAAACCGGCTTGGGGGCGGTCTTCGGCGCCGTCTGGGACCCCGCATCGCAGGCGCCGGCCCCCGACAGCGCCAGCATCAGCACCGCCGCCCAGCTGCGGGCGTCAGCGCGCCGGAGTCTTGGGGCGCGGAGCCGGGGCTGGGGCCGGCGCGGGCGGCGCGAGTGCTTTGTAGGCGTCGGCCATTTTCGTATCATAGTCGTTCTTCTTGTAGTCGGGCCCGTTATAGCCGCGCGCGAACTTGACCCAGTCGAGATCCTTGATTGCCTTGGTCAGGGCGGGACTGGCCTGGATGAACGCGACGAAGGCGTTCAGGTGCTTTTGCTCGCTTTCGAGCATGGCGTCCACGAACGCGGCGACATCGGCGAAGCCCGAGGCCGCGTAATTGGCCCCCATGATCTGGAAGGCGCCCCAGGACGCCGACTGCAGGGCCGCCGACTCGTTCAGGATCGCCGCCCGCCGCAGCTTCTCGTACTGCTCCGAGAACTTGCCATAGCCGCCCGCCGTGGGGTTGGAGATGTCCGGGTGGCTGCGGTCGAAGCGCCGGCCGCTCAGCCGCGAGAAATAGTGCCGCTCGAACAGGATCGTCGGCCGGCCGACGTCGTCCCAGGGCGAGCGCTTGGTCTCGGTCTGGGCCACCGCCTGGATGGCGGCGCGCTGGCAGCCCAGCTGGCGGGCGGCCAGGTCGAAGTCGTTGACCGACAGCCCCTTGCCGTCGCGCGCCCAGCACAGCGGGGTGAAGACCTTGTGGGCCGGCGGCGGGATCGACTGGCGCTCCAGCTGGGTGATGGTGAAGCCCGCCGGCGACACCTTGCCGTCCGGATGCTTCATCGCCGCGGCCGTCTCCTGGAACTTGCGGATCGCCGCAGCGGTGTCGGCGTCGAACTGGCCGCTGACCACCGGCGTCCGGGCCGGCCAGAGCCAGAGCGTGTGGCGGCCCAGCAGCTCCTGGATCGTCCGGACGTCCTTTTCCTTGTTGGGTGCGCCAGGTCCGACGGCGGCGCTGATCAAGGACATGGAACAACCTCCCCGTGAGCGATAAGGATCGCCCAACCCGGCGCGGTTGGGAAGCGCTTTGTCGTGCACGGGCGCCGTTCCGCTATTCGCCTGAGGCCTGGGCCAGATAGGATGCGACCAATGCAGCGCGAGGCGCTCTGCCGGCGCACGAACCAGGGAGGACAGCATGGCGAAGTTCATGGCGATCTATACCGGCACGGCGGACAAGGGCCCGCAGCCGGACGCGGCCACCATCGCCAGGGGCATGCAGGCCTGGACCGCGTGGATGACGCGCCACGCTAGCCAGATCGTCGATGTCGGCGGCCCGCTGGGCAAGACCAAGCGGGTCTCGGCCGACGGCATCGCCGACATCCGCAACACGCTGGCCGCCTATGTCGTCGTCGAGGCCGAAGACCATGAGGCGGCCGCCCGGATGTTCGAGAACCATCCCCACTTCGCGATCTTTCCCGGCGACGCGGTCGAGGTCATGCCCTGCCTGCCGATCCCCACCGCCTGATGGTCGGCGGCCGGATGGGATCAACCAGCGCGATCGCCGCCGCGGTCCGTGAGGGGGCGGCTAGCCGCCTTTCCGACAAAGACGACGCTCAAGTCCGAGACTGCGGCCGATCGCCAGACCCTCCATGCCCGCTTCCTGTTTGAAACGGCGCCAGTCGGCCGCGCCGGCCGGCGCCCAGGCGGGGCCCAGGTTCGTCAAGCCGGCGCAGCGCAGCGCCGCATAGTCTATGAAGATGAACGGCTGGCCGTCGACGACGGCGCCGTCCACCGGCCGGGCGTCGCCGGTCAGGCGCGGCAGGTTCTCGACGACGTCGGCGCTCAGGCCGACCGCGCGGTAGAGGCGCGCCTGGTCGCGCATCGCCGTTCTCATCTGGCGGTCCGTGCGCTCGACATTGGCCGCGATTGTGGCCGGCGACGCATGGGCGTCGGCCAGCATCGTCCGCATGGCCGTCGTCATCTCCGCGACGGCCTCGTCGGTCACGCCCCCGTGCCAAAGGACGACGGAACGGGTCAGGACCACCTGCCTGCGGCCGGCGACGAAGAGGTAGTTCGCGCAGGACGACACGCACGCTCCGTCGACCGCCACACGCAGGTTCCGGGCGCGGATTCGCGCGGCCATCTTCAGGGCCGGGATCACGTCGCCGCCGCCCGAATTGACGACGATGGTGCCGACCTGATCCGTCAGGGCGTCCGCGAAAACCTTGTCGTCTCCAGCCGTGATACGCCCCTCGACCATCAGGATTTCGGGGCTGGGCCGGGTCACCCGAAACGGCCCGCGCGCCGCCTTGAAGATGCTCCGACGGTCCGGATGATCGGCGGCGAGCGCACCCTGGCCTGAACAGAACCAGAAGGACGCCGCGGCCAGCGCGCTGAGCCAGAACCTTAGAAGAGCCGACAGATGCTCGCTCACAGGCGCGCCCCGGAATACAACCATGGCGTCAGCGATGTCAGAACCGCTTGCAGGGGTCAAGGTTCGCGCGTGGCGTCGAAGCCGGTGGTCGCCAATCTGATGGACAGACCCGTCCGCGCCCCTGCGCCTGGCGAGGGAGTCTTCTCCCGCAAGGCTTCCACGGAAGCCCCTACCCCGTCAGCAACCGCGCCAGGCGCGCGTCCGGGGCCGCGCCGAACGGGTTGGTGACCGTCACGCCGCGCCAGGCGAAGCCGTCCTGCAGGTCTTCCGACAGCAACAGGTCGCAGCGGGCCTCGACGGCCGCCGCCAGGACGATGGCGTCGAAAATCTGCAGGCCGTGGTCCGAGGCCAGGTCGAGCGCGGCCTCGAACACCGCGCCGTTGGTGTCGATCAGCTCACCCCGCGCGGCCCAGAGGGCGACCCGGTCGCAGGCCGGGCCGGCGGCGAGCCCGCCCTTGCGCACCAGCACCCGCTGGAATTCGGCCAAAACCTGACGCGGCAGGACGATCTCGTCGTCGACCGCGGCGGCCAGCAAGCGACGGGCCGTCGCTGCCTTGGCGGCGTCCGAGGGCGCGGACCCCAGCCCCTCGGCATAGACCAGGATGTTGGTGTCGAGGGCGAAACGGAGCCGGCCGCGAGGGCGCGCGTCAGTCACGGTCGTAGAGTTCGTCGCGGGTCCAGGGCTGGATCGTGACGGGCTCGACCGCCTCCAAATGCTTCATCAGCGCCTGGTGGGCGGCGCGACGCCGTTCGATCCGCGCCGCGTCGGAACGCACCGGCCCTAGCTCCGCCACGGGTTCGCCATGGGAGGTGATGGTCACGCGGCGACCTTCCCGCGCCGCGCGGAGCAGCTTGGAAAATTGCCGGTTCGCCTCAGCAGCGGAGATGGTCAGGTCGCCGTCGGCCATCTCACTACTGTAGTGCTATTTGGATGGCGTCTCAAGACCAGCGAGCGTTGGCCCCTCCCCGCCGACGCGCGCTCAGGCCGCGCGGCGGGCGTAGAGGAACTCGATCACCGCGGCCCGGGCGTGGATGTAGGTCGGGTTCTCGGCGACGGCCAGGCGGTCGCGCGGGCGGTCGAGGGCGACGTCGAGCACCTGACCGATCGAGGCGCGCGGGCCGTTGGTCATCATCACGATGCGGTCCGACAGCAGGGTCGCCTCGTCGACGTCGTGGGTGATCATCAGCACGGTGTTCTTCAGGGCCGCGTGGATCTCCATGACGCTGTCCTGTAGGTGGGCGCGGGTCAGGGCGTCCAGGGCCCCGAACGGCTCGTCCAGCAGCAGCACCTTGGGCTCCATGGCCAGGGCCCGGGCGATGCCGACCCGCTGCTTCATGCCGCCGGAGATCTCCGAGGGCCGCTTGTCCATGGCGTGGGTCATCTTGACCAGGTCGAGATTGTGCAGCGTCCATTCGCGGCGCTCGGCGGCGGACTTGGTCCTGCCGAACACCTTGTCGACCGCCAGCGAGACATTCTCGCGCACCGACAGCCAGGGCAGCAGCGAGTGGTTCTGGAACACCACCGCCCGGTCCGGGCCGGGAGCGTTGACCTCCTGCTTGTCGAGGATCACCGCCCCGGTGGTCACCGGCACCAGGCCGGCGACGACATTGAGCAGGGTCGACTTGCCGCAGCCGGAATGGCCGATGATCGAGACGAACTCGCCCTTGTCGACCCGCAGGTCGACGCCGGTCAGCACCTCGGAACGGACGGAGCCCTTGGCGAAGGTGACGCCGACGGCTTCGATCGAGAGATAGGCTTTTGCCATGGGGGAGTGTCCTAGCTCGCCGCGCTGCCGCGCGAGATGATGCGGCCCAGCAGGGCCACCAGACGGTCGAGGAAGAAGCCGGTCAGGCCGACCCAGGCCAGGGCCACGACGATGTCGGAGATCCGCCCGGAATTGTACTGGTCCCAGATGAAGAACCCGACCCCGACGCCGCCCAGCAGCATCTCGGAGGCGACGATGGCCAGCCAGCTCATGCCGATGCCGATGCGCAGGCCGGTGAAGATGTAGGGCGTGGTGGCCGGCAGCAGGATCTTGAAGAAGTATTCGACCGGCGACAGCCGCAGCACCTTGGCGACATTGACATAGTCGGTCGGGATGTTGCGCACGCCGACGGCGGTGTTGATGATGATCGGCCAGATCGAGGTGATGAAGATCACGAACAGGGCCGAGGGCTGGGCCTGCTGGAAGGCGGCCAGCGAGATCGGCAGCCAGGCCAGGGGCGGCACGGTGCGCAGCACCTGAAAGATCGGGTCCAGGCCGCGGTGGGCCCAGCGGTTGGCGCCGATCAGCACGCCCAGCATCACGCCGCAGACCGCCGACAGCGAGAAGCCGACGCCGACCCGGCTGAGGCTGGTCAGCACGTGCCAGAACAGGCCCTTGTCGACCCCGCCCCGGTCGAAGAACGGGTCGGTGATCAGGTCCTTGGACTCGGCCCAGATGTGCAGGGGCGAGGGCACGCCGGTATAGGAGTCGCCGGCCATGACCTGCCAGATCCCGAGCAGGACCAGCAGGGTCACGGCCGGCGGGATCACCGCCGCCGCCGTGGCCCCGGCCCGGCGGCGCAGTTCCGACAGCCGCGAGGCCCGCGGCTCGGCGGCCGGCGGCGGAGCCGCCGACGCCTTGACCTCTCCCATGGCCCCCGCCACGGGTTCGGCCGGTGAAAACGAGGGCTTGGGAAAGGTCATCACCGCGCTCCTAGACCAGTTTCTTGATCGGCTGGCTGGCGAGGTAGGCGCCCGGATTGGCCGGGTCGAACACCTTGCCGTCGAAGAACCGCTCGACGCCGCGGCTGTCGCCGGCCGGGCCGGACTGGCCGATGGTCTTGGCCGCCTCGCGCCAGATGTCCGAGCGGTTGACCTTGTTGACCAGCGCCTGGGTGTTGGTCTTCTGCGGCAGCACGCCCCAGCGGATGTCCTCGGTCAGGAACCACAGGTCGTGGGACTTGAACGGGAAGCTGGCGCTGTCGGCCCAGAACTTCATGTGGTGCGGCGAGTTCTTCAGCGTGCGGCCGTCGCCATAGTCCACCGTGCCCTGCAGGCGGGGCAGGATGTCGCCCATCGGCACGTTGACGTATTGGCGGCCCGAGACGATCGAGCACATGGCCGGCAGGTTCGAGGCCTTGTCGCACCACAGCTGCGCTTCCTGCACGGCGGCGGTGATCGCCTGGGCCGCGCGGGGATATTTGTCGACCCAGGCGGCGCGCATGCCCAGCGCCTTTTCCGGGTGATTCATCCACAGTTCCGAGGTCAGGCAGGCGGTGTAGCCGACATGCTGGTTGACCAGCTGGCCGTTCCACGGTTCGCCGACGCAGAAGGCGTCCTGGGTGCCGGCCTTCATGTTGGCGACCATCTGCGGCGGCGGGATGACGATGGTCGAGACGTCGGTCTCGGGATTGATGCCGCCGGCCGCCAGCCAGTAGCGGACCCACAGGTCGTGGGTGCCGCCGCGGAAGGTCATGGCCACCTTGGCGATGTTGCCGGCCGCCTTCAGCTGCTGGAACTTGGCCTTGGCGCCGGCGCTGTTGAGGCCGACCTTGACCGCCTTCAGGTCGTTGCCGACCGAGATGCCCTGGCCGTTGGTGTTCAGCCGGGCCAGGATGTACATCGGCGTCGGCGCGCCGCCGGTGATCGCCCCGGTGGTCATCAGATAGGGCATGGGCGACAGGATGTGCGCCCCGTCGATGCCGCCGCGCTCCGAACCCAGCACCAGGTTGTCGCGCGTGGCGCCCCACGACGCCTGCTTGAGCACCTCGATGTCGGGCATGCCGTGCTTGGCGAACAGGCCGCGCTCCTTGGCGATGATCACCGGCGCGGAGTCGGTCAGGGCGATGAAGCCCAGCTTGGCCTTGGCGATCTCCGGGCCCGAGCCGGCGGCGTGGGCCCCGGCCGGGAAGGCGGCCCGGGCCGCCGCCACCGTGGCGGCGGCGGCGATCAGGGCGTGGCGCCGGGTCAGGCCCGCTTCGGGGCTGGCGGCGGCGGCGACGGTCTTGTCGGTCTTGGTCATGATCTTCAATCCCGCTCGGGTCAGAGTTTGTATTCGAGGGTGAACCAGGCCTTGGTCCGCGAGGCCGGCGGCGTCGCCGTGCCCAGCGGCACGGTCTTTTCGCGCTGGAAGTCGGCGTACTTCAGCTGGAACGAGAGCTTGGGGGTGATGGCGGCCGTGAACTGCAGGTCCCATTCGCGGCCGAGGTCGGCGCCGGTCCGCTGGTCGTCGAAGTCGTGGTAGCGGACCAGCATGTCGGTGTTGAAGAAATAGGTCCGCTTGAAGCGCGGCTTGACGTTGAACGTCAGGTTGGCGTCCTCGATGCCGTCGACGAAGCTCTTGTTGCCGCCCGGCGAGACGAAGGCGTCCGACCAGCCCTGGAAGGCGTGGACGGTGGCCAGGGGCGTGGTGAAGCCGCGGGTTCCGTTGCCTTCGAGCGACTCGTAGCCGGCCTTGACGGTGTAGATGTCGAAGGTGCCGGCGACGTCGCCGCTGAAATAGGCCAGGTCGAACTTGGGCGTGTTGCCGTGATAGTCCGACTGCTCGGCGTAGGTGGCGTTGTAGGCCAGCTGGTAGAGGCCGACCCAGGTCTTGCCCGAGGCCTTGACGCCCTTGGTCAGCGACGAGTTGACCGCCGAATTGCCGAAGTCGAGGGCGTAGACGAAGCCCTGCAGGCGCAGCATCTCGGCGGGCGACCAGGTGACGTTCAGCAGGTGGCTGTCGCTGTCCCAGTCCTTCAGTTCGCCGAGGATGCGGTTGACGTGGGTGACATAGGCGTAGGTGGCCTTGATCCGGCCGAGGGCGAAGTCGGTGCGGATGGCGTCGAAGGTCTGCTCGTCCTGGCGCCAGCCGACATTGCCGACGAAGCGCTGGTCGTCGAGCAGGATGCGCTGGCGACCGGCCGTGACCTGCAGGGCGGCGCTGGGCGTCCAGGTCAGCTGGGCGCGGTTCAGCTCGGTGACGTCGGGGTCGTTGACTACCGGATAGCGGGCCTTGTCGGCGCCGTTCAGCGGCGGGGTGGTCGCGCCGGGGACGTTGACGGCGTAGTGCTCGGGGCCGGCTTGGCGGACGTCCTCGAACTCGATCAGGCCCTTGACGCCCTTGAACTCGCCGGTCTCCCAGCCGAGGCGGGTGCGGATGGTGAAGGCCGAGGCGTCGTCCTTCAGGGTGGCGGTCTTGGTCTGGTCGACGCTCTCGTAGCGGGCCCGGACCTCGAGGATCAGCTTGCCGGCCATGATCTGGTCGCTGATGGTCGGCGGCGGAGCGGGGGGCGGCGGCGGCTCGACGGCCTCGGGCGCCGGCTCGGCGGCCGGTTCGGCGGCGGGCTCCATGGCCGCGGCCGGAGCCGGGTCCGGCGCGGTCTGGGCCAGGGCGGTTCCCCCCCAGGCCAAGGCGCAGATCGCCACGCTGCAACGCAGCATTTCTCTCGATATTTTCATGCCTTCATCCCCCAAGGCCAAAAAAAAACGCCCGGCGGGACCGCTGAAAGCGATCTTGCCGGACGTCTTTGTCCAAACGGTACCGAGCAGCTACAGCGCCGCCGGCGGCCCTCTCGAGCCAGCGCGGGACGTCGTTGCCCCGCGTGTTGTCCACAGGAGGCGGCGGCCGGCCCGGCGCGGCAATTCGAAAACCGCGTTATGCCGCACCGCAACAGACGAATGGGCCGATTTGCACAGCGACCAAGCACGGCCTTGGGCCCGCCTGCCCGCATTTCGCGCGTTCGCCAGATGCTTTCAGGCTGTGAACGTCCGTGGACGTCGCCAAACGTGTGGGGGTCGCGGCGCTCGGAACTGGGGGCAGTCGAGAATCTTGGGCCGAATTCCTCGTCCTTCGACAGGCTCAGGATGAGGAATTCTACTGAACCGCCTTAGCAGTAGCCCTCATCCTGAGCCTGTCGAAGGACGAGGGCGGCGCCCACCACGCCAAACGCCGAACTGTCTATGCCCCTAGGCTTCGATCACGTGCGGCACGAAACGGGCCAGATTCTTGGTCACCACGCTGTCGTCCTCGCGGACGCCGATGCCGGCCGGCTCGGCCCCGACGATCCAGGCGCCGACCACCGGACGCTTGCCGTCGAAGTCCGGCGGCGGGTGATAGGCCTGCAGGATCGCCCCCTCGGCCCCGTAGCCCTGGTCGAGCACCGGCTCGCGCAGGTGTTCGGGACCGCCAAGGATCTCGACATTGGCCCCCTCGCGCGAGAACAGCGGCTTGCGCACATGGTGCGGACCCAGGTTCGAGGCGGCCGGATCGCCCTCGAAATAGGCCTCCAGCAGGTTCGGATGGCCCGGATGCCGCGCCCACAGCAGCGGCAGCACGCCCTTGTTGGACAGGATCGCCTTCCACGGCGGCTCGATCCAGCGCACGTCGGCGGTCTGCAGGTGGGCCGCATAGGGCTCGCGCAGCATGTGCTCCCACGGATAGAGCTTGAACGCCGCCTGCAGCAGGTAACCGTCCGGGTCGACGAACTGGCCCTCCTGGTTGACGCCGATGGCGTCCATGGCCACGAACTTGGGCTCGACGCCCGCCTGGGTCGCCAGGTCCTCGAAGAACCGCACGGTCTGGCGGTCCTCGACCGCCTCGGCCTCACCGGCGAAGTGGACGAAGCCGCCGGTCGGGAACAGAACCTTGAACCGGTCGCGCAGGGCTTCGAACAGGCTGTTGAACTGGTCGGCGTTGGCCGGCAGCGTCCCGCTGGCGATCAGCTCCTCCAGCCACAGCCATTGGAAGGTGGCGGCCTCGAAGACGCTGGTCGGGGTGTCGGCGTTGTATTCGTAGAGCTTGGGCTCGGAGACCCCGTCATAGCCGAAGTCGAAGCGGCCGTAGAGCGACGGCTGCTTGGCGCGCCAGGAGGCGGCCACGAAGTCGCGATGCGCGGCCGGGATCGCCAGCCGCTCCATCAGCTCCTGGCTGGCCGCCGCCTCGTCGACCAGGTCCAGGCACAGGTCGTGCAGCTCGGCCGCGGCGGGCTCGAGGTCCTCTTCCACCTGCTTGAGGGTGAAGGCGTAGGCCGCCCCCTCGTCCCAATAGGCCTGGCCCTCGGTGTGGTGATAGACGAAGCCGACCGCCTCGGCCTTGGCCTGCCAGTCGGGACGCGGGGTCAGGGTGAGACGGCGCACGCGGCCTAGGCTTCGCCGGTCTTGTCGGGATCGGCGGCCTTCTGCTCGATCTGCAGGGCCGGCGGGGCCAGGCGGGCCAGGACGTCGTCGGCGCTGGACTGACCGGGCAGGATGCCGGCCAGGCGCAGCTTCTCGTCGAGATCGGCGCCGGTGCGGCGGTCTTCCAGCTCGCCGGCCGCCTTGATGCGCTCGCCGCGGATCGCCTGCTTTTCCTTGATCCGGGCCAGGCTGTCGGCGGCCGAGCCCAGGGACGAGCCGGCCCCGGCCCCGCGGGCGGCGACCGAGGCCTGGGCGCGCTGGACCGACTCATTGACCTTCACCACCTCGACCTCGCGCCGCAGGGTGTCGATGCGGCGGTCGGTGGCGCTGATGGCCGTATGCAGCTGGTCCTCGGCCGCGCGCATCTCGGCGATCTGCGGCTCCTTCAGGGCGATGTCCTGCTCGAGGTCAGCGATGCGCTGGGCCACCTGGCGGGCCAGGTCCATGTCGCCCTTGGTCACGGCGGCGCGGGCCGAGCCCTCGTACTTGACGACCTGGTCGCGGAAGCTGGCGACCTCCTTCTCCAGGATGCGGCGGCGGGCGACCAGGCTGGCCATGTCGTCGCGGGCCTTGCCCTGGGCGGCGTCGGCGTCGCGGATCTCCTGGTCGAGGATCCGCAGGGCGTTGGCGTCGACGACGGCGGCGGTGGCCTCGTGCGCGCCCGCGCGGCCCAGGGTGAACAGCTTGCGCCAGATGGACATCAGGAGGTCTCCGGTAGGGCTCTGAAAGTGGATTTAGGCGGCGGACGAAAAGGACGAGCGCAGGTCCGAGGCCGCCTCGATGGCGTTCTCGGCCAGGGCCCGCAGCTCGATCAGGATGTCGTCCAGCGACGAGGTCGTCGCCAGCTCGCCGAACAGCTCGTAATAGTCGCGGCCGGCCACCGTGCTGATGCCGAAGTTCGACAGCGGCACCAGCTTCTGAGCCCGGAGCAGGAACTCGTTGAAGGCGTGGCGGTCCTTCTGCTCGTCGACCGGCCACAGCAGCACCGAGGCGGCGATCTGCTGGTCGCTGACGCTGACATAGATCTCCAGGTCCCCATGGTCGTGCATGGTGACCAGCAGGATCGGATCGGCGCCTTCGACCACGCGGGCCGTCATGGCGTCGCTGAAGCCGTCGCTCAGGGCGGTCTTCAGCGAGCGAACTGTCCAGGCGGCGGGGGTCGTCATCGGGCAGGGTCTCCTTCGGCGGGCCAAGTCCTGGGGCCGTTTCATACTAGATGGGCGGCGGAACGCCAGTCGTCGAGAGCGCAACCTTACCGAGCCGCATGACAAGTTGGTAATGGCGCGGGCTCTTTTGCCGAGGCCTTGCGCGTCGTACATGTGCGGGACGCGTTTCGCATCGGGTCGCCTTCATGTTCAGCAAGCTCTTCGGCCGCAAGGACAACGCGCCCGCCTCGGCCCTGCCGGAGATCCGCAACGTCACCCTGGGCCGCACGCTTTGGCTGGATAGCCTGGCCTGGCGGCGGCTGGGCGACGACCTGAAGTTCGTGCTCGACACCGACACCCTGGAGATCACCGCCCAGGGCCTGGTCGAGCTGCGCGAGGGCGGCTTCGTGCATCGGTTCTATACCGACGACAACGTGATGTTCCAGGCGGTCTCCGACGATCGCGAAGGCCAGCGGGTCACCGACATCACCCTCTTCATCCCCTGGGACAGCGCCTATCCGGGCGGGCGGGCCGACGAGGAGGCCTGGGCCAAGCGCCTGCGGGCCCGCACCTTCACCGGCCCCGGCCTGCCGGAGTACCGGCGCGACTGGTTCGGCGACGAGGCCGAGAGCCAGGAGCCCGTCAGCTTCTGGGAAGACGTCCACGACGACCGGGACGGGATCCCCGACCGGCGGATCTTCCAGACCTGCATGCTGTTCTCCCGCGATTTGCCGGGCGACGGCCGCGAGCTTCTGCTAGCCATCCAGCAGGAGAACGAGAACGAGGACACGCGCCGGCGCGAGGTTTCGTTCGAGATCATGATCGGCGTGGCGCTCGGCGTCGGCGAGTTCCGGGCCTGAACCGCACCCAAGGGGGAAATGACCAGATGTTCGACCTGCACGGATTTGGCGCCAGCGCCCTGGCCTTCCTGGTGGCCTTCGTCGCCGCCGGCCTGTTCACCGTCGCCTTCAAGCTGATCTACCAGTGGGTGACGCCCTATGACGAAGCCAAGCTGATCCGCGAGGGCAATGTCGCCGCCGCCCTGGCCCTGGGCGGGGCGCTGGTCGGCTATGTGCTGCCCCTGGCCTCGGCGCTCAGCAACACCGTCTCGCTGATCGAGTTCTGCGCCTGGGCGGCCCTGGCCGGCGTGATCCAGATCGCCGCCTTCACCCTGGTGCGCGTCGTGGCCATGAAGGACGTCTCCGCCCGGATCGAGAAGGGCGAGATCGCCGCCGGCCTTTATCTGATGAGCATCTCCCTGGCGGTCGGCCTGCTCAACGCCGCCTGCATGACGGCCTGAGGCGTATCATGTCCGAACAATTCCCCAAGCCCCGCCGCCGCCTGCGCTCCAGCGGCCTGGCCCTGACCGGGCTGATGGCCGGCACGGCGATGTCGATCAGCGCCTGCGACGACGGCGGCGGTTCGACCGTGCAGTGGGGCGACCCGCCGGCCGCCACGCGCGAGGTCGATGCCAAGACCTTCGCCTCGCTGGACGACTGCAAGAAGTCCGGCGACATGACCGCCGAGCAGTGCCAGACGGCCTATGATCAGGCCCAGAAGGACAGCGCCGCCAACGCGCCGAAGTTCGGCGACCAGCAGAGCTGCGAGGAGCGCTACGGCGTCGACCAGTGCGTGCCGCGCTCCAGCCAGAACGGCGGCAGTTTCTTCACCCCGCTGCTGACCGGCTTCATCGTCGGCCAGGCGCTGAACAACATGGGCGGCGGCTATTACGGCGCGCCGATGTACCGCGACCGCAACGGGACCTATTACGGCGGCGGCGGCTATCCGCTGTCGCGCGACTATGTCACCGGCCGCACCCGGGTGCGCACCGACAGCTTCAACGCTCCGGAAATGCGCGCCCCCACTCGCGTCCAGAGCCGCAGTTCGGTGATCTCGCGCGGCGGCTTCGGCGGCGGCGGAAGGTCATTCGGGGGTTAGGGCGGGTCCCGAAGCGACGGTTCCTGTGAAGCCCTTTCGAACTTGACTGTAAACCATTGTAAATTCGATGTTACAACCGCGGCGGCGGGAGCGGTCGCGCGTTAGTCTGCCCAGGCGGATCGCCGCGATGATCCTTCCCCCTGGACGGGCGACGCCCGCCGCGCGTCCCGCGCCCCCATCGCGGGGCGCGCGAGTTTGTTCTGGCTGTAAGTGAGCGCATGAAAGTCGCCCTGCTTGACGACGACGACAGCCACAACGCGCTGGTCGCCGCCCTTCTGGGCCCGGCCGGCTATGACTGCACCTCCTTCACCCGGCCCGAGCGGCTGCTGGCCGAGCTGCGCCGCCAGACCTTCGACCTGCTGATCCTCGACTGGAACATGCCCGACCTCAGCGGCATCGAGACCCTGCGGCGGGTGGGCGAGCTGCTGTCGCCAGCTCCGCCGATCCTGCTGCTGACCAGCCGCTCGGTCGAGGCCGACCTGGTGGAAGGCCTCAACGCCGGGGCCGACGACTACATCGTCAAGCCGCTGCAGCCGCAGGTCCTGCTGGCCCGGGTCAACGCCCTGGCCCGCCGCGCCTATCGCCCCGCCGCCTTCCCGCAGGTCGAGCAGCACGGTCCCTATCGCCTCGACCCCGGCGCCCAGACCGCCGCCTGGGGCGACCGGGTCGAAGCCCTGACGCCCAAGGAGTTCCAGCTGGCCGCCCTGCTGTTCAACAACCTGGCCCGACCGCTGTCGCGCGAATATCTGCTGCGGCGGGTGTGGGGCCAGCGGCCGGATCTCGAGACCCGCACCCTGGACGCCCACGTCTCGCGCCTGCGCTCGAAGCTTCAGCTGCGGCCGGCCAACGGGTTCCGGCTGACCACCGTCTACGGCTTCGGCTACCGGCTGGAGGCCTGCGAGCCGGAGACCGCCGACGGGGCCGCCAATGGGGCCGCCGGCGGGGCCGCCGAATGAGGCTTCGTCCGTCGCGACTCGTCCTGGCCGCCGTGCTGGCGCTGGAGGCGGGACCGGTCCTGGCCGCGCCCGCCCCCGCCCCGACGGTTGGCCCGCCGCCGTCCGAGCCGCCGGTGACCTATGTGGTCCGGCCCGGCGACACCCTGTTCGGCCTGGCCCAGGCCTATCTGCGCAGCGCCGGCGACTATCGCCACGTGCAGCGCGCCAACCAGATCCGCCGGCCGCGCGCCCTGCGGGCCGGCGCCATCCTCCGCATCGACCGCTCGCTGCTGAAGACCACGCCGATCGACTGCCGGCTCAGCGCCTTCAGCGGCAAGGTCGAGATCGAAGCCGACGGCCGCCGGACCCCGGCGCGGGCCGGCATGGCGATCCTGGAGGGCCAGCGGGTGATCACCGGCCCCGGCGCCTTCGCCACCTTCGAGCTGGAGGACGCCTCGCGCGTCACCCTGCCCTCCAACACCGCCCTGCGCATCGTGCGGCTGCGCAACGTGTTGCTGACCCACGCCCCGCAGCGGATCTTCAAGCTGGAGGAAGGCCGCGGGACCGTCTCGGCCACCCCCAACCCCAATCCCGACGCCCGCTTCGAGGTGCGCACGCCGGTGTCGATCTCGGCGGTGCGCGGCACCGAGTTCCGGGTCGTGGCCGCCGGCGACCGGGCCCAGACCGAGGTGATCAAGGGCGCGGTCGGCGTCGGCCCGGGCGAGGCCCCGCCGGCGGGACCGCCCGTCCCGGCCGGGTTCGGCGTCACCGCCGCCGCCGGCGCCGTCAGCGGCCCGACCGCCCTGCTGCCGGCCCCGAAGCTGGGCGACGGCGGCCAACACCAGGCCGGCAAGGCCGTCCGGTTCGCCGTGGTCCCGGTCGGCGGCGCGACGGCCTACCGATTGCAGCTGTCGCGCGACGCCGGCTTCGTCGACCTGTTCGCCGAGGCCACTCGGCCCGAGCCGGCCGCCGACTTCGGCCCCCTGGACAACGGCACCTATTTCGTCCGCCTGACCGCCCTGGACGCCGGCGGCCTGGAGGGCCTGCCGGCCGACTACAGCTTCGACCGCGACCTCGACACGCTTGAGCCGGGCGCATCGCCCACCGCCGAGCGCGACGGCAAGCACCGCCGGTTCCTGTTCCGCTGGACCGCGGCCGGCGACGGCGTGCGCAGCTACCGCTTCCAGCTGTTTTCCGGAACCGAGGCGACCGCCCCGATCGTCGACCAGCCGGGGCTGACCGAACCGCAGCTGACCCTGACCGACCTGCCGCCCGGCCTCTATGGCTGGCGGGTCAGCGCCCTGCGCTTCAAGGGCGGGACGGTCAGCGAGAAGGTCGGACCGCTCCAGACCCTGCAGATCGGACGCTAGGGCGTGGCGCGCCTTCGTCTTCCTCGTCGCCGCCTGCTGGGCTGGCTGCTGGTCGCGGCCCTGACCAGCCTGGCCCTGGCCGGCCTGACCGTCAGTCCGCTGACCGCCCGGCTGGACAGCATCCTCTATGACCGCCTGCAGCGCGCCTCCGGCCGCCCGGTCGACCCGTCGATCCTGATCGTCGGGGTCGACGAGCGCAGCCTGCGCGAACTGGGGGCCTGGCCGTGGTCGCGGGCCCGCCACGCGGCGATGATCGACCGACTGACCCAGGCCGGGGCCAAGGCGATCGTCTATGACGTGCTGTTCAGCCAGCCGGCCCCCAATCCCGCCGACGACGCGGCCCTGGCCACGGCCATCGCCCGCTCGGGCAAGGTCTATCTGCCGCAGTTCCTGGAGCCGTCCGGCCAGGCCGACGCGCCGCCGGTCCGGATCGGGGCCACGCCCCGGCTGGCGCGCGGCGCGGCGGGGGTTGGCCTGGTGCATGTGCGCTTCGACCCCGACGGCGTGGTGCGGCGCATGGCCCCGTTCGAGGCCGACGGTCCCGACCTGGTCCCCGACCTGATGACCGTGGTCCACCGCGCCACCAAGCCGCCCGGCGCGGCGGACGCCACCCGCGGCGCGGCCAACACCCTGCTGATCCCCTTCGCCGGACCGCCCGACCGCTATCGCCAGATCGCCTTTTCCAGCGTCCTGGCCGGCGAGGCCCCGGCCGAGCTGATCGCCGGCCGCACCGTGTTCGTCGGCCTGACCGCCCCGGGGCTGGGTCCGGCCTTCCCCACCCCCGTCACGCCGGACGCGGCCAGCATGACCGGCGTCCACCTGCAGGCCAGCGTGCTGGACGGCCTGCGCCACGGTCAGATGATCCGCCCCGCCAGCCTCGCCGCCCGCCTGGCCTTCGGGCTTGGCCTGCTGTGGCTGCTGCTGGCCGGGCTGCTGGCCCTGCCGCCGCGGGCCAACCTGCTGCTGCTGGGCGGCCTGTCGGCCCTGGCCTTGGGGGCCAGCGCCGCCCTGTTCGGCGCGGCCCACCTGTGGCTGTCGCCCGTGGCGGCGATTCTCGGCCTGGTTGGGGTCTCGCTGGTCTGGAGCTGGAGCCGGCTGGGCCGGGTCAGCGACTTCCTCGGCCACGCCTTGGACCGGCTGCGCCCGGCGCATTCGCCGCACGCGGTCGAGGCTGAGGCCGGCTTCGGCGGCGACCGGGTCGCCCGCCAGGCCCTCAGCCTCGGCGCGGCCATCACCCGGATCGACGACCTGCGGCGCTTCTCGGCCGACGCCCTGTTCAGCCTGCCCGACGCCACCCTGGTGGCCGACGCCGACCGCCGGGTGATCGCCGCCAACGCCGCCGCTCGCGCCCTGCTGGACGCGGCCCCATCGTCGCTGAAGGGGGCGCCGCTGGAGGGCTCGACCCTGGCCGAGGCGCTCAACGCCCTGGCGCCCCTGGGCCGCGGCTTCGCCCCGACCTGGCCGGCCGAGGTCGAGACCGGCCGCCCCCTCGACCTGCACCTGGCCGACGGCCGCGCCTTCCAGGTCCAGACCGTGTTCCGCCGCGACGAGGCCGGCGACAGCGCCGGCTGGATCCTGCGCCTGGCCGACATCACCCCGCTGACGGCGGCCATGCGCCAGCGCGAACAGGCCCTGCAGCTGCTGACCCACGACATGCGCTCGCCGCAGACCTCGATCCTGGCCCTGCTGGCCACCACCCCCGACCTGCCGGCCGAACTCGCCGAGCGGCTGGGAGCCTGCGCCCGCCGCACCCTGGCCTTGGCCGACGGCTTCGTGCAGCTGGCCCGGGCCGAAGTGACCCAGACGGTGCTGGAGCCGCTCGACGTCTGCGACGTGGCCACCGAGGCCGTCGACGAACTGTGGCCGCAGTGTCGCCAGCGCCGCATCGAGATCCGCCAGGAGGGCTGCGACGCGCCGCTGATGGTGCTAGGCGACCGCGACGTGCTGGCCCGGGCCCTGGTCAACCTGATCGGTAACGCGGTCAAGTACAGCCCCGAGGGCTCGCGGATCATCGTGCGGGCCGCCGTCGCGCCCGAGGCCGAGCGCTCCTTCGTCGAACTCGCCGTCGCCGACCAGGGGCCGGGCCTGACCGCCGAGGAAGCCGCCCTGGCCTTCCGGCCGTTCCAACGCTTCGAGCGTCCGGGGGCCGAGGCGGCCGGCGGCGCGGGCCTGGGCCTGGCCTTCGTCCAGGCCGCCGCCGCCCGTCACGGCGGCGCGGTGACCTGCGTCAGCCCGCCCGGCGCCGGCGCGACCTTCATCCTGCGGCTGCCGGAGGCGGTGGGCTGAGCGTATTGATTTTAGATCAAAGCGCTCTCCCCTTCTTCCGTCTTCCCGGCGAAGGCCGGGATCCAGATTCATCCAGAGCGGCTCGTGGGTTTCACCTGGGCCCCGGCCTTAGCCGGGGAGACGGGGATTTGGGAGGCGCTCTAGCCCTTGCCCGACGCCGTCACCGCCGTCACCAGCCGCTCGGCCAGGTCCGTCGGGTCGGCGCTGGAGGTCCGCACGCCGGCCCAGGCGGCCGGCTTGCCGGTGGCGACGTCGAGCACCACCAGGGTGGCGGTGCGGTTCGGGCCGCGGCGCGACCACGGGCGAAGCCTGACCGGGGCGCTGCGCCAGGCCGGTTGCGGACCGACGGCCGTAGCAACGCCGACGGCGGGATCAGCGGCGGCGACCGCCACCTGCACCAAATAGACGGGAGCCTTCGCGCCCGAGGCGTCGGCGCCGCCGGCCACCAGTCGCGCCATCACCCGGGTTTCGATCGCCCTGGCCAGGGCGGCGTCGGGTCCGGACGGGGTCGCCTGGCCGCCCTGCAGGGTCACGGCTCGGCCGGCCAGGACCGGCAGGACGCCCTCGCCCGCCAGGCGCGGAGCGGTCGCGCAGCCGGCCAGGGTCAGGGCCAGGGCCGCGATCAGAATACGCACGTGTGTCGGTTCCCCCGGCGAAGACTCGGTCCTGCGACTTCTAGCGCCCTAGGATCGCCCCATCCAGCCCAGCAGCCGCCACACGCCCCAGCCGATGGCCGTCCACAGAGTCAGGCTGACCAGGCCGGCCATGCACAGGAACGCCACCCGCGGCCGGCCGTCGGCCGTCCGGTGCGGCGCCGGATCCAGTCCCAGGCGATCGGCGACGCCTTGCAGGAGGGTCATGAATTCCATGGCTCATCCGGCCCCGTGGCCGCCGTCGCGCAGCAGACCGTAGGCCTGGTCGGTCAGCGCCCAACGCTGGCTGCCGGGTCCATAAGGCAGATGCAGCAGGCCGGCGCCGCGCGGGTCGCTGGTCGCGCAATAGGCGGCGAAGGCCGCGTCCAGGTCGCGCCGCAGCGCGTCCGACGGACGAAAGATCCCTCGCCGCCTGGCGACATAGGCCACCACCAGGTCGCGATGCGCCGCCCCGCCCAGGTCGAGCAGGGCCTGGAGAATCTCGGCGGCGGCCGGGTTGAGGATCGCCACCCCGCTTCCGGCTTCGCCAAGACCTCTGGTCGCGACCATCATCCGGCCCATGTTCGCCCCCGTTGTCCCGGAGGCAGTTAAAGGCCAGGAATTCGATCACCACCAGAGGTGGAGGACGTGATTTTACAATGCGTTACATTGAACGGGGCGCCCGTCTCTCGTCAGTGCGTCTCGTAGGCCGCCTTGCCGCCGCTGATGGCGAAGGCCTCCTCCGGCGACAGCACTAGCTTCTTGCGCCCGAACAGGGCGAAATAGGCGATGCCGACCGCGAACCAGATCGCCACCCCGATCACCCCGGTGCGATAGATCGGGTCCTTCAGCTGGTAGAAGATGGTCACCAGCGAGATGGCCACCGTCAGCCCCGCCCCGGTCAGGCCGAAGCGGCTCTTGTAGGGACGCTCCAGGTCGGGGAACTTGCGGCGCAGCAGGATGAACGACAGGCCCTGGGCCAGGTAGGACAGCATGGCCCCGAACACCGCCATGTTCAGCAGTGTGCCGCCGATCACGGCCGCGCCCTTCTCGGCCCCGAGGATGAACCACACCGCCAGCATCACCGCCAGGCCCGCCAGGGCTCCGGTGATCAGGGCCACGTCCGGGGTCTTGCGCACCCCGTGGGTCACCGACAGGGCGCGGGGGAAGTAGCCCGCCCGCGACAGCGAATAGATCTGCCGGCCATAGGCGAAGATCACCGCATGGAAGCTGGCGACCAGGCCGGCCACCGCCACCGCCGCCAGCACCTTGGCCAGGCCGCCGCCATAGATGGTGCGGAAGCCTTCCAGGATCGGCTCGCCCGACTTGGCCAGGGCGAAGGTCCCCGGCGAAATGGCGCTGTTGAGCCACAGCACCAGCAGGGCCGAGACGATCAGGGTCGAGACGCCCAGGATGATGCCCTTGGGCAGGTCGCGGGCCGGGGTGTGCGACTCCTCGGCCGCCAACGGCAGCTGCTCGATGGCCAGGAACAGCCACACCGCGAACGGCAGCTGGGCCAGGGCCCCGCCCATGCCGGCCGGCAGGAACGGCCCGTGGCCGTCCTTCAGCTCGGTGCCGCCCGGACCGACGTTCATGGCGTATTTGAAGAAGTCGGCGTGCGGCAGGGCGCTGACCCAGAACACCGCCAGGCAGGCCAGGGCCAGCAGGGTGACGAACACCGTGAACTTGAACGACATCGCCACCCCGCCGGCGTTCAGCCCGACGAAGATGGCGTAGGCCCCGATCCAGTAGAGCGGCTGCACCCAGGCCGGCGTCTCGAAGATGCCGCCCAGATAGCTGCCGATGAAGAAGCAGACCACCGCGGCGGTCAGCACATATTCGACGTTCTCGCACAGGCCGGTGATGAAGCCGCCCCAGGGGCCCATGGCGGCCCGGGCGAAGCTGTAGGCCCCGCCGGTGTGCGGTTGGGCCGCGGCCATCTCGGCGATCGAGAAGGTCAGGCCCAGGTACATGACGGTGATGATCAGGGTGGCGACCAGCATGCCGCCCCAGCCGCCGGTCCCCATGCCCAGGTTCCAGCCCGAGAACTGGCCGGCGATCACCGCCCCCACCCCCAGAGCCCACAGCGAGAACACCCCCGCATAGCGCTTGAGTCCGCGCTTGTCGAAATAGGCGTCGTCGACCTGTTCGTAGCTGACGCCGCCGCCGGCGGTTTCTTCGCTCATGGACATCCCCTCTGCGCAAATCCTGAGAGGAGCTTGCGCGCCGGACGCCGCGACAGCGACTCCGCGCGCCCTCGAACCGTCGTTTGAACGACAGGCGTTCACTATTTCGGCGCCCTGCGATCCTGGGGTGCAAAAGGCGGGCGGCGACCTGCTATGGATGGGCCATGATCACCATCGACTATCTCGATCACCTGGTCCTGACCGTCGCCAGCCTGGAGGCGACCACCGCCTTCTATCGCGACGTGCTGGGCATGCGGGTCGAGACCTTCGACGACGGCCGCACGGCCCTGGTGTTCGGCGGCGAGAAGATCAACCTGCACGAGGCCGGCCACGAGTTCGAGCCCAAGGCCGCCCGGCCCACCCCCGGCTCGGCCGACCTGTGCTTCGTCGCCTCGACGCCGCTGGAGGCGGTGATCGTCCATCTCGAGGCGCTGGGCGTCGAGATCGTGGACGGGCCGGTCCGGCGGACGGGCGCCTCGGGACCGATCCTGTCGGTCTATGTCCGCGACCCGGACCTCAATCTGATCGAGATCTCGAACCTGGTGTGAGGTCACCCTCTCCGGGGAGAGGGCGAACAATCGCCCCCTCCAGCAACGCCGTATCGCTCTCGTCCTTCAGCGCCACTCCGGTCAGGCCCAGCCTCAAGGCCTCGCGGGCGTGCCAGGCCAGCTTGAAGGCCGCGGCCGCGTAGCTCAGGCCTTCGCCGCGGATGTTGGAGACGCAGTTGCGCTCGGCGTCGGTGCGGCCGATGCGGGGGGCGAAGGTGATGTAAGCGCCCAGGCTGTCGGGCGAGGACAGGCCCGGCCGCTCGCCGACCAGCAGGATGACCAGCCGCGCGGCCAGGGCCTCGCCGACCGCGTCGCCGAGGGCCACCCGGGCCTGGCGGGCGATCACCACCGGTCCCAGCCGCCAGCCGGCGGCGCGGACGGCCGGCAGCAGGGCCTGGACCAGCGGCGCGGCATGGGCGTGGACGGCGGTGCTGGACAGGCCGTCGGCGACGACGATGGCCAGGTCGCAGGGCCCGGGCGGCAGGGCCGCGCGCCCGGCCTCGGACAGGGTCCGGCCCAGGTCGGGCCGGCGCAGATAGGCGGCGCGGTCGGGGGCGGCGCTGTCGACGATCACCGTCTCCAGGTCCAGGGCCCGCAGCGCCGCCGCCGTCGCCTCGGCCTCGAACGGGGTGTGGACCGCGTCGCGGGCCTGGGCGTGGGCCAGGGCCAGGGCCAGCACCTCGCGGGTGGGCAGGCTGGCGCCGCTGCGGCCCAGGGCGATGCGGGCCGGGGTGTGGCGGCGCAGGGCGGTCCAGGGGTCGGGGGTGACCGGCGGCGCGCTCACGCCCCAGCGCCCATTTTGGCCTCGGTCCCGGCGGTCAGCAGCGGATGGCCGGCGGCGCGCGGGGCCAGGCGGCCGTCCGCCCCGACGATCCGCGACCGCTGCAGCCAAGCCTCGAACTCCGGGGCCCGCTGGCGGCCCAGCAGCTCGCGGACATAGAGGGCGTCGTGGAACGAGGTCGACTGATAGTTCAGCATCACGTCGTCGGCCCCCGGCACGCCCATGATGAAGGTCACGCCCGCCGCGGCCAGCAGGGTCAGCAGGCTGTCCATGTCGTCCTGGTCGGCCTCGGCGTGGTTGGTGTAGCAGACGTCGACCCCCAGCGGCGCGCCCAGCAGCTTGCCGCAGAAATGGTCCTCCAGCCCGGCCCGGATGATCTGCTTGCCATCATAGAGATATTCGGGACCGATGAAGCCGACTACGGTGTTGACCAGCAGCGGCGCATAGGCCCGGGCGACGCCATAGGCCCGCGCCTCCAGGGTCTGCTGGTCGACGCCGTGGTGCGCCCCGGCCGACAGGGCCGAGCCCTGGCCAGTCTCGAAATACATCACATTGTCGCCGACCGTGCCGCGGTTCAGCGAGCGGCCGGCGTCGAGCCCCTCCTGCAGCAGGGCCAGGGTCACCCCGAAGCTGGCGTTGGCGGCCTCCGTACCGGCGATCGACTGGAACACCAGGTCGACCGGCGCGCCGCGCTCGATCAGCTGGATCGCCGTGGTCACGTGGGTCAGGACGCAGGACTGGGTGGGAATCTCGAAGCGCTGGATCAGGTCGTCCATCAGCCGGGTCAGGTCGCCCAGCACCGACAGGTTGTCGCTGGCCGGGTTGATGCCGATCACCGCGTCGCCGCAGCCGTACAGCAGGCCGTCGAGGATCGAGGCGGTGACCCCGGCCGGATCGTCGGTCGGGTGGTTGGGCTGCAGGCGCACGGCCATCGTCCCGGGCAGGCCGATGGTGTTGCGGAACTTCGTGACCACCCGGCACTTGGAGGCGGCCAGGATCAGGTCCTGGTTGCGCATCAGCTTGCTGACCGCCGCGACCATCTCCGGCGTCAGGCCGGGCGCCAGGCGGGCCAGGGCGGCCGGCGTGGCCAGCTCCGACAGCAGCCAGTCGCGGAAGCCGCCGACGGTCAGGGCGGCGACCGGGGCGAAGGCCTCCAGGTCATGGCCGTCGAGGATCAGGCGGGTGACCTCGTCGGTCTCGTAGGGCACCAGGGCCTGGCTGAGGAACGCCTTCAGCGGCACGTCGGCCAGGGCCATCTTGGCGGCGACATTGTGCTGGGCGCTGGTGGCGGCGATCCCGGCCAGGGCGTCGCCGGACCGCAACGGCGAGGCCTTGGCCATCAGATCGGCCAGGCCGTCGAAGGTCCAGGTGGTCGCTCCAAGCGTCGCGCGATAGGCCATGGCGGCAGGGTGGCGCCGATCGGGAGCGGGCGAAACCCCGGGCGGCGGCCGGCCGGCGTTCGGGCCGGACCTGCACCCCAGGTGATCGCGCCGCGGCCATTTCGCCTAACGGACGCGCTTCGCCGCCTTAGGCGATCTGCCGCGCCCGGGCCGCGGCGGTCCTGACGGCGTCGACGAAGGCCTCGTGCACGGCGTCGGGCAGGTCGTGGCCCAGGCCGGCGATGATCCGCAATTCCGCGCCGGGAATGCTCGCGGCGGTGTCCCGGCCGCCCTCCACCGACACCAGGGGATCGTCGGCGCCATGCAGCACCACGGTTGGGACCGCGATCGCGCTCAGGGCCCGGCGACGGTCGCCCGAGGCGATCGCCGCCGCCATCTGCCGCGCGATGCCGGCCGGGTGGTAGGCGCGTTCGATGTCGGACCGCAGGCGCGGCCGCTCGATCGCCGGATCGACCGGCCAGGCCGGGCTCTGGACAGCGATCTGGGCCCTCAGCGCGTGGTCGGTCAAACTGTCGAGGTCGGCGGCGGCCGGGCGCGCGAACAGCACCGCCTGCACCTCCGGGCGGGCCGGCGGCACGGCCGGATTGCCGGTGGTCGACATCACCGAGACCAGCGACAGCGCCCGGGCCGGATGCCGGACGGCCACGGTCTGGGCGATCATGCCGCCCATCGAGACTCCGACCAGATGGGCCCGGGCGATGCCCAGGGCGTCGAGCAGGCCCACGGCGTCGTCGGCCATGTCGTCGAGCCTGTAGGGCAGGTCCGGCTCGTCCCCCCGGGCCAGGGCCCCGAACACCGCCGGCAGGTCGGGCGTCCCGGCGGCGTCGAACCGGGTCGACAGGCCGATGTCGCGATTGTCGAAACGCACGACCCGGAAGCCCTCCTCGACCAGCCGGTCGATCAGCGACGGCGGCCAGCGGGTCAGCTGCTGGGCCAGGCCCATGATCAGCAGCACGACCTCGCCGGTCTCCGGGCCGCTGGTCTCGTAGGCGATCTCGATTCCGTTGGCGGCGGCGGTGGGCATGAGGCGTTCCTTCCGGGGACGGGCAAGCTCTCACGTTTGATCGCGCCGCGCCAAGCCTTGCGGTCGGTCCCTCTACGACCATGGGCGGTCTTGAAGCGACAACGCTGTCAGCTAGTCTGCGCCGTCGCGACCGAAGCGGGAGGAAACATGCTCAAGGCCCTGACCCTCGTCCTGACCGTCTCGGGGGCGCTGGCCGCGGGACCCGCCCTGACCGCGCCGGCCGCCGCCCCCCTCGCCCTGGTCGACGTTCCCAAGCCGGCGGGACCGGCCGTAGCGCTGTTCAACGGCCAGGACCTGAAGGACTGGGACGCCTGGCTCGGCTATCGCGACCCGGCCCTGACCTATACCGCCCCGGCGATCGCCCCGATCGGCGCGACGGCGGAGGGCGCGCAGGTGTTCAAGGCGGTGATCGAGGACGGCCGGCCGGCCCTCTATGTCAGCGGCAAGACCTGGGGCAGCCTGGTGCGGCGAGGCGACTTCCATGACTACCACCTGCGCCTGCAGTTCAAGTGGGGCCCCGGCCGCTGGCCGCCGCGCCAGGTCCTGCCGCCCAACAACGGCCTGCTCTATCACTCGCACGGCGCGCCCGGCGCGGTGTTCGGCACCTGGCGGCCGGCCGTGGAGTTCGAGATCATGCAGGGCTCGACCGGCATGGTCGTGCGGGTCGGCGAGACAGTCAGCGGCAAGGTCACGGCCGTCGACGACGCCAGCCTGATCGCGCCGCACCTGCGCTTTTCCCTGGCCGGGCGCGAAGTCACGGTGGCGACGCCGAACTGGAACGTCGAGGCGGCGACGGACGCCGAGAAGCCGGCCGGCCAGTGGAACACCCTCGACCTCTATGTGGTGGGCGACCGCGCCGTCCACGTGGTCAACGGCGTGCCGGTGATGGAAGTCCACGACCTGCGGGCGCGCAACGGCGACGGAGGTCCCGCCCTGCCCCTGACTCACGGCGCGATCCAGCTGCAGTCAGAGGGGGCCGAGACCTTCTTCCGCGACATCACCCTGGAGCCGATCACCGCCCTGCCGAAGATCGTAGCGCGGTAGCAGGGCGCGCGCCGGCTCGCGGTGAGATTCAAGGCCCGAGGCTCATCAGCGGCCTGAATCTGTAGACAGCAGGATGGGGCCAGCGGAACCACCGTGCGTCCTTCGAGGCCCTCCTGCGGAGGGCGCCTCAGGATGAGGAAGTCAGCAGAGGTCCTCATCCTGAGGTGCGAGCCCCGGATTACGGTGGATTACGGTGACGGGATTACGGATTACGGGATTACGGTGACAGGGATTACGGTGACGGGATTACGGTGACGGATTACGGTGACAGTGCACTTAATTCGCGCTTAGACTTGCGCCCGGCATGGGGCGCGACTGAGCGATCGGCCCGATCGGCGCCAATTAGTGCACTGTCACCGCAATAGGACCTCTTAGCTGAACGACGATCCGCCTTAGGCCGGTTCAGGCTGTTTCGCCGTGGCCTTTAGATGGCTCACATAGGCCTCGTCGGTCGTGAAGGGGATCTCCTTCACGTCGATCAGCAGCCGCTTGTTCTGGCCGACGATCAGGATCTTGGGCAGGAACAACCCGTTGAACGTGCCGCGCACGGCGTAGGGCGTCGTCCCCTGCCCCAGCGGGCCCGTCCAGCCCATCACGTCGACGGCCAGGCCGCCGACGAAGTGGGGATCGCGGACCAGCTGGATGTTGCTGGTGAAGTTCGGCGCATTGCCCTTGACCGAGACGCTGAAGAAGCCCGGCGCGCCGAGCCCCGTCCAGACATAGGTCGCTTCCGCCGTATCAAAGGGCTCAGGACCATAGAAACCCATGACGTTCTCCCTTTTATGATTGATCGTCGGCCCAGCCTGACGGCCGGTGCGGACGAGGGCGACGCCGAGGACCGGCGGGCCTCGGCTCCACATATGCGCGTCTGATGCGTTCATTGCTAGTTAAAATTGTATAGAGTCTCCAGAGGACCTCGCGCCGGTCGGCGGCTGATCCGTGCAACTTCTGGAGGCCAGACACAGCGCCCGAGCGGTTTTCCGGCGGGGCGGCGCGCTCCCGGCGAGCGATGACAGGAAAAACCATCATTTTACTTGGTCATTATCCGGATACCGCCAGATTTATTCGAAACCTTCCCAGATCTGACCCACGACCATAGGTCGATCTGTCGCACCCCCGCGGCATCTATTCCTGACCACTCCTTAAGCCCTAAAGGTAATAGTCGCCGCAAAAGACGTCGGGGACCGCATGTTCAACGTCCTGCTTTGCATATCGGGCGGACACGACTGGCGACTGGTCGTGATCGCGGCGCTGGTCTGCGTCCCGACCACGCTGGCGACCTTCTTCCTCTACGCCAAGGCGCTGTCCTTCCCGGCGTCCGGACGCTGGGTCTGGCTGGCCATGGCCGGGATCGTCGCCGGCTCCGGCATCTGGACGACCCACTTCATCGCCATGCTGGCCTTCAAGACCGGCCTGCCGGTCGGCTATGCGCCGCTGGCGACGCTCGGCTCTCTATTGGTCGGCGTGATCGGCGCGACCCTCGGCTTCGCCCTGGCCTCGACGATGACCCACGCCCCTCGACCCGGCCTGCGGGCCGCCGTCGGCGGCGGCGCGGTGGGCTCGAGCATTGCGGCCATGCACTATGCGGGCATGGCCGGCTACCGGACGGCCGGCGTGCTGCACTGGGACGGCCGCTATGTCCTGGCCTCGGTGGCGATCGGCTCGATCCTGGCCGGCGCGGCGCTTCTGGTCGCCCGGCCCAAGGCCCGATGGGACCGCCTGGCGGGGGCCGGCGGCCTGCTCAGCCTGGCCGTCATCGGCATGCACTTCACCGGCATGACCGCCGTGACCATCCTACCCGACCCCACCGTCATGGTTCCCGCCGCCCTGATGTCCGACCCGGTGATCGTGGCGATCACCGCCGCGGTCATGGCGCTGATCCTGATCACGGTGATCAGCGGCGCGGCCATCGACGCCGCCAGCCGCGGCAGCCTTCGGCGTCTGCGCGAGGCGCTGGACGTCATGCCCGAAGGCCTGGCCTTCTACGACGCCGCCGACCGGCTGGTCGCCTGGAACGCCCGCTACGCCGACCTGTTCCAGGTCGGCGACGCGACGCTGGCGGTCGGCCTGCCGTTCGCGGAACTGCTGGCCCGCAACGTCGCCCAGGGCGTCTATGCCGAAGCCGTCGGCCGCGACGCCGAATGGATCGCCGAACGCCAGGCCGCCCGCTGGGGCGCGCCGCGCAGCCTGACCCACAAGACGGTCTGCGGCCGCTGGCTGCGGGTCACCGAGCGCCGCACCGCCGACGGCGGCACGATCTCGGTCAGCGTCGACATCACCGACCTGAAGGTCGCCGAGGCGGCGATGACCGAAGCGCGCGACCGGGCCCAGGAACTGGCCCGCCAGGCCGAGGTCGCCGAGACCGTGGCCGGCCTTGGCCACTGGCGCGTGGACGTTCC
Source organism: Caulobacter sp. LARHSG274 (assembly GCF_052871235.1). Classification (NCBI taxonomy): domain Bacteria; kingdom Pseudomonadati; phylum Pseudomonadota; class Alphaproteobacteria; order Caulobacterales; family Caulobacteraceae; genus Caulobacter; species Caulobacter sp. LARHSG274. The sequence continues at coordinate 758,754 of NZ_JBIXJO010000002.1, read as the reverse complement.
GACCCGCCAGGTGACCTGGTCGCCCCAGATGCACCGCATCCACGGTCTGCCCCTGGACACGCCGCTGGACGGCGCGGTGCTCAGGAACATGACCCACCCCGACGACGCCGACCTCATCCCCCAGGTCTGCCGGCGGCTTACCACCGACGCGATCAGCGAGACCGTGACCACCCGGATCATCCGCCCCAATGGCGAGGTCCGGCACCTGTCCGGGCGGGTCTATATCGAACATGACGCCGACGGCCAGGCGCGCACCGTCATCGGCACGGTCGTCGATGTCACCGACCAGAAGGCGGCCGAGGCGGCGCTGGCCGAGAGCGAAGGCCGCTTCCGCCGCCTGGCCGTCAACGCCCCGGACATCATCTGCGAGAGCCGACTCGACGGCGTGCTGACCTATGTGTCGCCGGCCAGCCTGGCCATCACCGGCTTCGCGGCCGAGGAACTGGTCGGCCGCAACTTCCTGTCGCTGATGCATCCCGAGGACGGCAAGAAGGTCCGCGACATGTGCCAGGCGGTGTTCGGCTCCAAGGGCCGGATGGCGGCCTGGCCGATCGAATTCCGCGCCCGTCACAAGTCCGGCGACCTGCTGTGGCTGGAGTGCAAGCCGACCCTGTGCGTCGATCCCGCCACCGGCCGCTTCACCGGCCTCAACGACGTGATCCGCGACATCACCCCCCGCAAGGCCCTGGAGACCCAGCTGCGCGAGGCCCGGGCCGAGGCCGAGGCCGCCGCCCAGGTGAAGGGCGAGTTCCTGGCCAATATGAGCCACGAATTGCGCACGCCCCTGACCAGCATCGTCGGCTTCACCGGCCTGGCCGCCGAGCAGCCCGGCCTGACCGACCTGACCCGGCAGTATGTCGAGCGGGTCGCCGACGCCAGCCGCGCCCTGCTGTGCACGGTCAACGACATCCTCGACTTCTCCACCCTCGAGGCCGGCCAGATCAGCATCCATCCGCAGCCGGTGTCGATCGCCCGGCTCTGCCGCGAGACCCTGGACCTGTTCGCGCCCCAGGCCGGGGCCAAGGACCTCGACCTGGCGCTGGACGGCGATGGCTCCAGCGACGGCGACGACCTGGTGGTCGGGGTCGATCCCGACCGCGTCCGCCAGATCCTGCTCAACCTGGTCGGCAACGCCGTCAAGTTCACCGCCGCGGGCGGCGTCACCCTGCGCACCCGCTACGACCGCGCGGCCCGGATCCTGCGGGTCGAGGTGATCGACACGGGGGCCGGGGTCTGCGCGGACAAGCGCGACCGGCTGTTCAAGCGCTTCTCCCAGGTCGACGGCTCCTTGACCCGGGCCCAGGGCGGCACCGGTCTGGGCCTGGCGATCTGCAAGGGCCTGGTCGAGGCCATGGGCGGCCAGATCGGCGTCGACAGCCGTGAGGGCCAGGGCTGCTGCTTCTGGTTCGAGATTCCCGCTCCGCCGGCCGCAGCCGCGACTGACCCGGCCCCGTCGGCGCGCGGGCCGATGGGCCTGGCCGGCCTGCGGGTGCTGGTCGTCGACGACCATCCGGCCAATCGCGAGCTGGGACGGCTGTTCCTGGCCGGGGTCGGGGCCGAGATCGCCGAGGCCGCCGACGGCGAGGAGGCGGTGGCCCGCGCCGCCGAGCAGCCCTTCGACCTGATCCTGATGGACGTGCGCATGCCCCGGCTCGACGGCCCCGGCGCCCTGACCCGCATCCGCGCCTCGGCCGGCCCCAACGCCGCCACGCCGATCCTGGCCTTCACCGCCGACGCCGACCAAGACTCCGTCCGCGGTCTGGTGGCCGCCGGCTTCCACGGCGTGGTCACCAAGCCCCTGACCCCGGCCGGCCTGATCCGGGCGGTGATCGAGGCGGTGGGCGGCGAGGCGGCGAACGGCGACGAGCCCGCCGCGCCGGGCCGGCGGGCGCGATCCCGGGGACGGTGACGGCCGGTCGCGCCGACGGAACCCGAGGCCTGTGCGTCCCGCTTGGCGACCGGAGCCGCCAAGGCCTCGCTTGTTTAGTCGGACGCAACCTATGCGACCTATTGTCACGACAAGGCAATAGGGAGGAAGACGACCATGCAGACGACCTATGTGAGCCGTGTGAGCGTCGCCGTGACCGAGGACATGACGATACTCTGCACGGTCGGACCGGGCGGCCCGGTGACGGACGGGGCGATCCAAGCGACCGAGGCGGGGCGTTTCGTGATGACGCACAAGACCATGCGGGATCTGGCCAAGATCCTGGCCGAGCATGTGGCCCAGCTCGACGATCGCGAAAAGGCCCTGCTCAGCGAACGCCGGACCATCGAGGCCGGGGCCGGACAGGAACGCCGTCCGCTCCAGTAGACCGCCGCCGTCGGTCGCGTCCAGGCTGAGTTCCCGCCGCCGATCCGCCCCCTGCCGGTTCGTGGTCCCGGCCGCAGGACAGACGGCCTCCGCCTTGGCTGAAATTAGGATTACCGCAATCTCTGCGGCAGAATGTCGCGAAGCTTCCGCACGCCTGCCAGCGGCGAAGCACAGGCCGGCTCCCCGATTGTCCGATCGCTCGGAGCCGGCCGCCCTTGCGGGGTCGGCGCGGTCCCGGGCGGTAGCGGCGCCTATCCTTCTGGTTCTTTGCACCTGGCGTCAAAAACACGCACACAGGCGGGTCGATCAAAAATCGTATCCTGAAGGATACAAAACGACTTGCATCCGCCGCGTATCCCATGGGATACAGTGGCGTGATTGAAGTTCAGGCGACCGCCGAATTCACCGAATGGCTCGAAAGCCTGAAGGACGTTCGAGCCGTCCAGGCGATCGCCGGGCGCTTGTCGCGGTTCGAACTCGGGCTGCTTGGCGACGTTCGACCCGTGGGCGAAGGCGTGGGCGAGGCGCGGATCCATTACGGATCAGGCTTTCGGGTGTACTTCGTCCGGCGGGGCGACGTGCTGATCGTCGTCCTCTGCGGAGGCGACAAGCGGACGCAGGACCGGGATATCGAGAAGGCGAAGGCCTTGGCGAGGGGCCTCTGATCCTCGCCGACCAGGGTGTCGCCAGCACCCGAACGAGAGATGACCTGATGACCGGCAAGACGAAGACGACGCGGTTTGACGCAGCCAAGTACATCGACACCCCCGAGGCGGTCATCGCCTTCCTGGAGGACGCGCTGGAAAGCGGCGATGCGGGCTACGTGGCCCACGCGCTGGGTATCCTCGCGCGATCGAAAGGCATGACGGTGGTCGCCGAGAAGGCCGGCCTTGGCCGCGAGAGCCTGTACAAGGCCCTGAAGGACGGCGGCAACCCGCAGTTGGATACGGTGCTGAAGGTGGTCCAGGCCCTGGGCCTGCGCCTGACGACCGCACCGACGAAGGTGCATGAAGCCGCCTGAGAACCGTTGAAAACGGGAGCCGCCCCTCACGCCTCCACCGGATACCCCCCGTCCCGCCAGGTCTTCATGCCGCCGTCCAGGGCCGTGGCGCGCATGAAGCCCAGCTGGCGCAGGGTCGCCGCGGCCAGGGTCGAGATCTTGCCGAACTCGCAGCAGGTGACGATGCGCATCGTCGGGTCGGGGATCTCGTCATTGACCCGCAGCTCCAGCTGGCCGCGCGGCAGGTGGCGGGCGCCCGGGATGTGGCCGGCCAGGAAGGCGCCGGCCTCGCGCACGTCGAGCACCAGCAGGTCGTTGGGCCGGTCGGCCAGGCGACGGCTCAGCTCGGCCATGCCGATGTGCGGCACCTGGGCGGCGGCCTCGGCCAGCAGCTGGCCGACGGTCTTGCCGCCGGTCATGTTGGTGCGCAGCGCCTCGGTCATGTGGGTGGGGGCGGCCAGGCTGAGCTCGCGCATCATCTGGGTGAAGGCGGCGCGGTCGCGCTTCTGCAGGCGCGGATTGTCGGCGATCTCGGCCCCGAGCGTCGAGCAGCCGCGGCCCTTGTAGTCGTGGGCCGGATAGATCCGCAGGGCCGGGTCGAGCAGCAGCAGCTTGCCGAACAGGCTGTCGTACAGCTGGTCGGGATCTCCGGTCGGCAGGTCGGTGCGGCCGGTCCCGCCGATCAGCAGGGTGTCGCCGGTGAACACCCGGTCCTCGACCACCAGGCACATCGAATCCCGCGTGTGCCCCGGCGTGTGCAGGGCCCGGATGCGCAGTTCGCCAACGATCAGCAGGTCGTCGTCGTCGAGGCGGAGGCCGGCGTGCGGCGCAGGACTGGCCGAATGCATCACCACCGGGACGCCGAGCAGTTCGCCCATCGGCTTGGCGGCCGAGAAATGGTCGGCGTGGGTGTGGGTGTCGACGATGTAGCGGATGTGCAGGCCGTCGCGGGCGGCCAGGGCGCGGTAGCGGTCGATCTGGCTGATCTCCGGATCGATCAGCACCGCGCTCAGCGTCGCCTCGCAGCCGACGAGGTAGGACTGGCAGCCGCCCGTGGCGATCTGTTCGAACAGCAATCCAGCCTCCCCCGATCGAGCCGCCCCGCCCCGCCGCCGTCAGCCCTCGGGCTGGGCGACGACGCGCAGATAGGGCTTCAGCGTCTTCCAGCCGTCCGGATATTTCAGCTTCGCCTGCTCGTCGCTGACCGAGGGCGGGATGATCACGTCCTGGCCGGGACGCCAGTTGACCGGCGTGGCCACGGTGTGGCGGGCGGTCAGCTGGCAGGAGTCCAGCAGCCGCAGCACCTCGTCGAAATTGCGCCCGGTGGTCATCGGATAGACCAGCATGGCCTTGATCTTCTTGTCCGGACCGATGACGAACACCGCCCGCACGGTGGCGTTGTCGGCCGCCGTCCGGCCCTCGGAGGTCGCGCCCTCGATCTCGGGCAGCATGTCGTAGAGGGTGGCGACCTTCAGGTCGGTGTCGCCGATCATCGGATAGTTGACGGCGTGGCCCTGGGTCTCGGCGATGTCGTCGGCCCAGCGCGCATGGTTCTCGACCGGATCGACGCTGAGGCCGATGATCTTGGTGTTGCGCTTGTCGAACTCCGGCTTCAGCCCGGCCATGTAGCCCAGCTCGGTGGTGCAGACCGGGGTGAAGTCCTTGGGGTGCGAGAACAGGATCGCCCAGCCGTCGCCGATCCACTGATGGAAGTCGATCGGGCCCTGGGTGGTCTGGGCCGTGAAGTTCGGGGCCTCCGAATTGATCCGCAAGGACATGGGTCGGTCTCCGTTCGAGGTGGTGCGGCGGGCGCGCGGGCGGGGCCGAACAGCCGGCCGAAAACGCGTCCCGATCGCTTAAGCTTAAGGCCGGCATCGTCTTGCGAAGGGCCCGCCTTGGCAACAGGAAACCGGGGGTGGAGTGTATTTTAGGCCGGGCGGCGACCATTTGGCGGAGGTGCGGAATCTGGCGGCGACGCGGCGTTCATCACGGAATGCGAACACCGAGGGCGCCGTTTACTCTGGCCGGACAAGCGGGGTCGCTGTCCGAAGTACGTCACGGTAATTCGGGAATTAAATGCGCTGTCACCGTAATTCCACCGTAATTCCCAAAAACGGCTACCGGCGAGGCGCGGTCAGCATTACCTTTCCCACGCCCTTGAAGCGCTGGATCACGTCCGCGTACGGTAGTTTTGGCGGGGGCTCGATGCCGTTCATCGAAATAATCGTTAGGTTCTGATCGCGGCGCCGGATCATCAAATCCGGCATCCCGATCCATCCGGCTTTCTGAAGGTGACCGACCATCGCTCGGCGAAGGCCGTTCGTCACGATATCCACGAGTTCCAAACCCGGCTCCGCATCCGTCGAGAACCGGAAATCGCCGAACACCTTGCGCAAATCGACGCTCATTCGAGGCCGGTCGCTCGGCTCTATGTGTGGAAGCAGATATTCTGGAATCTCGTCGTGCAAGAACGGTGCGAAGTGCGACCAGTCAGCATCTTTGAGAAACCCCGCAGGCTGACGGAGCGACGAAGCTTGGAGATAGGGGAACATCACAAAGCTCCACCATTTCTCCCAAGGCGTCGCATCAACCATCGGCTCCTTCCCATCGACAACCCATTTGAACTGCGCCAATTCACGCGGGAACCGCTGAGCGAAATAGTTCGGGATGTGGGTGTACACCTCCCTCAGAAGCTGGAAGTTGGCCGTGCTCTGAACAAAGCCCGGAAGCTTCATGGCCTCCAATTCCGCACGAAGCTGGGCCGCGCCCTTGTGGGTGTTCTCGTGATGCTGGGGCGTCAGGTTACGTGTCAGCCCGTCCGCTAGGCTGGCTTGGTGAGCCTTCAGGCCACCGACCGTGTGCATCCCCATTTCGACAACCACGGCCTCGAACAAGACCGAGTGGCAACGCAACATCTTGATGACTTCGGCGACGTGGAGTTCGCTCAACTGGCGCCCCTTCACCTCACCCCTGCGCGGCCAGATTTTGCGACGCAATTTGGTGTAGTTGGCGAAGAGCTCGTCGAGCTTGTGGTCTGGGATGATGAGCGCGCCTACCACCGAAGGGCTCGGCATCTTGTCGGCGACTTGGAACGCACCCGACTCATCTATGAAGATGTGCATGGCCGATCATACCAGCTGGAGGCGAGTCTCGATAATCGTGGTAGCGAACCGGTCCGCGTCGATCACGCCGACTACGCCCAGCGCGCCTACAACATATGTACCACCGAGAAAATTCAGTGAAATCAGCGGTGCGACCGCTTCTGACAGTGAACATACATAGAACATCCCCGTTCATCTGACGTCTAACTATGTGCGAGCCGCGCGAGCGGAGCGATTCGCGGTTAACGAATTAGTCCTCTTCAATGATGGACTCGGTCAATTGGCCTCCAAGAAATCCAAAGCCAAGAAACAGCGGAAACTCCAAAAGCAGTTGAAGCGCGAACGGCGTGTGAGCGTGACGGTGAACCTCAATCAGCCGAAGCGATCCAGCGGCCTCGTCCGGATGTTGTCCCGACTGTTCAAGGTCGCGGCCTCGGCAATCGTCCTGTTCCACATCTGATTACTGAAGCTGAAGGCGCGGGCGATAATCAGGAAACAGGGATGAGGGACACACACTCATTCCCCCCACGGCCTTTCATCCAATATTTGCGTTGGCGGAAGTGAGCGTGTGTCCCTCAAGCCCGTGAAAAAATTCTCCGCACCGCTCCCGGCGTGTTTCCTGAGCAAATTCAACACGCCAAAATCGTTTATCCTCCCCCTTTCCCGCCGCCCCCATAATCAACCCACTTCAAGGCGATGGGGAGGGCGTGAGGCCTGCGACCTTCGCGGCCTTGGGGGGCGGTCGAGCGGGACGCGCTCGTCGGCGGCGGTTCTGCAAGGAGCCGCGACCTCGTCATCTGGTGCCGGCCGGGCCCGTTTACGGATACGGCGTTGACGAAGGGCCGATGAGAGCGACAGGCACGGGGAGACCCGTGCGTTCCGGGACCGGGCTTCGTGGGCCCGGCCCGCCCGTCGGGGGCCAAGACCGGCGAGGTCCGAACAGGACCGACCGCCGGACGCTCCCGAAGAACGATCGCGCGGAGCGTCGGTCCTGGTCGAAACGGTAATTCTTACAAAGCTTCCGGGCCTGGCCCGGCGCTCCGCCTCCCTCCCACACCTTCAGCGGCCCGCCGCGTGAGGCGGCAAAGTCGCGTCCGAAAGGAGACCCTGATGCCCAGATCCCAGACCCGCGCCCTCTCGAAGATCCGCCCGCCCTGTCGCGACCTACTCATCCACAACCGCGAACGCATCGACCTCGATGAGATAACCAGGAGAAAGGGCGGTGACGCCCATGAGGACGTCGGCGGGCTTGTGATCGCCGAACAGCCCGACTCGCGCCTCCTCGATGATCGACAGATGGCGGTCGCGGTCGTAGCCAACGACATGGATCGTGATCTTCGCCACGTGCTCGGGACCGGCGCCGGCGGCGGCAAGGGCTCGGCCGAGGTTGGCGAACACCTGGCGGGCTTGAACCGCCAGGTCGCCGGGGCCGACAAGCTTCCCGTCGACATCTTCCGGTTCCTGACCCGCGACAAAAATGAGCTTGGCGCCCCTTGCGACGATGACTTGAGTATAGGTCGTCGGGGTCGGCAGATCGTGCGGGTTGATGCACTCGAGCGTCATCTGTTCTCTACTCCCTTGATAGCTTCGCCGTTCCGCTGTTCGGGCCGATCGAAATGCGCCTCTGCACCGCTGCGCCCCAGGAGGCGGGTGGTAGGCCTGGAGGGACTCGAACCCCCAACCAGACCGTTATGAGCGGTCGGCTCTAACCATTGAGCTACAGGCCCCCAGGACCCAGGGCGAGCGCGGCGCGCGTCCCGTGCGGGAGGACGGGTCGATTAGCATGGGCTGCACGGCGCTTAAAGGTCCGGTTCAGGTTGGGGCTGTCATCAGGAAGCCATCAACCGTCGGTCACGCTTGCCGCGGCCGCAACCCCAGACGCCCCAGGCCGCCGCTCCGGCGGCGCAAGGCGTCCGCCTGGAGAACAAGTTCATGACCGCCCTCGTTTCCCGTCCCGTCGCCCTGGTCGCCTCCGCGGCCCTGGCGGGCGTCCTGCTGGCCGCCGCGGCCGCCCTGCCCGCCCGCGCCCAGAGCGTGTCGGACGCGGCGTTCCGGGCCACCACCCTGAACCTGTCGGCGTTCGGCGAGACCGCCATCGCCCCCGACCTGGCGACCATCACCCTGGGCGTGCAGAACGACGCCCCGACCGCCGCCCAGGCCCTGACCGCCAACGCCGCCCAGATGGCCAGGGTGGTCGCCGCCCTGAAGAAGGCCGGGATCGCCGAGCGCGACATCCAGACCTCGACCCTCACGGTCAGCCCGCAATATGTCTATGAGCAGAACAAGCCGCCGCGGCTGACCGGCTACCAGGCCAGCAACCAGGTGACTCTGCAGGTGCGCGACCTGGCCCGGCTGGGCCAGACGGTCGACGCCACGGTGAGCGCGGGGGCGACCAATGTCGGCGGGATCAGCTTCGGCCTGCAGGATCCCAAGACGGCCGAGGACGCCGCCCGGCGCGAGGCGGTCAAGGCCCTGCAGGCCAAGGCCGACCTCTACGCCCAGGCCTCGGGCTATCAGATCGTGCGGCTGGTCAACCTCGCCGAGGGCGGCGGCTATGCGCCCGCCCCGCCGATGCCGATGTACGCCATGGCCAAGCGCGAGATGGCCGATTCCAGCCAAGTGTCGGGCGGCGAGCTGAAGGTGCGGATCGACGTCTCGGCGACCTATGAGCTGGCGAAGTAGATGCTGGAGCCCTCCCCCTGGATGGGAGAGGGTTGGGTGGGGGTGACTGCGGCCTTGCCGGCGGAACCGCCGCGTCACCCCCATCCCCGGCCCTTCCCCCATCAAGGGGGAAGGGAGAGTCCTACAGCCCCGCCTTCTCGAAGGCGCGTTCGACGCGTTCCTGGACTTCGCGGCCGGGCAAGGCGCGCTCGCCCTCCATCACCGCCACATAGGTCAGGCGGCGGTCGGGCCTGCCGTCGGCGATCGGCGCCGGGCCCATGGCCCAGCCGACGGTGTTGGCGCCGCCGGTCCCGGTCGGGCAGCTGGCGAAGCGGGGCGGCTTGCCGATCGCGCCCTCCAGCACGGTCTGGGCCGTGGTCGTGGTCCCCTGGCAGCTCGGCAGCTGGCGGGCGCAGGTGATGTAGCCGCCGGCCCGCCAGACCAGCCGGCCCTTGGAGTCGCCGACCAGCACGCAGGTGTTGGGCCCGCCGATGGCCCGGCCCACCGCCTCGGTCAGCCGGTCGCCGTCGACCCCGGCCGGCAGCTTGGGCGCGCAGGCGGCCAGGCCCAGGCCCGTCGCGGCCAGCAGGGCCAGGACGGCGGCGGCGCGCATCCTCAGGCGGCCTTCTTGATGCGGTTGCCGTCGTCCAGCAGCACCACGGTGGGGGCGTAGTTGCGGGCCTCCTCGGCCGGCATCTGGCAGTAGGTGACGACGATGACGGTGTCGTTCTTCTGCACCAGCCGGGCGGCCGCGCCGTTGACCCCGATCACCTTGGAGCCGCGCGGGGCCTCGATGGCATAGGTGGTGAAGCGGGCGCCGGTGGTGATGTTGAGCACGTCGACCTGCTCGTTGGGCAGGATGCCCGAGGCGTCCAGCAGGTCGCGGTCGATGGCGATCGAACCCTCGTAGTCGAGGTCGGCCTGGGTGACGGTGGCGCGGTGAAGCTTGGCCTTCATCATCGTCAGCAGCATGGCGATATCCCCCTATCCTTTTGAAACGCATGGGATTTGCCGGGTCGCCACACACATGACCCGCGATCAGACAGGCCATATAGACAGGATGGCGCGGCCATTCAATCGCGCCGCGTCAATCAGCGCATCTGCGAACAGGCGGCCGCAAGGGCCGGCCCAGTCGGCCGGCCCCGCTCCGCGGAGGTCTGGAGAGACCGATAGCCCTAGTGGCGAACGGCCCCGGCGGGGGCGTTTTCCGTCGGCGCGGCCTTGGGCAGGACGATCTCCAGCACGCCATGGCGCATCGCGGTGGTCATCCGTTCCGGCGCCACGCCGGGCGGCAGTGGGAAGCTGCGCTCGAACTGGCCGAACCAGCGCTCGCTGCGGCGATAGGTCGAGGTCGCCGCGTCCTGCTCCTGAGCCTTGCGGCCCTGGATGCGCAGCAGGCCGTCCTCGGCCGAGACCTTGATGTCCTGTTCGGTCAGGCCGGGCAGTTCGACCGACACCACGCAAGCGTCGGCGGTCTCCTTGACGTCGACCGAGGGCAGGTCGAGGAACGGGGCCGGGGTCAGCAGCCGCGAGACCTGCGGCGCGCGCAGGCCGCTGGCGGCGTCGCGCCAGAACGCCTGGCTCAGGCGCGCCATGCCCGACAGCACCTGGTTGAACGGCTCCAGCGCCTGCTCCCACAGGCGGATCGAGGCCAGGGTCGTCTGGCGGGCGGCCGCCGCCAGTTCGCCGCCCTCCTGGGTCAGGGCGATGTCGCCTTCCCGGGCCTGGCGCCCGCCGTCGTCGGGGCGGAACGAGGCCGGCTCGGCGGCTGGCGAGGGGGAAGGTTCCGCTCGCCTTGGCGGGGGGGCGGCGGAGGGCTTGGACACGGTTTCGCTGTGCGGATCGGCCATGATCGGGCTCCCTGCAATGATCCTGGTCACGGCCGACAATCTATACCCGGCTGGGCGGCGACACACCCCTCGTCCCGATCACAACATCTTGCCGGACGGCCGTTGAACCTAGGGGCCGGTCAGGCGCTGGACCATGGCCGGCACGGCCCAGCCCTACAGCCGGTAGGCCCCGGCCAGGATCTTGGCGTGCACCGCCTTGGTCAGTTTCACATAGCCCTTGGCCGCGTCGCGGAAGTACAGTGGATCCTTGATCGCGGCCGGATCGAAGCCCTCCTTGACCAGGTCGATCTTGCGGTACTTGAACGTGCCGGTGGTCTCGATCTGCGACTGTAGGCGCACGAAGACCGGGCGGGCGTAGGCCGGCAGCTCGCGGTCGACATATTCGGCCAGGGCCCCGATCTCGAACTCGGGCCCGACCACCAGAGAGGCCATGCCCGCCTTGCCGTCCATCTCGCCGACCGGCACGCCGTAGACATTGACCTCCTCGACCCCCGCCACCCCGGCCAGGCGCTCGGCCACCTCGCTGGTGGCGACGTTCTCGCCCTTCCAGCGAAAGGTGTCGCCGATGCGGTCGACGAAATAGAGATAGCCGTCGCCGTCGGCCCGCATCAGGTCGCCGGTGCGGAACCAGGCGTCGCCCTTCTGAAAGGCGTCGTGCAGGACCTTCTTCTCGGTGGCGGCCTTGTCGGCATAGCCGGTGAAGTTGGAGCGGGCGTCGCTGGCGATGTGGCCGATGCATTCGCCGATCTCGCCAGGGGCGGCCTCGATGCAGCAGCCGTTGGCGCCCCGCACCGGGGTCTCGGTCTCGACGTCGAACTTGACGATGCGGATGTTGAACTTGCTGTGCAGGTAGCGCGGCACCCGGCCGATCGCCCCGCGCCGGCCGTCGAAATTGAACAGCGAGACATTGCCCTCGGTCGCGCCGTAGAACTCCAGCACCGAGCCGACCTTGAAGCGGTCGAGCATGGTGTCCCAGACGTCGGGCCGCAGGCCGTTGCCGAAGATCAGCCGGATCTTGTGGGCCCGCTCGTTGAGCGTTTCGGGATGGTTGGCCAAATAGCGGCACAGCTCGCCGATATAGACGAACATCGTGCAGTTCTCGGCGACCACGTCGTCCCAGAACTGATTGACCGAGAACTTCTTGCGCAGCACCACCGTCCCGCCGTTCAGCAGGGCCGCGCCCATGGCGCAGAGGCCGCCGGTGGCGTGGTAGAGCGGCAGGGTCACATAGATGCGGTCGGTGTGGCGCGCGTCGGTCGAGCCGGCGAAGCCGCGCATGTAGAGCTGGGCCCGCATGTGAGTGATGCGCGCGGCCTTGGGCAGGCCCGTGGTGCCGCTGGTGAAGATGTAGAGGGCGGTGTCGCGGGCGGTCAGGCCGTTGCGGGCCGTCAGGCGGTCGGGCCGCAGTTGGCTGCAGCTCTTCAGCGCATTGACCAGGTCGCGCTGGTCGCCCTGGGCGGGGCCCAGCACCCATTGCTGGACGTGACGCTCCAGCCCGCCCTTGACTTGCTCGAAACAGGGCGAGGTCTCCGGATCGACGATGCAATGCAGGGCGTGGGAGATGTTCAGGCAGTGAGCCAGGGCCGCGCCGGTCAGCTGGTTGTTGATCAGGGCCGTGGCCACCCCGACCTTCGACAGGCCGTACCAGATCGCCAGATATTCCAGTCGGTTGGGCATGAACAGCGCCACGGTCTGGCCGCGGGTGATCCCCTGCCCCTTGGCCCAGTGGGCGTAGCGGTTGGCGATGGCGTCCAGCTCGCCATAGGTGACCGAGCGCCCCTCGAAGACGATCGCCTGGCTGTTGCGCCACCTGTCGATGGCCGCTTCCAGGTCGTCGCAGATCAGGTCGGGACTGTCGGGCGCGATGGACTTCACGCGCTTCAAGGTGCGCGTCAGTCCCTTCAGGAACCGCAGTTCACGCTTCAACCTGGCCGGCAAACTCATCGACGCACTCCGTTCAAACAACCATTGGAGAGCGGCGGGCGAGCGGTCAAGACGCGGCATGCCGTGTCACGCGCCTTGCCAAACGGGCAAGCCGAGACTTTCCATGCTCAACAGTTCAGCCACGGTCGGAATATTGAAACCGGATCTCGCCGCGCTTGAAGTCCATGGCGATGGTGTCGAATTTCTGAAGGATATCGGTCCCGATCAGGATCGCCGGTTTTTCGGATAGGTCCCAATAGTCGAAAGTATGAATGGGTCCAAAAACCACAGGCACATTGCGCAGCATCAGCCCGCCGAAAATCAACGTCTTCAGTCTCGCCAAACGTCCGGAAAGCATCTGGCCAGTTACGCTATGAAGTTCTAGCGAAACGAATTCCGCTCCAATCGCTCCGCGTCGCCGGCCTTCCTCGTAAAAAGCCAGATTGCCCACGGTATTGGTTGCACCGCTGTCGATGAAGGCCGGTAACCGCATGCCCTGAACAGTGGCTTCGACCAGGGTGATGCCACTGCGTTTGGTCCAGGCAGGAATCGTCAGTGTCCGATCATCTGTATTCGGCAAAGCGACGTCGATCGTCATCAGCTGCTTACGATAATCGAGCATCAGGCTCTGTGTGCCCAGCCAGTCGAGACCCAACAGACCGGCGCTACCCAGCCGTTGCTCGGGAACAACGATCAGAGGCACGTTCCGCCGTCGCCGCCGCCCGACCCGCAACGAATCCACCACCGTGGTATCGGCCAAGCCCACACCCGCGATGCCATGCAACGCGACGACGGCTCCTCGTCCCAGACCGATCGCGTCGGCCAGTTCGGACGAGATCATCGAGGCGTTGGCGCCGGTGTCGATTATGAAGGGAAAGGGCCCTCGCTCGTTGATAAGGACCTCGACCGTCAACCGCAGGGCCGGATCGAGCACCTTAAGCCGATCGTTTTGCGCTTTCATCGAAGTTGACGATGGATCGGTCGCTTTCGCCAGCACGAGGCGGGGCGATGCTGCCGCTATTCCGGCCAACCCACATAAAGCTCTACGCGATATGGCCGACACCTTCATCGGAGGCGCCTCCTCAATAGAGAAAGCTATACCCCTGTGAAGGTTCGCGCCAGCAATCGCCGACCAACGTTATCCCGCGACCAAACGCCGCTGGTCGTCGCGGGCCGACTTCAGCTTTTCGGCGACCAGGAACGCCAGTTCCAGCGCCTGTTCGCCATTCAGGCGCGGATCGCAGTGGGTGTGGTAGCGGTCAGCGAGGTCGCCCTCCGACACCGCCCGCGCGCCGCCCAGGCACTCGGTGACGTTCTGGCCGGTCATCTCCAGGTGGACGCCGCCGGGATGGACGCCCTCGGCATGGGCGACCTCGACGAAGGTCTTGACCTCGGCCAGGATGCGGTCGAACGGCCGGGTCTTGTAACCGGTCGACGCCTTCAGCGTGTTGCCGTGCATCGGATCGGTGGCCCAGACCACCGAACGGCCGGCCGCCTTGGTCGCCTTCATCAGCCGCGGCAGGCGGTCGGCGATCTTGTCGGAGCCGAAGCGGCCGTACAGGGTCAGGCGGCCCGGCTCGTTCTGCGGGTTGAGCACGTCGATCAGCCGCAGCAGGTCGTCGCCCTCCATGGTCGGGCCGCACTTCAGGCCGATCGGGTTCTTGACGCCGCGCATGAACTCGATGTGGGCGCCGTCCAGCTGGCGGGTGCGCTCGCCGATCCACAGCAGGTGGGCGCTGGTGTCGTACCAGTCGCCCGAGGTGGAATCGACGCGGGTCATGGCCTCCTCGAAGCCCAGCAGTAGGGACTCGTGGCTGGTGAAGAACTCCACCCGGCGCAGGTCCGGCTGGGTCTCGGGCGTCACACCGACCGCCGACATGAAGGTCAGGGCTTCGCTGATCTTCTCCGACAGCTCGCGGTAGCGCGCGCCCTGCGGGCTGTCGCCGACGAAGCCCAGGGTCCAGCGGTGGATGTTGTAGAGGTCGGCGTAGCCGCCGCTGGCGAAGGCCCGCAGCAGGTTCAAGGTCGCCGCCGACTGGCCGTAGGCGCGCAGCAGCCGGTCCGGATCGGGGATGCGGTCCTCGGGCGTGAAGTCCATGCCGTTGATATTGTCGCCGCGGTAGGACGGCAGGGTGACGCCGCCGATCGTCTCGATCGGTTCGGAGCGCGGCTTGGCGAACTGGCCCGCGATCCGGCCGACCTTCACCACCGGTTTGCCGCCGGCGAAGGTCAGCACCACCGCCATCTGCAGGATCAGGCGGAAGGTGTCGCGGATGTTGTCGGCGTGGAATTCCTTGAAGCTTTCGGCGCAGTCGCCGCCCTGCAACAGGAAGGCGCGACCCTCGGCCACGTCGCCCAGCAGGCTCTTCAGGCGGCGCGCCTCACCGGCGAACACCAGCGGCGGCATCTGGCGAAGGGTCTGCTCCACCCGCGCGACGGCGCCCGCGTCCGGATAGTCGGTCGGGACGTGCTTGGCGGGCTTTGCTCTCCACGACGACGGGGTCCAGCGGCTGGTCATGACGATCTCGGATTTCTCGAAAAGGAGCGGCTTTTATCTTAACCGCGGGCCAAAAGCAAAATCATTGCGACAAAACCCCGCGATCTAGTTCAGCGGGGTAAGTTCGTCCCAAGCTTCGCCGTCGGGGAAGCCGCCGAAACGGGCCAGGCCGCAGGCGATCAGGGTGATCGCGCCCAGGGCCAGCCACCACTCCTGCCAGACGCCGAAGCTCAGGCCGCCGATCGTCAGATAGCTGACCAGCGCCCCGGCCGCCATGGCCCCCTCGCCCCGCGACCGTTCGCTGATCCGCGTGACCTCATAGGTCAGCCAGCAGAAGAACACGCCCGCCAGGGCCGCGCCAATGGCGCCCAGTTCCAGCCACAGCTGCAGCTCGGCGTTATGGGTGTGCAGCGGGATGGCCAGGCCGAAGGTGCGGCTCGCGTCCAGGCCCCAGCCGCGGAACGGATAGTGCTGGATCTGGTCGGCGGCGAAGGTCCAGATGTTGAGCCGCGCGTCCCATGAGGGCGGGGCCAGCCTGTGCAGCCAGGCGACCAGCCCGGTCTCCACGCCCAGCAGGACGGCCAGCGGGGCCAGGACGAACGGCGCCGCCACCAGCACGACCAGGATCTTGCCCCCGGTCACGCCCAGATAGCGCACCAGCAGCCAGGCCGCCGCGCCCAGCCCCAGGGCAAGGAGGCAGGCGTCCGAACTAACGATGACCGACGCCACGACGGTGGCGGCAAGGAGCAGCAGGATCAACTGCGGCCTGTAGCGGCGCGACAGGATCAGCGAGACCGGCCAGAACAGCAGCGCCAGGGCGTAGGTCGCCAGCGAGACCTTGACCATGGCCAGGTCGGGCCGGATCGGATCGCCGGTCAGCAGATGCAGGCGCTGGTAGATTCTCGCGCCGCCGGCGGCGTCGATCGCCGCCAGCACCGCCAGCGCCACGGTCGCATAGGCCAGGATCGCGCCCGCGCGCACGGCCGGCCGCTCCGGCAGCCCCCCAAGCGCCACCACCGCCGCGCCATAGGTGGCCAGCTGCAGGAACAGCTTCATGGCCGTCAGGGTCTCGAGGTCGCCATAGTCCTTGAGCTTGGACGGATCGATCGCCACCGGGCTCCAGGTCATGCTGACCGCCGCCCACAGGGCCAGGGCCAGCAGGATCAGCAGCGGCGGGGCGGCCGCCCGCGTCAGGCGAACGCCTGGCAGCGCCAACAGCCCGACCAGGGCGAGCAAGGGCGCAAAGCCCAGCGGGGCCAGATAGGCCAGCAGCGCGGTCATCACCACCAGGAAGATCGCCACTCCGCCCAGCCAGCGCGTGGTCCAGGTCGCGGGCGCCGCGACGGCGGATGCGGGCTCGGTCATGCGCTCATCTCGGACGGCACGTATTTCTCACGCAAGGTCACCAGTTCCTCAGCCAGGGTCGGGTGGACGGCGCAGGTGGAATCCCACTGGGCCTTGGTCACGCCCATCTTCACGGCCACGGCCGCCATCTGGATGATCTCCGGCGAATCCGGCCCGACGATATGCACGCCGACGATCCGCTCGTCGTCCTGCTTGACCACCAGCTTGATCAGGCAGCGGTCCTGGCCGCCGTAGAAGGTCACCTTCATGGGGCGGAACACGGCGCGATAGATGTCGACCTTGCCGAAGGCGTGGCGGGCCTGGGCCTCGGTCATGCCCACCACCCCGACCGGCGGCTGCGAGAACACCGCCGAGGCCACCATGTCGTGGTCGAAGCGAGTGGGATTGTCGTGGAACTCGGTCTGGGAGAAGGCCGCGCCCTCGCGGATCGCCACCGGGGTCAGGTTGATGCGGTCGGTGACGTCGCCCACCGCCCAGATGTTGTCGACATTGGTCTTCGAATAGTCGTCGACCGCGATCGCGCCGCGCTCGTTCAGCGCCACCCCGGCCTTGTCCAGGCCCAAGCCCTCGACATAGGCCTCGCGGCCGGTGGCGAACATCACCAGGTCGGTCTCGAAGGTCAGGTCGTTGTTCAGCGTGCTCAGCAGGCCGGTCTCGGTTTGCTCCAGGCGCTCGTGCGAGCAGCCCAGCACCACCTTGATGCCGCGCTTTTCCAGCTCGTCGGCCAGGTGGGCGCGGACGTCGTCGTCGAAGCCGCGCAGGATGTTGGCCCCGCGGTAGAGCAGCGTCGTCTGCACGCCCAGGCCGTTGAAGATGCTGGCGAACTCCACCGCGATATAGCCGCCGCCCACCACCATGGCCCGCTTGGGCAAGGTCGGCAGGTGGAAGGCCTCGTCCGAGGTGATCCCCAGCTCCGCGCCCGGGAAGTCGGGACGCCAGGGCCGGCCGCCGGTGGCGATCAGGATCTTGCGGGCGGTGTAGCGGCCGGCGTCCTTGCTGTCCGCCTTGGGCAGCACCTCGACGGTGTGCCTGTCGATGATCTGGGCCCGGCCGTGCAGCAGATGGGCCCCGGCCTTCTGCAGGTTGGTGACATAGATTCCCGACAGCCGGGCGATCTCGACGTCCTTGTCGTGCAGGAAGGCCTTCCAGTCGAACGACCGCTCGCCGATCGTCCAGCCATAGCCCTTGGCGGTCTTCAGCTGGCTGGCCACCTCGCTGGCGTAGACCATGAACTTCTTGGGCACGCAGCCGCGGATCACGCAGGTGCCGCCGACCCGGTATTCCTCGGCCACCGCGACCTTGGCCCCGCTCATCGCCGCCACCCGCGCGGCCCGCACCCCGCCCGAGCCGGCGCCGATGACGAAAAGGTCGAAGTCGTACTCAGCCATCGCAGGCGCTCCGGGGTCGCGGTCGGTTGGACTCTCAGCGAGGCTGTGAGGCCGGAAGAGGGCGGATATGGGTCTAGGGGACCAGCTTGACCACCCCTTGGTCGGTTCCCAGCAGGGCCTCGTCGGCCAGATCGAGGAACAGGCCGTGGTCGACGACGCCGGTCACCGCCTTCAGGGCGGCGGCCAGGGCGGCGGGCTCGGCGATGACGCCGGCGGCCATGTCGTAGATGACGTTGCCGCCGTCGGTGACCACCACGCCCCGCTCGGCCATCCGCAGGCGCGGCGGCAGCAGGTCGAACTCGGCGGCGATATCGGCCAGGCGCTGGCCGGTATGGACATGGCCGAACCGCACCACCTCGATCGGCAGCGGGAACTTGCCCAGGGCCGGCACCTGCTTGGCGGCGTCGGCGATGACCACGCAGCGCTTGGAGGCCTCCCAGACCAGCTTCTCGCGCAGCAAGGCCGCGCCGCCGCCCTTGATCAGCGACAGGCCCGGACCGATCTCGTCGGCCCCGTCGATGGTCAGGTCGATGGACTTGACGTCGTCCAGGGCGGTCAGCGCGATGCCCAGCTCGCGCGCCAGATTGGCGGTCGCCTCGGAGGTCGGCACGCCGCGGATGTCCAGCTTGCGGGCCGCCAGGGCCTTGACGAACCAGGCGGCGGTCGAGCCGGTGCCCAGGCCCACGACCATGCCGCTCTCGACGAGCTCGGCGGCCGCCTCGCCCGAAATCCGCTTCTGATCGTCGGCGCTCATGGTTTTTCCTTCTGGGCCAGCTTGAGGGCGCGGAACTGGTTGGCCCAGCCCGCCTTGTCGCTTTGCGGCGCCCGGCCCAGGGCCAGGGCCCCGTCGGCGACGTCGCGGGTGATCACCGAGCCTGAGCCGGTCATCGCCCCCTCCCCGACCCGCACCGGCGCCACCAGGGCGGTGTTGGAGCCGATGAAGGCGCCTGGCCCGACATGGGTCTCGAACTTGTCGAAGCCGTCATAGTTACAGAAGATCGTTCCGGCCCCGATATTGGCCTTGGCGCCCACCGAACCGTCGCCGAGATAGGACAGGTGGTTGGCCTTGGCGCCGGCCCCGACCTTGACCTTCTTGACCTCGACGAAGTTGCCGATGTGAGCCTCGGGGCCGATCTCCGCCCCCGGCCGCAGGCGGGCATAGGGACCGATCAGGGCCCCCTCGCCGACGCTCGCGCCTTCCAGGTGGCTGAAGGCCTTGATCACCGCTCCCGTCGCGACGCTGACGCCCGGGCCGAACACCACGAAGGGCTCGACCGTGACCCCGGCCGCCAGCCGGGTGTCCCAGCACAGGTGGACGGTATCGGGCGCGGGCATGGTCACGCCCTCGACCAGCAGGGCGGCGCGCCGGCCTGCCTGCCAGACGGCCTCGGCGGCGGCCAGCTCGGCCTGGGAATTGACGCCCTGGACCGCGGCCTCGGGCGCAAACGCGGCGCGGGTCGCCAGGCCGCGGTCATGGGCCAGGCCGACCACGTCGGTCAGGTAGTACTCGCCCTTGGCGTTATCGTTGCCGACCTGGGCCAGCAGGTCGAACAGCAGGGCGCGGTCGGCGGCCAGGACGCCCGAATTGCAGTGCCTAACCTGGCGGACGGTGTCGTCGGCATCCTTGGCCTCGACGATGCGCAGCAACACCTGGCCGGGGGCCAGGATCAGCCGGCCATAGGCGCCCGGATCGGCGGCCTCGAAGCCCAGCACCGCCACGTCGGCGCCCTTGGCTTTCAGGTCGAACAGCGGCTCGATCACCGGCGCGGTCAGCAGCGGGCAGTCGGCATAGGTCACCACCACGTCGCCGTCGAAATCGGCCAGGGCCTCGCGCGCCGCCAGCACGGCGTGGCCGGTGCCCAGCGGCGGGTCCTGGACCACGGCGGCGTCAGGGCCGAGACGGGCGCGGACGTGCTCGCCGACCTTGGGGCTGTGGGCCCCGACCACCACCACCACCCGCTCGCAGTCGAGCGCCAGGGCGGCGTCGATGGCGTGGTCGAGCAGGGCCCGGCCGCCGATCGCGTGCAGCACCTTGGGCGTCGGCGACTTCATCCGCGTGCCCTGGCCGGCCGCCAGGATGACGGCCGCGCGCTTGCGAGGCGAAGGACTGGTCATGGGCTTGAGCGACTCCCCCTTGGACGGACCAAAGTTGCATTAGCCGCGCGTTTAGCCGAAAGGCCAGAGCCATGCATGCCCAGAACGACATCTTGCCGACCGATATCGGCAATGGCCAAATCCTCCGGGGGGCGACGATCGCCTTCGACCTCGACGGCACCCTGGTCGACACCGCCCCGGACCTGGTCGCGTCGCTGAACATCATCCTCGGCGAGGAGGGCCTGCCGCCCCTGCCCTTCGACGACGTGCGCAGGATGGTCGGGCGCGGGGCCAAGGCCCTGCTGGAGCGCGGCTTCGCCGCCGCCGGCGCGCCGCTAGACGCCGACCAGGCCCCCGACCTGGTCGAGCGCTTCATCGCCCTCTATCTGGGCCGCATCGCCCACGAGAGCGCGCCCTTCCCCGGCGTGGTCGAGACCCTGGAGGCGCTGCGGGCGGCCGGGGCGAAGCTGGCGGTCTGCACCAACAAGCTGACCCACCTGTCGGTGGCCCTGCTCGACGCCCTGGACCTGACCCGCCATTTCGACGCCGTGGTCGGGGCCGACCACGCCCCGGCCGCCAAGCCCGATCCCCGCCACCTGCTGGCGACCATCGCCGCGGTCGGCGGCGACCCGGCCCGCGCCGTGATGGTCGGCGACAGCATCAACGACGCCCTGTCGGCCAAGGCCGCCCAGGTACCGGTGCTGCTGGTGTCGTTCGGCTATACCGAGGCCCCGGTCGAGACCCTGGGCGGGGACCTGCTGATCGACGCCTTCTCCGACGTGCCGGCCGCCTGCGTCACGCTCCTGACCGCCCGGCCGCCCAGCGCCTAATCCCGGTCCGGCGCGCCCAGCGGGAAGAAGTGGCGATAGGGCCGGCCGCCGTCGACGGCGCGGGCGAAGGACGGCCGGGCCAGCAGCCGGGCGCGGTAGGCGTGCAGGTGCTTGAACTCGGCCGGGATGGCGTGGGTCCAGTCGGCGTAGAACAGCGACGGGGCCGCGGCGCAGTCGGCCAGGCTGAAGGTCTCGCCCACCGCCCATTCGCGATCGGCCATCCGCTTGTCCAGCCAGTCATAGATGGCGTCGAGCATCGCGTGGGCCTCGCGCACGCCATAGGGGTCGCGGTCGGTCTCGGGGCGGATGGCGTCGAACACGCAGCGGCCTTGCGGGGTCATGACGTAGTTGTCGAACACCCGGTCCAACATCCGGACCTCGACGGCCAGGTCCGGATGGTCGGGGATCAATCGCACCGGGCCGGGATGGCGCACCTGCAGGTGCTCGATGATGCTGGTGGCCTCCAGGATCGTGCGCCCGCCGTCGACCAGGATCGGGAAGCGCTTGATCGGCCAGAGCCGGGCGAATTCCTCGCCATTCGCCGGCTCGTCGGGCGACAGCATGCGGAACTCGAAGGGGATGTCGTTCTCGTAAAAGGCGATCAGCGCCTTCTGGCAGTAGGACGAGAACGGGTGGGCGAAGAGCTGCAGGGTCATGTCGATCTCCTCAGGCGCGGTCGCGAACGTAGTGCAGGATGACCGCGCCCGTATCGAGGGGCGTGGTCTCGATCAGCTTCAGGGCCAGGGGCGGCAGGCCGGGGGCGAACAGGCGCTTGCCGTCGCCGAACACCTGGGGCAGCACCATCAGCCGGTACTCGTCGACGACGTCCAGGGCCATCAGGCTGTTGGCCAGGCCGGCGCCGCCGAAGCTGTAGATGTCGCCGGCGACGGTTTGCCGGAGGGCGGCTACGGCGTCGGCGAGGTCTTCGCCGCGCACGACCTGGCCGTTCCAGCCCGGATCGCCCGAGAGGCGCGACGAGACCACGGTCTTGGGCAGGGCGTTCATCGCCTCGGTCTCCGGCATCCCGACCGCGTCGGACGAGGTCCAGAAGCCCTTGTTGAACTCGAAATTGGTGCGGCCGTAGATCAGGTGACGGGCCGCGGCCAGGCCCTTGCCCGACCAATGCTCCCCCACCGCGTCCGACCAGGCCGGGGGAATGAATTGGCCGTCCGGCCCTTCGATATAGCCATCCAGGCTGACGAACATCGCCAGAACCACCTTCGCCATCGCCGTCTCTCTTGGTTTAAACCAGTTGCGATATGCAAGCAGTTGCGTTCTAGCAAACCGATCCTATATTGCAACCAGTTTTTGCGGAGAACTTCGGATGGAAGGCGCCCACCGTTCGGGATGCCCGATCAACCTGACGCTGGAGATGCTGGGCGACCGCTGGAGCCTGATCGTCATCCGCGACCTGATGTTCGGAAACCGCCGCCACTATCGCGAGCTGCTGACCCAGTCGGAGGAAGGGATCGCCTCCAACATCCTGGCCGATCGGCTCAAGCGCCTGACCGAGGCGGGGATGATCTCGCGGCGCGACGATCCCAGCCATAAGCAGAAGGCGATCTACAGCCTGACCGAACCGGCCATCCAGCTGGTGCCGCTGCTGGCCCAGATGGGCGCCTGGGGCCGACGACATACGCCGACCTCGGAGGAGCTGGCGATCCGCGCCCAGGTGCTCGAAGAGGGCGGCCCGCCGATGTGGGACGCCTTCATGGCCGAGCTGCGCCACCTGCACCTGGGCGCGCCGCCGCCGCAGACCTCGGTGTTCGGGCAGTTGCAGCAGGCCTATGAGGCGGTGGTCGCCCAGCGCCGCCAGGACCCGGCGCCCGCCCCTTCGGCCTGACTGGGCGTCGCCTCCTCGCCTACGCCAGGGCCGAGGCGGAAACCAAGGCCGCCGCTCGCGGTTGGTGGGCCAAGGGCCCGGCGTGAGCTAATCACCGCCTCACGTCTCCAGGGCCGGGCGCAGCCGCAGCAGGCGCGGATCGATCGCGGTCTTGATGCTGGCGTGGATCTCTTCGTGGAACCCAGGAGGCGTCAGGGCCAGGGCTCGCTGCGGCGCGATGGCGGCCGGCTCCAGGCCCTCGGGGAGGAACTGCAAGGCGCCCATGAAGTCGCGGCCGATCTGCTCAAGCAGGCTGTAGGCGTGCGGAAGACCCGGCCCTAGTCTTGGACGACAGCTTCGACCACGAAGCCTGGAACGGCAGCCGTCAAGCCGGCGTGGTCCTGAGCCGTCCGTACATGACGATCTGTTGGTGGCGGCAAGGAGGCGACGAGCGGATCCGCTATAGTCCGACAATTATAGCAAGCTTGAGCGGCCCGCTACGGCGACGCTTTCGATGTCGACGATCTATTGCTCCCGCCACCGGAGCCTCCCCTCCTGCCGACAGGGGCCGCACTTTTTGCTCTTGCCTCGTTCCGGATTCCCCGATATTCCGCTTTTGTCTGAGTAAATGACTTCGACAAACCAGCACGCTACCAAGGCGGGCGGCAACAAAGGCGCAAGGCGTCGCGCAAACGGGGGGAGACGATGGGCCGTTACGGCGCCCGTCCGACATCCGCCCTTCCGCGCACAGCCGGCGTCGACGGGGAGTGGACCGCGTGGCGCGTGTGCGGCTTGAGCAGCTGAGCAAGAGTTTCGGCCCGGTCGCGGTGCTGGACGACCTCTCGCTGGACATCGCGGCCGGCGAGTTCATCGCCTTTCTCGGCCCCTCGGGCTGCGGCAAGTCCACCCTGCTGCGGATGATCGCCGGGCTGGAGACCGTCGAACAGGGCCAGATCCACATCGGCGAGCGGCGGGTCGATCCGCTGCCGCCCGGCGACCGCGGCGTGGCCATGGTGTTCCAGCACTACGCCCTCTACCCGCACATGACGATCTTCGAGAACATGGCCTTCGGCCTGCGCAACGCCAGGGTCCCGAAGGCCGAGATCGAGGCCCGCGTGGCCGAGGCCGCCCGCATCCTGGAAATCGAGCGCTTCCTGCGGTCCAAGCCCGGCCAGCTGTCCGGCGGCCAGCGCCAGCGCGTGGCCATCGGCCGGGCCATCGTCAAGAAGCCGGACCTGTTCCTGTTCGACGAGCCGCTGTCCAACCTCGACGCCGCCCTGCGCATGCGCACCCGGCTGGAGCTGGCCCAGCTGCGCCGCCGGGTCGAGGCGACGATGATCCTGGTCACCCATGACCAGGTCGAGGCCATGACCCTGGCCGACCGCATCGTGGTGATGAGCGACCGCCGCATCCAGCAGGTCGGGACGCCGATGGAGATCTACGCCCGCCCCGCCAACCGTTTCGTCGCCACCTTCGTCGGCTCGCCGCCGATGAGCTTTCTCGACGCGACCCTGTCGGAAGGACCCGCGGGCCTGGCCCGCGCGACCCTGGCCGGCGGCGCAAAAGTTGACACCGGTGTCGCCCTGACCGACCTGCCCGCCGGCGCCGGCGCCGGTTGGCGGCTGGGCCTGCGGGCCGAGACCGTCCGGGTCGTCGCGCCGGGCGCCGGCCTGGTCGACGCCAGGGTCGAGTTCGTCGAGCGCCTGGGCGACCGCACCCTGGTCTATCTGCGCCTGGCCGACGGGGCGGCGATCACCGCCGAGGACGCCGGGACCAGCCGCGCGGCCATGGGCGACGTCGTCGGCCTGGCCCTGACCGGCCCGCCCCATCTGTTCGACGCCGACGACGTCGCCCATTACGACAGGTCGCGCCCATGACCGCCCCCGCGCCCCGCCCGGGAAAGGGTTCCTGGACCAACGGCCTGTTCATCGCCCCCTACCTGGCCGTCTATCTGGGCCTGCTGCTCTATCCGCTGCTGGCCGGGGTGTGGCTGAGCCTGCACAAGGCCGACCTGTTCGGCGGGGCGGCGTTCGTCGGAATCGAGAACTTCGCCCGGCTGCTGCGCGACGGCGTCTTCCTGCAGGCGGTGCGCAACACCTTCTTTTTCGTGCTGCTGACCGTGCCGGCCCTGGCGACGATCAGCCTGGCCCTCGCCCTGGCCCTGAACCGCCCGACCCGCGCGGCGGCCTTCTTCCGCGGCGTGTTCTTCAGCTCGTCGGTGCTGTCGGTGACCATCGTCACCCTGATCTGGCGGCTGGTGCTGATCCCCGACGGCGGGCTGATCGCCAACTTGCTGCACGCCGTCGGCCAGCCGCCGCTTCCCCTGCTCAGCCATCCGGACCTAGTGCTGCCGGCCATCGCCTTGACCACCGTGTGGTGGTGCATCGGCCTGCCGATGATGCTGTACTTGGCCGCCCTGCAGCAGGTGCCGGCCGAGCTCTACGAGGCCGCCGCCCTCGACAAGGCCGGAGGGTGGAAGACCCTGACCCGCATCACCCTACCCTCGATCCGGCGGACCATCGTGCTGGTGGTGATCATCCAGTGCGTGCTGCAGTTCCAGCTGTTCGGCCAGGCCCAGCTCCTGACCCAGGGCGGCCCCAACGGCGCCTCGCGGCCGATCGTGCTGTTCATCTACGAGGTCGGCTTCCGGCGCTGGGACATCGGCTATGCGGCCGCCGCCTCGGAGATCCTGTTCGGCCTGATCCTGGTCGCCACCGTGCTGCAATATGTGACGACCCGCGGCGGGGAGCCTCGCCGATGAGCGCCCTCGACCGCGCCGCGGGACGCAATCCCTGGATCGGCCGCCTGGGCTGGACGGCCATGGCGGTGACGGCCGTGGTCATGGTCCTGCCCCTGCTGTGGACGGTGGGCCTGTCGCTGAAGTCGAACGGCGCCCTGCTGCGCGACACCGCCTCGGTGTTCCACGGCCCCTACACGCTGGAGAACTACGGCTCGATCCTGGCCCGGGCGGCGGTGTTCCGCTGGCTGTGCAACAGCCTGCTGGTGTCGCTATGCACCACGGCCGGCGTCCTGGTCCTGTCGTCCCTGGCCGGCTACGGCTTCGCGCGGCTGGAGTTCCCCGGCCGCAAATGGCTGTTCGCCCTGGTGCTGTTCGGCCTGGCCGTGCCCGAGCAGTCGGTGATCATCACCCGCCACCAGCTGTTCAGCGCCCTGCACCTGCACAATAGTTATCCCGGCCTGATCCTGCCGGGCCTGGCCGCGCCGTTCGGGGTGTTCCTGATGACCCAGTACTTCAAGGCCATCCCGCTGGAGCTGGACGAGGCGGCGGTGCTGGACGGGGCCTCGCGTCTGCAGGTGTTCTGGAAGGTGCTGCTGCCCCTGACCCTGCCGGCCCAGGCGACCCTGGGGATCTTCACCTTCCTGTCGTCGTGGAACGACTACTGGTGGCCGCTGATCTCGGCGACGCGCAGCGAGATGTTCACCCTGACGGTCGGGGTCGCCAGCTCGCAGATCAACTTCGCCCAGACCAGCGGCCTCGGCTTCCTGATGGCCCAGGCGGTGTTCGCCAGCGCGCCGGTGCTGGTCGTCTATGTGGTCTTCCAGAAGTACATCGTGCGGGCCGTGTCCGGGGCGGCGGTGCGATGAGCCGCCTTCCCCGCCTGTTCGCGATCGCCGTCGCCGCCCTGAGCCTGTTCGGCTGCGCCAGGCCCGACGACGTCACCCGGATCACCGTGCAGCGGATCTTCGGCGAGTGCCGCTCGACCGGGGCCGGAACGCGCAATCCCGACGGCGAGTGCGAGATCATCACCGGCCTGCTCGACCAGTTCCAGCGCGAGAACCCGGACATCCGGCTGAAGGTCAATATCGCCGCCTGGCCCGGCTATGACCAGTTGTCGGCCCAGTTCGCGGCCGGCGACCCGCCCGACCTGGTGACCATGCACATGTCGGCGATCTCCGACTACCAGTCGCGGGGCCTGATCGAGCCGATGGGGCCGGACCTGGCCAAGGTCGGCGTCGAGCCCGCCGCCTTCACCCGCGCCGCCCGCGAGGGGGTGACCAAGTCCGGCCAGGTCTGGGGTCTGCCCTTCGACAACTGGGCGCCGCTCTGGCACGTCAACCTGAACCAGTTCCGCCAGGCGGGGCTGGTGCGCGACGGCCAGCCGATCCTGCCGACCAGCGCCGACGAGCTGCTGGCCCAGGCCCGCCAGTTCAAGGCCGCCACCGGCAGGCCCTACCTGGTCCAGGCCATGGCCAACGAGACCGCCAGCTACACCCGCAACCTCTACACCTGGCTGATGACCCAGGACGCGGTGATCTTCCCCGACGCCAAGCACATCAAGCTGACGACGCCGCAAGCCCATCGGATCGTGGCCCTGTTCAAGCAGATGTACGACGAGAACCTGACGACCAAGGACCAGGACTATCCGGCCGCCACCAGCGGCTTCATGAACGGCGACGGCGGCGTCTATCTGGTCGGCACCTGGATGATCGGGACCTTCGAGGCCGAGGCCCACGCCAAGGACCGGCCGCTGTCGGACGGCTATGCGGTCGTGCCCTATCCGCGGCTGTTCGGGGATCGGGACGCGGCCTATGTCGACGGCCATGCCTGGGTCGTGCCGCACCGCCAGCGGACGCCGGCCCAGCGCGCCGCCGTCTATCGCCTGGTGCGGTTCCTGGCCGATCACGACTATGACTGGTCGCGCACCGGCCACCTGCCGGCCATGCAGGCGGTGATCGACAGTCCTCGTTTCAAGGCCCTGCCCCACCGCCAGGCCATCGCCCCGCTGGCGACGATCGGCCAGACCCTGCCGCCGCAGGTCCAGCGCCAGTTCGCCATCCAGGACATCATCGGCGACGAGATGGCCAGCGCCATCACCGGCCGCAAGCCGATCGACACCGCTCTGGCCGACGCCGAGCGGCGGGTCAACGACCTGCTCTTCCACCTTCTCTAGCCACGCGAGCCGCCATGCTGACCGCCAAGATCATCGCCGACGCCGACTTCGTGGTCGCCCCGCTGGACCGGCGGATCTTCGGCACCTTCGTCGAGCACATGGGCCGCTGCGTCTATGGCGGCATCTACGAGCCCGGCCACCCCACCGCCACGCCCGAGGGCTTCCGCCAGGACGTGCTGGACCTGACCCGAGAGCTGGGCGTCACGATCGTCCGCTATCCAGGCGGCAACTTCCTGTCGGGCTACAACTGGGAGGACGGCGTCGGGCCCAAGGAAGATCGCCCGGTTCGCCTCGATCTGGCCTGGCACTCGACCGAGACCAACCAGTTCGGGACCAACGAGTTCATCACCTGGTGCCGCAAGGCGCAGCTGGAGCCGATGTTCGCGGTCAATGTCGGCACCCGCGGCGCCGACGAGGCCCGCCACTTCCTCGAATACTGCAACCATCCGGGCGGGACCTACTATTCCGACCTGCGTCGCGCCCACGGCTACGAGCAGCCACATGGCGTCAAGTTCTGGTGCATCGGCAACGAGATGGACGGTCCCTGGCAGATCTGCGCCAAGACCTCGGCCGAGTACGGCCGCATCGCCCAGGAGACCGGCAAGGTGATGAAGTGGGTCGACCCCACCATCGAACTGACCGCCTGCGGCTCGTCGCAGCGGGCCATGCCTACCTACGGCAAGTGGGAGTACGAGGTGCTGGACCAGTGCTTCGACCAGGTCGACTACATCTCGCTGCACCATTATTGCCGCAACGACGCCGACGACATCCACGAGTTCCTGGCCACGATCGACGACCTGGACCACTTCATCCGCGAGGTGGCCGCGATCGCCGACGCCGTGGCCGCGAAGCGCCGCTCCAAGAAGCGGATCATGCTGTCGCTGGACGAATGGAACGTCTGGTACAAGGCCAGCGGCCCCGACGACCTGAGGAAGCCCGGCTGGCCCGAGGCCCCGCCGCTGATCGAGGAGGTCTATAATCACGAGGACGCCCTGGTGGTGGGCGGCTGCCTGATCGTGATGATGAACAACGCCGACCGGGTGAAGGCCGGGTGCCTGGCCCAGCTGGTCAATGTCATCGGCCCGATCATGACCGAGACCGGCGGCCCGGCCTGGCGCCAGACCATCTTCCACCCGTTCGCCGACTGCGCCCGCCACGGCCGCGGCGAGGTGCTGAAGCTGAAGGTCGAGACGGGCGCCTTCCCGACCAAGGCCCATGGCGAGGTCCCCACCCTGCTCGCCACGATCGTTCGCGACCCCGAGACGGGCGCGGCCACCTTGTTCGCCCTGAACCGCAGCGTCACCGAGGACATGGCGCTGTCGGTCGACCTGCGCGGCGTCGCCGACGACCTGGCGATCGCCGGCGCGACCCAGCTGCACGACCCCGACCTGAAGAGGACCAACACCAAGGCCGCGCCGGACGCCGTCTCGCCGGTCGCCAACCCGACGGCCAGGCTGGAGGGCGGTCGCCTGACCGCCACCCTCAAGCGCCAATCCTGGAACGTGATCAGCCTGGCGCGGGGCTGATTCTCACGGCGGCGGCCGCGTCCACGGCCGCCACCGCTCGGGATCCCCGTCGGCGCTCACCAGCCGTGCAATCTATTTATTTGTCTGACCAAGATTCGTGCGTTTTTCGCGCCAGAGCTTTCAACCGCCCTGACGTCGGCCTCAACCCGCTGCTCTATCGACGCCCCCGAAGGATCAGGCAACATCCAATTGATTTCGCTGCATTATCATCATTTATCATAACAATAAAGCGAACATTTATCGGCTCATTGCACGCCGCTTGCGCGCCAGAATACCGCTTCCATTTCACGCCCTCCCTGCGCAATACGCTTGCGCTTCATCCATTTGTCAGACAAGCTAACGCTCATCGAGAAACGCCCCGCGCAGACGGGGAGACGATGAAACCTGGGAGGGACATCCATGACTACCGGCATCCAAAAGCCGATCCGCTCCGCCGTGCGCCGAGCCCTGCTGATTTCGGCCGCCTCGGCCACGGCCATGCTGGCCGCCGCGCCCGCCTTGGCCCAGACCGCCGCGACCAAGAACGACCAGACGGTCGAGGAGATCGTCGTCACCGGTCAGCGCAAGGCCGCCCAGAGCGCGCAGCAGATCAAGAAAAACAACGACCTGGTCGTCGACTCGATCGTCGCCGAGGACGTCGGCAAGCTGCCGGACAACAACGTCGCCGACGCCCTGGCCCGGGTCACCGGCATCCAGGTGCGCCGCGACTCCGGCGAGGCCAATTCGGTGCTGATCCGCGGCCTGCCCAACCTCGTCACCGTGCTCAACGGCCGCGAGGTGTTCACCACCACCGGCCGCTACATCGCCCTGGCCGACATCCCCGCCAACATGCTGCAGCGGGTCGACGTCTATAAGAGCGCCGCGGCCGACCAGATCGAAGGCGGCATCGCCGGGGCCATCGACGTGCGCACCCGCCGGCCGTTCGACTTCGCCGGCGCCCAGTTCAACGCCTTCGGCCACGCCGACTACGCCGACAAGGCCAAGTCGTGGGATCCGGACTTCGGGGCCACCGCCTCGAACCGCTGGGACACCAAATATGGCGAGGTCGGCGCCCTGATCGGCGTGTCCTTCGTCGAGCGCAACTATCATGAAGAGCGCGCCTTCAACGTGCGCCCCGACCCCAAGACGCTCTGCGCCGACGGGACCAAGAACCGGACCTGCGGCTCGTTCAACGCCGCCCATCCAGCGCCGCAGGATGACGTGCAGGGCCCGTTCGTGATGGGCTACATCCCGATCGCCGGCGACCGCAAGCGCAAGGCGGTCAACTTCGCCCTGCAATGGCGGCCCGATGACGACACCGAGCTGTACTTCGAAGGCTTCGACACCGACTACAGGAACAAGTTCGAACTCGACTTCCTGGTCGGCCTGCCCTGGCTGGGCGACGGTAACCTCTCGGCCACCGTGTTCCCGGGCACCAACCAACTGAAGACGCTGACCAACCACAACGTCTTCACGATCATGTCGACCCAGGCCAACGACCAGCACTCCAACACCAACCAGTTCTCGCTGGGCGGCTCGCGGCGCCTGGGCGATTTCAAGGTCTCGACCGACCTGTCGGTGACCAACTCGTTCTTCCGGTACGAGAACCCGATCATGGACAGCGGGACCGTGGTGCCGCTGGTCCAGGTCGACACCAGCCACGACGGCGTCGCCCAGCTGAACTATAACAGCCCCGGCTACGACATCACCAACCCGGCCGGCTACAACATCGTCAACTGGTTCGACAACTACGGGAAGCAGACCGGCCACTCGGTCGATTGGCGGGCCGACGTCGTCTACACCGCGCCCGACGACGGCCTGGTGCGCGAGATCAGCGCCGGCGTCCGCTACGCCGACCGCGACGCCGAATCCAACCAGTCGTATGGCGGCGCGGCCTATCCCTTCGCCGCCTCGTCGGTGAATTCGCTGCCCGGCCTGAACGGCCTGTCCGAGGCCATGGCCAGCGGCGGCCCCGACTATGTCACCACCCAGTGGTACACGCCGAGCGCCGCCTACCTGCTCAACAACACCGACAAGGTCCGGGCGGCGACGGCGCTGGCCTATGATCGCTCGCTGACCACGGCCGCCGAGTTCGCCCTGCGCAACGATCCGGTCACCGGCAAGCGCAGGATCGATCCGGGCATGTTCTTCTCCGACGTCGAGAAGACCATCGCCGGCTACGTCCAGAGCAAGATCGGCGGCGACCTGGGCAGCGTGCCCTGGAGCGGCGTGGTTGGCCTGCGCCTGGTGCGCACCGACCAGACCCTGGGCGGCAACAATGTCGACACCGCCACCTCGGTGCTGGTCTACACCCCGACCAGTCAGAAGAACTCCTCGGTCGACCTGCTGCCCAGCGCCAACTTCAAGTTCAACCTGCGGCCTGACCTGATCGCCCGCCTTTCGGTCGGCAGGACCGTCACCCGGCCCGACTTCGCCCAGTTGAACCCCGGCGTGTCGCTGTCGACCGTGGTGTCCAACACCACCTTCCTGTCGGGCTCGGGCGGCAATCCCAAGCTCAAGCCGGTAAAGTCCGACAGCGTCGACGCCGCACTGGAATGGTACTTCGCCGCCGACGGTTTCCTGACCGCCGCCTACTTCCACCGCGACATCAACGGCTACATCGAGACCACCTCGGCCAACGAGTCGATCAACGGCACCACCTACATCATGACCCGGCCCAGCAATTCGGGATCGGACAAGCTGCAGGGCGTCGAACTGGGCTACCAGCAGTTCTACGACTTCCTGCCGGGTCCGCTCGGCGGCCTAGGCCTGCAGGCCAACGTGACCATCATGGACGGGTCGATGAAGAACGCCGTCACTGGCGTGAAGACCGATTTCCGCGGGCTGTCGAAACTGTCCTACAACCTCGCCCTGCTCTACGAGAAGGGTCCGCTGTCCGGGCGGGTGGCCTATAACTGGCGCCAGCACTTCCTCGACACGCCCAATTTCGAGAACAGCGGCTTCGACCTGATCGCCGACGACACCGCCCAGATGGACGCCAGCCTGTCCTACAAGGTCGGCGGCAACCTCACCCTGACCCTCGAAGGGGTGAATCTGCTCGACACCGAGTTCAAGGACTACTTCACCGACAAGCACCTCTATCCGCGCGACACCCGCCGCTACGACCGCCAGGTCCTGGTCGGCTTCCGCTGGAAGATGTAGGGCCCAGGGCGTCCGGCCCTCGCGGCCGGGCGCCCGCCTTCGCCGGAGCGTCCCCCATGCCGACCCGCAGACGGGCCCTGCTGACCCTGGGCGCGGCGGCCGCCCTGGCCCGGCCCCTGGCCGCCGGGGCCGCCGCCAGCCTCAACGACCGGCTGGCCGGCGACCTGTCGCCCGTCCACGACCCCTGCATCATCAAGCAGGGCGACACCTATCACCTGTTCTGCACCAGCCAGGTCGGCCAGAAGCCTGGCCTGATCCCCTGGCGCACCTCGCCCGACCTCGTCACCTGGACCCTGGCCGGCGCGGTGATGCCCGCCCTGCCCGACTGGGCCCAGAAGGCCGTGCCCGGAACGCGCGGGGCCTGGGCGCCGGACATCAGCCTGATCAACGGCCGCTACCACCTCTATTACGCCCTCTCGACCTTCGGGAAGAACCGCTCGGCCATCGCCCTGCAGACCACCGCCACCCTCGACCGGACCGATCCGGCCTTCGGCTGGCGCGACGAGGGGGTGGTGCTGGCCTCGCAGGCCGGCGACGACTTCAACGCCATCGACCCCAACATCGTCGCCGCCGCCGACGGCCGCGTCTGGCTGGCGTTCGGCAGCTTCTGGTCGGGCCTGAAGCTGGTCGAACTCGACCCGGCGACCGGCAAGCCCAGACCCGGCGCGCCCCTGACCGCCCTGGCCGCCCGCAGCCGCCCCCATGCGATCGAGGCGCCCTACATCATCGCGCGGCGCGGCTGGTTCTACCTGTTCGCCTCATTCGACTTCTGCTGTCGCGGCGCCGACAGCAGCTACTACACCGTGGTCGGCCGGTCCCGCGACCTGGCCGGTCCCTATGTCGACCGCAACGGAAAGGCCATGCTCGACGACGGCGGCCTGATCGTGCTGCACGCCGACCTCGACCCGGCCAAGCGCTTCAAGGGTCCCGGCCACGTCGCCGTCCTCCACGACGGTGACCGCGACCTGATCGTCTACCACGCCTATGACGCCCGCCGGGGCGGGGTTCCGACCCTGCGGATCCAACCCCTGGGCTGGACCGACGACGGCTGGCCGGTCGCGCTCTGAGCTTCCGCCAACGCGCCGATTGCGCGGCGCGGCGCTCGCTCGGACACCTATCGCCTTTGGCCAGGCGTTGCGTCGGATGCGGCGGAAAACACCGCGGAGGCGACATCCAGTTCGAGCCAGATCCGACGCGGGCCGTGAGAACTCTCGCCGGGTTTCCGAGGGACGGATCTGCTCCCCAGATATTCTCCAGAAACGCTCGGGAAAGGAGCGCGTGGTCGCCTAAAGGAGCTAAAGGACCATCGCCGAAGAGCAACGCTCTTGACCCGCTTCCACAGCCTCGGGACGCCGCGAAATTCATCGTCGGTCGACCGTCGCCACGGGCCTGGGGATTTTGACAACAGGCGGGCCAGTAAGGGAGTTTCGCCTCTTGCGCGCCCCGAAGAGCCGGGCTATACGCCCCTCCTCTCGCGACGAGGTCCATGTCTTGGACGCGCGATAAGGATGCTTAGCTCAGCGGGAGAGCACCTCGTTCACACCGAGGGGGTCGCAGGTTCAATCCCTGCAGCATCCACCATTTCCCCCTTCTGCAGACCTGAAACCCCGACGCCGGCTAGGCCAGGGTGAACGACGGCGGGCGGTCGGCGGGGGCGGCGCCGAAGGCGGCGTTGGGGGCGGCCGACATCGAAAATCGCAGCTCGCCGCCGGCCATCAGGTCGGCATGGCTGATCCACGACTTCGTGTAGGGCCGGCCGTTCCGCGTCACCGCGCCGATATAGACGTGGGCGTCGTCGACGCCGTCGGCGATGATCGTCAGCGTCTTGTCCCCCGGCAGGGCGATCTGCGCGCGCGGGAACAGCGGCGCGCCGAACACATAGACGCCACTGACCGGATCGACCGGATAGAAGCCAAGCGCGCTGAGGATGTACCAGGCGCTCATCTGGCCGCAGTCCTCGTTGCCGGCGACGCCGTCGGGCGCGGCGCGGTACTGGCTCTTCAGCAGCATCCGCACGCGGGCCTGGGTCTTATGGTGCGCGCCGCAGAAGGCGTAGAGATAGGCGATGTGGTGGCTGGGCTCGTTGCCGTGGATGTACTGGCCGATCAGCCCCGACATGTCGGGCGGCGCGTCGGGCGGCAGCTCGGAGGAGGCGTTGAACAGCGCGTCGAGCTTGGCCTCGAAGGCGGCGTCGCCGCCGAACAGCTCGATATAGCTGTAGACGTCATGCTGGTTGAGGAAGGTGGCCTGCCAGCTGTTGCACTCGGTATAGTCCCACCAGACCGTGGGATTGTGGCCCATGCCCCGGGGGTCGAACGGCTCGGCCCAGCCGCCGTCGGCATTGCGCGGCCGCGCGAAGCGGCTCTTGGCGTCGAACAGGTTGCGATAGTTCTTCGAGCGCGTCCGTAGCGCCTCGGCCGAGGCGCGATCGCCGGCGGCGTCGGCGATGCGGGCCATCGCCCAGTCGTCATAGGCGTATTCCAGCGTCTTGCTGACCGACTGGTCCTCCAGGTCGCACGGGATGTAGCCCTTGGCGCGATAGGCCCGGACGCCGGCGGCGGGGCTGTTGAAGGCCAGATCCTTGTATAGCGACCACGCCGTCTTGGCGTCGACGCCGGGCAGTTGCTTGTGCAGGGCCTCAGCGATGACGACCGCCGAATGCCAGCCGATCATGCAGAAGGTCTCGATGCCCTGCAGCGGCCAGATGCAGGGCCCGCTCGGGCTCTCCAGGCCCATGTCCACCAGGTTGCGGGCGAAGGCGGCGGCGCGGTCCGGCGCGATCAGGGTCATCAGCGGATGCCAGGCGCGGTAGGTGTCCCAGAGGCTGTAGGTGCTGTAGTTGCGCTGGCCGGCGGGCAGCTGACGCACCTTGGTGTCCATGCCGCGATAGCGTCCGTCGGCGTCGCTGAACAGGGTCGGCGCCAGCTGGGCGTGGTAGAGCGCGGCGTAGAAGATCCGGCGATCGACGTCGGACGGGGTGTCGATGCGGATGCGCGCGAGCTCGACCTCCCAGGCGGCGGCCGCCGCGGTCCGCGCCCCGTCGAAGTCGAAACCGGGAACCTCGCGGTCGAGATTGTTCAGCGCCCCGTCGATGTCCACCGCCGACAGCCCGACCTTGACCAGCAGCGGGGCGTCGAGGCCGCGGCCGTAATCGAACACGCACTTGAGCGCCGCCCCGTCGGCCCGGGTCGCCCCGTCCGCCAGGGGCACGTCGTTACTATAGAGCCGCGCGGCGACGAAGGGGCGCGAGAGCTTGAGGGCGAAGTGGATGACCCGGCCGCCAGCCCATTGGCTGACGCGGCGCGAGCCGACCAGGGTGTCGCGCCCGATCAGCCGCAGATGGGCGTCGCTGACCTTGCACGGCCGGGCGTCGTTCTCCTGCGAGCCGTGGGCCCAGTCGATCAGCAGATGCGCGTCCTGGCCGGCCGGGAAGGTGTAGCGGTGCAGGCCGGCGCGCTCGGTGGCCGTCAGCTCGCAGCCTATGCCGGACTCCGGCAGGACCAGGCGGTAGTAGCCGGGCCGCGCCGTTTCCGCCGCGTGGTCCATCCGCGTACGGTAGCCGCCTTCGGGCGCGGCCAGGGTTCCGGGCCGCAGCCGCACCTCGCGGACCTGCGGCACGACCAGCAGGTCCAGCATGTCGCCGACCCCGGTGCCGGACAGGTGAGTGTGGGAGAAGCCGAGCAGGGTCGCGTCGCCGTAATAGTAGCCCGACGAGGCGTCCCAGCGGGCGTTGTCGGTGTCGGGGCTCAGCTGCACCATGCCAAACGGCAGGCTGGCGCCGGGATAGACGTGGCCGTGGCCGCCGGTCCCGATCAGCGGATCGACCTGGGCGCCCAGCAAGGTTCCCGCGCCGCGCGCGAACGCCCCGGACGGGCTCAGGCCCACGCCGGAGGCCAGGCCGGAGGCGGCCGCGGTGATCATCAGGGTGCGACGCGACAGCATGGAAGTTCCCTTCGCCGATAAGTTTACGCTGGACGCATTGGAGGATCGCCGCCGCCGGTTCGCAACGCCCTTCAAAAAAACGGCCTTCGATCGGCAGGGAGTCCGATCGAAGGCCAGTGAAATGCGCCTCGGAGGAGACGCATTCCTCTCGGGGGGGACCCGGGATGGCGGGCGTCAGAACTTGTATTTCACCGACGCCAGAACGGTTCGGCCGGAGTCGATGACGTCGGAGATCGCCAGGGTGTCCTCGCCGATGTGCGACCAGTAGCTGTAGCCGCCCAGCAGGTTGGCCACCGACAGGTCGAAGCGGACGTCGCCGAACTCGTAGCCGGCGTGGAGGTCGACCCGGCTGACCGGCCGGACCCACAGGTCGTCCCACGAGCCGTTCTTGCCCAGCTTGTCGTACTCGGCGACGTAGGCGCTCGAATAGTGATAGAGGACGTCCAGCGAGAAGCCGCCCTTGGCGTAGTAGATCCCGGCGTTGCCGGTGATGTCGGGCGCGTTCTGGATCCGCTCGTCACGTCCCCAGTCGGTGCCGATGTCCACCTTGGACGACTGGAACGTCACGTTGCCGCCGATCGAGATTCCGTCGAACGGCGCGGGCATGCCCGAAAGGCGCTGCTGGCCTTCCAGCTCCAGGCCCAGGATCTTGCCGTCGCCGCCGTTGCGCGGCTGGCTGGTCAGGGTCGCCCCGCTGGTCAAGGGGTCGGCGTTCACATAGCCGGTGCCGCTGTCGTAGAGGTAGTGGCTCAGGCGCTTGTAGAACAGGCCGGCGCTGTAGAAGCCGCCGCTATCGGTGGTCCAGGTCCCGCTGACGTCGAAATTGATCGCCTCGATCGGCTTCAGGTCCGGATTGCCCTTGCGCACCGTGGTCGTGCCGCTCGACGGATCGAAGCTGGTCGACGAGCTGCCGCCCAACTGGAAGAACGGCGGCCGCGTGTAGCTGGTCCAGATCGAGGCGCGATAGACGGTCGCCGAGGTCGGCCGGTAGTTGAAGAAGATGCTGGGCAGGAATTCGGAGAAGTCGGACTTATTAGACGCGAATTGCTCGGGCCCTCGCACCCAGTAGGTGTTGTGGATCTTGGCCGACTCGTAGCGGGCGCCGGGGATGATCTCCCAAACGTCGTTGCCGAACTTCGCCGAGATGTAGGCCGCCGCGACGTCCTCGGTGCCCGACAGGGTGTTGCAGTTGTAGTTGGTGGTCACGCCCTCCGGCGTGCTGCCGGAGGTGCAGACGTCGCTGGCCGCGTCGAGCTGGGCCTGGGTGGCGGTCAGGGCGTGGAAGCGGCGGTCGAGTTCGGAGTGGACGATGATCGGGATCGGATAGTCATAGTGGCCGGGGAAGCCCGGATAGTAGCCCGACAGGATCGCCGTATCGGCCGCGAAGCTGGCCGCCGGCGAGGGTTCGTTGACGGTGTAGTCGCGGTTGCTGACGTTGCGCTTGCTGCTGACGTACTTGGCGCCGAAATTGATTTCCTTCAGCAGGGCGCCGGCGGCGAAGTC
This sequence comes from Caulobacter sp. LARHSG274, assembly GCF_052871235.1. Lineage (NCBI taxonomy): Bacteria > Pseudomonadati > Pseudomonadota > Alphaproteobacteria > Caulobacterales > Caulobacteraceae > Caulobacter > Caulobacter sp. LARHSG274. The sequence continues at coordinate 720,884 of NZ_JBIXJO010000002.1, read as the reverse complement.
ATAGCCGGCGTCGAACCGCCCGCCGTACTTCTTCTGGTCGCTCATCCCCGAGGTCAGCTCGTAGCAGCAGGGGCCCGGCATGGTGCCCGGGTTCTCGGCGGAGAACTGCATGCCCGGCGTCAGATGCGCGACCGGCAGGTTGTCGCGATAGGTGACCAGGGTCGCCGCGCCATAGGGGCTGGCGCCGCTGCTCGACGAACCGGTCGGGATCGAGGTGGTCCACAGTTCCAGGTGGTCGGGGCGGTCGTTGCGGCCGAACGAATAGAAGACGCTGGGCTCGATATGCCAGGAGCCGAAGGCCTTGCGGGCCCCAAGCTCCACCGTGCTGAGCACCGCCGTCTCCGGGTTGGTCTCGTACCAGAGGCGGTTGGACACCGACGGGATCAGGGTCTGGTAGAGACCCGCGCCCGCGGCGACATAGCCGGGCAGGACCGTGCCTTCGGAGTCGACCGGGGCCGTACCTTCGTTACGCACCGTGCCCTCGCCGACGATCTGGTTGAGGATCGAGTTCTGGGTGGTGTCGTCGTGCGCATAGGTGAAGTGCGCGTAGTAGCTGGAGTCGGCGTCCGGCCTCCAGTCGAGCGAGGCGGTGCCGCCCCAGAGCTTGGTCTGGCCGCTGGACACCCCGACGTTGAAGCCCGCCAGGATCAGGTCATCGATCGGGTTCATGCTGGCGGGAATGTTGCCGCTGGCGTCGACATAGGACAGCGCATAGGCGCGGTCGCCGCCGGCGGCCTCCATGACGCCGCCGAGCTCGGAGTTGGCGTAGTTGCGCCGGTTGTAATAGCCGCTGACATAGACGCCGAAATTCTCGTCCGGACCGAACTTGCGCGAGAAGTCGGCCGTCGCGCCGTAACCCTTGTCCTTGGCGTGCAGGGCGTGGGCCTGGCTTTCGTAGTTGCCGCTCAACGAAATCGAACCGGTCTGCTTGGCGGCGAAATCGAAGGCGGTCGGCGTGCGGAAGTCGATGGTGCCGCCGATCGCGTCCCCGTCCATGTCGGCCGTGGAGGTCTTGTTGAGGATGACGGTCTGCAGGCCGGACGGCGGGATCAGGTTGAGCTGGACGCCGCGCGAATAGGGCTGCGCGGTGGCCACTTCGACGCCGTTGATCAGGTTGACGTTATATTCCGCGTTCATCGAGCGGATCGAGACGTACTGGCCTTCGCCGCGCGAGGCGCCGTCAATGCCGCCGATAAAGGAGTTGCCGGTCATCATCACGTTGACGCTGGGCATCAGGCCCAGCACCTCGGCGGCGTTATGCACGGCCGTGTGCTGGAGGTCGGATTCCGACAGCACCGAGATCGCCTGGGCCGCCTTGAGCTGGGCCTGGCGGGCGCTGAACCGGTTGCTGACGACGACGATCTCGTCGAGGGTCGGGCGAGCCACAAACTCGACCGACGCCGCGCCGGTGGTCGGTACGCGCAGGGTCGCCGCGCCGATGTCATAGCCTCGCGCATAGGCTTCGACATTGTACTGGCCCGCCGGCACGCCGCTGAGGACGAAGGTCCCGTCGGCGCCGGTGGTGGCCTTGAACGGCAAGCCCGGTATGTCGACCGTGGCCCCGGCCAGCGGCCCGCTGGTGCCCGCGTCCTTGACCTTCCCGGAAATGTCCCCGGCCCAGGCCCCCGTCGCGGCGAGCACGCCGCAGACGCTGAGCGCCGTCAGGGCCGATGCGTTGAGAAGGGCCCTCCGTCCGATGAAACCCGCCATGTTCCCCACCTTCCTAGTTGCATGCCGCTCTTGCGGCTCGGCCCAAGCCCCTGCCGGCCTGTTGAGAAATTTGGAACATAATTTGCATTTTGTCTATAAATGATAATGTCGTTTCATAAATCAGACCAGAACGCTCGGAACCTATGCATGGTCGCGCCGCAACACCCTGATTTCACGAACGAAACGCCCTCATAAAGTTCACTGCGGGGCACGCCCTCCCCGCCTCTCCGCGGATCAGCAATGGATGCAGGTCGGGTCGAGCAGGTCGCGGATCAGCGGATCGGTCGCCTCCCAGTCCTGGATGGCGGGATGGAGCAGGAAGGCCTTTCTCTGCCGCAGCCGGGCCAGGGGCTCGATCGGCGGGGTCAGGGCCGCCTTGATGGCGGCGCGCTCATAGGCCTTGATGGCGGTGACCAGCCCGCGCGTCTCGTCGGGCAGTTCGCCCAGCGGCTCGGGGAAGACCCCCGCCCGGCTGACCGCGCAGGTGGTTTCGATGACGTCGTCATCGGCCAGGTCGGCCAGGGCCCCGCGGTTGCGGGTGTTGACGATCAGCCGGGCCGGCGTCTCGGAACTGAGGGCGCGGATGACGTCCATGGCGATGATGTGATAGCCGCTGGCGACGCGGAACGGGTCGATGTCGAACGTCGCCTCGGCGTCGAAGGCCGAACCGCCGCTGGCTTCGAGCCGCATGTAGGAGCCCGAGCGGCGGTTCAGATAGGCCGCGTAGGCCTCGACCGCGGCGGCGCCGTCGCCAGCCCGCAGATGGCCGTCGAGGGTCTGCAGCAGCTCGGTGTTGAGCTTGTCCACCTCCGCGCCGCGGCTGCCGCCGTGGGCGACCTGGTTGGCCAGGGCCTTGCGCCGGCAATAGTAGAAATAAAGGTATTCGGTCGGGATCAGGCCGAGCTGGCGGATCATCTCCGGGTCGAAGATCGGCGCCGAATAGGCCTGGGCCAGAATGGCGTCGTCGGCGAGCACCCGGGCGGTGACGTCTTCGCCGTTCAGGCTGATCTTCCGCAGCCAGCCCAGGTGGTTGAGCCCGACATATTCGCAGCGCACCGCCTCGGCGCTCGCGCCCAGGGCGCGGGTGATGTTGTGGATCAGCTCGATCGGCGTGTCGCAGATGCCCACCACCTTGGCCGCGGTGTGGGTGGAGATCGCCTGGGTGACCAGGCCGGCCGGATTGGTGAAGGAGACGATCCACGCCTCGGGGTTCAGCTTTTCGACCAGCCGCGCCTGTTCCAGGACCACCGGCACGGTGCGCAGGGCCATGGCCGCGCCGGCCGGGCCCGTCGTTTCCTGGCCGGGATAGCCGTTCTTGATGCTGGCCAGCTCGTCGGCGGCGCGCGAACGGATGCCGCCGACCCGGATCGAGTTGAGCACGAAGGCGCAGCCCTCGATGGCCTCCTCGATGCGCGCGGCCACGGTGATCTTCAGGTCGCCGCCCTCGCGCGCGACGATCGCGCGACCCAGCTGCGCCATCAGCTGCACGCGGGCGGTGTCGGGGTCGTAGAGCACGACCTCCGAGATGCCCAGCGTGCGCGACAGGTCGTTCAGGCCGAAAATCACCAGCGGCGTGCGGATGCCGCCGCCGCCGATCAGCGAAACCCTAAGGGACGGAAGCGTGGTCATGAACGGCCTTTACGTCGTCTGAAGTCGGCAGGGCGCTGAGGGCGCCGGCGGCGCGGGTCGACAGGGCGCCGACGACGCAGGCCCGGCCGAGCCGCTGCGCCAGCGGGACGCCGTCCAACAGGGCGTCAATGAAGCCGGCGTCGAAGGCGTCGCCGGCCCCGGTGGTGTCGAGCGCCGCAACGGCCGGCGGCTGGGCCCGGTCGCGCCGCCCGCCCTCCTCGGCCGCGGCGCCGCGCGCCCCCAGCTTCAGCAGCGGACGGACCAGGCCCAGCCGCGCGGCGTGGGCGAAGAAGGCCTCCTCGCCCGGCGCGCCGCACCACAGCTCGGCCTCTTTCTCATTGGGCAGGAAGTGGTCGATCTGGGCCAGGGTCGCCGTATTGGCCGGGTCCGCCAGCCAGTCGGGCTGATAGCCGACGTCGAGCGAGGTCGTGCAGCCGGCGCGCCTGAGGACCGGCAACAGCCGCTCGGCCACGGCGCGGGGCAGCGGCAGGGCGAAGTGGACGTGGCGCGCGCCGGCCAGTTCGGCGGCGGTCTCGGCGGTCGCCAGGGCGGCCGCCAGCTCGCGATTGACGCCCAGGTGGGTGAAGAACGACCGGTCCTCGCGGGTGGAGACGCTGAGGGTCACGCCGGTCACGCCGTCGGCGACGAGGCGCAGGCCGTCGGCGGCGACGCCGAAGCCCGCCAGGCGCTGGCCGATCCACGGCGCGTCGGCCGCGCCGATCAGGCCGATCAGCCGCACCGAACGGCCCAGCCGGGCCAGGCCGCAGGCGGTGGTCGCCGCCCCCCCGCCGAGCTCGCGGGTATAGTCGTCGGTGACGATCTCGACGCCGGGCGCCGGCCAGGCCTCGAAGCCGGAAAAGACGTGGTCGACATAGAGCTCGCCGACCACCGCGACGTCATGGCTCTTGCTGGACGCCCGCATGGTCAGGCCCCGGCCGGCTGGACGATCGGGACGGCGAACGGCCATTCCTTGCGGCGGTGGGCGAGCAGCAGGAAGATCAGGCTGCCGACCGCGAACAGCACCACGCCCAGGCCGATGTAGATCAGCTTGCTGGTGGTGACGATGTAGATCCAGCCGGCCAGGGCCAGCAGGGCCGGCAGCGGGAACAGCGGCATCCTGTAGGGCATGCCGATTTCCTTGAGCGCCTTGCGCCGGACGATGACCCCGATGCACTGCACGCTGTACTGGAACAGGGTCTGGATGACGATCAGCACCTCGATCAGGGCGTCGAGCCGGACCAGGCAGCACACGGCCGAGGCCACGCCCATGAACACCAGCGACACCGTCGGGAAATGCCCCTTCGGGTGCAGGGCGGCGAAGGGCTTGAAGAACCGTCCCTCGGCGGCGGCGGCGTAGGGCACGCGCGAATAGCCCAGCAGCACCACATAGATCGAGCCCCAGCCGGCGATCATGATCAGGCCTGCGACGATGACCCCGCCGGTACGCCCGTAGAGGGCGTGCATGAAGTCGGCGACGACAGCCTTGGAGGCCACGACCTCGCGCCAGGGCATGGTGCCCAGGATCGACAGGTTGAGCCCGATATAGAGCAGGGCGATCAGGATGATGGAGGCGATGATCGAGTTCGGAATGTTGCGCTGCGGGTTCTTCACCTCGCCGCCCAGGCGGCAGACATTGGCGTAGCCGCCGCAGTCGTAGATCGCGATCAGCGTCGTCGTGCCCAGGCCGGCGAAGAAGCCGGTGTGCAGGGTGAAGGCCCCCGGCGGGAAGTCGAACGCCCGCGCGGCGTGGAAGTGGAAGACGCCGGACAGGATGATCCAGGCCAGGGCGCCGATGACGATCAAGGTGGTGACCTGGGAGATGCGCTGCACCGAGCGGATGTCGCGATAGAGCAGCGCCGTGCTGACCAGGCAAAGCACCGCGGCCACGCCGATCAGGGCGCCGTGGCTGAGCGAGGGAAAGATGTAGCTGGCGTAGTTGGTCAGGCCGACCGCCCCGGCCGCGACGTTGAGCGGACCGTTGACCAGGGTCTGCCAGAGCAGCAGGAAGGCCAGCATGTTGCCCAGGCCCCGCTCGCCGAACAGCCGCTTGAGATAGACGTAGGAGCCGCCGGAATCGGGCATGGCCGCGCCCAGCTCGGCCCAGACCAGGCCGTCGCACAGCGAGATGAAGGCGCCCAGCACCCAGCCGAGCAGGGCCTGCGGCCCGCCCATCGCCCCCAGGGCCAGGGGAATGGTGATGAAGGGCCCGATCCCGACCATGTTGAGAATGTTGGTCGACAAGGCGCCCCAGAAGCCGATGGCGCGGTCCGGCGCGACGCGGCCGGGCAGATCGGCGGGCTGAGGGCTGGCGGACACCGGCTACACCTTCACGCTTTGGCCGCTGCGCGCCGAGGCGTCGGCCGCCTCGGCCAGCTCCAGCGCCCTCACCCCGTCGCGATAGCCGACCGCGGGCGGGCTGCGCCCGGCGATCACCTCGACGAAGTGGTCGAGTTCGGCGCGATAGGCCTGTGCGTAGCGGTCGAGGAAGAAGTTCTGAAAGCGGTCGGCCTGGGCGCCTTCGCCGCCCCAGTGCGACACCGTGCTCTCCAGCACGTTGTCGGCCCTCAGCAGCCCGCCCGCGCCATAGGCCTCGATGCGCTGGTCGTAGCCGTAGCCGGAACGGCGCGAGTTGCTGATCACGCAGATTTTGCCGGAGGCGGTCTTCAGGATGGTCTTGGCGGTGTCGACATCGCCGGCCGCGCCGATGGCCGGATCGACCAGGCAGGCGGTGCTGGCGAACACCTCCACCGGCTCCTCATCGAGCAGGAAGCGGGCCATGTCGAAATCGTGGATCGCCATGTCCTTGAACAGGCCGCCCGAGGTCCTGACGTACTCCGCCGGCGGCGGCGCCGGGTCGTGGCTGATGATCAGCAGCGATTCGAGCGCGCCGATCCGGCCGGCCAGCAGCTGCTGCTTCAGGCCGGCGAAATGGCGGTCGAAGCGGCGGTTGAAGCCCAGCACCAGCGGCTGGCCGCCGCCCAGGGCGCCCTCGGCGGCGCGGGCCTTGGCCAGGTCGAGGTCCAGCGGCTTTTCGCACAGCACCGCCTTGCCGGCGGCGATGGCCGCCGCGGCCTGGGCGAGGTGCTGCTGGGTCGGGCTGGCGATGATGACCCCGCGGATCCGGGGATCGCCGATCACCGCCTCGAACGAAAGAACCGCCGCCCCGGTCTCTGCCGCGACCTCCGCCGCCGTCATGGCGACCGGATCGGACACGCCCGCCAGGACGAGTTCCGGGTGCGCGGCGACGTTGCGGGCATGGATCCGCCCGATGCGTCCGGCGCCGATTACCGCTATGGGAAACATCCGGACTCCAGCAAGATCTTACCGTTCAGGTCGGCGTCGATTTGGAAAGAATATTCCAAATTATGTCAATGTGGAATTTGCAACACTTTTGCATTTGACGGCGGCATGATTTGGTCTAGGGCTTGGCATGGCGAGCCGTCGTGGCGCCGAGCCCTCCGCCAGGACATTATCGCCTATATGATAAGCGGACCCATGCATGACGGCGCCTCCCGAAACTGCTGAAGCGCTGCGCGCCCAGATCCTCGAAGTCTATGACGGTCTCAGCAAGCGCATGAAGCAAGTTGCGCGCTACGTGCTGGACCAGCCCGACGACCTGGCCTTCGAGACCCTGTCCCTGGTCTCGCAGCGCTCGGGCGTGCAACCCTCGGCGGTGGTCCGCTTCGCCAAGAGCCTGGGCTTTTCCGGCGCCAACCAGATGCAGCGGCTGATTCGCGAGGACCTGCTTTCGCGGCGGGTCGACCTGGCCTATGGCGAGCGGGTCCGGCAGTTCGCCCGCGCCCGCAGCGCCGCCGACGACGACGCCGGCATTCTGGCCGAGCACGCCGACGCCGATACGCTGGCCCTGGCCAACCTGAAGGAAGCGATCAGCGAGGAGACCCTCAATCGCGCCGTCGACCGCCTCGAACAGGCCGACACCATCTATGTGGCCGGCGCCCGGCGCTCGTTTCCGGTGGCCTCGTACCTGGCCTATTCGTTCCAGCAGATCGGCAAGAAGACCGTGTTCATCGACGGGGTCGGCGGCTTCCACGCCCAGGCCGCCCGGACCCTGACCCCGGACGACCTGCTGCTGGCCGTCAGCTACCACGCCTATGCCGAGGAGACGATCGCCTGCGCCCGGATCGCCGCCGAGCGCGGCGCGCCGATCCTGGCCATCACCGATTCCGCGGTCAGCCCGCTGGCGACCCTGGCCAGCGAGGTGCTTCTGGTGCGCGAAGCCGAGGTGCGCAACTTCCGCTCGCTCGCCGTTTCCCTGTGCCTGGCCCAGAGCCTGGTCATCGCCTACGCCTTCCGCGTTACCGCCCGCCCGCCCGAGGAAGGCAAGGGCGGCTAGCCCTCCCCCTTGTCGGCGACGCAGCGCCGAGCGCCGTTCCACGCTTCGTTATGAAATGGTAATTGCATTTTGAGAACGAATGGAATTTAGTTTCCAACTGTACGACGGTTGCGGGCAAGTTGGGGTCCATGCGTGGTTGAGCGAAACGAGAGTCAGGCGCGCGCCCCGGGCGGCGACGCGGCGGGGCAGGCGCCGAAGCTGGACCTGATCGGTCTGGGCCGGGCGGGCGTGGATCTCTACGGCCAGCAGATCGGCGGCCGCCTCGAGAACATGTCGACCTTCGCCAAATATGTCGGCGGCTCGCCGACCAATACGGTGATCGGCGCGGCCCGCCTGGGCCTGAAGGTCGGGCTGATCTCCCGGGTCGGCGACGACCATATGGGCCGCTTCATCCTGCAATCGCTCGAGCAGGAAGGCGTCGACGCCCGCGGCGTCCGTCTCGATCCCGACCGCCTGACCGCCCTGGTGATCCTGGGCATCCTGGAGCCCGAGGTCTGCCCGCTGATCTTCTACCGCGAGAACTGCGCCGACATGGCGCTGACCCCGGCCGAGATTGACGCGGACTGGCTGCAGGGGGCCGGGACCGTGCTGCTCAGCGGCACCCACCTGTCGCGCGACAATGTCTATGCCACCTCGCTGCGCGCGGCGCAGCTCGCCAAGGCCGCCGGCCGCAAGGTCGCCCTCGACATAGACTACCGCCCGGTGCTGTGGGGCCTGACCGCCCGGGACCAGGGCGAAAACCGCTTCGTCGCCGCCGAGGCGGTGACCCGGACCATGATGACCATCGCCTCGCTGTGCGACCTGATCGTCGGCACCGAGGAAGAGATCTGCATCATGGGCGGCGCCGACACCGTCGCCGAGTCGCTGCGCGCGATCCGCGCCGCCACCCCGGCCGTCATCGTCTGCAAGCAGGGCGCGCGCGGCTGCGCCATCTTCGACGGCCCGATCGTCGACGACGGCCTCCAGGTCCAGGGCTTCGCCATCGACCTGCTGAACGTGCTGGGCGCGGGCGACGCGTTCTGCGCGGGCTTCCTGAGCGGCTGGCTGCGGGGCGAGGACCTGCAGGCCTGCGGGCGCCGCGCCAACGCCTGCGGCGCCCTGGTCGCCTCGCGCCATCCCTGCGGCCCGGCCATGCCCACCCAGGCCGAGCTGGACATCTTCATGAACGCCGGGCGCTGGCCGATCGACGCGGCCACCCGCGACGCTCTCGACCATCTCAACTGGGTCGAGCGCCGCCGCCGCCACTATGACGTGCTCAACGTGCTGGCCATCGACCACCGCGTCCAGCTGGAGCAACTGGCGCAGGAGCAAGGGGCCGAGCCCGGCCGCATCGCCCAGTTCAAACGCCTGGCCCTAAAGGCCGTCGACGCCGCGGCGGCGGGCGACGGCTCGTTCGGCGTGCTGCTCGACGGGCGGCTGGGCGAGGACGCCCTGGTCGAGGCCGCGGCCTATCCCTACTGGATCGGGCGGGCGATCGAGGTTCCCAAATCGCGCCCGATCACGTTCGAGTCCTCGGCCGATGTCGGCATGGAGATCGCCACCTGGCCCGCCAACCACGTGGTCAAGTGCCTGGTCTCCTACCATCCCGACGATCCCGAGCCCCTGAGGTCCGAGCAGGAGCGGCAGTTGCTGCGGCTGCAGGACGCCTGCCGCAAGACCGACCACGAACTGCTGCTCGAGGTGATCCCGCCGGCCGAGATGCCGGCCGACGACACCACCCTCGGCCGGGCCCTGGCGCGGCTCTATTCCATCGGCGTCCGCCCGGATTGGTGGAAACTGGAGCCGCAGCTCAACGTGGGGAGCTGGGCGCTGGTGCAGGCGACGATCGAAGCCCATGATCCCCATTGCCGCGGCGTCCTGCTGCTGGGGCTCAATGCGCCCGAGGCCGATCTGGTGCGGGGGTTTGGAGTCGCGGCGCGGTTCCCCTGCATCAAGGGCTTCGCCGTCGGGCGCACCCTGTTCCAGGAGACCGCCATGCTCTGGTTCGCCAATGCGATCACCGACGATGAGGCCGTGGACCGTCTGTCGCAGAAATTCCAGGTGCTGATCGACGCCTGGCGCGCGGCCCTCAAGGCGGAGGAGCGCGCGGCGTGAGCAGCCTGCGGCTGACGACAGCCCAAGCCCTGGTGCGCTATCTCACGCATCAGCACGTCGCGTGCGACGGCGTGGAAACGCCGTTCTTCGCCGGCGTCTGGGCGATCTTCGGGCACGGCAATGTCGCGGGCCTGGGCGAGGCCCTCTCCGCCGCCCGCCAGGCCTTGCCGACCTACCGGGCCCACAACGAGCAGGCCATGGCCCACGCCGCCATCGCCTTCGCCAAGCAGGCCAAACGGCGGCGCGCCATGGCCTGCACCACCTCGATCGGTCCGGGGGCGACCAACATGGTGACCGCCGCGGCCCTGGCCCACGTCAACCGCCTGCCCGTCCTGTTCCTGCCGGGCGACGTCTACGCCAGCCGCCGCCCCGATCCGGTGCTGCAGCAGATCGAGGATCCCGCCGACGGGACGGTTTCGGCCAACGACTGCTTCCGGCCGGTGTCGCGCTATTTCGACCGCATCACCCGTCCCGAGCAGATCCTCAAGGCGCTGCCGCGGGCCATGACGGTGCTGCTCGATCCGGGCGATTGCGGCCCGGTGACCCTGAGCCTGTGCCAGGACGTGCAGGCCGAGAGCTTCGATTTTCCGGAGCGCTTCTTCGACAAGCAGGTCTGGCGCATCCGCGCGCCGCCGCCCGATCCGCATGAGATCGCCGACCTGGCGGCGGCCCTGCACGAGTCGGCCGCGCCGCTGCTGGTGCTCGGCGGCGGCGTGAAATATTCCGGGGCGGAGGACGCGACGGCGGCCCTGGCCCTGGCGCGGCGGCTGCCGTTCGCCGAGACCCAGGCCGGAAAGGGCGCGATCGCCTGGGACCATCCCAACAACCTGGGCGGCGTCGGGGTCACCGGCACGAGCGCGGCCAACGACGCGGCCCGCACCGCCGACCTGATCATCGGCGTCGGCACGCGGTTGCAGGACTTCACCACCGGCTCGGCCGCCCTGTTCGATCCTCGGGCGCGGATCGTGCAGATCAACGCCAACCGCCACGACGCGGCCAAGTTCGGGGCCCTGTCGGTGACCGCCGACGCGGGCGCGGCCCTGTCGGCGCTGTCGGAGCGGCTCGGCGACTGGCGCGCGCCCGAGGCCTGGCTCAACAGGTTGCAGGAGGCCAAGGCCGGCTGGGGCGAGGTGACCGACGCCGCCTTCGCGGCCGACGACGCCGGGCCCTCCGACGCCCCCCCTTCCGACGCCCAGGTGCTGGGGGCCCTGCAGCGCGCCCTGCCCGCCGACGCCGTCGTCATGGCCGCCGCCGGCGGGCTGCCCGGGGAGTTGCACAAGCTGTGGCGCACGCGGGCGGCGGGCGGCTACCACGTCGAGTACGGCTATTCGTGCATGGGCTACGAGATCGCCGGCGCCCTCGGCGTCAAGATGGCCGAGCCCCAGCGCGAGGTCTGCGCCCTGGTCGGCGACGGCAGCTACCTGATGCTCAATTCCGAGATCGCCACCTCGGTGATGCTGGGCCTGAAGCTGATCATCGTCGTACTCGACAATGGCGGCTTCGGCTGCATCGATCGCCTGCAGCGGGCGAGCGGCGGCGAAGGCTTCAACAACCTGCTCGCCGACTGCCTGCACGTCGAACTGCCGGCCATCGACTTCGCCGCCCACGCCCGCGCGCTCGGCGCCGAGGCCGAGCAGGTCGACACCGTCCAGGACCTCGAGGCCGCCGTGCAGCGGGCGCGCGCCGCGACCCAAACCCGCGTGATCGTGATCCGCACCGACCCCCGCCGCGCCACCCAGGCCGGCGGCGCCTGGTGGGACGTGGCGGTCGGGGCGGAGACGGCGCGCGGCGCCTATGAAGACAGGCTCGCGCAGATCAGGAAGGACGGGCGGCCATGACCATCGAATTCGGCGTGAGCCCGATCGCCTGGATCAACGACGACATGCCCGAACTGGGTGCCGACACCGCCTTGCAGGACGTGCTGCGCGACATTTCCGAGCTGGGCTTTTCCGGCGTCGAGCTGGGCGGGCGGTTTCCCAAGGACCCCGCCGAACTGCGGCCGCTGCTCGACGGCTTCGACCTGAAGCTGGTGGGCGGCTGGTACAGCGCCTCGCTGCTGACGCGCACGGCCGACGAGGAGATCGCCGCCCTGCAGCCGCACCTGGCGCTGCTGAAGGCGATGGGCTGCCGGGTGTTCATCATCGCCGAGACCAGCAACGCCATTCACGGCGACCGCGCCATGCCGCTGGCGCAGAGGCCGCGCCTGGCGCCGGACCAGTGGGACGCGTTCGGCCAGCGCCTGAGCGCCGTCGCCGACCATGTGGCCGGCCACGGCCTGGCCCTAGCCTATCACCACCACCTGGGCACCGTGGTCGAGGACGCCGATGACCTGAACGCCTTCATCGCCGCGACCAGCGACGCGGTGGGCCTGACCCTGGACACCGGCCACGCCGTGCTGGGCGGGATCGATCCGCTGGCGGTGATCGAGACCTGGCCGGAACGCATCCGGCATTTTCACTGCAAGGACGTCCGCCGCGAGGTGTTCGCCCAGGTCGCCGCCCGGGGCGACAGCTTCCTGGACGGCGTGCTGGCCGGCATGTTCACCGTCCCCGGCGACGGCGAGATCGACTACGGCCCCCTGATGCGCGCCCTGCGTCGCCAGGACTATGAAGGCTGGGTCATCCTCGAGGCCGAGCAGGACCCCGCCAAGGCCGACCCGCGCGCCTATGCCGAGCTCGGCCTTGGGACCCTGAAACGGCAAGCCCTGGCCTCGGGCCTGGCGCCGGGAGCGGGCGGATGAGCCGGCTGCGCGTGCGCCCCGCCCCGCCCGATGCGGCGGGGGTGGTCCTGGACGTGACGCCGCAGTCGGCGGGCTGGTCGCATGTCGGCTTCCGGGTGCTGAAGCTGTCGGCCGGCGCGACCTACGCCGCCTGCGAGCCGGCTCGCGAGACCTGCGTCGTCGTGCTGGCCGGGACGGCGGACATCACCGCCGGGGGCGAAACCTTCGCAGCGGTCGGCGGGCGCCTGCGGGTGTTCGACGACACCCCGCCGGGCGCGGTCTATGTTCCGCCGCAAACCGAGTTCCGGATCGAGGCCTCCGGCGACGCCGAGATCGCCCTCTGCACCGCGCCGGGCGCGTCCGGCTTCTCGCCGCGCTTGATCCCGGGCGAGGCGATGACCCGGGAAGTGCGCGGCGCAGGGGCCAACACCCGGCATGTCCGCAACATCCTGCCCCAGGACGCGCCGGCCCACAGCCTGCTGGTGGTCGAGGTGCTGACCCCCGGCGGCCACTGGTCGAGCTATCCGCCGCACAAGCACGACACGGCCGGCGAGGGCGAGACGGCGCTGGAAGAGACCTATTATCACCGCCTCGACCCGCCCCAGGGCTTCGCGTTCCAGCGGGTCTATACCGACGACCGCAGCCTGGACGAAACCGTCAGCGTCGAGGACGGCGACGTCGTCATGGTGCCCCGCGGCTACCACCCCGTCGGCGCCCCGTTCGGCTACGACCTCTACTATTTGAACGTGATGGCCGGGCCGAAGCGCGAATGGAGGTTCCGCAACGACCCGGCCCACGACTGGATCGTCAAGCCCAAGCCCGCAGGCGGGTGAGCGCCATGCCTCCGCCGCTGGACCGCCGCGCCTTCCTGCTGACCACGACCGGCGCGGCCGCGGCCCTGGCGCTTCCGGGGGCCAGGGTCTTCGGCGCCGAACCCGCGCCTTCGCCCTCGCCGCGCCAGGACCTGCTGCTCGACAAGGGCTGGCGCTTCCACGAGGGCGACATCCCCTTCCCCGAGATTCTGACCCAGGACGGCTCCTACGACAACGCCAAGGCCGGCAAGGCCTCGGGGGCCGCCGCCGCCGGCTATGACGATTCCGAATGGCCGACCGTCACCCTGCCGCACGACTTCGTCAGCTTCCAGCCGATCGAGCCAAACGCCAACCGCGCCCAGGGCTACCGCCGGCGCGGCCTGGCCTGGTACCGCAACACCCTTCGCTTCGCGCCCGAGGACGAGGGCAAGCATATCGAGCTGGAGATCGGCGCCGCGGCGACCTTCGCCACCGTCTGGTTCAACGGCACGATCGTGGCCCGCAACTTCAGCGGCTACAACGCTATTCGCATCGACCTGACCCCCTTCGCCCGCTACGGCGAGAACGCCAACAGCCTGGCCATCCGCGTCGACGCTCAGGCCATGGAGGGCTGGTGGTACGAGGGCGGCGGGCTCTATCGCGACGTCCGGATCCTCAAGCGCCAGGCGGTGCATATCGCCACCGACGGCGTCTACGCCAACCCGGTCAAGGGCGAGCGTGGCTGGACGGTCCCCGTGGAGGTGACGGTCGCCAGCATCGCCGCCGCCGACCGGCCGGTGACGGTCATGACCGAGCTGCGCGACCCGGCCGGCGTCGTGGTCGCCGCGCAGAGCGTGGGCCTGGCCGTCCCGGCCCTGGATTCCGCCGTCGCCCGGCTGACCCTCGACGTCGCCGCGCCGCGGCTGTGGAGCATCGCTGCGCCCGCGCTCTACACCGTCCGCACCCGGCTGATGGACGGCGAGGCCTGCCTCGACGAGGTCGCCACGCCCTGCGGCTTCCGCACGATCCGCTTCGACGCGGCCCGCGGCCTGCTGCTGAACGATGCGCCGGTCAAGGTGCAGGGCGTCTGCCTGCACCAGGACCACGCCGGAGTCGGGGTCGCCATCCCGGACGCGATCTGGGCGTTCCGCATTCGCCGGCTCAAGGAGCTCGGCTGCAACGCGATCCGCTGCTCGCACAACGCCCCCTCCCCGGTGCTGCTGGACCTCTGCGACCGCTACGGCCTGCTGGTGATGGACGAGAACCGGCAGTTCAACCCGACGCCAGAGTACATGGCGCAGCTGGAATGGATGGTGCAGCGCGACCGCAACCATCCCAGCGTCTTCCTGTGGTCGGTGTTCAACGAGGAACCGATGCAGGGCAGCGCGGCCGGCCGCGAAATGGTCCGGCGCATGGTCCATGCGGTCAAGGCCCTCGACCGGACCCGGCCGGTGACGGCGGCGATGAACAGCGGCTATTTCGAGCCGGCCAATGTTTCCCAGGCCGTCGACGTGGTCGGCTTCAACTACAACCACCAGAGCTACGACGCCTTCCACGCCGCCCATCCGGACCTGCCGATGATCTCGTCGGAGGACACCTCGGCCTTCATGACCCGCGGCGACTACGCCAGCGATCCGGGCCGCCACGTCCTCGACAGCTATGACGACCAGATCGGCATCGACACGCACCGCGCGGCCTGGAGGGCGATCGCTGAGCGCGACTTCGTGGCCGGCGGCTTCGTCTGGACCGGCTTCGACTATCATGGCGAGCCCTCGCCCAGCGGCTGGCCGACCAACAGCTCGCAGTTCGGGATCATGGACCTGTGCGGCTTCGACAAGGCCGCCTTCTACATCCACCAGGCCCAGTGGGTGAAGGACCGGCCGGTGCTGTGGCTGGTCCCGCACTGGAACTGGGCCGGCCGCGAGGGCCAGCCGATCAAGGTCATGGCGATGAGCAATCTCGACGAGGTCGAGGTGCGGCTCAACGGCATGTCGCAGGGTCGCCAGCGCGTCGACCCGTTCGAGATGAACAGCTGGTCGGTGGCCTATGCGCCCGGCACGCTGGAGGCGGTGGGCTATCGCGCCGGCGCCGTCGCGGCGCGGACCCGGGTGCAGACCACCGGCGAGGCCGCGGCGCTGAAGGTCACTTCCGATCGGGTCCGGGCCCGGGGCGACGGACGCGACGCCGTGGCGTTCCGGATCGAGGCCGCCGACGCCCAGGGCCGTCCGCATCCGCTCGCCAAGCCGCTCGCGCGCTTCGCCGTCGAGGGCGGCGAGATCATCGGCCTGGGCAATGGCGATCCCAACTGTCTCGACCCGGAGAAGGGCGACCGGCGGGCGCTCTATAACGGCCTGGCCCAGGTGATCGTCCGTCCCCGCGAGGGCTTCTCCGGCGACCTGGTCCTGACGGCCAGCGCCGAGGGGCTGCGGCCCGGTCGCGGCGTCGTGCGGGTCGTCGCGGCGGCGCCGCCGCCCCGCCAGGCGGCGGGGCCCTCCTTCATGCTGCTGGACTGGTGGTACCAGGCGCCGGCCACGCCCCGCTACGAGGACGCCCTGGCCAAGCGCCACGACAACCTGCTGCAATGGCCCGATTTCGGCGGCCGCGGCCTGCTCGATCCCCTGCCCGCCGACGGCTACTGCCTGTGCTCGGCCCAGTTCACGCCGCACGCCCGCATGCAGGCCCAGGGCGGCGTGGTCGACTTCTTCCGCGTGGTCGGCGCCTGCGAGGTGTTCGACGGCGATGACCTGATCGCCCGCAAGTCCGAGCCCGCCGAGGGGCCGCTGACCGCCGCCCTGCCGCCGAAGCCGGGCCCGCGGCGGCTCAATGTCGTGTTCCACGTCGTCGCCGGCCAGCCGTTCGGCTTCCGCAAGGACGTCACCGTCAAGCTCAGGCCGGGGGACCAGCGATGATCGATCCGATGGACGGCGCCCTGTCGCGGCGCGACGTGATGGTGTCGGCGCTGGCGGTCCCGATGGCGCCCCAGGCGTTCGCCGCCCCCCTGAGCCCAAGACCCTATGGCGCTGTCCCCTCCCCGCGGCAGATGGCGTGGCAGCGGCGCGAGGTCGTCGGCTTTGTCCACTTCACCGTCAACACCTTCACCGACCGGGAATGGGGGCTCGGCGACGAAGACCCCGCGGTGTTCAACCCGACCGACCTCGACGCCGACCAGATCGTCGCCGCGTTCAAGGGCGGCGGGATCGGCCAGATCGTCCTGACCGCCAAGCACCACGACGGCTTCTGCCTATGGCCCAGCCCGCTGACCGAACATTCGGTCAGGAACAGTCCGTTCCGGAACGGCAAGGGCGACGTGGTTGGGGAAATGGCGGCCGCCTGCGCCCGCGGCGGGGTGAAATTCGGGCTCTACCTGTCGCCGTGGGATCGCAATCACGCCGAATATGGCCGAGCGGCCTATGTCGAATATTATCATCGCCAGCTGCACGACCTGCTCACCCGCTATGGCCAGCTTTCCGAGATCTGGTTCGACGGCGCCAATGGCGGCGAGGGCTATTACGGCGGCGCCTGCGAAACCCGCCACATCGACGCTCGCACCTATTACGGCTGGCCGGAGATCTACCGCCTCGTGCGCGAGCATCAGCCCCAGGCGGTGATGTTCGCCGACGCCGACACCGACGTGCGCTGGGTCGGCAACGAGGACGGCGTGGCCGGCGATCCATGCTGGCCGACCATGGGCCGCGCGCCGTACACGCCGCGCCTGGGAAACGCCGGCGTCCGCGGCGGGGCGCTGTGGAATCCCGCCGAAGCCGACACCTCGATCCGGCGCAGCTGGTTCTGGCACGCCGACGAAGACGAGCAGGTGCGCTCGCCCGCGAATTTGCTGCGCACCTATCTGAGTTCGGCGGGGCGCGGCGCCAATCTGATGCTCAACGCTCCGGCCAATCAGCAGGGGCGGATCGCCGAACAGGATGTCGCCGCGCTGCAAGGGTTCCGCGCCATCCTGGACCAAACCTATGGCCGCAATCTCAATCAAGGCGCGGTCGTCGCCGCCAGCAGCAGCTTCGGGCCTGGCTTCGAGCCCGAAGCCCTATTGCGGGCGGATGGCGCCTGGGCCGCACGTGAGGACGATCGCGCCGGCGCTTGGTTGCAACTTGATTTGCCCGCGCCGGTCACCTTCGATCTGATCCGGCTGCGCGAGGCGATCGAATTGGGGGCGCGCGTCGACGCGTTCGCGATCGAAGCCTGGACGAACGGCGGATGGCGGCAGATCGCTCGCAAGACATGCATCGCCTCCCAGCGCCTCATTCGTCTGGATCAGCCGGCGACAGCGCAAAAAGTGCGGGTGCGGATCTTGTCGGCGGCGGCCTCGCCGGTGCTGACGGAATTCAGCCTCTATCGCTTGCCCGAACTCATCGACGATCCGGTGATCAGCCGGGACGATCGCGGCTGGGTGACGATCACGGCGCTTGGCGAGGATCTGGAGATCCGCTACACGCTCGGCTCCGATCCGCCGCACGCCGAGACGCGCCTCTATGCCGGCGCCTTCGATCTGTCCCGCGGCGGCGTCGTTCGCGCGACCGCGGTGCGGCCGACGACGGGCGCCCGCAGCGCGACGGTCATGGCCAGTTTCGAGATCTTGAAGTCCGATTGGCGCATCGTTTCCGCCAACGGTGAAAACGCCAAGGCGCTTCTCGACCAGCGCCCGACCTGGGACGGGGACACCTTCATCGGGGCCGACGGCCAGGCGACGGAGATCGTGATCGACATGGGCCACACCCACGATGTCGCCGGTGTCGCGCTTAGTCGGGGACAGTGGCTCCCCTACGGGGCCGGCCCGCCGGAAAGCTGTGAGGTCTGGATCGCTGAGGCGCTCGGCGCGTGGGGCGAACCCGCCGTGACGGCGGCGCTGGATGCGATGGCGGGCCGCCGCGCCTGGATCAAGACGCCCTTCGCAGCGCCGGCGCGCGGCCGCTACCTGCGTCTGAGACTTTCCCGAGCCGCTGGCGGCAAGAGCAAGATCGGACTCTTTCGCGTCAGCGTTATGCCGGTCTGAACGCGAGGGACCATGAAAAAGCTGATCACCGCGCTGCTCGTCCTGGCCAGCGCCAACGCCGGTTCGGCCGCGTTCGGCGCCCAGCCCGCCCCAACGGCGGCGCCCTCGCCCAGGCCCGCCGCCGCCGCCGAGACCCTGCGCCCGAGCCCGGCCACCATAGAGCAGTGGCGCGACCGCAAGTTCGGGATGTTCATCCACTTCGGCCTCTATTCCCTGGCCGGCGGCCAGTGGAACGGCCGCAGGATCGACAACGGCTACAGCGAGCAGATCCTGGCCAACGGCAACCTGCCGCCCAAGGCCTATGCCGCCCTGGCCAGCCAATTCGATCCTGTAAAGTTCGATCCCGACGCCATCGTCGCCTTGGCCAAGGCGGCGGGCATGAAATACATCGTCATCACCGCCAAGCATCACGACGGTTTCAACCTGTTCGGCACCAAGGTGACGAACTACAACATCGTCGAGGCCACGCCCTATGGTCGCGACCTGGTCAAGGAACTGGCCGAGGCCTGCAAGCGCGGCGGCGTCGCCTTCGGGGTCTATTATTCGACGATCGACTGGCATCATCCCGGCGGCAACCGCTACATCGAGGGCAACAGCAACCCGATCACGCCGGCCCAGGAAGCCTTCAATGTCGCCCAGCTGAAGGAACTGCTGTCGAACTACGGCCCGATCTCCGAGATCTGGTTCGACATGGGCAAGCCGACGCCGCAGCAGAGCCTTCACTTCGAGCGCACGGTCCACCGCCTGCAGCCGGAGACCATGGTCTCCGGCCGGGTCTGGAACCACCAGGGCGACTTCACGGTCATGGGCGACAATGCCGAGCCCAGCGTCGCCGTTGAGGAGCCCTGGGAATCGCCGGCCTCGATGTTCCCCGACACCTGGGGATACCGCGCCTGGGAAGTCCGCGGCGACGTGAGCGGCAAAATCCACGAGCATATCGGCCGGCTGGTCCGGGTGGTCAGCGCCGGCGGCAACTACATCCTCAACATCGGGCCGGAGAGCGACGGCGCCGTGGTGCCGTTCGAAGCCGAGGTGCTGCACGGCGTCGGCGACTGGCTGAAGACCAACGGCCAGGCGATCTACGGAACCCGGGCCCAGCCGTTCAAGGCGCTCGACTTCGGCTACGCCACGGTCGGCCCCCACACCCTCTACCTGTTCGTCGAAAAGCCGCCGGCCGACGGGCGGCTGCGGCTGCCGGGCGTGGTCGACACCCGGCTGGGCGACGCGGCCGTGCTGGGCGCCCCCGGCGTTTCCCTGCCGGTCTCGACCGACGCCGACGGCGCCGTGGTCGATATCAGCCAGGCGGCGGGCCTGGGCGGCGGGTTCATGCCGGTGATCGCCGTTCCGCTCGAGGGCGCCCTGCATGTGCGCCCCAAGGCGGTGGCGCCGGACGGCCAAGGCCGCGCGCGCCTGGTCGCCGCCAACGGCGAGGCGTTCCTCCGCCACGACGGCTACGGCTACGCCGACCCGCCGAAGATCTACAAGATGGGCTGGAACGTCGGCCTGGGCCCGGGCCGGTACGTCGCCGCGATCGCCTACAAGCCGGTGGCCAAGGCCCGCCCCGCCAGCCTGGTCGTCGACGGCCGGGCCTATCCGCTTCAGGTGGGTCCCAGCGGCCATGCCGCGATCACGATCCAACGCGACCCGGCCGCCTCGCCCTACGCCATGCGCCTGGAAATCACCCCGCCCGCGCCGATCGGACGGGCCGACCACCTGCCGATGGTGGTGCGCAGCGTCGAGCTGCGTCCGAACTAGGGCTTGCGTGCGGCCGGACCCTTGGCCCGCTTCGAAGCGGCGGGTTCTCGGCAAAAAGCTGGAGCGACGGTCGACCGCTCCGCTATAAACGCCAAAACCGGCGTTTTCGCCCTTGCCATCCGCCCGCCGCGCCGGGCAGCTTCACCACATCCATAGGTCGCATTCCGTGCAAGATCTCGCCCACGCCGCCTACCTGACCCTCGGCCTCGCCCTCGTCGGCGGCTACCTGCTGGGCTCGATCCCGTTCGGGTTGATCGCCACCCGGCTGGGCGGGGCCGGCGACATCCGCCAGATCGGCTCGGGCAATATCGGCGCGACCAACGTGCTGCGCTCGGGCCGCAAGGACCTGGCGGCCATCACCCTGCTGGGCGACGCCGGCAAGGGCGTGGTCGCCGTGCTGCTGGCCCGCTGGCTGACCCACGACACCCCCGCGATCGTCGCCCTAGCCGGGGGCGCGGCCTTCACCGGCCACCTGTTCCCGGTCTGGCTGAAGTTCAGGGGCGGCAAGGGCGTGGCCACCTTCTACGGCGTGCTGCTGGCCGCCGCCTGGCCGATCGGCGTGCTGGCGGCGGCGACCTGGCTGGCCGTGGCCTTCCTGTTCCGCATCAGCTCGCTGGCCGCCCTGGTCGCCGCCGCCTTCGCCGCGCCCTTCGCCCTGGCCACCGACCAGCCCTATCCGATGCTGGCGCTGAGTCTGTTCATGGCGGTGCTGATCTTCATCCGCCACAAGGACAATATCGGCCGGCTGCTGAAGGGTCAGGAGCCGCGCATCGGCAAGAAGAAGACGGCGGAACCGCCGACTCCCGCCGCATGATCCCGCGCCGCCTCTCGGACAGCGAGCGCCTGGCCTGGCTGCGGCTGGCGCGCACCGAGACGGTCGGCCCCGTCGCCTTCGACCATCTGCTGACCCGCTTCGGTTCCGCCGAACGCGCCCTGCAAGCCCTGCCCGACCTGGCTCGCCGGGCCGGTCGGGCCACGCCCCTGCGCCCGCCGCCCGTCGACGAGGTCGCCGGCGAGCTGGAGACCGGGGCCGGGCTCGGCGCGCGGCTGATCTGTTCGTGCGAGCCGGACTTCCCCGCCCGCCTGGCCGCCCTCGACCCGCCGCCGTCGGTGCTTTGGGCCCTGGGCCGGGCCGAGATCCTGTCCCAACCCAGCCTGGCCATCGTCGGGGCCCGCATCGCCTCGGCCGGCGGCCAGCGCTTCGCCCGCCAGCTGGCCGCCGAGCTGGGCCGCCACGGCTATGTGGTGGTCTCGGGGCTGGCGCGCGGCGTTGACGGCGCCGCCCACGAGGGGGCCCTGGCGACCGGCACGGTGGCGGTGCTCGGCGGCGGCGTCTGCGACATCTATCCGCCCGAGCACGCCGCCCTGCACGCCCGCATCGCCGCCGAGGGCGGCTGCATCGTCAGCGAAAGCGCCCCTGACCGCCGGGCCATCGCCAAGGACTTCCCGCGCCGCAACCGCATCATCTCCGGCCTGGCGCTGGGGGTGGTGGTGGTCGAGGCCGAGCTGAAGTCCGGCTCGCTGATCACCGCCCGCCTGGCCGCCGAGCAGGGCCGCGACGTCTTCGCCGTGCCCGGCTCGCCGCTCGATCCCCGCGCCAAGGGCCCCAACGACCTGATCCGCCAGGGCGCGATCCTCTGCGAAGGCGTCGAGGACGTGCTGCGCTCGCTGTCGGGCCAGGCCTCCTTACGCGAACGCGACCGCCCCTATGCGGCCGAGGACGACGGCGCCGAGATCGACCACGACGCCCTGCGCGAGGAGATCGCCCGCCTGCTCTCCCCCGCCCCCGTCTCCCGCGACGACCTGGTCCGCGCCACCCGCGCCCCGACCGCGGCGGTGATGGCGGCCCTGGTCGAGCTGGCCCTGGCCGAACGGGCCGAGCTGCTGCCGGGCGGGATGGTCGGGGGCCTCTAGGGCCAGCCGCGCGACGTCGGAAACGCCTGGCCGCCCATGAGCGGCTCAGCGGTAATCCACAGGCCTGTCGCTCGCGTGGTTCTTTCCGACGCAACCATCCTGGCTTGTGCGCGATTAACCGTAATCGCGGGCTGGAGCGACTGCCGCCAAATCAAAACCTAACCGATTGCAATCGTTCCGCATCGCCTCGTCGGCGCACCCGCAATTCAAGCGCGGCGCCGAACTGTCCTGGGGAGGATTCATGCAAAGACGCCTTGCTCTTCGCGCCCTGCTGCTTGCCGGCTGCAGCGGCCTTGCGGCTCCGGTCCTGGCTCAGACGACGCCCACGCCAGCGCCGACACCGATACCGGCGCCGCCCGCCGAGGCCAGCGACCAGACGGTCAGCGAAGTCGTCGTCACCGGCATGACCTCGCGCAACCGGCCGCTGATCACCGCCTCGGCCGACATCACCCTGGCCACCCGCGCCGATCTCGAACGCAAGGCCCCGCGGTCGACCGCCGACCTGCTGGAGCTGGTGCCCGGCATCTTCGTCGAAGGCACGGCCGGCGAGCTGTCGAACAACTATTCGGTGCGCGGCCTGCAGGGCGGCGGCCAACGCTTCATCCAACTGCAGGAGGACGGCCTGCCGGTCATCTACCAGGGCGGCGGGGCGGACTTCTTCTTCTCCGAAGACGTCACCATCGATCGGATGGAAGCGGTCAAGGGCGGCACCTCGGGCATCCTGACCGTCAACGGCGCGGGCGCGACGATCAACTTCCTGTCGCGCAAGCCCAATTTCGACAAGCCCGAGGGGGTCGTGCGGGCCACGGGCTATAATTACGGCCTCAAGCGCGGCGACTTCTACTATTCCGCGCCGATCGCCAACAACCTGGCCTTCAACATCGGCGGCTATGTCCAGAGCAGCCCCGGGGTGCGCAAGAACAGCTTCGACTATGACGGCTATCGCCTGAAGGGCATGTTGGAATACCGCTTCGACGGCGGCGGATTCGTGCGCCTGACCGGCAAGATCGGCGACCTGAAGAACGCCTATTACGCCGACCAGCCCTACGCCTACAGCAACGGCAAGCCCCACGGCATTCCAGGGCTGGGCACGCAGTTCGGCAATGTCGGCGGCGACGCCTTCAACCGGATCTCCGTGCCGGTGTCGACCTTCGTCGAAAGCGACGGCTTCCGCGATTTCCGGCTCAGCGAGGGGGTGCGGGTCAAGACCAAGCAGCTGCGCATCGATTTCGAAAAGCCGCTCAGCGACAGCGTCGAAGTGTTCGCCCGGGCCCGCTACCTGGACCTGAAGGACGACTTCAACGGCCTGTTCCCCGGCTCGGGCACCGGCAATGCGGGTCTCGCCAGCGCGGTGACCTATCTGACGCCCGGCGCGACCTCGCCGATCAACAACCTGCTGACCGCCGGAACCGCCGCCTATCCGGCCACGGTGCGCTTCGGCATCCGCAACCTGCGCACCGGCGTCGTCACCGGGTCGAACGACACCGCGACCCTGAACGCCCTGAACGGCAACGGCTTCCTGCAAGAGACGACGCTGAACCACGACTATCAGTCGGGCCACGACTTCGGCTCCAACATCGGGGCGCGCTGGGAGTACAGCAGCGACGCGTTCCAGAACTCGCTGACCGCGGGGGTCCAGTACTACGACGTCAGCCGCAAGCAGAACCAGTCCGCCGTCGCCACGGTGGTTAACGACGTCCGCACCAACAGCGACATCTATGACATCGTCTCGCTGGACGCCAACAACCAGGTCATCGGGACCCTGAGCGACAACGGGATGGTGTCCTATGGCGACTGGGGCGCGGGCATGCGCCGGCGCACCGACAAGTCGGTGTCGCTCTACGCCAACGACGAACTGGCGATCGGCGACAAGATCCACATCGACGGCGGCGTGCGCTGGGAAAGCGACAAGGCCAAGTACCTGGAAGGCAACGCCGCAGCCGTCAACCAGCCGGTGCAGCCCGGCGTGGTCGGCGTCGTGCGAACGGTCGGCTCGACCTTCGATGGGACCTATACCGTCACCCGCCGGACCCAGGACAAGGTCGCCTGGACGCTCGGCGCCAGCTACCTGATCACCCCCCACTTCTCGGTCTATGGCCGCTACGCCAACGGCTTCCAGACCAACAATACCGACCCGATCACCAAGATCGAGCTCTACGAGGCCGGCGTGCGCTTCGAATATGGCCGCCTGCTCAACGCCTCGGCGACGGTGTTCCGGACCAATTTCGACAACCAGTTCTACAACTTCATCGACCCGTCCGACCCCACCAAGCAGACCAGCTTCCTGGCCGACCTCAAGACCAAGGGCGTCGAGCTGGACGCCCTAGTCCGGCCCGTCGACTGGTTCTCGGTCAATGTCTCGGGCGTGATCCAGGATCCCACCCTCAACAACCTCAGCCTCGCCGGGGTCCCGCAGCCGACCTATGACGGCAACCGGCCCGAACGGACGCCGGCGCGGCTCTACACCATCACGCCGGCCATCAAGCTGCCCAACGGCCGGGGCGAGGTCTATGCGCGCTACAAGTACGTCGGCAAGATCTACGCCGACTCCGGCAACGGGGTGGCCCTGCCCTCCTATGGGGTGACCAGCGCCGGCGTCACCCTGAACCTGAAGGACAATCTCCAGGCCAATTTCAACGTCGACAACATCTTCAACGTCGTCGGCCTGACCGAGGGCAACCCGCGCCAGGGCCAGACCCAGAACGCGGCCTCGGGCTATTTCTACGCCCGCGGCATCGTCGGCCGGACCTATGGCGGCTCGCTCACCCTGCGCTTCTAGGGCGCGGGATTGGAGACAGCGATGATCGAGGACCTTCGACGGGCCGCCGCCGGGCTCCTGCTGGCGCTGACGGTCTCGGGCCAGGCCCTGGCCGCGCCCGACCTGGCCTATCAGCTGACCGAGGGCCAGAACCTCAACGCCTTCGTCCGCGAGGACAAGGTCGCGGCCCATCTGCTGCTGCGCAACGGCGTCGATCCGCGCATTCTGGTCGCCTTTCCCGCCGGCAACAGCGGGGTGGGCCTGTGGTTCGAGCCCACGGCCCGGCCGGCGACCTGGCGCCTCGACCAGCCGCCCCGGCCGGTCCGGCGCGGCGCGCTGAACGGGGTGATCGCCATCGCCAGCAGCGATGCGCCAAGGCTGGTCGTGAAGCAGGCCGTGCTCTCCAATGTGCGCTTCCTGCGCGACTACCAGGCGGTCGGCAAGTTTCCGCCCGAGGTCGCGGCCGAGCCGAAGATCGCCGCCGACACCATCACTTGGCGTCGCACCCGCCTCGACGGCGGCCTCGGCTACGAGCTGAGCGTCCGTGTCATCGACGGCCGCATCGACAACGGCGCCATCACTGCCGGGGCCAATGGACGGATCGCGCTGGAGATCACCGCGCTGAGCGGCGACGCCCCGCTGACCCCGCTGCCGGTCGCCCAGTTGCTCAACGCCGACGCGGCCGCGGATCCGGCGGCGCGCAACGCCCTGGCCTTCCTGAGCTATCGCGAGAAGTTCCTGGCCGGGTCCTGGCGCTTCAACACCTATTTCGGCCGCGACACCCTGATGTCGGTGCGGCTGCTGACGCCGGCCCTGCGGCCGGCGGCGGTCGAGGCCGGCCTCAATTCGGTGCTGGCGCGGCTGTCGCCCGGCGGCGAGGTCGCCCACGAGGAGGGCATCGGCGAGTTCGCCGTCGTCCAGAATCGCAAGGCCGGCCGCGGCGGCGACGCGGCGGAACTCGACTACGGCATGGTCGACGACGACTACATGCTCGGCCCCGTCGCGGCCGACTACCTGCAAGGCCCCGGACAGGCGCGGGCGCGGAGCTTCCTGGCCCAGCCGCTGGCCAGCGAGAGCCAGCCTGGGGTCCGCCCGCCGACCGGGACCCTGCTGGTCAACAACCTGCGCTTCGTGCTGAACCAGGGCCGCGGGTTCGCCGATGCGCCCTCCGTCCGTACGCTGATTGCGATCAAGCCGGGCCGGACTACCGGCGAATGGCGCGACAGCAACGAAGGGCTCGGCGGCGGGATCTACCCCTATGACGTCAACGCCGCCCTGGTTCCGGCGGCGATCGAGGCGGCCGATCGGCTGTTCCGCGCCGGCCTGCTGGAACCCTACCTTTCCGCCGAGGACCGGGCCCTGTTCGCCGACGCCGGCCGAATGGCCCAGGTCTGGCGAGACAAGGCCCCGCCGCTGTTCCGGGTCGAGCTGCCGGCCGGCCAGGCTGCTTCGTCGATCCGATCCTATGCGGATAGTCTCGGCGTTCCGGCCGCGCCAGCCTTAAGGGCGCTAGGCTCGCAGCCGCTGGTGTTCCATGCCCTGTCGCTCAAGGCGGGCGGCGAACCTGTGCCGATCCTCAATTCGGACGAGGGCTTTGCGCTGCTGCTCGGCCGCCCGTCGGCGGCGGATCTCGACACCTATGTCGCCGCGATCATGCGTCCCTTTCCGGCCGGCCTGATGACCGATGTCGGCCTGGTCGTCGCCAATCCCGCCTTCGCCGAGCGCGAGGCGCAGGCCCGCTTCACGCCGGCCGCCTATCACGGCGCCGTGGTCTGGTCGTGGCAACAGGCGATGCTCGCCGCCGGTCTGGAACGACAGCTGGCCCGATGCGACCTGCCCGCGCCGCTGCGCGCCAAGCTGGTCGCCGCCCAAGCCCAGCTGTGGCGGGCGATCCGCGCCACCCGCGCGGTGCAGAGCTCCGAACTCTGGTCCTGGGCCTTCCGCAATGGTCGCTACCAGGTCGCCCCCTTCGGCGCCGACAAGGCCGACGCCGACGAGTCCAACGCCGCGCAGCTGTGGAGCACCGTCTATCTGGCCGTGCAGCCGCCTCGGACGCCCCAGCAAGCTCGCCCTGTAACGACGGCTGCCCCCGAATGGAGCCACTGTCCGGCCTAGAACCACCGCGTCAGCCGATCAGCGCGGCGATAGCGTCATCGTGCTTCGGCAAGGTCGGGACCGCCCGCGCGACCACCGCCGCGATCTGTTCGAGCTGCTGACGATTGACGGCCCCGTCCAGCGTGTCGGCCAGCGGGCTATGGCCTTCGGCGTGAACACCTTGGCCTTCGAGCACGGCCAGCCAGCTGGCCTCGCGGAACAGCTCGTTGGAGGTCAGCATCAGCCGTCCGGCCCGTCGGTACTGCGCTTCCTTGTCGACTAGGCTGTCGGGCAAGGCCATGCCGCGCGTATACCGCCACAGCGGGGCGTCGTGCCCTTCGGTGGCGTGATAGTGCAGGATCAGGAAGTCGCGGATCCCGTCCATGTCGCGGCCAAGCAGCGTGTTGAACTGCCGCGCCAGGCCCGGATCGCAGTCCTGGTCGGGAAACAGGGCGATCAGCTTGGCGATGGCGCTCTGGATCAGGTGGATGCTGGTCGACTCCAGCGGCTCCAGGAAGCCGGACGACAGGCCGATGGCCACCACGTTCTTGCGCCAGACCTCGCGCCGGAAGCCGGCCTTGAAGCGCAGCAGGCGCGGTTCGCCCAGCGCCGCGCCGTCCAGGCCGCCCAGCAGCGTCGCCGCCGCCTCGTCGTCGGAGAGAAAGGCGCTGGAATAGACGTAGCCGTTGCCGGTGCGATGCTGCAGCGGAATGCGCCACTGCCAGCCGGCGGTCCGCAGGGTCGAGCGGGTATAGGGCGTGGTCTCGGCCGCCCGGGCGCAGGGAACGGCGACGGCCCGGTCGCAGGGCAGCCAGTGCGACCAGTCCTCGAACGGGGCGCCCATCACCCCGTCGATCAGCAGGGCGCGAAAGCCCGAGCAGTCGAGGAACAGCTCGCCTTCGATCCGCGCGCCGCGGTCGGTGGTCAGGGCGGTGACGAAGCCGGTGTCGGGCGCCCGCTCGACCCTCTCCAGCCTGCCCTCATGCCGCGTCACCCCGGCGGCCTCGGCCAGGCCGCGCAGATGCCGCGCATAGAGCGTCGCGTCGAAATGATAGGCGTAGCCCAGAGTCGACAGGATCGATCGCGGATCCTCCACCGGCTTGGCGAACCGGTTGACGGCCGCCAGTTGGGTCGCCAGCGAGAAGGCCGGCAGCGGGTGGTCGAGCCCGTCCGCGCGGGCCCTGAGCCAGCGCTGGTGGAACGGCACGGGCCCAACGTCGACGCCGTAGCGCCCGAACGGATGGAAATAGCGGCTTCCAGGCCGAGCCCAGTCGACGAATTCGATGCCAAGCTTGAAGCTGGCCTTGGTGGCGCGGACGAACTCCGCTTCGTCGAGACCAATCAGTTGGTTGAGCCAATGGATCGTCGGAATGGTCGCCTCGCCGACCCCGACCGTGCCGATCGCCTCGGATTCGAGAAGATCGATCTTCAGCTGAGGCCCAAAGGTCCTGGCCAGGGCGGTCGCCGCCATCCAGCCCGCCGTGCCGCCGCCCAGGATCACCAGACGCTTGACCCGTTTCATGCTGTGCTCCGACCTGAGGCGACACCACGATCGTTTGTAGCAAAGACAACGCCGACTGGGACGCCGTCGGATGATCGGACGTCGAGATCAGATTACGGCGATTTCATCCCGTCCCTCTCATTGCCGGCTGGATCCATTACGCATGTAGCGCTACACATGTAGCGCATCAGACCTGCGGAGACGCCATGATCGAAGCCCTGCCCCGACGCGAACGCGAGGTCTTCGAGACCCTCTGCCGCCTGGAGACCAGCACGGCCGCCGGCGTCCGCGGCGCCCTGTCCGATCCGCTCAGCGATTCCGCCGTCCGCACCCTGCTCTCGCGGCTCGAGGCCAAGGGCCTGGTCGAGCGGTCGGCCGGCCCCGACGGCTTTCTGTACCGCCCGTCCCAGCAAACCCGGACGGTCGCCGTCGGCGCCTTGCAGCGGATGATCGACACCTTCTTCGCCGGCTCGGCCGCCAGCGCCGCCACCGCCCTGCTGAGCCTTGGCCAAAGACTGACCCCTGAAGAGGCCGCCGCCCTGGAACGGATGATCGACCAGGCCGTGGAGCGCAAGCCGTGACCGGGGCCCTGCTCGTCGCCCTGCTGGTCAAGTCGAGCCTTGTCGCCGGGGCCGGCCTGGTCTGCTCCCGCTTCCTTTCCGCGCGCGCGGTCGACCGGGTGGACATCCTGCGCGCCACGGTCTGCCTGCTGCTGGCGCTGCCGGTCATCATGAACATCCTGCCGGCCATCGACCTGGCCCTGTTGCCGCCGGCGCCGCCCCCGGTCCCGTCCGCCGCGCCCCTGACCTGGACGGCCGAACCGGTCGCCACTGGCGCAACCTCCGCCGCCCTGTCCTGGCCGCCCTCGCCACGTCTGATCGGCGCCGTATGGCTGTTCGGGCTGGTCGCGATCGCCGGCCGCCTGCTGCTGGGGCTGCGCATCCTCGACCGCTGGACGCGCGCGGGAACGCCGGTGACCCACGCCGAATGGCGGGCGCCGCTGGAACGGCTGACGCCCGCCGACCGCCCGCACATGGTGTCCAGCGATCGGATCGGCAGCCCGCTCAGCTGGGGCGTCGCCCCCGGCTTCATCGTCGTCGATCCGGCCAGCCTGGCCGAACCTGGCGCCGCCCCCGCCATCCTGGCCCACGAACTGGCCCATCTGCGGCGCCATGACTGGGTGTTCCTGGTGCTGTCGCGGCTGGCCCTGGCGATCTTCTGGTTCAATCCGCTGGTCTGGCGGCTTCACGCCGTCCTCGCCGAACGCTCGGAAGAAGCCGCTGACGCCGCCGCGCTCAAGACCGTCGACCGCGCTCTCTACGCCCGGGCCCTGGTTCACCTGGCCGCCCATTCCCCCTCGCGCCTGGCCGCCCCGCGCGCGGCGATCGCCATGGCCGCCGACGCGCGAACGCTGAAGACAAGGATCGCCTGCATCATGACCGACACCTCCGCTCGCCGCCGGCCCCTTATGGTCGCCTTGACGGTCGCCGCCCTGGCCGCCGTCGCCACGCCGCTGGCCGCGCTGGGCGTGGACCGCCAGGCCTGGGTCGCGCCGCCCGCGCCGCCGCCCCCGCCCGCCGTTCCCTCGGCGCCGCCCGCCCCGCCAGCGCCCCCCGCCCCGCCGGAAGCCGTCGACCCCCTGACGCTCGCCGTCGCGCCCGCGCCGCCAGCGCCCCCGGCCCCTCCCGCACCACCAGCCCCTCCTGCGCCTCCCGCGCCTCCCGCGCCCCCGCCGCCTGAACCCGCGGAAGGGCTCGGCGACAGCGCATCGCGGTTCGCCACGCCCGCCGAGCAACAGGAAGCCGCCGCGGCCCGGGCCGCGGCCGAGGAAGCGCGGATTCAGGCCGATGCGGCCCGTGTCCAGGCCGACCAGGCCCGGACGGAGGCCGAACGGGCCCGCAGGATCGGCGAACGCGCCCGCGAGGCGGCCGAGCGAAGCCTGGTCAAGGCGCGCGTGCAGATGGCCCGAGGCGCCGAAGAGATGCGCAAGGGCGCACAGGAGATGCGCGCCGAAGCCCGCCGCCTGCGCGATCCCGCCTATCGCGCCCAGCAGATCTCCGAGAACCGCGCCCGGGGCTATGTCGTCACCGACGCCGAACTGCGCGACGTGGCCGACCACCTGCCGTCGCAGGCCGACGAGCTGGAACGTGAGGCGGGCCGACTGGCGGACGAGGCCCGCGGGCCGAGTTAGGTCGCCATCCCCCGGCCGCGATCGTCCTGGACGCCAGATTGCGCGGGTCGGCGGTCTTCACCCGGCGCTCGGCGAACTGAGGTGTTTTCGGACCAACGCAACCTCCAGGACTTCCGCCGTCGGACGGCCGCCACCCTACCGCTCGCTGAACCGCAGCCCTATATCGCCGTTGGGGAAAGGGCGTCGGCGCGAATCCAGTGGAGGCGATGTGATCCCTGCGGAACGGCCAAGATGTCGACCGGCCAGCGACAATCCGGGACAGGGCCTCAGGCTCGCGCTCTTTTCCGGCAACTACAACTACACCCGCGACGGGTCCAACCAGGCGCTCAACCGTCTGGTCGCCTATCTGCTCGACGCCGGCGCCGAGGTTCGGGTCTATTCGCCGACGACGGACAGGCCGGCCTTTCCGCCGCAGGGCGATCTGGTTTCGGTGCCGTCGATGAGTCTGCCCGGCCGGGCCGAATATCGCCTGGCCCTGGGCCTGCCGCGGGCGGTGCGCGCCGATCTCAGGCGCTTCGCCCCGACGGCCGTGCACCTGTCGGCGCCCGATCTCCTGGGCCTGCAGGCGCGCAATTTCGCCCGCCGCCACGGCTTGCCGATCGTCGCCAGCCTGCACACCCGGTTCGAGACCTATCTGGGCTATTACGGCCTGGATTGGTTGCGCCCCAGCGCCGAGCGCTATCTGCAGCGGTTCTACGCCAGCTGCGACCGCGTCCTGGCCCCCAACGCGCCCCTGGCCGAGCGCCTCGAAGACCAGGGCTTGGGCGGCAAGGTGCGGATCTGGGGTCGCGGCGTCGATCGCGACCAGTTCTCGCCCTGCCGGCGCGATCTCGCCTGGCGGCGAAGCCACGGCGTTGGCGACGACGAGGTGGTGATCGCCTTCCTGGGCCGCCTGGTCATGGAAAAGGCCCTGGACGTCTGGGCCGACACGCTCGACCGGCTTCGCGGCCTTCCGGTGCGGCCGCTGGTCATCGGCGAGGGGCCGATGGGCGGGTGGCTGCGCGGGCGCCTGCCGGATGCGATCTTCACGGGCCTGCTCACCGGCCACGAACTCGGGCGCGCCGTGGCCAGCAGCGACGTGCTGTTCAATCCCAGCCTGACCGAGGCGTTCGGCAACGCCACGCTCGAGGCCATGGCCGCCGGCCTGGCCGTGGTCTGCCCGGAGGCGCCCAGCACCCAGGCGCTGGTCGTCAACGGGCACGACGGGATCCTCGTCAGGGACCCCGCGGCCCCAGCCTTCGCCCGGACGCTCCGGAGCCTGGTGGCTGACCCGATGCGACGGCTGCGCCTGGGCCGGGCGGCGCGAGCGGCGAGCGACCGCCACGGTTGGAGCCAAAGCTGCGCGTCGGTCCTGGAGGTCTATCGCAGCTTGAACGCGACCTCGGCGGCGTTGGCGCGCTCGGCGGCATGAGCCTGCCGGACAGTCCCAGGCTTTCGGCCCGTCAAGGCTGGCTGCTGACCTTGGGCGTGGCGCTGCTGGCGGGATTGCTGGCCGCCCACGGGTTCGGCGAGGTGCGCGACATCGTCGTGCAGGCCCGCTATCGCGCGCTGGCGGTCATCGCCGTCCACCTGCCGGTCACCCTGATGGCGACGATCGGCTGGCAGGTCCTGCTGCCGCGCGGGACTCGGCCGCCGCTCGGCTTCCTGTTCCGGCTGCGGCTGATCAAGGAGGCGATCAACGGCCTGCTTCCGGTGGCCCAGGTCGGCGGCGACGTGGTGCGCGCCAGGCTCGCCGTCCGCCCGGGCCTGACCCTGGCCCAGACGACGGCCAGCTGCATCCTCGACGTGCTGGCCGGGACGCTGGGACTGGTGGTGTTCGTGCTCGCCGGTCTGGTGCTGGCCCTGCTGGCGCTGCACGATCCGCGCTTCGCCCGGCTGAGCCTGGTCCTGATCGCCGCCATCGCCCTGACCGGCCTGGCGATTGTGCTCTGGCGGCGGCTGGGCCTGCTCGACCGCCTGAGCGCCCTGGCCGGCCGGTGGCGCGCCTGGCGCGACCGGTTTTCCCATTTGGGCGAGGCGCTCGGCGACCTCAGCCGCCAGCGCGGCGATCTCGTCGCCTCCTGGCTCTGGCACCTGGCCGCCTGGATCTGCGGGGCGCTGGAGACTTATGTGGCGGTCTGGGCGATCGGCCTGCACCCGACCCTGACCCAGGCCCTGATCCTGGAAAGCCTGACCCAGGCGGTGAAGGGGCTAGGCTTCGCCATCCCCGGCTCGCTGGGCATCCAGGAAGGCGGCTACATCCTGCTCGGCGGGGCCCTGGGCGTCACGCCCGACCAGGCCCTGGCGCTGTCGCTGCTGCGGCGCGTTCGCGAACTGATGCTCGGCGTCCTGGGCCTGGTCCTCTGGCGTACAACCAGACCGCACCGCGCGGACCTGGAACACCGTCAGCCCGGCGCAGGCGCCTGACCGGCGGCGGTCTGCACCTCGCGCCAGCCGCCGCCCAGGGCCCGGAACGAGCGGACGGCGGCGCGGGCCGCTTCCGTCCTGGCCTGGGCTCTTGCGTCGCGCACCGCCAGCAGCCGGGCGTCGGCGTCGAGCACCTCGACCAGGCTGACGACGCCGCCGGCATAGGCCGCCTGCGAAGCCTGCCGGGCCTGGGCGAGGGAGCCTTCGCCGTCGGCCAGGATCCGCTCCTGGCGCTCGCGCCTGACCAGGCTGGAGAAGGCGTCCTCCACGTCCTCGGTGGCCCGCAGGACGGACTGCTGATAGGCGGCCAGGGCCTCGGCCCGGCGCCCGCGCGCGGCCTGGACCTCGGCCCCGATCCGGCCAAAGTCGAACAGCCGCCAGCGCAGGCCGAGAACGCCCTGGGCCTGGGCGGCCCCGCCGTCGAAAAAGGCGTCGCGCGTGGTGGTGGCGGCGCCCGCCAGCGCGCTCAGCGAGAACTTGGGAAAATACTCCGACAGCGCCGCGCCGACACGGGCGTTGCTGGCCCGCAGCCGCTGCTCGGCCACCACCAGGTCCGGCCGACGCCGCAGCAGTTCCGCCGGTCCGCCGGCCTCCGCCAGGGCCGGCGCGGCCGGGATCGGGGCGGCCGTCGCCAGTTCGGCCCGATAGGTCCCCGGCTGCGCGCCGAGCAGCACGTCCATGGCGTTCAACGCCGCCTCCAGCCCATCCTCAAGCACCGGCACGCTGGCCCGCGTCTGCTCCAGGGCGCCGCGGGCCTGGTTGAACTGAAGCTCTGCGGCGACGCCTTGCTGGCGCTGCAGGCGGACGGTTTCGACGAGCCGGGTCTGGGTCTCGACCTGCTCTCGGGCCACGGCCAGCCTCGCCTGCAGCCCGCGCACCAGCATGTAGGTGTCGGCGGTCTGGGCCGCGACCTCCAGGCGGGCAGCGGCGACGCCGGCCCGCGCAGCTTCGTATTCCGCCCCGGCCGCTTCCCGCTCGCGGCGGGTTCCGCCGAAGACGTCGAGCTCCCAGCCGGCGACGAGGTTGCCTTCATAGAGCGCGCCGTCGCGATCGAAGTTGGGGGTGGAGGCCAGGAGACGCCCTGTCGGCGTCTGGGTCGAGTTGTGGGCCTTGGCGCCGCTCGCCTCGACCGAGGCCGACGGCAGCAGCGCGGCGGTCGCTGCGCCCAGCCCCGCCCGCGCCTGGGTGACGCGGGCCGCGGCCTGGGCCAGGTCGAGGTTCTGCGCCAGGGCGCGATCGATCATCCGGTCGAGGACCGGATCGTTGAAGCCGCGCCACCAGGCGTCGGCCGGAGCCGTCGCGGGCGGGGCTTGCCGGGCGGCGACGGCCGCCGCTCCCATGAAGCGCGGCGGCGCCGCGATGGTCGGTGCGACGTAGTCCGGGCCGATCGCGCATCCGCCCAGCAGGCCGGCGGCGGCGACCCCAGGAAGGGCCCGAAGGATGATAGAGCGCATGGGACCTCGCCTGGACGAACAATTTGATTGTGACTAAATTCCACTATGGTCACAAGTTTGTCAATCGAGAGACCCGGTGATAGCGTGCCGCCATGAGCACAATCGACCCCTCATCCCCCGCAGCCGGTCAACGCGGCCCGGCCGAACACGACGTCCGCGATCAGATCGTCGACGCCGCCAGAGCCCATTTCAGCCGCTTCGGATACGGCAAGACGACGGTCGCCGACCTGGCCAAGGCGATCGGCTTCTCCAAGGCCTACATCTACAAGTTCTTCGATTCCAAGCAGGCCATCGGCCAGGCGATCTGCGTCCAGTGCCTGGACAAGGTCCTGGTCGCCGGCGAGGCGGGCATCGCCGAAGGCAAGACGGCATCGGAAAAATTACGCCGTTTTTTCAATGGGATAATCGACACAAGCACCGAGTTGTTCTTTGAAGACAAGATGCTGTACGACATCGCCACCCATTCGGCCGAGGAACGCTGGCCGTCGG
This sequence comes from Caulobacter sp. LARHSG274, assembly GCF_052871235.1. Classification (NCBI taxonomy): domain Bacteria; kingdom Pseudomonadati; phylum Pseudomonadota; class Alphaproteobacteria; order Caulobacterales; family Caulobacteraceae; genus Caulobacter; species Caulobacter sp. LARHSG274. Next base: position 686,017 of record NZ_JBIXJO010000002.1, on the reverse strand, counting down.
CGATCGCCTATGTGGCGCGGGCCGAGGCCCTGCTGCGCGAGATCATCGTCCTGGGCCGCGAAACGGGCGAGTTCGAGCGCAAGACGCCGATCGACGACACCTGCGAAGCGATCCTGCTGGTCATGCAGACCTTCATGAACCCGCTGATGCTGAAGCATAATCTGGACCAACTGCCCCAGGCCTCCACCCAGGTGATCAATCTGATCCTCCGCAGCCTGGCCCCGTAGTGACAAGTGACTAGTTGACATTTCGGTCACAAGGAACCAGCCTAGGGTCCTCCGTCAAGGCAGGACCCTCAAGCCATGTCGCCTCGCACCGTCGCCGCCGCTCTGTTATTGAGCGGCCTCACCCCCCTGGCCGCCTGCGGCGACAAGGCCGGCGCCGACGATCCCCGCACCCTGCCCCCCATCGTCCGGGTCGCGGTCGCCGGTCCGGCGGCCGGCGGCGAGCGGCGGTTCAGCGGCGTCGTCTCGGCCCGCATCCAGAGCGACCTGGGCTTCCGGGTCGGCGGCAAGGTGGTCGCCCGCCTGGTCGACGCCGGCCAGACGGTGCGTCGCGGCCAGCCCCTGATGCGCATCGACGCCACCGACTACGCCCTGGCCGTGTCCGCCCAGACCGAACTGGTGGAAGCCGCCCGCGCCCGCGCCGTGCAGACGGCGTCCGACGAGCGACGCTACCGCAGCCTGGTCGCGGCCGGGGCGGTCTCGGCCCTGGCCTATGACCAGACCAAGGCCGCCGCCGACAGCGCGCAGGCCCAGTTGGCCGCCGCCGAGGCCCAGGCCCGCGTCTCGCGCAACGCCGCCGGCTATGCGGTCCTGACCGCCGACGCCGACGGCGTCGTGGTCGAGACCCTGGCCGAGCCCGGCCAGGTCGTGACCGCCGGCCAGCCGGTCGTCCGCCTGGCCCATGCCGGTCCGCGCGAGGCGACCGTCACCCTGCCCGAGACCGTGCGCCCGGCGCTCGGCTCGGTCGCCGAGGCCTACGCCTTCGATGGCGACCAAGCGGGCCAGGCGCGCCTTCGCCAGCTTTCCGACGCCGCCGACCCGCGCACCCGCACCTACGAGGCCAAATATGTGCTGAGCGGCGCGGCCGCCCAGGCGCCGCTGGGCTCGACCATGGTCGTGTCCCTGCCGGTCCAGGACGGCGACGGCGCCCAGCGCGGCGTGGAAGCGCCGATCGGGGCGCTCTACGACGCCGGCAAGGGTCCGGGGGTGTGGGTCGTCGCGCCCGGCGCCGCCACCGTCCAATGGCGGCCGGTTCGCGTCGCCGCGCTCAGTGCGGAGACGGCGACGATCTCCAGCGGCCTGAACGGCGGCGAGCAGTTCGTGGCGCTGGGCGCCCAGATGCTGCACCAGGGCCAGCGCGTGCGCGTCCAGGCCGGAGCGGCGCAATGAACTTCAATCTCTCCGCCCTGGCGGTCCGCGAACGCTCGATCACCCTGTTCCTGATCATCGCGATCACCTTCGCCGGCGCCTTCGCCTTCCTGAAGCTCGGCCGGGCCGAGGATCCCAGCTTCTCGATCAAGGTCATGACCATCGTCACCGCCTGGCCCGGCGCCACCGCCCAGGAGATGCAGGACCAGGTCGCCGAGCCGCTCGAAAAGCGGATGCAAGAGCTCAAGTGGTACGACCGCGCCGAGACGTTCACGCGGCCGGGCCTGGCCTTCACCACCCTGTGGCTGAAGGATCAGATTCCGGCCAAGGAAGTCCCCGAACAGGCTTACCAGACCCGCAAGAAGATCGGCGACGAGGCCGCCAACCTGCCCCGCGGGGTCCTGGGCCCGTTCGTCAATGACGAGTACGGCGACGTCACCTTCACCCTCTACGCCCTGAAGGCCAAGGGCGAGCCGCAACGGCTGCTGGTGCGCCAGGCCGAGACCCTGCGCCAGCGGCTGCTGCACGTGGCCGGCGTCAAGAAGGTGATGATCATCGGCGAGCAGCCGGAAAAGATCTTCGTGGAGTTCTCGCAGGCCCGCCTGGCTACGCTGGGCGTGAGCCCGCGGGACCTGTTCGCCGCCCTCAACGACCGCAACCTGGTCACCCCGGCCGGCTCGATCGAGACCCAGGGCCCGCAGGTGCAGATCCGGCTCGACGGGGCGCTCGACGATCTTGCCAAGATCAAGGAAACCCCGATCGTCGTGGGCGGCCGCACGCTCAAGCTGGCCGACATCGCCGAGGTCAAGCGCGGCTACGAGGACCCGGCGACCTTCCTGATCCGCAACGGCGGCGAGCCGGCCATCGAACTCGGCGTGGTGATGAAGGAGCGCTACAACGGGCTGCTGCTGGGCAAGAGCCTGGACAAGGAAGCCAAGGCCATCTCGGCGGAGATGCCGCTGGGCATGAGCTTCACCAAGGTCACCGACCAGTCGGTGAACATCACCGAAGCCTATAACGAGTTCATGCTGAAGTTCTTCGTCGCCCTCGTGGTGGTGATCGTCGTCAGCCTGGTCAGCCTGGGCTTCCGGGTCGGGCTGGTGGTGGCCATGGCCGTGCCCCTGACACTGGCCGGCGTCTTCGTGATCATGCTGGTCACCGGCCGCGACTTCGACCGCATCACCCTGGGCGCGCTGATCCTGTCGCTGGGCCTGCTGGTCGACGACGCCATCATCATCATCGAGACCATCGTCGTGAAGATGGAGGAGGGCCGCGACCGGGTCTCGGCCGCCACCTACGCCTGGGGCCACACGGCCGCGCCGATGCTGGCCGGCACGCTGGTGACGATCATCGGCCTGATGCCGGTGGGCTTCGCCAAGTCCAGCGCCGGAGAATATGCCGGCAACATCTTCTGGGTCGTGGCCTTCGCCCTGGTCACCTCGTGGTTCGTGGCGGTGATCTTCACGCCCTATCTCGGCGTCCTGATGATCCCCAAGATCAAGCCGGTCGAGGGCGGCCACAAGGCGATCTACGACACCCCGCCCTATCGCCGCCTGCGCGCGCTGGTCGTCTGGACGGTGACCAACCGCTACAAGGTGATGCTCGCCGTCGGCGCGGCGATGGTCGTCGCCGTCCTGATGATGGGCGGCACCAAGAAGCAGTTCTTCCCGATCTCCGACCGCCCCGAGGTGCTGATCGAGGTGCAGATGCCCGAGGGCCAGAGCATCGGTTCGACCAGCCAGGCCGTGGCCCAGGTCGAGACCTGGCTGCGTCGCCAGCCCGAGGCCAAGATCGTCACCAGCTATATCGGCCAGGGCGCGCCACGGTTCTTCCTGGCCATCTCGCCGGAGCTGCCCGACCCGTCCTTCGCCAAGATCGTCGTGCTGACGCCCGACCAGAAGGCGCGCGACGCGCTCAAGCAGCGGGTGCGCCAGTTCGCGGCCAGCGGCGCGGTGCCGGGCGCCAAGATTCGCGCCACCCAGATCGTGTTCGGCCCGCCGTCGCCCTTCCCCGTCGCCTTCCGCGTCATGGGACCCGACGTCGCCCAGGTCCGCGGGATCGCCGAGCAGGTCCGCACGGTGATGCTGCGCAACGACGCCATGCGCCAGGTCAACACCGACTGGGGCGAGCGCGTGCCGACCGTCCACTTCGTGCTCGACCAGGACCGCCTCCGGGCCTTCGGCCTCACTTCTAGCGACGCGTCCCAGCAGCTGCAGTTCCTGCTGACCGGGATTCCCGTCACCCAGGTGCGCGAGGACATCCGTTCGGTCGAGGTGGTGGCCCGCACCACCGGCCAGGATCGGCTCGACCCGGCGCGGCTGGGCGCCTTCACCCTGGTCGGCGCATCGGGCGAGCGCATCCCGCTCGACCAGATCGGCCGCGCCGAGGTGCGCATGGAAGATCCGATCCTGCGCCGCCGCGACCGCCTGCCGACCATCACCGTGCGCGGCGACATCGACGAGCGGCTGCAGCCGCCGGACGTCTCCGCCCAGGTCCTCAAGGAGCTCAAGCCGGTCATCGCGGCCCTTCCGGCCGGCTACAGGATCGAAATGGGCGGTTCGATCGAGGAGGCCGCCAAGGCCAATGTCGCCCTGGCCGCGGTGTTCCCGCTGATGTTCATCCTGATGATGGTGGTGATCATCTTCCAGGTCCGGTCGCTGTCGGCGATGTTCATGGTGCTGCTGACCGCGCCCCTGGCCCTGGTGGGGGTCGTCCCGACCCTGCTGATCTTCCACCAGCCGTTCGGGTTCAACGCCATCCTCGGGCTGATCGGCCTGGCCGGCATCATCATGCGCAACAGCCTGATCCTGATCGGCCAGATCCACACCAACCAGCAGGACGGCCTGACGCCCTACCATGCCGTCGTCGAGGCCACCGTGCAGCGCGCCAGGCCGGTGATCCTGACCGCCCTGGCGGCCATCCTGGCCTTCATTCCGCTGACCTTCTCGGTGTTCTGGTCGTCGATGGCCTACACCCTGATCGGCGGCACAATCGGCGGCACGATCCTGACGCTGGCCTTCCTGCCGCCGCTCTATGCGATGTGGTTCAGGATCAAGGACGATCAACCCGTCGATGCGCCGATGCCGTCCACGGCCACGGCCGCGGCTCACGCCTAGCGACCTGGAGCATCGTGCGGAAAGGTGAACGCCTGGAGCCGGTCGCGTGAGTCTCGTATCGCGCGGCCGGCTCTAGTCGGCGTCGGCCTGCGCGGCGGCGTCCCTCGGGCGGGCCAGCCGCCGCAGAAGCTCACGTGCGACCGCAGGAGCATCGCGCCCTTCGAGCGCCATGGTCGCCTTTCCGTAGGGGCTGCGCACCTCCACCACGTCGCCGGTTCGCAGCCAGGAGCCCTGGTAGCGGACACCGTCCACCTCGATCTGAAAACTGTTCATCACGCGCCTTTCATCCCTCAACCCGCGACGGTTTCGGTGCAGGAAGCCGCGGCCCGGTTCGACGGTTTCACCAACAGTAAAAAGACGGGTGCTGAGCATCAAAAGCTAAACCGGACCGCCACGACAGGCCGGGAGCCGCCGCACGATCGCAAAGGCCGCAGGCTAGGGGGAACGGCGCCGGTCCTGGCCGTGTTGTTCGACCATGCAGGACCTGGCTTCGACGTGGACGCCCTATTGCGGCGCGGGATCCACCCCCGCGGACGCCTGGCTGCGCTGGAACCTCGATCCCATGCTGCTTCTGGTGCTGGCCGTCGCGGGCGCCGTCCTGCTGTGGCGGGCGCCGCCGAGCCGCAGGGGCCTGGCGGGCGCCGCCCTGGCTGTACTGGCCGTGGCGTTCGTCTCGCCCCTCTGCGCCCTGAGTTCGGCCCTGTTCTCGGCGCGGACCGTGCATCACGTGCTGCTGGCCGCCGTCGCCGCCCCGCTGATCGCCTGGAGCCTGCCCGCCGCCCGGCGGCGACAAGGCCGCCTGCATCCGAGCTCGCCGCTGCTGTTCGCCCTGACGTTCTGGGCCTGGCACGCGCCGAGGCTCTATGACTGGGCGCTGTCGAACGATCTCGCCTATTGGCTGATGCAGGCCAGCATCCTGGGTTCGGCGACGGCGCTGTGGCGGTCGGTCCGCGCCGTCCCGCCGCCGACGGGCGTGGCGATCCTGCTGGCGACCGTGGTGCAGACGGGGCTGCTGGGCGCCCTGCTGGTGTTCATGCCCGAAGCGATCTATGCGCCCCACGCCCTGACCACCGCGGCCTGGGGTCTCAGCCCGCTGGCCGACCAGCAGATCGCCGGCCTGATCATGTGGGCGCCCGCCGCCGGAATCTATCTGGCCGCCGCCCTGGCGATCCTCGGACGCTGCCTGAAGGGCGCTCCGGGAGGATTGCGTCCGGCATGATCGACCGGCTGATCACCAACCTGCTGGCCTGGGCGGCGGGACATGCCGACCAGAGACGCTATTCGCCGGTCGGCATCGTCTTCCATTGGACGATGGCGGGGCTGGTCCTGTTCCAGCTGGGCTGGGGCTGGTGGATGGGCCGCGCGCGTCCGGGCGGCGACATGGTCACCGCCTACGAACTGCACTTCCTGATCGGCGTCCTGATGCTGGTGCTGGCCCTGGGACGGCTGGGCTGGCGGCTGTTCGCGCCCGAGATCATCAACGACGCCGACAAGCCGGGCTGGGAAAGCACCGCGGCCCATGTGACCCACTATGTCTTCTACACCTGCCTGCTGGGCCTGCCGCTCAGCGGCTGGGCGATCGTCTCGGCGACGGCCCGCGAGACCCGGCTGACCCTGCTGGGCCTGATCCCCTGGCCTCTGTTGCCGCTGCAGAACCTTTCCGCCCCCGCCCTCTGGAGCATCGAGACGGTCGCCGAATGGCTGCACCGGGGCCTGGTCGTCAGCCTGCTGGCCCTGATCCCCATCCATGTCGGCGCGGCCCTGAAGCACCACGTCATCGATCGCGACGACGTCCTTCATGGGATGCTGCCGATCTTGCCGCAGCGGTCCCGGCGACGGACACGCTGGCAGCGCCGCTATCGGGCCCTGGAGAAGCGGGTTGCGTCTCTAGCCAGTCAGCTATGGCCGCGATTTCGGCGGGGGTCAGGCCGGCGACAGCCGTCGCCATGACGCCGCGCGGGTCGTTGCGGCGTTCGGCGGCTCGCCAGCGGCGAATCTGCTCGATGGTGTAGGCGGCCGGCTGGGCGGACAGCGCCGGATCGCCCGCCCCGACGCCCTGCCCCGCCGCGCCATGGCACGACGCGCAGCCGCGCGCCGTCCAGGCGGCCGGGGCGGGTTTCGCGACCGCCGGCGCACGCTCGGCGGGAACCGGGAGACCAGCGTAGTAGGCGGCCGCCGCCTGCCGCGCCTGTCCCGACAACGGCCTGGCGGCCGGCGACATCACCGGATCGTGGCGCAGGCCGGCGGCGTAGTCGTCGAGCTGCTTGTGCAGATAGCCGGCGTCCAGCCCGGCCAGGCGCGGCGTGGACACCCCGTCGCCCGCGCCGTCCAGGCCGTGGCACGTGAAGCACGCCCGGGCCGCTCCGCCTTCGCCGCCGCTCAAGGCGACCAGTTCGCCGCTCCGGGTCAGCCGCGCGTCCGTCCGGCTGGACCCGGGGTCGCAGCCGCCCAGACCTTGGGCCAGGCCCAGCAGGGCCAGCGGGAGGATGGTGAGGCGCACCGACGCTAAACCGGCCGGGCAAGGCCAAGGTTCCCGGACCCGCGCGCCGGAACTTGAATCCGGCTGCGGGGTTCAAGTGCTGGGCGGCGGTGGCGACGACACGTGCGGTGGACGACACGCCTGGCGACGATGGTTCCCTTGCTGGCCCTGGCGCTGCTGGCCGGCTGCGCCGAAAAGGCCGATCAGCCCCGCGTCCTGGCCGGCGCAGACGCCGGGCGCGGCCTGGCGCTGGTCCGGGCGAACGGCTGCGCCGCCTGCCACGCCGTGCCCGGCGTGGCCTGGCCGCGCGGCGAGGTCGGCGGCCCGCTGGCCGGTTTCGCCGATCGCCCGCTGATCGCCGGCCGCCTGCCCAACCAGCCCCGGACCCTGGTCGCCTGGCTGCGCGACCCGCCGGCCCTGTCGCCCGGCGCGGCGATGCCGGCCACCGGCCTGAGCGAAGCCCAGGCCCGCGACGTCGCCGCCTATCTCTATACGCTCGATGGCCGCTGATCGCGTCGCCTCCGACAGCCTGAGGGGCTGGCCGCCGCCGGTGCTGGACCCTGCCGGGCCGTTCGCGGCGCCGCTGCACCTGCTGACCTGGGTGCTGATCGGCGTGGTCGTGGCGGTGCTTGCGGTGGTCGTCGCCGCCCTGGGCGTGGCGCTGTTCGGCCCCCGCGCCTGGCGCAAGGCGCTGGGCGGCGAGCGGCTGGTCTGGATCGCCGGCCTGGGCTTTCCGGTGGTCGTGCTCTCGGCCCTGCTGGTCTACGGCCTGGCCCTGACCGCGCGGCTCAGCGACGCGCCCCGACCGGGCGAGATGCGGGTCCGCGTCACCGGCGAGATGTGGTGGTGGCGGGTGGCCTATCTCGACCCCGCCGGCCGCGAGATCCTGCAGGACGCCAACGAGATCCACATCCCCACCGGCCGCCCCGTCGCCCTGGAGCTGGAGTCGACCGACGTGATCCACGCGCTCTGGATCCCGCGCCTGGGCGGCAAGCTGGACATGATCCCGGGCCGGCGGAACATCCTGCGGCTGCAGGCCGACCGACCGGGCGAATATGGCGGCCAGTGCGCGGAGTTCTGCGGCGGTCCCCACGCCCTGATGGCCCTGGTGGTGGTCGCCCACGATCCGGCCCGGTTCGAGGCCTGGCGGGCGGGCGCGCTCCGGCCGGCGGTCCCGCCGCCCGCCGTCGCCGCCGGGCGCGACCTGTTCCGCACCGCCGGCTGCGGCGCCTGCCACACCGTCCGCGGAACCGAGGCCAACGGCCTGGCCGGACCGGACCTCACCCATGTCGGCGCGCGCCGCACCCTGGGCGCGGGCGTCCTGCCCAACAACCCCGGAACCCTGGCCGGCTGGATCGCCGACAGCCAGGCCATCAAGCCCGGCAACCGCATGCCGGCCTATCCGGTGCTGAGCGGCCGGGAACTGCGCGATCTGGCCGCCTATCTGGACAGCCTGAAATGAGCGGCCCCGCCGGGTCCGAGACGGGGTTCGACCCCGCGCTCTACAAGCGCTTTCCGACCCGGGGCGACCGGCCGAAGGACGAGCTGGCCAAGCTCGAGGCGATCTGGTGCGCGCCCCGGGGCTGGCAGTGGATCACGGTGATCAACAACAACTATGTCGGCGTCTACTATGTCGGCGCGGCGATGCTGTTCTTCGTGCTGGCCGGGGTGCTGGCGCTGCTGATGCGGGCCCAGTTGGCCCTGCCAATGAACGGCGTGCTGTCGCAGGAGACCTATAACCAGGTCTTCACGATGCATGGCACGGTGATGATGTTCCTGTTCGCCGTGCCGGCGGTCGAGGCCCTGGGCGTGCTGCTGCTGCCGCAGATGCTGGGCGCGCGCGACCTGCCCTTTCCCAGGCTCTCGGCCTATGCCTTCTGGGCCTATCTGATCGGCGGCCTGGCTTTTTTCTGCTCGCTGTTCGTCGGCCTGGCCCCGGACGGCGGCTGGTTCATGTATCCGCCCCTGACCTCGGCGACCTATTCGCCGGGGATCAACGCCGACTTCTGGCTGCTGGGGATCGGCTTCATCGAGATCTCGGCCATCGCCGGCGCCATCGAGATCATCGTCGGGGTGCTGAAGACCCGCGCGCCGGGCATGACGCTGGACAAGCTGCCGATCTTCGCCTGGGCGATGCTGGTCTTCGCTGTGATGATCGTCATCGCCTTTCCGTCGGTGATCCTGGCCACCACCCTGCTGGAGTTGGAGCGGGCCCTGGGCTGGCCGTTCTTCGACGCCATGCGCGGCGGCGATCCGCTGCTGTGGCAGCACCTGTTCTGGTTCTTCGGCCATCCGGAGGTCTACATCATCTTCCTGCCGGCGGCCGGCGCGATGTCGACCATCGCGCCGGCCGTGGCGCGCACGCCCCTGGTCGGCCACTGGCTGGTGGTGCTGGCGTTCCTGGCCACCGGCTTTATCAGCTTCGGGGTCTGGGCCCATCACATGTTCACCACCGGCCTGCCGGGAGTGTCGGTCGGCTTCTTCGCCTCGGCCTCGATGGCGGTCAGCCTTCCGGCCGGCGTGCAAGTGTTCGCCTGGATCGCCACGGCGGCCTCCGGCAAGATGCGGTTCAACACGCCGGGCCTCTTCGTGCTCGGCGCGCTGCTGATCTTCGTGATGGGCGGGCTGACCGGGGTGATGGCGGCCATGGTCCCGTTCGACTGGCAGGCCCACGACACCTATTTCATCGTCGCCCACCTGCACTACGTGCTGATCGGCGGCATGGTCTTCCCGCTGTTTGCGGCCATCTATTACTGGACGCCGATGACCAGTTCCCGGCCGCTGAGCGAGCGGCTGGGACGCTGGGTGTTCTGGCTGATGTTCGCCGGCATGCACCTGGCCTTCCTGCCGATGCATCTGAGCGGCCTGATGGGCATGCCCCGCCGGGTCTATACCTACGCGGCCGGCCGCGACTTGGAATGGCCGAACCTGATCTCGACCGCGGGCGCCTTCCTGTTCGCGGTCGGGGTGCTGGTCTGGGCAGTCGACATGGCCCGCAACTTCCGGCCCTTCGGCCAGGCCGCCGGCAATATCCACGGCGGCGGCGGACTGGAGTGGCTGCCGACCGGCCTCTATTCCACCCGCAGCATTCCGATCGTCGCCTCCCTCTACCCCCTGTGGGACCAGCCCGGCCTGGCCCGCGACGTCGAGGCGGGACGCTATTTCCTGCCCGGCGCGCCGACCGGCGACCGCGAGACCCTGCTGACCAGCCCGCTCAACGCCGAGCCGCAGCAGCTTCTGCCCATGCCCCGGCCGTCCGGCTGGCACGTCTGGGCGGCGGTGTTCACGGCCGGCTTCTTCCTGTTGCTGACCGTGCAGGCCTACGCCGCCTCGGTGACCAGCGGCGTCCTGGCCGTCTTCTGCATCCTGCGCTGGTGCTGGTTCCTGGACCATCCGGCCCGAGCGCGATCCGTCGATGTCGGCGCCGGCATCCGCCTGCCCACTTACCTCACCGGACCGGCCAGCCATGGCTGGTGGGCCATGGTCGTCACCCTGATCGTCGCAGGCATGGTCCTGGCCATGGCGGTGTTCTCCTATGTCCTGCTGTGGAGCCGTGCGCCCCATCCGTGGATTCCGCCGCCGTCTCCGGCCTGGCTGGCGGCGATCGTCGGACTGAACCTGGCCGGCGGCGCCCTGGCCTGGCTGGCCAACCGCCTGCTCGCCAAGGGCGGCGGCGGCGCGCCCCGCCTGGCCGTCGCCCTGATCCTCCTGGCCTTCGTCGCCCTGGCCGCGGCCTGGACGATCGACCTGGCGACCTGGCGGCAGACCGGGCTGACGCCCCGGCTCAGCGCCCAGGGCGCGATCGTCTACGCCCTGCTGTCCTGGCACGGCGTCTTCGCCGCCGTCGCCGCCATGATGGCGCTCTATGTCGGGCTGCGCTGGCTGTTCGGCTACGTGACCGCCGAGCGCCGGGCTACCGTGCAACTGGTGGGGCTGTTCCTGGGCTATTGCGCGTTCCAGGGCCTCGTCACCGCCCTGCTGCCGCGCCTGTTTCCGGGCGCATGAGATGAGACGGTGGGCGTTCATGCTGGGCGGACTGATCGTCTGGGCGGTCCATTTCCTGGGCGTCTATGCGCTGGCCAGCCTCGCCGACCTCCGCGGTCCGTCGGAGCGGGGCCTGTGGCGCAGCGCCCATCTCGCGTTCAGCCTGCCATGTGCGGCGGCCGCCGCGGCGCTGGCGGTCATGGCCGTGCGGCAAATCGCGCGCGGCCCGTCTTCCGAACGCTTCATCGCCCGCATAGCCGCTCTTGGCGCCGTCCTTGGCCTGGTGGCGATCGTCTGGCAGTCCCTGCCCGCCCTTCTTTGATGGCCTGCCTGTTGAGTCCGCATCAACGCCGCCTTCAGGCGAACCGCTTGGCGCCGGCCACGCAGAGGACGATCACCGCGGTGACGACCACCATAGTCAGGGCGATCGGTTCGTGCAGCAGCAGCCCCGCCAGCGCCAGGCCGAAGAACGGCTGGAGCAGTTGCAGCTGTCCGACCTTGGCGATGCCGCCCAAGGCCAGGCCGCGATACCAGAACACGAAGCCGACCAGCATGCTGAAGACCGAGACATAGGCCAGGCCGAGCCAGGCCGGCGCGCCGATCCGGCTCCAGGTTCCGGGCAGGGTGAGCAGGGCGATGACCGTCATGACGGGAAGGGCGAGCGCCAGGGCCCAGCAGATCACCTGCCAGCCGCCCAGTCTGCGGGACAGGACCGCCCCCTCCGCATAGCCCAGGCCGCAGGCGACGACGGCCGCCACCATCAGGAGGTCGCCGGCCAACGAGCCCGAACCGCCCCGCGAGACGGCGAAGCCCGCGACCGACAGGCTTCCGATGACCGAGAAGATCCAGAACGCCGGCCTGGGCCGCTCGCCGCCGCGCAGGACGCCGAAGATCGCCGTCGCCAGGGGCAGGAGGCCGATGAAGACGATGGAATGGGCGGTGGTGACGTGCTGAAGCGCCAGGGCCGTCAGCAGCGGAAAGCCGACCACGACGCCCAGCGCCACGACGACCAGAGCGCGAACGTCGGACCGGGCCGGGCGCTTCTGCCTCAGCGCCAGCAGCAGCAAGCCGCCCAGCACAGCCGCGATCACGGCCCGGGCGGCGGTGAGGAAGACAGGGTCGAAGCCGCTAACCGCCACGCGGGTGGCGGGCAGCGAGCCGCTGAAGATGAGCACCCCGAGCAGGCCGCTGCCCCACCCCTTTGATGTCCGTTCCATTCGCCCCTCCGCGAGAATGACGCATTGGGCTTAGTCGGGGCGGGTGCGATCAGCCCAGGAACAATCGGTACGATTCCGATCGAACTGTATGCTATTGAAGACCATACAGTTGAGGCAGGACCCCGATGAGCAGCCGGACCGGCGACGTGATGGAGGCGATCCGGGGCAGGATCGCCAATCGGGCCTTGTCGCAGGGCGACAGGCTACCCTCCATCCGCGGCCTGGCGGCGGCCCTGAAGGCTTCGCCCTCGACCGTGGTCGAGGCCTATGACCGGCTGGTGGCGGAGGGCGTCGTGCTCTCGCGGCCAGGGTCGGGCTTCTATGTTTCGGCGGGCGTGGCGACGCCGATCGTCAACGCTCTGCAGCCGCAAACGGATCGGGCGATCGACCCGCTCTGGGTTTCGCGGCAGGCGCTCGATGCGGCGCCTGAGGCGCTGAAACCCGGCTGCGGCTGGCTTCCCCCCGACTGGATGCCCCATGCGATCATCCGGCGCGCCCTGCGCGGCCTGGCCCGCGGCGACGACGCCGTGCTCGCCGACTATGGCCATTCGCGCGGGTCGCTGGATCTGCGGCAACTCCTGGCCCGGCGCTGCGGGAGCGACGGCCTGGATATTGGCCCCGAGCAGCTGTTGCTGACCGCGTCCGGCACCCAGGCGATCGACCTGATCTGCCGGTTCCTGCTGCGCCCAGGCGACACGGTTCTGGTCGACGACCCTTGCTACTTCAATTTCCAGGCCCTGCTGCGCGCCCATGGTGTTCGGATCGTCAGCGCGCCCTACACGCCCATGGGCCCGGACACGGCGCGCTTTGCGCAGGTCCTCGCCGAGGAACGGCCGCGCCTCTACATCACCAATTCGGCGATCCATAATCCGACCGGCGCGACCCTGTCGGCCCAGACCGCGCACAGGCTGCTGACGATCGCCTCTGCTCAGAGCCTGATCATCGTCGAGGATGACATCTTCGCCGAGTTCGAACCGGAACCCTCGCCGCGCTTGGCGGCGTTCGACGGCCTGGTCAACGTGATCCGCATCGGCAGTTTCTCCAAGACGCTCTCGGCGTCCGTCCGCTGCGGCTACATCGCGGCGCGGCCGGACTGGATCGAAGCGATGGTCGACCTGCAGGTCGCGACGAATTTCGGCGGCGCCAGTCCGATGGCGGCTCAGCTTGTTTTCGACAGCCTGATGGACAGCGGCTATCGGCGGCACGTCGAGGCGCTGAGGCGGCGGCTTTCGACCGCCCGGCGCGACGCGACGGCCAGATTGGCGGACCTCGGGGTGCGGGCCTGGGTCGCCCCACGCGGTGGTTTCTACCTCTGGGGCCGGCTGCCGGACGGCAAGGATGCGTCGGTCATCGCCCGCTCCGCCCTCGCCGAAGCGGTGATCCTCGCCCCGGGGAACGTCTTCAGCGTCGCCCAACAGGCCTCGGACTTCATGCGGTTCAATGTCGGGCAGATGCAGGATCCGCGCGTCTTCGAGGTGCTGAAGCGAGCGCTTGCGAGGGCTTAGAGCATCGCTGAAGCACGCCGCCGGAGGGAGATCCTGCGATCTTCGTGCGCCAGTCGAAGATCGGAGGCGGCGCGTGCCCGCTACATTCCACCAGCGCCAGGAGCATCGGCCATGCCCGCAGCGCAACGGCTGAACGCGCGCGCGAGACCGTCCGACCTTGATCGAGGTCAGCCGACCCCGCATCCTGGCGCGACGATCTCAACGCGCCCACGTCGTGGACGAACGGCTCAGGCCACCGTCAGAATTTGGCGCTCAGCACCAAACGCACGTCGCGGCCGGGCATCAGCACGGAGTCCTTGTTCAGCGCGGTGGCGTTGCGGATCGTCTCGTCGGCGAGGTTGTGGCCGACCAGCGTCAGCCCGATCCCCGGCTTGGCCTTGAACGGCTTCCAGCGGACCTGGGCGTCGACCGAGGTGTAGCCGTCGGTCGCCAGGTCGGCCACGCCGACATGGTCCTGCGACGACACGGCCAGCACCAGGAAACTGGCGTCGATGGCCCCGTTGTCCCAATCGAGACCGCCGCCGAAGCGCCCAGGCTGGATCCGCGGCACGTCGCCGCCGCCGCCGGTGAACTTGGCGCGGACATAGTCGCCCAGCACCTGGCCCGACAGCTTGCCGCCCGCCACCGTGGTCAGCGGGAAGAAGGCCTTGCCCTCCAGGCCCCAGAAGTTGGCGTCGCGCTGGCCGTAGTTGAGCTCCTTCAGCTCACCGTCGCCGCCGGCCGCGCAGACGCCGTCGTCGTCGCACAGGCGTCCGGTCAGGGCGCCATAGATATAGTTGTTGAAGTGCGCCGCCCAGGCCGAGGCCTCGATGCGGCCTTCCGAGCCCAGCTTGTAGCGCGCCGTCGCCTCCAGCGAGGTGGCCCGTTCGATCTTCAGCTCCGGATCGCCGGTCTCGAAGGTCGCGGGGCCATCGTGCGGCCCGCGGGCGAAGAGTTCGGTCTGGGCCGGGGCCCGCGCCGCCGAGGCGGCCGTCAGGCCCAGGCGCAGGGCGTCGGAAGCGTCATAGGTGAAGCCGGCCGACACGCTGAACGGCGTATAGTCGCGGCTGGTCGCGATCCCCGAGGCCGGCGTGCCGTCGATCTTGATGTGCTCGACCCGCGCCGCGCCCTGGAACTGCAAGGCCCCGACCGGCGCCTCGACGAAGGCGAAGGCCGCGCCGCTCCGGGTGTGGGTAGGCAGCAGATAGTTGGCCCCCTCGCCCAGTGCGCTGAACTTGCGGTCCTGGAACTGCACGCCGACCGCCGAGGCCGAAAGCGGGCCCGTGGCGCCGAACAGGGCCTCCATCCGCCCGTCCCACTCCTTGTTGTTGAAGGTGGACAGGACCTCATTAGTCTCGGGATCGATTTCGCTGTGGGTGTAGTCGGCGTAGCCGGCGTCGACGTTCACGCGCTGCAGCAGGCCCTGGCCGAACTTGAACGATCCGCCGAACGCGCCCTTGTCCTGCTTCATGCGGATGAAGGTGTCGTCGGACGGAATGCCGTAGCGGGCTTCGTAGTGCGTGCCGCTGGCTCCGACCCGGCTGTCGTCGCCGAAGAAGTAGGACGCGCCGCCCGAATAGCCGTTGCCGCGGAAGAACGAGTTGCTCTGCTCGCCGTCGGGCGTGTCGTAGCTGCTCGCCCGCCGACCGAAGCCGTCCAGGTGGACCGCGAACGGCCCCTGCCCGGCGTCGAGGCTGACCGTGCCCTCGCCCGTCGCCGCGCCCGTGGAATAGGCCGTCGTGGCCTCGCCCTGAATCCCGTCGATCGGCTTGAGCGGAATGCGGTTGTTGATGACGTTGACGACGCCGCCGATCGCCTGGCTGCCGTAGCGCAGGGTGGCCGCGCCGCGCACGACCTCGATCTGCTCGGCCGCCAGGGGATCGATCGGCACGCCATGGTCGGGGCCGACGTCCGAGACGTCGGAGCTGGAAAGGCCGTTCTCGGCCAGCTTGACGCGCTGGGCGTCCATGCCGCGGATGACCGGACGGCTGGCGCCGGCCGCGAAGCCCGTGCCGGCGACGCCCGGCACGTTGCGCAGGGCGTCGGCCAGGCTGGCCCCGCCATTGCTCAGCACCTGGTCGCGGCTGACCTGCTCGACGATGGTGGCGAAGCGGTCGGGATCGCCGGCCAGCGGCGAGGCGGTGATCACCACCTCCGACACCGAGTGACCCAGATCCTGGGCCTGAGCGCCCGCGCCCCAGGCCATCAGGATCCCGGCGCTGGACGCCGTCAACAACATCGAACGCAGCCGCATTTGGCCTCTCCACAAAAAGCGAATGCCGGCCCATTATGTTATATCGTAACGTTTGCCAAGCGCATCCCGTGCAAATGGCGTGAAGATGATGTCGGTGTTGCATTTTTGGAAGACGATGCTCAGGCGGCGGCGATCGGCGCCCCGTCATGCCGAGCATGCAAGCATCGTCCTGGCGGCCATAGCCCTGCGCTATTTTCGCAAGCGGGGCGCGCAGCCGGTCGATGGGACCGTCCCCAACGTTCAGGCCACCACCGCGACGATCTCGCGCGATATCCAAGCCGTCATCTGACCGGCGCATCGAGGAATGCGCCGCCACGGCCATTGCAGACACTCACCGCATATGAAACTGTCTTCGCATATAAAATAACAGGCGAGGAACGACAGATGACGCCCAGCAGACGAACGCTCTTTCACGGCTTGGCGGCGGCGGCGGGCGCGGCCAGCGCCCTGCCCGTCCAGGCGGCCGAGCTGGCCCCGCCCGGCTTCGACCGGATCACCGAAGGTCCGTTCAAGCCGACCTGGGACTCGCTCAACGCCGGCTACAAGGCGCCGGACTGGTTCCGCGACGCCAAGTTCGGGCTCTGGGCCCACTGGGGCGCGCAATGCGTGCCGGAAGCTGGCGATTGGTATGCGCGCAACATGTACATGCCGGGACAGGCCGCCTACGACCATCACCTGAAGACCTACGGCCATCCCGCCGACACCGGTTTCATCGACCTCTATCCGAAGTGGGGGGCGGAGAACTGGAACCCCGACGACCTGCTCGACCTCTATGCGAAGGCCGGCGCCAAGTATTTCGTCGCCATGGCCAACCACCACGACAATTTCGACGCCTATGATTCCAAGTTCCACGACTGGAACGCCGTCCGCATCGGCCCGAAGAAGGACATCATCGGCATCTGGGCCAAGGCGGCCCGCCAGCGGGGCCTGCGGTTCGGGGTATCCAACCATTCGGCCCACGCCTGGCACTGGTTCCAGCCCGCCTACGGCTACGACCCCGAGGGCCCCCGCAAGGGGGAACGCTACGACGCCTTCAAGCTCTACAAGGTCGACGGCAAGGGCAAATGGTGGGAAGGCCTGGACCCGCAGGAGCTCTATGGCGGCGCCGTCATGCCGATGCCCGACGGGATTCAGAGCATCGCCGAGGCCGACAAATGGCACGAGGCCCACGATCGCGTCTGGAGCGAAAAGGCGCCGCTGAACAATCCGGCCTTCACGCGCCAGTGGTACCTGCGCTGCAAGGACCTGATCGACAGCTACAAGCCCGACCTGGTCTATTTCGATGATTTCGACCTGCCGCTGGAGCAGGCCGGCCTCGACATCACCGCCCACTTCTACAACGCCTCGCGGCAGTGGAACGGCGGCCGCCTGGAGGCGGTGGTCAACATCAAGCCCGAGCAGGGGCGTCATGCTCCCGGCGTGGTGCCCGACGTCGAACGCGGCCTGCGCAGCGACATCAGCCCGATCGCCTGGCAGACCGACACCTGCATCGGCTCCTGGCACTATGACCGGCGGATCTTCGAGCAGAAGGCCTATCTGCCGGCGGCCGAGGTCATCCACCGCCTTTGCGACATCGTCTCCAAGAACGGCAACCTGCTGCTGAGCATTCCGGTCCGCCCCGACGGGACGATCGACGCCGAGGAGCGGCGGATCGTCGAGGAGATCGGCGGCTGGATGGGACGGTTCTCGGACGCGATCCACGGCACCCGGCCCTGGGTGGTGTTCGGCGAAGGGCCGACCGAGGTGATGGGCGGCATGTTCAACGAGGGCAAGCAAAGGCCGTTCACGTCCAGGGACATCCGCTTCACCACCAAGGGCGCGGCGCTCTACGCCATCACCCTGGGACGGCCCGAGGGCGGCCAGGTGTCGATCGCGTCCCTGGCCAAGGGCGGAGCCCACACCGCCCGGCCGGTCCATCGCGTGACCCTGGCCGGCGAGCGCACCTCGCTGACCTATCGCCAGGACCGGACCGGCCTCCACGTCACGATCCCCGAAGGCGCGCTCCACCCGTTCGGCGTGGCGCTTCGGATCGAGGGCCTGGTCTGACGCCGGGGACTTGAGGCGACGCCAGATCATCGTGCGGAAAAGCGGGCGCCAGCCTTCCGCAAGAACGATGCGAAAACAAAAGCCTGGAGCCGGCCGCGTGGGTCTCGTATCGCGCGATCGGCTCCAGGTCGATGGCGAGGCCCGCCAGGCCTCTCGTCATTTGGCGGCTTGCGGACACATCTGGCTGACGGGATTGGGCCCGGTCGCGGTCAGAAGGGCGAGGCGGTAGGGCAGATTGATGTAGTCCGTGCCGTCCGGGTGCGCCGCCAGACCCTGGTAGAGGAACCGCAGGGGCTTGCACGGATCGAGCGTCAGCGTCTGGTCATAGCCTTCGCGCACGAGTTCGCCGTGGGAAACCCCTTCGGACCAGGCCGGGCCGTCGAACTTGACGTTGTCCGCGCCGGCGAACGACTTGGAGGCGCTGTCGGCGAGCGGACGCCACGTCCCGTCGAGCTTGTCGCTGGTCCAGGCACGGAAGTAGCGGCCCTGCGGACCGATCGCCTCGATGGCGGTGAGATAGGTGTTCGTCCCCGCGATCTTGTAGTGCATGCCGGCCTCGAAGACGTCGTCGCGACGGCCGGTCAGGGCGATCTTGGTGTCGGCGAAGCCCTCGGGAAAGCGGCCGATGGGCGTCTGCGACCGGAACAGGTCGCCATTGTCGTTGGTGTTGAAGAGGTAGCAGCTTGCGTCGTCGCAGATGACCCAGAAGTCGAGCCAGGACGCCTCGCCCGCGGCGTTCTTGACGGCGGCCGGCGGCTCCGAAAAGAACGGCTTCGGCGCGCTCCAGGACAGCGGGTCTTCGATGGTGGCGGTGGTCGAATAGAAGGGCGGGCCGCCCTGATAGACCAGGTACCAGAGCTTTTGCGGCGCGAAGTAGAAGACCTGCGGCGCGGCGCGATAGCCGGGGCCGATGCCGGACTGCTTCAGGCTGACGAGCTTGGCCTTCGGCGCCTCGGACCAGTCGGTGAAGCGGGTATAGGCCAGGTTCCAGCCATCCGAGGCGGCCGTAGTCATGAACACGTGATAGGCGCCGTTGAAATAGACGACCGAGGAATCCTTGAGGCCGGAATAGGCGTGCTCGCCTTCGGCGGCGGGCGCGATCAACGGCCCGGACGAACGCCAATGGAAACCGCTGCCTGCGCCTGCCTGCGCCTGGCCGGCGCCGAGCGGCGCGAGGACGCCAAGGACGGCGGCGGCGACGCAGGCCAGGATCCGGGGGTTGGTGGTCGTCATGGCGTCTGTCCTGTCTGAAATCGAAAATGAAGCGGAATGTCGCGGGGAGGATCAGGTCGGCGATCGCCGACGAGAACCGGCCAGGAGCTTGCCGCCCAGCCAGCGCCGCATGGGTTCGTCGTAGAGCTTGAGGCAGGCATAGGCGATGGCGACGGCAGCCACGAACACCCCCGCCCCGACCAGCGCGCCCTGCGCCGGAGGGACTTTCCTGTCCACCACCCAGCCGGTATAGATGTAGATCAGCGGGTAGTGGGTGATGTAGAGCGGATAGGACAGGTCGCCGAAGAACCGGGCGATCCGCACCGACGGCCCGTCCACGGTCTTCTCGCCGGCCCCGATCAGGACGATCAGCGGAAACAGCAGGATCACGCAAGCGGCCTCATAGAGGCCGTTGACCCACAGCCGCTCGGTCCCGCCGAAGCGCGGGAGCGCCAGCGCCACGACCAGCAGCAGGCTGCAGACGGCGAAGGCGCCGCCGATCTTGATCCGCTTGCCCAGCCGCATCAACAGCACCCCGGCGAAGAACGGGAAGAGCACGCGCGTGAGGCCGATGCGGACGCCGCCGGCGTCGAGCGCCCAGCCGCCGATGACGTCGCCTCGGGGGCCGAACACCAGCATGTGGACCAGCGCCAGGGCCGCCAGGGCCACCAGGACTCCGAGCGCGCGGTTCGACAGCTTCCGCAGCCCCGTCGCATAGAGGATATTGGCGAGGTACTCGTAGAACAGCGACCAGGCCGGTCCGTTGAGCGGATAGATCTCGCTCCATCCGCGGATTTCCGCCGACGGCGTCAGCGGGATCATCAGGCAGCCGAGCAGCATCACCGCCGCCACCTGCCAGGCCGAAACATCTTCCAGCTTGGGAAAGACCGAAAAGTGCTGGAAGCCGACCAGGGCCGCGCCGATCAGGCTGCCCATGATGATCATCGGCTGCAGCCGCACCAGCCGGCGCTTGTAGAACCCCCACGCACTCATGCCGCCAGCCCAGCGCTCGTCATAGGCGTAGGCGATCACGAAGCCCGACAGCAGGAAGAAGAAGTCGACCGCGAGATAGCCGTGGTTGACGATCTGCTTCTGCGGATCGCCGCCCGCATAGACCTCGAAAAGGTGGAAGACGACCACCATCAGGGACGCGACCCCGCGCAGGCCGTCGAGGATGACATAGTGGCCTTTGGCCGACGCGATCGCGCCGGTCGACGCCGCTTCCGACCGCGGCGCCGCCAGGGTCTGCGTCTGCTCAGTCATGCATCCTCCCAAGGTCGTTGCCGGTTGCGCCGAAGGTTCTGTGTCGGTCTGGGGCGAGTGTTTGCTTGCGCCGCAACGCCGCGAACGCGCAAGGCTTGGCGGGTCCTCGATGGCGCGGCCATCGTCAGCCAGGCTCGATGGCCGGGCCGCAAAAGGGTCAAACGCCCGATCCGGACGCCTGACGCGACAGCGACATTACGCCTCCCCTTCTTCGCGCGCGCTTGTCGGCGCCAGAGCTATCGTCAATGGGCGGCGCTATCAATAGATATTGTCCGGGTTAACCGGCGCTGAGGGCGGCTGGTGCGGCGGCAATGAGGGACGTGGCGCAGAAATCGCGGACCATCAGCTGCCAAATTCCCATTGTCTATCGGGAGAAATTGCGTCCTAGGCCGATAGGTCCAGCCAAGGCGTTCTTGTCTGATAAATAGAGCATCACGGGTGGAACCTAAACAGGACGAAATGGCCGGTTCTTCGGGAACGACCTGGATCGGAGAAGGCGACAACGCCGCGCGATGCGGGTTGATCAGACGCGACGCCGACGATAGGCTCCGGGGACGCTAAGACATGGACGGAGCCCCGCCCCTGCACCTTCTGCGGCCCCTAGCCGTTGACATTGCGCCACGGGAAGTGCGCTCCTGGCTTCGCCCCGATAGGCAATCGACGCCGGCCGAGCGGCTTTGTGTGCGAGCAACTTGCTAATATAAAACCCATCGACTACTCATCTTGGAATGGACGCCTCCTCGACACACGACCAAGGGCCACGCACGGCGGCACGGACCTATTCCGCGCCGGCGCTCGAAAGAGGATTCAACGTCATCGAGTTGCTGGCTCGGGCGCCGCGCGGCCTGAAGGCGAGTGAGATCGCCGCCGGCCTGAAACTCTCGATCGGCGAGATTTTCCGGATCATCGTCGTCATGGAGCGTCGGCAATGGTTGAACAAAAACCCCGAGACCGATCAGTACACGGTCAACCCGAAAATCCTCGAACTGGTATTTCGCGCCACGCCGGCTGAAGAACTGACCGTCGTCGCCGGTTCGCACATGCGCGAGATCGCCAACAAGATTGATCAGTCCTGCCACCTGGTGATGCCGAACGGCCGACGCGGCCTGGTCATACTCCGGCAGGAAAATCCCGGCCCGACGGTGTTCGTCGTGAGACTGGGCGCCGACCTGGATCTGGTGAGGAGTTGCTCGGGACAGGTGCTGCTGGCCTTTGGCGACGACGCGTGGGTCGGCGACGTTCTCGACAGCGACACCACCCTGCTCCCCAAGGATCGCGCGGCCTTGCTCAGCCGCCTCAAGCTCGTCCGCAGCCGCGGCTTTGAAATGCGGCCAAGCGCCCGCACGCAGGGCGTGACCGACATCAGCTATCCCATATTCGGGCTTGGTGGTCATATCGTCGCAGCCCTGACCATCCCCTTCACGGTTCGCATCGACGGCTCGGAAGTCTTCGACGCCGACCGCGCCCGCGCCGAGCTGGCCCTGACCAGCAAACGGATCTCCTCGGAACTGGGCTGGTTTGAACGCGACGAAGACGCCCTGCCCTTGTTGGCCGACATCGGCGTCAAGGCGGAGACGACCAAGGGCAAGCGTCGGAAACTGCCGGCCGAAGGCTAGCTTCCCGCGCGCCGGCGACGGTCCATGACGGTCGCCCAACATCCGTAAAATCAGGCCGTGCAGGGCTTTGTGCAGATCCCGCCGCCCTTGATCCCCGCCATGACGGCCCGCACCGAACCACGCCGCCAAACCCGCTCTCGCCCCGAGCCATGACCCGTTGACCACGGGCTGACGCCTTTTCGTGCCGATGCGCCTGGACGCCTCGAACCGCCGGTGACGCCGGCCCGGCTGCGGCTCGCCTTCGGCCGCCCGCCCGCGCCTGGCGGCGCCCTTTTTCGCGATCCTCAAGCCGCCGCCGCATCGGATTTCGGCGCCGACGTTCATGAAATCTCATTGACTTATAAAAATGAAAGCCGGTAGCATATGTGAAAGTGACGCCGACTGACCGGCGCATCAGTAAGGACCCCGGGGAGCGAACCTGGGGGAAGGGGGAACAAACGTGAGAAGTTCAATCCGTGCGCGTCATCTGCTGGTCGCCGGCGCTTCGCTGGGCGTGCTCTGCGCGCTGACCGGGCCGGCCATCGCGAAGGAAGCCGCCTCGCCGGCGCCCGACGCCGCAGCGGCGCAGGGCGCGCCGGCCGCGGCGGCCGACGAGACCATCGACACCGTGAAGGAAGTGGTCGTCACCGCACGCCGCAAGGCGCTGCAGAGCGCCATCGAGATCAAGAAGAACTCCGACACGCTCGTCGACTCGGTCGTCGCCGACGAGGCCGGCAAGCTGCCCGACAATTCGATCACCGAAGTTCTTCAGCGCGTGTCGGGCGTGTCGATCTCGCGTTTTGGCGGGACCAACGGCGGAAGCACCGCATTCCAGATCGAAGGTTCGGGCATTACCGTGCGCGGCCTTCCCTTCAATTCGAGCATGCTCAACGGTCAGCAGGTGTTCAGCGCCAACGGCGCAAGCGCCATCAGCTGGAACGAAGTCACGCCCGAGCTGATGGCTGGGGTCGATGTCTACAAGGGCACCCGCGCCGACCTCATCGAAGGGGGCGCGTCCGCGGTCAATCTTCGCACCCATCTGCCCTTCGATTTCAAGGACACCCAGGTCAACCTCACCGCGGGCGGCAGCTACGGCACCCAGGCGAAAAAGGCTTCGCCCCGGGCTTCCGCCATGTTCTCGAAGCGTTTCGACACCAACATCGGCGAATTCGGCGTGTTGTGGGATCTGGCCTACAGCCGCCTGAACCAGCAAAGCAGCGACCTGCAGGTGGGCGCCATGTACGCCCAGTATGCGCCGACCGCCACGCGCGACGATGATCTTGCCTTCGTTCCCAGCTCGTTCAACTGGAACATCAACCAGAGCAGACGCGACCGGTACGGCGCCTATCAGGCCCTTCAGTGGAAGCCGAATTCGAACCTGACGCTGACCAACACCGTGTTCTACTCGCAATATGTCGACGATAGCCACGGGAACAGCGGTTCCTTGGGGATGAACCCATCCGCGTCGACCGCGGTCATGCCCAAGGTCGGCAGTCCGGTCGAGTATGACACCAATGGCGCCTTCAGGAAGGGAACCCTGACGGTCGGTTCCACCGGCAAATCGGTGGATTGGGGAAACACGACCGCGAGCGACAGTTTTAAGGCGGCGAATTCCTGGTTCCCCGCCCAGTATATGATCGATTGCGGCGCCACCTATGGCACCCCCGCGTCGTCGATCCAGTGGGACTGGTCGGGCCCCGTTCTGGCGCAGTGCGGCCCCGCCGCCACGCTGAACCCCGTCGGCGGCGCGACCGCGTCGCACAGCAAGAGCTCCACGCTGGACGTTTCGCAAAGCTTCGTCTGGACCCCTGGGGACCGGGTGGCGGTGCGTGGCGGCGCCCAATATGTTTCTTCCCGCATGACCGGGCAGAGCATGTATGTTGGCATCACCCAGGCCAGCCCGTTGGTCAATTCGCTGGACGTCGATCTGACGGGCTCGCTGCCGACAGTGTCTGGCCTATCCACGGCCGGCGTGCTCGATAAGAGTACGGCGAACCTAGCCTTCATGGGTTATCACAAACCCAAGAATGTAGGGGCGATGGTGGCCGTCCATATCGACCTTGAATACCGGGTCAGCGACGATGGATTCCTGCGCAGCATCACGTTTGGCGCACGTACCGCCAACCGCAGCGAAAACGACAACTTCGCGGGAACCTATTTCGCCCCGCTTGGTCAGTCATGGATGAATAGCAATTTCGGAAGCCATCCCGGGGATCCGACGTTTGGGCCGGGGAATATTCAATATCTCACTAACCCGAATGTCCTGCCGTCGGATTATCAAGTCGCCACCTTCCCGAATTTCTTCGGCGGCAAAGTGGCTGTTCCGTCACAGCTTTTCGTCGCCAGCGATTCGCTCACGCAGAGCTATGACTGGTACCATTTGCTCAAGACCTATAGCGGTTCGGTCCCCAACGGGACCGCTGATCAGTATTGGACGAAAGAACTCGATCAGGGTCTGAACAAGACCGATAGCCGCATCGTCAACCAGGCCGCCTATGTTCAGGCCAAGTTCGCGCATGATGGTGTCGGGTTCATTCCGGCGTTCTCGGGCAATATCGGTGTTCGTGTATTCCACGATTCTCTGCGGGCGAGCGGTTTGCTGCAAACGCCGGACGCTGATAGGCTTGTTCTGAGCGAGGCGGACAGCACGGCATACTTCAATGCGCAGCAGGCGAAGCGGGCTGATCCGAATGCGTCGCCGGTGTACCCGACGACCTATTGGTTTGATAAAACCTATGCCATGCAGAACCGCAGCTATGATTACACGCGCGTTCTGCCTGCGTTCAACATCAAGTTCGACGTATCCGACAAGTTCATCATTCGCGGTGCGGCGTCGAAGTCGTCTGCTCCGCCAAATCTCAATGACATTCGCGCGGGCGGTGTCACCGACGTCACGACGCTTAAAAACCCTATCTATGGAGACCAGGCGCCCCTGATTCTCACGGGTTTTGCCGCCC
Organism: Caulobacter sp. LARHSG274; assembly: GCF_052871235.1. Lineage (NCBI taxonomy): Bacteria > Pseudomonadati > Pseudomonadota > Alphaproteobacteria > Caulobacterales > Caulobacteraceae > Caulobacter > Caulobacter sp. LARHSG274. The sequence goes on along the minus strand of NZ_JBIXJO010000002.1, from coordinate 661,037 downwards.
GCGACGCGGGCGGAAAACTGAAGCCAACCATGATCACCAGCGAAGATCTGGCGTTCGAATTCTATCCGTCGTCGTCCAGCTTCCTCTACGCCAGCCTGTTCGCCAAGCAGATCAAGGATCATCCGCAGTTCTATTCGTTCATCGCCAGCAATCTTCCCGTTCCGGGGAAGGCCTACACCGATGGTAACGCCCCTCCCCCTCCTCCCCCCGCCCCGGGGTCGGAGGCCCCGGACCTGGGGACGCCGTCAAGCCACGATCTTCCGTGGCTCTATCTGCAGAACAGGACGTCGACGGAGAAGGCCACTATCAAGGGCTTTGAGATCGGTGGCCGCAAGTTCTTCGACCAACTGCCGGGATTGCTTCGCGGGTTCGGCCTCGAAGGCAACCTGACCTACATCGACAGCCGCAACCCTGCCCAGCAGGCCAACAACATGTTGACCCGCCCCCCGGCCGGTGGCTACAAGCCGGGCCTCAATCCGGACGGCACGATTCCGCAGACCTACTCCAAGCTCCCCTACGCTGGATTGTCGAAGTGGGCCTACAACGTCCAGCTGCTGTACAGCCGCGACAGGGTCAATTTCCGTCTGGCCTACAACTGGCGCAGCAAGGCCTTGCTGTCGACCAACGTCAATCCGCTGTCCTATGCGACCAGCGGCGGCAATCCCTACATCCTCAACACCAGCCCGACCAACTTTGACGACGAACATTCCTATCCCGTGTACAACATGGTTCCGGCCTACATGTCGGCGGCCGGTTACCTGGATTTGGGCTTCGACTACAAGCTGAGCGAAAAGGTTTCCGTCTCGTTCAACGCCAACAACCTCCTCAACACGAAGTCGAAAACTGTTCAGGAACCTGTGCCTGGCGTGTACGAGCCCTATGACTATAACGTCAGTGACCAGCGTTACGAGGTCACCGTACGGGCGCGCTTCTAACGATCTGAACGGGGAAGGGCGCTTCATCTCGAAGCGCCCTTCCTTTTTCCAATACAGTCTTGCGGCCGGGTCCTGCCTGGTCGCCCGTCACAGGCCCAGCCGGTCGGCGCGCCTTGACCGACGTCCACCCCCCGCATAGGCCTGAAACCCATCCGGCAGCCGCGGCGCCGGGTAAGTTCATGGCGAGGCATGTGTATGAGCAACGGCCCTCAACAGGATATCGTCATTCTCGGTGGCGGCGCGGCGGGGTGGATCGCGGCCGCGCTGCTGGCCAAGAAGACGGGTCGCCATCAGACGCGCATCACCCTGGTCGAATCCGAGGAGATCGGCATCATCGGCGTCGGCGAGGCGACGATCCCGATCCTGGCGCAATGCAACGCCTTGCTCGGCATTGATGAATTCGACTTTATTCGCCGCACCCAGGGCACGTTCAAGCTGGGTATTGAATTTTGCGACTGGGGCGTTGCGGGAAACCGGCATTTCCACGCCTTCAGCGACTATGGCCCGCCGGTTCAAGGGGTGTCGGCCTACCATTACTGGCTGAGATTGCACCAAGCCGGCGACGACCGTCCGATCGATGATTATTCGTTCGCCTACGCCGTCGCGAAAAACAACAATTTCGCCCCGAGCGGCCCGCTGGATTCGCGCTATCACCACGCCTATCATTTCGACGCCGCACTGTACGCCCGCTATCTGCGGGACGTGGCGACCGAGCTGGGCGTACAGCGTATCGAAGGCAAGATGACGCACGTCGATCTGGATGGCGAGACCGGCGATATCGCCGCCATCCATCTGGCCAATGGCGTGACGGTCGCCGGCGACCTGTTCCTCGATTGCACCGGGTTCGCGTCCGAATTGCTGGGAAAGGCGTTGGAGACGCCGTTCGTCGATTGGTCGCGCTGGTTGCTTTGCAACCGGGCCATGGCGGCCCCCTCGAAACGCCCCGACGCGCCCACGCCGTTTACGCGATCCACCGCGCACGCCGGGGGCTGGCGCTGGACCATTCCGCTGCAACATCGCAGCGGCAATGGCATGGTCTATAGTTCGGAGTTCTGGAGCGACGACCAGGCGCGCGAAGCCTTGTTGGCCAATCTCGACGGCGAACCGCTGGCCGAGCCCCGGCTGTTCCGCTTCACCTCCGGCCATCGCAAGCAGTTCTGGAACCGCAATTGCGTGGGGATCGGTTTCGCCTCCAACTTTCTCGAACCGCTGGAATCAACCGGACTGCAGTTGATCATCTTGGGAGTCTTGAAGCTGCTTCAATACTTCCCCCAGCGGACCATCGACCCTGTTCTGCGCGACGAATATAATCGGATCTCGACCCGAGAGATCGAACGCATCCGCGACTTCATCATCGCGCACTATTACCTTTCGCGCCGTCCCGAGCCGTTGTGGGCGGCGTGCCGCGAGATCGAGATCCCCGACAGCCTTCGCCACAAGCTTGATGTCTGGAAGGCCAGCGGACACATCCCGCTGGGCGATCTCGAATCCTATATGGAGCCGAGCTGGCTCGCCATCCTGTTGGGCAACGGCGTCGTTCCAGCGCGCTACCACATATCGGCGGATTTCTATCCCTTGGAGCAGATCCGCACGGGCATGGACTTGCGCCGCGAAGAGATCATGAGTTCGGCGCAGGCGGTCAGTTCACACCAGGATTTCATCAATAGTCACTGCAAGGCTTCCTAAGCGGCGCTTCCGGCCACGCCGGGGCGGCTGAGCGGGGTCCCGGGCGCAAGGCCCGGGACCCCTTGTCGCTATTGCCCGATCTTGCCCGCCACCACGCCGCCGCCGCCGCGCGCGACATAGACGGTTCCGTACTCGAACGGGTCGCCGGCCAGCACGCCGCCGTCGCTGAATCGGTGGACGTCATCATTGATGCGCACCCAGCTCTTGCCCTCGTCGTCGGAGCGCCAGATGCCGGTCTGGCCCTTGATCTTCCCCGTCAGGAACACCGCAGGATAGCACCGGCCGGGCGCGGCCTTGCCGAAGCCGATGTGCCAGGCCTCGTCAAGGCCCAGGACCCCTGTGGCCGCTATTTCCCGATCTTGCCCGCCACCACGCCGCCGCCGCCGCGCGCGACATAGACGGTTCCGTACTCGAACGGGTCGCCGGCCAGCACGCCGCCGTCGCTGAACCGGTGGACGTCATCATTGATGCGCACCCAGCTCTTGCCTTCGTCGTCGGAGCGCCAGATGCCGGTCTGGCCCTTGATCTTCCCCGTCAGGAACACCGCCGGATAGGACCGGCCGGGCGCGGCCTTGCCGAAGCCGATGTGCCAGGCCTCGTCGACGTCCTTCACATTGGCCAGCGGCTTGGCGGCTTCCGCCGAATGCATCAGGCCGAACGGTCCGGCCAGCCACAGGTCGCGCGCCCGTCCGGGGACTACGGCCAGTTCGGCTTCCATATAGCCGGGCACGGGGGGAATGCCCCGGATCACCGGCTTAAAGCTCTGGCCCCCATCGACGCTGATCAGGATCTGCCCGCCCGCGCCGTCATGGACGTAGAACACCCCGTTGACGGTCCTGTCGGCGACTGGGACGTGCCGGCCGTCCGGGTCCTGGGGCCAGCCGGCCGACGGCGTCCACGTCTTGCCCTTGTCGAAGGAGTAGTAGGCCTTGTCCCGCGGCATGGCCCAGACGATCGAGGTTCCCTCGGCGGAGATGGCGAGCTTGCCGATGGCGCGCCAATCCCCCTGGGCGTTCTGGGGCGCGGGCGGCGCCGACGGGAAGGCCGTCCATTTCAGCCCGCCGTCCTCGGAATAATAGCCGTAAGGCTTGGCGTCGAGCGTGCGCGCGACGAAGCCGGGCTTCAGCCAGGCCACGTCCACCGACCGATGGCTTCCGCCGGTGAACAACCCTGAGGCCGGCGGGGATTTGGTCACGTCGTCCCAGCTCCCCCCCGCCACGTCGCCCAGGGCCGCGATCAGCGTCGCGCCGGCCGGCGGCGACACCATCTGCAGGATCGCGGTTTCCTCAAGCTCGTCGTCGGCGAAGTCGAACTCGACCGTCTTGCCCGAGTCCGCCGCCGACAGGTTGCGGGTCATCCACACCCCGCCGCCGGTGCCGTAGATCAGCTCGTCCGGATTGAACGGATTGAACTTCACGTCGGAGAGCCAGCTGCCCATGGTTTCGCCTTCGCGCCATGGAAAGCGGGTAGTGAACCGCGACTTGGCCCGCAGCGGCGTCCAGTGCGCGCCCCCGTCCCGCGACAGGAAGATATCGTCGGGCTCGGGCCACCAGCGGTCGACAGTCGAGGTCACGATCGTGCCCGGATGGGCGGGGTCGACGTCGACCCCGGAATAGCCGAACTGCCGCTGGCCCAGCATCGGCTGGACGGGCGTGATGTCCTTCCACTTTCCGGTCTTGAGGTCCATTTTCCAGACCCCGCCGATCGCGGCGTTGTTGGGGTTGAGGTCGGACTTGGACTTGCCGTCGCCGTCCGCGAAGGTGACATAGAGAAAGCCGTCGGCCCCGAACGCCGCGCGCTGCGGCGTCTGCCGCGGCGCGCCGGGTACGAGCGCGAAGTTCGCGCCGCCGTCCTGGCTGACCCAGAGGCCACCCTTGTCGTCGCTCGAGCCGATATAACTGGCCCCGACATAGAGCCTCTGGCTGGGCGAGCCCTTGGCGCCGGAGCTTGGGTCGATCAGCACCAGCGACACGCTGGAGCCCGGGAAGCCGCCAAGCTTGGCGAAGGTCTTGGCGCCGTCGGCGCTCTTCCACAGGCCGTTCTCGTTGGAGCCCAGGAACAGGATGTCGCCCAGGTTCGGATCGACCCGCAGGCGTTCGCCCGCCCCGCGCCCTTCGGCATTGCCGCCGAGCTTGATGCTCAGCTCGGTCTTGCTCCAGGTCGCGCCCCGGTCGTCCGAGCGCAGGACCGATGCATTGTGAGCCCACTGGCCCAGATAAAGCCCGCACGCCAGATAGAGCTTGTTGGCGTCGTTGGGATCGACCGCGATGCTGAGAATGCCGTTCAGGTCGGCGTCGGCGTGGCTGAGGCTGTCGAGCAGCGGGATCCAGCGCCTGGCGGCGAAATCGTAGCGATAGGCCCCGCCGACATCGGTGCGGGTGTAGAGGAGGTCCTTGACCTTCGGATGATAGACGAAGCCGTCGACATAGCCCCCGCCGCCCCAGGGCACGGTGCGCCAACTGTAGGCCGCTTCCGCGGCATCCGCCCGGTTGGCCAAGCAAAAGACCGTCGCGGCGGCGGCCAAGCCAACGCCAAGAGCCCGCATCTTCATGAGCGCCCCTCCCCCTTCATACCCTGATCGGCGGCGCGTCCGTGCGCGTCGCATCTGTTTAGTTTTGATATGAAAATCAAATCTCATATATAAAATCAACTGCGATTACGCATGCCCCTGCCGTGGACATGGCTTTTCCGTCCGTTGCAGAACCATTCTTCCGATTTTTCAATGGATAGCCGCCGAACAGGCGGCTCACGCTCGATCGGGAAACCGAGCGACGATCGTCACTAATGCAAGCGACTTTTCATGCTGGCGCGCTGGCGCTGGATCATGGCCCATTCCCTGATGCGCGAGCAGGCGGCGGCTTCCGTGGCGCGGCGCATAAAATCGACGCCTCAGCTCGTCCTTGACGAGCGTCTGGCCGCCGCATTCGCCCGCGCCGACCTTCTCGGTAGCGGCAGGCGCGGCCGTTCCGCCAGCCCAGCCTACTTCGGCAGCACCAAACCGGGATCCACCGGGCGGGCCTTGTCCTTCGGGGTCGGGGCGTAGCGGACTTCGAAGTGCAGTTGCGGTTCGGTGACGCCGCCGGTCTGGCCGACCGCGCCGACGACCTGGCCCTGGGTGACCTGCTCGCGCATCTTCACCTCGGTGGACGACAGGTGGGCGTAGGCCGTCACCCAGCCGTCGGCGTGCTTGATCAGCACGAGGTTGCCGAAGCCCGGCACCTGGTTGCCGGCATAGACCACCTCGCCGGCGGCGGCGGCGCGGACCGGGGCGCCGAGGGCGGCGCGGATATTGACGCCGTCATTGCGCTGGCCCGTGCCCTTGGGACCGAAGTCGGAGAGGGTCTCGCCCTGCAGCGGCCAGACGAAGCGGCCGCGGCCGGCGGCGGTGATCTCGGCCTCGGTCGGCGGGGCGCTGCTTTCGATGATCGGGCGGCCACCAGGCGGCATGGCGGCCGGCGGCGGGACCATCGGCTGGGCCGCGACGGGGGCGCTGGGCCGCGGATAGCTGCTGGCCGGCGGCGGGGTATAGGGCCGCGGCGTCGACGGGCCGGGGGCGTAGGGGACCGGGGCAGACGGCGTGGTCGCGGCCGGCGGCACATAGATCGGAGCCGGCGTGGTCGGGCGCGGGACCGGGGTCGGGGCCGGCGGCGGCGCGGTGGTCACCGTGGTCCGCAGCGGGCCGCGGTCGCGATAGCCGGACGGCAGGCGCAGCTTCTGGCCCTTCTTCAGGGTCGCGCCGACGCGGATGTCGTTCTCGGAGGCCAGGGCGGCGGGCTTGACGCCGAAGCGCTTGGCGACCTCGGCCACGGTGTCGCCGCCCTGGGCGACATAGGCCTTGGCCGTGGTGGCCGGGCCCTTCAGCTTCTGGCCCGGATGGATGCGGTACGGGGCCTTGAGGTCGTTGTCGTCGACGAGGTCGGCGCGGGTCGTGCCCAGCTCGCGGGCGATGGAGTCGATCGCGTCGCCCGACCGGACGGTGTAGACGCGGCGCGGGCCGGCGACCTCGACCACCGGACCAGTGACGCTGACCGTCGTGGTGGTGGTCGGGCGGGCCGGCGGCGGCGCCTCGGCGCTGACCGTCTCGGTCATCCGCGAAGGCGCGGCGGCCGGCGTACGGCTTGGGGTTCCGATCGCCGCCTGCCGGGTCGCGGCTTGGGCCGGGAGCTCTTGAGCCACCGGCGGCAGCACGGTGGTCTTGGTCGGGCCCCTGTCCTTGTAGCCGGCCGGCAGGCGCAGCTTCTGGCCCTTGCGGATCGCCGCCCCGGTGCTCAGGTCGTTCTCGTCGGCCAGGGCCGCGGCGGTGACCGAGAAGCGCTTGGCGATGGCGAACATGGTGTCGCCGGTCTGGACCACATAGGCCTTGGCCTCGGTCTGCGGGCCCTTCAGGGTCTGGCCGGGCTTGATCCGGTACGGGGCCTTCAGGCCGTTGTCCTTGACCAGGTCGGCGCGGGTCGTGCCCAGCTCGCGGGCGATGGAGTCGATCGCGTCGCCCTTCTTGATCTTGTAGGTCCGGCCCGGGCCAGCGACCTCGACGACCGGGCCGGCGACCGTGGTGACGACCACGGGCCGCGGCGGCGGGGTCGGCCGGGGTTGCGGCGGCGGCGGGGGCGGCGCGGCCGGCGGCGGCTCGGCGGCCTGGACCGGGGCCAGGGGCTGGCTGGACACCCCGACGCTGGAGGGCGGCGGCGACAGCGACTGCGGCGGCTCGTCGGCCTGGGTCTGGACCGGGGCCTCGGGCTGCGGATTGGCCGGCGGGGCCTGGACGATCGGGAAGTTGGGGGTCAGGCCGCGCGGCGCGGCCCCGGCCGGCTCGCCCGCTCGCGTCGGATATTGCGCGCCGCCGGTGGTCTCGCAGGCCGCGAGGGTTCCAGCCGTCAGGGCGATCACCGCCGCGCGCGTCCACAACTGCCTCATAGCCTCTCCTCTCCCTCGCGAGGCTCTAGTGGCCGCCGCAAGGGTAAACCCATCATTAAACATCTTGCCCCGCGTCGGGAAACCCGGCGGCGCCGGCCCGCTATTCGCGGGCGACGCCGTCCAGGATCGGGACGAAGCGCACGTCGCATAGGACCTCGACCGTGAAGCCCCCCTCGCCGTCGCCGGCATAGCGGCGAAGGCTCTGCACCGGACCCTTGCCGACCGGCGCCACCAGGACGCCTTGCGGCTTGAGTTGGGCCAGCAGAGCTTCGGGCTCATCCTGGGCGGCGGCCGTGACCAGAATACGGTCGAACGGCGCCTGTTTGGGCCAACCTTCCCAGCCGTCGCCGAACTTGGTGATGACATTGGTCAGGCCCAGGGTCGAAAACCGGGCCTCGGCCTCCTTCATCAGGGTGCGATAGCGCTCGATCGTATAGACCAGCCGCGAGACCCGGCTGAGCACGGCGGTCTGGTAGCCCGAGCCGGTGCCGATCTCCAGCACCCGGCAGCGCGGCTCCAGGGTCAGGGCCTGGGTCATCAGCCCGACGATGAACGGCTGGCTGATGGTCTGGCCGCAGGCGATCGGCAGGGCCGAATCCTCCCACGACCGCTCCTTGAACAGGTCCGGCGTGAACAGGTCGCGCGGGGTCTTCTCGATGGCGCCCAGCACGGCCGGGTCGGTGACGCCCTGGGCGCGCAGGGCCGCCATCAGGGCCTTGAGCCGGGCCTCGGGGGTCTCGGGCGACCGGGCCTGGGCCATCACGCCGCCGGCTCCGCCGCGACGGGATCGGGCCGCGGCGGGGCGCCGCCGAGCAGGCCCTTCATGGCCGCGATCGTCGGGTTGTGGGTCAGGTCGATGTGCAGGGGCGTGACCGAGATGCGCCCCTCGTAGACGGCTTTCAGATCGGTTCCCTCCGCCGGGCTGGACGGCTGGGTGGTGAAGCCGGTCCAGTAATAGTCGCGACCGCGCAGGTCGGTGCGTTTTTCCATGCGCCGCATGTGCGAGTCGCGGAAGCCCTGGCGGGTGACTTCGACGGCGGTGATGCTTTCGGGGGCGATGGCCGGGAAATTGACGTTCATGATGACGTCGCGGGGCCAGCCGATCTCCAGCAGGCGGCGGACGATGCCCGGCCCGTAGGCCTCGGCGGTCTCCCAGTGGGCGACGACGTCGTCGTGGAAATAGGCCATGGCCTGGGACAGGGCGATCGACGGCACGCCGAGCGCCATGCCCTCGATGGCGCCGGCCACGGTGCCCGACAGGGTGACGTCCTCGGCGAGGTTCTGGCCGCGGTTGACGCCCGACAGCACCAGGTCCGGGGCCGGGCCGTCGATCAGCTGCTGGACGGCCATGGCCACGCAGTCGGTCGGCGTGCCCTCGACGGCGAAGCGGCGCGGTTCGATCCGCCGCACCCGGATCGGGTCCGACAGGGTCAGGGCCCGGCTGGCCCCCGACTGCTCGTATTCCGGGGCCACGATCCAGATGTCGTCCGACAGGACCCGGGCGATCCGCTCCAGACTCTGCAGGCCCTCGGCGTGAATGCCGTCGTCGTTGGTGAGGAGAATGCGCATTATTTCCTTCTCCCCTTGCGGGAGAAGGTGTCGGCGGAGCCGACGGATGAGGGGTCGCACAGGCGGTTGGGGAGGAAAGCGGCTGAAACGGTCTTCGACCCCTCATCCGTCGGCCTTCGGCCGCCACCTTCTCCCGCAAGGGGAGAAGGGAGAATGGAGCGCGCGCCGGTCACCCTTCGCCCCCGATTTGCGTCACCCCGCCCATGTACGGGACCAGCACGTCCGGCACGGTGATCCGCCCGGCCTCGTCCTGGTAGTTCTCCAGCACCGCCACCAGGGTGCGGCCGACCGCCAGACCCGAGCCGTTGAGGGTGTGGACGTACTGGGTCCCCTTCTCGCCGGCCTTCTTGAAGCGGGCGTCCATGCGCCGGGCCTGGAAGTCGCCGCAGTTGGAGCACGAGCTGATCTCGCGATAGGTGTTCTGCGACGGCAGCCAGACCTCGAGGTCATAGGTCTTGCGAGCGCCGAAGCCCATGTCTCCGGCGCACAGCAGCATGGTGCGGAACGGCAGGTCGAGCTTCTTGAGCATCGCCTCGGCGCAGGTCACCATGCGCTCGTGCTCGGCCTCGCTCTGGTCGGGGGTGGTGATCGAGACCAGCTCGACCTTGTAGAACTGGTGCTGGCGGATCATGCCGCGAGTGTCGCGGCCGCTGGCGCCGGCCTCGGAGCGGAAGCTGGGGGTCAGGGCGGTGAGCCGCAGCGGCAGCTCCTCCTCGCCGGTGATCTGCTCGCGGACGAGGTTGGTCAGGGAGACTTCGGCGGTGGGGATGAGCCACCGGCGGTCAGGACTTTGCCCTGCTTGATATTCTCCTAGGGCCTCAGCAAAGGCCAACCTTTGCCTAGCTTCTTGATCAGCCCGTGTTTGTATATTCCGCTCGTCGCCGGGCTCATGGATGTCCTCAACCTTGGTATCGAGAAGAGCCTTCCAGCGAGCTTGTGACAGGGCCTTTACGTCGTCGAAGTAGTTGGGAATACGGAATAGGTCCTCGGCGAACTTCGGCAGCTGCCCCGTCCCGAACAGCGCCTCGTCCTTGACCAGCAGCGGCGGCGACACCTCCGTATAGCCGTGCTCCACCGTCTGCAGGTCGAGCATGAACTGGCCGAGCGCCCGCTCCAGCCGGGCGATCTGGCCCTTCAGCACCACGAAGCGGGCGCCGCTCATCTTGGCGGCGGCCTCGAAGTCCATGCCGCCGAGGGCCGCGCCGAGGTCGACATGGTCCTTGGGGGCGTTCAGCCGGCCGGCCGGCAGCTTGGACGCGTCGCCCCAGCGGCGGACCTCGACATTGCCGGCCTCGTCCTCGCCCGGCGGCACGTCGGCGGCGGGGACGTTGGGCAGGCTGGCCAGCAGGTCGCGCAACTCGCCGCCGACCTCGGTCTCGGTCCGGGCGGCCGAGGCCATGACCTCCTTCAGGCGCTCGACCTCGGCCATCAGGCGGGCGGCTTCGGCCTCGTCCTTCTTGGCCTTGGCCATGCCGATCAGCTTGGAGCTCTCGTTGCGCTTGGCCTGGGCCTCTTGCAAGGCGGTCTGGGCCGCGCGCAGGGCCGCGTCCAGCTTGACCGCCTGGTCGGCCGCGCCCGAACGGCCCTTGGCCGACCAGGCGGCTTCATAGGCTTCGGGGTTGTCGCGGATGGCCTTGATGTCGTGCATCGGGAGCGCTCGGGAGGATGCGTCGGGAACGGACCTCTCTAAGGCGCGTCGGCGGGGGCGCCAAGCGCGGTGTCGGGTCGCGGGCGGACGCTCGACGCCAAACCGTCCATCATGACAAGGCCGCGTGGAGAGGAGCCCCTCCTACGAGGCCCAGGATCACACGGCAGGAAGAAAGCCCGGCGTCGAACGGGGCGCCTGGCCCTACTCCGCCATCGCCTCGCCGGTGCCGCCGAACTCGGCCGGGAAGTCCTTCAGCTTGGGCAGGCCGTCGCGCATCGGCAGCACGGTCTGGGCGTAGTTCACGTGCACGCCGGGCGTGAAGGCCAGGGTCGGCAGGGTGGCGGCGAACACGTCCACCAGACCCAGGGTCGGATGGCCGGTCATCAGGTGGCCGCCGCACTTGGCGCAGTATTGCCGCTGGCTGAACCCGGTCTTCTCGTAGGTCGCCACCGCGTCGGATCCGGCGGTGATCCGCACGGCCTGCGGCTTCCACAGGCTGAAGGCGTTGACCGGCCCGCCGGACCAGGAGCGGCATGAGGCGCAGTGGCAATAGCCCATCGCCTCCGGCTCGCCCTCGGCCTCCAGCTGGACCGCGCCGCAAAAGCAACTTCCAACATAGGTCATGGCGCGCTCCTCAACGGATCGTCGGTCGGCCGCAGCGGCTACGGTACCGCTGGCGGGCCTTGCCGACAAGCGCCGGGACGAGCGCGCCGCGTCAGGTCCGGAAGCGGGCCGTGATCCTCTGGCCGTTGCGCTCGATGGTCACCGTCCAGGTCCCCGCGCCGCTGCTGGTCGCCGCCGCCAGCTCGGCGGTGGTGCCGATGGCCTTGCCGTTGACCTCGCGGACGAAGTCGCCGGGCCGCAGGCCGGCGTCGAGGGCGAAGCCCTGGCCGATCTTGGTGATCAGCACGCCGCGGCCGGCGAACGGGTCGACGCCCAGGTCCTGGGCCGCGGCCGGCGACAGGTTGACCACCGTGGCGCCGTCGAACGGGTTGCGGCCCTTCAGCACGCGCTCGTCCTTGGCCGGGGTCTGGGGCGCGGCCTCGGCCCGCAGGGTCAGGGTCTGTTCCTTGCCGCCCCGGTTGATCAGCACCGACACCCGGTCGCCGATCTTGTGGGTGCCGATGGCGAAGGCGCCGCCGCCTTCGTCGTTCACCGCCCGGCCGTCGATGGTCAGGATCACGTCGCCGTCGCGGATGCCGGCCCGGTCGGCCGAGCCGCCGGGATAGACGTCGGAGATCACCACCCCGCGCGGAGTGGCCAGGCCCAGGCTGCGGGCGATCTCGCCGGTCACCGGCTGGCCCTTCACGCCCAGCCAGGGCCGCACCACGCTGTGGCCGCCGCCCAGGGCCGTGCTCACCACCTGGCGCACGACCGCCGCCGGAATGGCGAAGCCGACGCCGCTGGACGAGCCCGAGCGCGAGATGATGAAGGTGTTCACCCCGACCAGGTCGCCGTCCATGTCGACCAGCGGGCCGCCGGAATTGCCCGGATTGATCGCCGCGTCGGTCTGGATGTAGCTGCCGAACTCGGCCGCCCCGACATCGGTGCGGGCCAGGGCCGAGACGATGCCGTTGGTCACGGTCTGGCCGACCCCGAACGGGTTGCCCATGGCCAGCACCAGGTCGCCGACCTCCAGCTGCTCCTGGTCGTCGATGGCGATCACCGGCAGGCGCTCGCCCTTGGTGTCGATCTTCAGCACCGCCAGGTCCGAGCGCGGATCGTCCAGCAGCACCGTGGCCGGGAACTCCCGGCGGTCGGTCAGCTGGACGGTGATGTCGCTCATGTTCTCGATATTGTGGTGATTGGTGATGATCACCCCGTCGGCCCGGACGATCGCGCCGGAGCCCAAGGACCCTTGCACCTGCTCGCGCGGCGCGCCGCCGCCGCCGCCCATGAAGAAGTCCCAGAACGGATCGGCCTGCTGGCGCACGACCCGGCGGCTGGCGACATTGACGATGGCCGGCGCGGTCTTCTTCACCACCGGCGAGAACGAGGCCTTCATCGACATCGGATCGGTCGGGGCCCGGCGGGTGGGCTGGGCCAGGTCCGGGATCGACTGGGCCTTGGACGGTCCCTGCGGCGAGCAGGCGGCCAGCAGGACCAGAGCGGGAAGCACGGCGCGATGGGATCGCATGGGCGTTTGGCGACTCCGTGATTGGCGGCCCGCGAGATCAGCGAAGCTTTCGGGCGCATTGATGGCGGCCGAGGTTCGGATTCGGCCGCAAACGCCGAGGACGGACCCTGGCACTTAAGCCGCTTCGGCCGCCTGAGGTTCCGCCGCCAGCGGATGGGCGACGCGGAAGGCCAGGAGGCTGGCCCCCAGCAGCAGGGTCGCGGCGATCAGGACCGGCAGGCCGGGCATGTGCAGGGTGGCGTCGTGGCGGACCACCCAGGCGAACGGCAGCAGGTAGAGCGACGGGCCGATGATCGACGAAATACCCATCATCGCCGAATTGGCCCCCTGCAGCTGGCCCTGCTCATAGGGCGCGACCCGGCGGGTCATCAGCCCCTGCAGGCCCGGCTGGATCAGGCCGGTGAAGGCGAAGATCGGCAGGCCGCACAGATAGAGCCAGCCGGTCGGGGCCAGGCCGTAGATCATGAAGCCGACGCAGCCCGAGAACAGGCCGATCAGCAGCGCCCCGCGCTCGCCGACCCGCTTGACCACCGGCCCGACCACGAAGCTCTGCAGCAGGATGCCGGCCACGCCGCTGCCCATCAGGGTCAGGCCGATCAACTGCGTGGACCAGTGATAGCGGAAGCCCATGTACAGCACGAAGACGCTGGGCAGCACGTTGTGCGACAGCTGGAAAAGGAAGCCGACCACGGCCAGGCCCAGCAGGTTGGGCTTGCTCTTGAGCAGGTTCAGCGAGCCGACGGGATTGGCCTTCTTCCAGTCGAAGCGCTCGATCCGCTTCTCCGGGGGCAGGGACTCGGGCAGCACGAAGAAGCCGTACAACCAGTTGCACAGGGCCAGGCCCGCGCAGACCAGGAACGGCAGGCGATGGTCGAAGTGCCACAGCCAGCCGCCCAGGGCCGGGCCGAAGGTGAAGCCCACCCCGAACGCCGCCCCCATCAGGCCAAAGCCCTTGGCCCGGTCCTGGGGCGCGGTGACGTCGGCCACATAGGCCCCGGCAGTCGAGAAGCTGGCCGCGGTCATGCCGTTGAACACCCGGCCGACGAACAGCCACCACAGGTTGGGCGCGAAGGCCATGAACAGGAAGTCGATCCCCAGGCCGAAGATTGAGGTCAGGATCACCGGCCGACGGCCGAAGCGATCGGACATCAGGCCCAGGATCGGCGAGCAGAAGAACTGCATCACCCCCCAGGTCGTGGCGAACAGCACGGCCCACAGGGCGGTGGCGGCGGTGTCGCCGCCGTTGAACCGCTTCATCAGTTCCGGCAGCACCGGAATCATCACGCCCAGAGACAGCACGTCCATGCTGGCGGTGACGAAGATGAAGCCCAGCGCCGCCTGGCGCCGCGTTCCGCTGATGGCTTTGGTCATGGCTCGGCGTCTTCCCTGGGGTGGTGTTTGTGCGACCTGGAAGGGAGTCGGGCAAGCCCTCAGGAGCTCGTCCGGCGCGCCTCCAGCAGGGCGATCTGGCGCTTGTTGGCCTTCAGTCGCCAGGCCGCCTCCAGGGCGCCGCGCAGGGTGAGCTCGTCGACGGCGTCCAGCACCACCAGGGTCGCGCCCTTCAGTCCCCACGCGCCGGGGACGGGCGCGAACATCGCCGGCTCGACCCCGACCACCATGTCCTGCTGCTCGCGAGTCAGGGACACCATGCCGAAGCCGGGATTGGGATAGCCCAGGGTGGCGAAGATCCGCCCGACCCGGAAGTCGACGGTGCCCATGTGGGCGCTCTCGACCGCCTCGGGCAGGGCCAGGGCCAGGCGGCGGAAGTCGTCGGGCGTCATGAACCTAGAGCCAGCCCTGGATCTTCAGGCCAAAGGCCGCCTCCAGCCACTTCAGCGCCGCCTTGGGATTGCGATAGCAGAGGGCCGAGGTGAGGGAGGCGCGGTGCATGACGGGACTCCATTCGCAGTGTCGGGGAATATCTAGCGCTACAAGATCATTGGCGACAGGAGGGACCTTCGCCCAGGCCGGGCGGCGGCCCCGCCCCTTTCAGCGCAGCGCCGCCTTCACCGGCGCCAGTGAACCGTCCCCCTTGTCGCCCTTCACGCCGATCAGCCGCGTCAGCAGCGGATAGACGTCGACATTGTCGAACACCGGCAGCACCACGCCCGGCTTGAACGCCGGACCATGGGCAACGAACACCGCGCGCATGTCCGGGCTGGCCGGATCATAGCCATGCGCCCCGCCGTCGCGCGGATGCTCGGCCCAGCGCTTCTTGAGGGCGCTGGCGGTGGTGAAGTACCAGCCGCTCTGGGCCAGGCAGACGATCGGCGGCACCCGCGGATTGGTCCCGTAGCCGAAGCGGGCCGGGATCCTGGCCTTTTGCCAGCAGGTCAGGTGCGGATGGGCTTTCAGCATCGCCGCCGTCACCTCGGCCTCGAAGCCCGGCAGCGGCCGGACGCCGACGATCGAGCCGGTGCTGACGAACTTGGCCTTGGCCGGGTCGGCCAGGGTGGCCACGTCGACCAGACCGCTCAGCGGCTGGGGGGCCATGCCGTGGTCGGCGACGACGACGAGGTTGGTGCTCTGATAGAGCCCCCTCGCCTTCAGCCCCGCCACCAGCCGGGCGATGGCGGCGTCGACCTCGGCGGCGGCGGCGTTCACCTCCGGAGAATAGGGACCGTAGTGGTGGCCCTCGGTGTCGGTGCGGTCGAAATAGAGGGTGGCGAAGCCCAGCGGCGGCTCCCTGGCGTCGATCCAGGACAGCAGGGTGTCGACCCGGTCATTGGACGGGACCTTGATGTCGAACGCCTGCCAACGGCTGGGCCGCACGCCGTCGATCCGGGCTTCCGAGCCGGGCCAGAACAGCGTGCCGGCGTGGACGCCCTGCTGCTCGGCGCTGACCCAGATCGGCCTGGCCTGGTCCCACCAGCGGCCGTCGGCGACCGCCTCGTGGTTGGACATGCTGAAACTGACGCCGGGGATGGCGTCGTCTTCCAGCGTGTTGTTGACCATGCCGTGGTGGTCGGGCCGCTTGCCGGTCACCAGGGTGTAGTGATTGGGATAGGTCAGGGACGGGAACGACGGTCGCATCGCCCCGCGCACGCCGTCGGCCGCCAGGGCGTTCAGGGCGGGGGTGTTTCCCCGGTCCAGATAGTCGGGCCGGAAGCCGTCCAGGGAGATCAGGATGGTCAGGGCCGCCCCCTGGGTCGGCGACGGCGGCGGCGATGGCGCCGCCGAGGCGCAGGCGCCCAGGGTCAGGGCCAGGACCAGGGCGACCAGACGACGGACCATCACGCATCTCCAACTCGACGCCTCGCCTATAGCCCAGCCGTGTGACGGCCCGCCATCCATGACCGCGACTTCACTTGGCGGTTCGAGCGCCCCCGGCCATAGTCGCCGCATCTTTCCAGGGAGTCGCCGCATGACCGCCACCGGAACCCTTTCCGCATGAGCTTCGCCCTGGAGGCCGAGGGCCTCGTCAAGACCTACGGCCCGGTGCGGGCCCTGGACGGCCTGACGCTGAGCATTCCGGCCGGCGGGGTGTTCGGCGTGCTCGGCCCCAACGGCGCGGGCAAGAGCACCCTGTTCCGCATTGCTCTTGGCCTGGTCCGCTCCACCAGCGGCGCGGCGCGGCTGTTCGGGGCTCCGGCCGGGGCGACGGCGTCGCTGCGCCGGGTGGGGGCGATGATCGAGACCCCGCGCTATCCGCCCTATCTGACCGCCCGCGACACCCTGAGGATGCTGGCCCTGGAGAGCGGGGCCGGCGACAAGGCCGATATCGACTTCTGGCTCGACCGCGTCGGCCTGACGGCCGCGGCCGACCGCAAGACCGGCGGCTTCTCGGTCGGCATGAAGCAGCGGCTGGGCCTGGCGGCGGCCTTCTTCACCCGGCCCGAGCTGGTGATCCTCGACGAGCCGACCAGCGGCATGGACCCGGCCGGCATCCAGGAGATCCGCGCCCTGATCCGCGACCTGGCCGACAAGGAGGGCGTGACCATCATCCTGGCCAGCCACCAGCTGGACGAGGTGCGGCGGGTCTGCGACCGGGTGGCGATCCTGTCCAAGGGCAAGCTGGCGGCCGAGGGCTCGGTCGAGGCCCTGACCGGCGGCCGGGCCCGCCTGCGGCTGGCGGTGACGCCGGTCGAGCGGGCCCTGGCCGTGCTGGGCGAGCGCGGCGCCGCCGACGGCCCCGACGCCGTGCTGGCCGACATCCCTCGCCCCGAGACCCCCGCCCTGATCCGGGCCCTGGTCGAGGCCGGGGTCGAGATCAGCGAGGCCCGCTGGCGCGAGGCCGACCTGGAGAGCGCCTATCTGGGCGCCCTGGACCTGAAGGAGACGGCCGATGCTCGCTGACGCCATCGCCGCCGAGCGGTTCCGCCTCAGCCGCGACCGCGCCGCCCTGTTCTGGGGCTTCCTGTTCGCGCCGCTGGCCGCCCTGCTGTTCAGCCTGGCCACCGATCTCTTCGTCCGCGCCGCTTTCCATCGGACTATTCCCGGCGCGACGACCGACCTGGCCAACCGGGCTATGGGCGCGGTGGCCGGGGCCTCGGGGCCGATGACCGCCCTGTTCCTGCTGATCGGGGCGGCGTCGATCCTGGCCGGCGACTATCGCTGGGAGACCTGGCGGCTGCTGACCCCGCGCAACAGCCGGCTGAACCTGCTGGCCGCCAAGCTGATCGTCTTCGCCGAGGCCGCCGCCTGGAGCCTGCTGGCCACCGCCCTGGCCGCCGCGCTGGGCGGGGTGTTCAGCAGCGTGATCAACGCCGCTCCGCTGGTCGGCCCCGCCGTCGGCTCGGCCTTCCTGGGCCAGTTCGCCGGCGTGTTCCTGATCACCTGGCTGGAGGTGGTGATGATCGGCGCCCTGGCCGGCGTGGTCGGGGTGTTGACCCGCTCGACCCTGGGGGCGGTGATCGCCGGCCTGGTCGTCGTCGCCGTCCAGTCGACCCTGGCCGCGGCGGTGCAGGAGACCAGCTGGAAGAGCCTGGCCATCCCGGCCTACGCCGCCCGCCTGCTGAAGGCGTTCGTCGCCTCCCCGGCCGAGATGCGGCCGGAGGGTGGTCCGGCGGGTCTGGGTCTGGTGCTGCTGGTCGCCTGGCTGGTGGCGCTGGTCGCCGCGGCCCTGGCGCTGTTCCGCCGACAGGACCTGACGAAGGAGTAGGCGCGCCCTAAGCCGCCGCCCGCCCCGGCCGCGCTGCGCCGACCTGGAAGTGTCCGACCTGGTCCTGCAGGCGCACGGCGTCCTCGGCCAGGCCGCGGCTGGCAGCGGTGGCCTGCTCGGCCATGGCGGCGTTCTGCTGGATGACCTGGTCCATCTGGGCCACCGCCTGGTCGACCTGGACCAGGCCGGCGGCCTGCTCGCGGCTGGACTGGGCGATCTGGCCCATCAGCCCGCCGATCCGTCCGACCCGGGCGATGATGTCGTCCAGGGCCGCCCCGGTCTCGCCGACCAGGGCGACGCCCGAGCGGACATGGTCGGAGGACTCGGCGATCAGGCCCTTGATCTCGCGGGCCGCCTCGGCCGAGCGCTGGGCCAGGGCCCGCACCTCCTGGGCGACGACCGCGAAGCCGCGGCCCGCATCGCCGGCCCGGGCCGCCTCGACCCCGGCGTTGAGCGCCAGGAGGTTGGTCTGGAAGGCGATCTCGTCGATCACGCCGAGGATCTGCGAGACCTTGCTGGACGAGGTCTCGATCTGGGTCATGGCCTCCGCCGCGCGGCCGACGACCTGGCTGGAGCGGTCGGCCACGGCGCGGCTGTCGGTGACGGCGGTGTTGGCCTCCTCCGCGCCCTGGGCGGTCTGCTGGACGCCCGCCCCGAGCTGGCGCAGCGCCGCGGCGGTCTCGGCCAGGCTAGCGGCCTGGCGCTCGGTGCGGGCCGAGAGATCCTCGACCGCCCCGCGGATCTCGCCGGCTCCCGAGCGCAGCACCCCGGCCCCGCCGATCACCTCGCCCAGCGTCTCCTCCAGGGCGGCGATGGCGCGGTTGAAGTCGCCGCGCAGGCCTTCATAGGCCGGCGGGAACGCCTGGGACAGGCGGGCGGTCAGGTCGCCGGCCGACAGCCGGGCCACGGCGGCGCCGAGGGCCTCGACCACCTGCAGGCGGCCGGCCGCCTCGGCCTGGCGCTCGGTATCGGTGCGGGCCTTGATCGCCTCGGCCTGGCCCTGCTCGGCGGCGATGCGCGCCTCGGCGGCCTGACGGTCGAGGATGGCCTCGCGGAACACCGCCACCGAGGTGGCCATGCCGCCGATCTCGTCGCCCCGGCCCGCGAACGGCACGGCGCTGTCATAGTCGCCGCCGGCCAGCCGGCCCATATAGCCGGTCATGGCCTGGATCGGCCGGACGATGCGGCGGCTCATCAGCACCACGCCCCCGCCGACCACGGCCAGCATCAGCGCCCCGGCCCCGGCCAGCAGCAGGAAGGCCAGGCGGGTCTGGCGGGCCGCGGCGGCCTCGACCGCCTGGGCGTCGTGGTTGGCCATGACCACCACCTTGTCGATGATGGCGCGGTGGGCCTCGTACGCGGCGTCGGCCCTGACCAGACCCTGGCGGGCGCGCTCCAGGTCGCCCGAGCGCACGGCCGGCAGGACCTCCTGGTCGATCTGGCGCCAGAACTCCGCGGCCGGCGCGGCCGACTGGACGACCAGCATGTCGCGCATGGTCGGGTCGATCGGCGCCTGGGCCCAGTAGGCGCGCCGGGCGTCATAGTCCTTGCGCAGGGCCGCCAGCTTGTCAGAGGCGGTCGCGACGGTCTCGGGATGGGCCACCAGCTTGGTCGCCACCAGGTCGGCCTCGACCACATAGAGCGGCGGCGGCAGGATGTCGGCGACGATGTCCTTGTTGGCGACGATCTGGCGGAACAGCGGCCCGCCGACCCTCAGGCCCTCGATCGCGAACAGGGCCAGGCCGCCGGCCAGGACCACGCCCACGGCCAGCGCGCCGCCGAAGCCGCGCATGACGCCGGAGATCTTCATCTCCACCCTCCCCAAAATTCTTAGGGCGGAGATTGAGCCGACGAAGTGAACAAAGGCTCAACCATGCCTCCGGCCCCTGGGATCAAACGTCCTTGAGACGAAATGACGCGCCGAGGGCGGGCGGCCAAACGAAAAGGGCCCCGGATCGCTCCGAGGCCCCCTCCATCAGCTTGCGCCGAAAATCCTAGTCTTCCGAACCCGTGAACACCGGACCGGAGTCCTTGCCCTTGGCCGAGACGTCGCGGTCGACGAACTCGATGACGGCCAGCGGGGCGTTGTCGCCGTAGCGGAAGCCGGCCTTCAGGACGCGGATGTAGCCGCCCTGGCGGTCCTTGTAGCGGGGACCGATGGTGGCGAACAGCTTGCCGACTTGCTCGACGTCGCGGACGGTGCTGATGGCCTGGCGACGGGCGTGCAGGTCGCCGCGCTTGGCCAGGGTGACCAGCTTCTCGACGAACGGACGCAGTTCCTTGGCCTTGGGCAGGGTGGTGACGATCTGCTCGTGCTTGATCAGCGAGGCCGACATGTTGGCGAACATGGCGGTGCGGTGAGCGGACGTACGGCCCAGTTTACGGTGTGCTTTACCGTGACGCATTGTGGTCTCTCCTGGGCCTTGGCCCGCTGTCGCGCGAAGAAGAAGCGCGGATTGTCACCTATCCCGGCGGCGTCCCAGCCGGGGTCAGAACGAAGCGCCGGGGCCCTCCACCGCTGTTGCGGCTTCAAAAGGCCCAGGCCGCCCACCGGTTCCTGGGAACTGGCGGGCGGCCCGGATTAGGCGCGTTACGCGGTCTTAGATCTGGTCTTCGAACTTCTTGGCCAGGTCTTCGATGTTTTCGGGCGGCCAGTTCGGCACGTCCATGCCCAGGTGCAGGCCCATGCCGGCCAGCACTTCCTTGATCTCGTTCAAGGACTTGCGGCCGAAGTTCGGCGTGCGCAGCATCTCGGCTTCGGTCTTCTGGATCAGGTCGCCGATATAGACGATGTTGTCGTTCTTCAGGCAGTTGGCCGAGCGGACCGACAGTTCCAGTTCGTCGACCTTCTTCAGCAGGGCCGGGTTGAACGGCAGTTCCGGCTTGGCCTCGTCGGCGGTCTTGGCCTTGGGCTCTTCGAAGGTGATGAAGATCTGCAGCTGGTCTTGCAGGATGCGGGCGGCGTAGGCCACCGCGTCCACCGGCGTGACCGCGCCGTTGGTTTCCACTTCTAGGATCAGCTTATCATAGTCCAGCGACTGGCCCTGGCGGGTGGGCTCGACGCGATAGGCGACGCGCTTGACCGGCGAGTACAGGGCGTCGACCGAGATCAGGCCGATCGGCGCATCTTCCGGACGGTTGCGGTCGGCCGGGACATAGCCCTTGCCGGTGTTGACCGTGAACTCCATCCGCACCGAAGCGCCGTCGTCCAGCGTGCAGAGCACGTGGTCGGGATTCAGGATCTCGATGTCGGCGGGGGTTTCGATCTGACCCGCGGTCACCGGGCCGGGGCCCGTGGCGCGCAGGGTCATGCGCTTGGGGCCTTCGGCGTGCATGCGCACGGCCAGCTGCTTGATGTTCAGAACGATGTCGACGACGTCTTCGCGGACGCCCTCGAGCGAGGAGAATTCGTGCACCACGCCATCGATCTGGATGGCGGTGACGGCGGCGCCCTGAAGCGAGGAGAGCAGGACGCGGCGGAGAGCGTTGCCGAGCGTCACACCGAAGCCGCGTTCGAGCGGCTCGGCCACGATGCGAGCCTTGCGGGTCGCGTCGGCGCCAGTCTCGATCTGCGGCTTCTCAGGACGGATCAGCTCGTTCCAGTTTCTTTCGATCACGTGGTCGATCCCTTGAACGCGGCTCGCCGGCCGCGAATCTCGCAGCCGGCGATGGAGAATTGGGTAGTGATAGTACTAGACGCGACGACGCTTGGGCGGACGGCAGCCGTTGTGCGGGATCGGCGTCACGTCGCGGATCGTCGTGATGGTCATGCCGGCGGCCTGAAGGGCGCGCAGGGCCGACTCACGGCCCGAACCCGGACCTGACACGTTGACCTCGAGGGTCTTCACACCATGCTCGGCGGCCTTCTTGCCCGCGTCTTCCGCTGCCATCTGAGCGGCGTACGGGGTCGACTTGCGCGAGCCCTTGAAGCCCATCGCCCCGGCGCTCGACCAGGAGATGGTGTTCCCCTGGGCGTCGGTGATGGTGATCATGGTGTTGTTGAACGAGGCGTTCACGTGCGCCACGCCCGAGGTGATGTTCTTGCGTTCGCGCTTTTTAACGCGCGCCGGTTCCTTGGCCATCGGTTAGGCTGCCTTACTTCTTCTTGCCGGCGATCGGCTTCGCCGGACCCTTGCGGGTGCGGGCATTGGTGTGGGTGCGCTGACCGCGGACCGGCAGGCCCTTGCGGTGACGCAGGCCGCGGTAGCAGGCCAGGTCCATCAGGCGCTTGATGTTCATCGAATTTTCGCGGCGCAGGTCGCCTTCGACGGTGAAGTCCTTGTCGATCGTTTCACGGATCGCGAGCACTTCGGCGTCGGTCAGCTGGTTGACCCGGCGGGCGTCATCGATGCCCACCTTCGTGACGATGTCACGAGCGGACTTCTGGCCAATGCCATGAATGTACTGAAGCGCGATCAGAACGCGCTTGTTCGTCGGGATGTTGACGCCTGCGATACGGGCCACGTCTAATGTTCTCCTAGTCACGCACTAAAGACGCGAACGGCGCGCCCGGCCCGGTCTTTCGACCCAGTCCGGCGCGCACAGATCGCGCCCTTTCGCGGAAGCGCCCCGTTATAGGGATAGTTGCGCATCCGTCAATGGCGGAATCCGATCGAATGAAAGGATTCCAACGAAGTCTTAAGCCACGACCGAAAGCGCGGCGTCGATGGAGGCGGCCACGGTTTCCACCGAAGCCATGCCGTCCAGTTCCACGAGCTTGCCCTGCTCGCGGTAGTAAGGAAGCAGCGGCGCGGTCTGGGCGTTGTAGGCCGCCAGGCGCGTCACGAACACTTCCGGATTGTCGTCGGGTCGGCCCTGGTCGGCGAATCGCTTGCTGATCCGTTCGATGAGCGCGGGCTCGTCTACCTTGAGTCGGAGAACGGAGTCGATCTTCTGCCCCCGCTTGGCCAGCATGGCGTCCAGCGCCTCGGCCTGGGCCACGGTGCGCGGAAAGCCGTCGAAGATGGCCCCGCCGGCCGCTTCGGCCTCGGGCAGCCTGTCCTCGATCAGGGCGATGACGATGTCGTCGGTGACCAGGTCGCCGCGGTCCAGCACGCCCTTGACCTTCTGCCCGAGTTCCGAGCCCGAGGCGATGGCGGCGCGCAGCATGTCGCCGGTCGACAGCTGGACCATGCCGCGCTGCTCGACCAGGCGCTTGGCCTGGGTGCCCTTCCCCGCCGCCGGCGGTCCGAACAGGATCAAGTTCATCAATTTGCTTCCCGCGTTTTCACGGATCTGCCGCCCGTATCCGCCAGACCTAGAGTGGGTTCGATAAAAACGGAAGCCGGTTTGTGACAAACCGGCCTCCGCGTTCATACCTTCCGCAGGTGCGTTATGAGGCTAGCGCCCCTTGCCGCCGCGCAGCTTGGACTTCTTGATCAGGCCTTCGTACTGGTGGGCCAGCAGGTGGGACTGGATCTGGGCCACCGTGTCCATGGTCACGGTCACGACGATCAGGATCGAGGTGCCGCCCAGGGTGAACTTGGTCGGGCCCATGCTGTTCATCAGCAGTTCCGGCAGGATGCAGACGGCGGTGATGTAGGCCGCGCCGATCACCGTCAGGCGGGTCAGCACATAGTCCAGATATTCCGCCGTCCGCTTGCCCGGGCGGATACCCGGCATGAAGCCGCCGTACTTGCGCAGGTTCTCGGCCGTCTCCTCGGGATTGAACACCACCGAGGTGTAGAAGAACGAGAAGAAGATGATCAGCGAGGCGTACAGCACCATGAACAGCGGCTGGCCGTGCTGCAGGGCGCCGACGACGCTGGGCAGCCATTGCAGCCAGTTGGGCAGGTTGGCGGTGGCCAGGAAGCCCATGGCCGTGGTCGGCAGCAGCAGCAGGCTGGAGGCGAAGATCGGCGGGATGACCCCGGCGGTGTTCAGCTTCAGCGGGATGAACGAAGTGTCGCCGCCGATCATCCGGTTGCCCTGCTGGCGCTTGGGATAATGGATCAGGATCCGGCGCTGCGAGCGCTCGACGAAGACGATGAAGAAGATCACCGCGACGGCCAGGATGGCGACCGCGAACAGGGCGAAGCCCGACATCGAGCCGGTCTGCACCTGGGTGAACATCTGCACCACGCCCAGCGGCAGGGCCGAGACGATGCCGGTGAAGATGATCAGCGACACGCCGTTGCCGACGCCGCGGCTGGTGATCTGCTCGCCCAGCCACATCAGGAACAGGGTGCCGCCGGTCAGGGTGACGACGGTGGAGATCACGAAGAAGGCCGGGGCGATGCCGCTGACCACCACATTGGCCTGGCTCTGCAGGCCGATGGCGATGCTGAACGACTGCACCAGGGCCAGCACCACGGCCAGGTAGCGGGTGTACTGGTTGAGGGTCTTGCGGCCGGCCTCGCCGCCTTCCTTCTTCAGCTTCTCCCACGGCGGATACACCGAGCCCATCAGCTGCACGATGATCGAGGCGCTGATGTAGGGCATGACGTTCAGCGAGAAGACCGTCATCCGCTGGACGGCGCCGCCCGAGAACATGTTGAACATGCCCAGGATGCCCTTCGACTGATTGGCGAAGGCGGCCTGGAAGACCTCGATGTTGATCCCGGGGATCTGCACATAGGTGCCCAGGCGGTACACGATCAGGGCGATGAGCGTGAACCAGATGCGCTTGTGAAGTTCGGTGGCCTTCTGGAAGGACCCGAAGTTCATGTTGGCTGCGAGTTGTTCGGCGGCCGAGGCCATTCAAATCCCCACGTCGAGAGCGCGCGCCGCATCCGCGGTCAGGTCGCGCTCCAAGCATAATTCTGAGCCGAAACCCGGACGGCGATGAATCGACGCCCGGGCCAGACCCTTCGTACGGAGCCGTACATAGGTGAGGCTCGCCGCGATGTCACGGCGAGCCTCATGATTCCGTCATCCCGGCGGGAACTGCGGAGACGATGGGAGATGCGATCTCCCCGCCCCGCGATCCCGGTCGCCGGCGGCGTCCGGGATGACGCTATGGTCTTAGGCTTCGGCCTGAACCTTGGCCTTCTTGGTCACGGTCACCGAACCGCCGGCCGCTTCCACGGCCTTGATGGCCGCTTCGGTCGCCGAATAGACGGTCAGCTTCAGGGCGGACTTGATCTCGCCCTTGCCCAGCAGCTTCACGCCGTCCAGTTCGCGACGGATCACGCCCGCGGCGATCAGGTCGGCGGCGGCCAACTCGGCGCCGGCCTTCAGCTTGCCGGCTTCGACGGCCTGTTCCAGGCGCCACAGGTTCACTTCGGCGAACTCCAGGCGGAAGGGGTTGTTGAAGCCGCGCTTGGGCATGCGCATGTGCAGCGGCATCTGGCCGCCTTCGAAGCCGGCGATGGCGACGCCCGAGCGCGCCTTCTGGCCCTTCACACCGCGACCGCCGGTCTTGCCCTTGCCCGAACCCGGGCCGCGGCCGATGCGCATGCGGCCCTTGGTCGAGCCGGGAGCCGGAGCCAGTTCATTAAGCTTGGTCATGTGTGCCTCTCCTTGGAGATCTGCGCCCGGCCAGCGGCCGGACTCGGCTTTGGAAACGATAGTTCTTTTGGCTTCGCCGAGGCCCGACAGGGGGTCGGGCGTTCAAACGAAAACCACCCCGGCTTTCACCGGGGTGGCGATTTCGACGTCTCGTAGCAGAACTACTCGACGATTTCCAGCAGGTGCTGGACCTTGCGGATCATGCCGCGCACCGAGGGGGTGTCTTCCAGCTCGGACTCGCGGCCCAGCTTGTTGAGACCCAGGCCAGCGAGCGTGGCGCGCTGGACGGCGTTGCGGCGGATCGGGCTGCCGGTCTGGCGAACCTTCACGGTCTTGGTTTTTGCTTCAGCCATGTCTTAGCCCTCGATGGCGTCCGGAGCCGAGGCTCCGTCGGCGCGGCGGCCGAGAATGTCGCCGACCTTCTTGCCGCGCTTGGCGGCGATCTGGCGGGGCGACGATTGAACCTTCAGGGCCTCGAACGTGGCGCGGACCATGTTGTACGGGTTGCTGGAACCCGTCGACTTGGCCACCACGTCCTGGACGCCCAGGGTTTCGAGAACCGCGCGCATCGGACCGCCGGCGATGACGCCGGTGCCGGGAGGGGCCGCGCGCATCATGACCTTGCCAGCGCCCCAACGGCCGTAGCCGTCGTGGTGCAGGGTGCGCGACTCGCGGAGCGGGACGCGGACCATGGTCTTCTTGGCTTCTTCGGTCGCCTTGCGGATGGCTTCGGGCACTTCACGCGCCTTGCCATGACCGTAGCCGACGCGGCCCTTTTGGTCGCCGACGACCATCAGAGCGGCGAAGCTGAAGCGACGGCCGCCCTTCACGGTGGCGGCGACGCGGTTGATGTGGACGAGCTTTTCGACGATGTCGCTGTCGACCCGCTCTTCGGGGGCGTTGCGGTCGCGACGGTCCCGGCGTTGGCCGCCTTCTCCGCGCTGTTGGTCACCACGAGCCATGATGTTTCCCTTAGAAGTTCAGGCCGGCTTCGCGCGCGGCGTCGGCCAGGGCTTTCACCCGTCCGTGGAAGATGTAGCCGCCGCGATCGAAGACGACGTCCTTGACGCCCTTTTCGATGGCGCGCTCGGCGACGAGCTTGCCGACCAGGGCGGCCGCGTCCTTGTCCGCGCCCTTGGTCGCGGCTTCACCCTCGAGGGTGGAAGCCGAAGCCAGGGTCACGCCGCGTTCATCATCGATGATCTGGGCGTAGATGTTCTTGGACGAACGGAAGACCGACAGCCGCGGACGGCCGTTGGACAGAGCCTTGAGGCGGGTGCGGGTGCGTTGAGCACGACGCACGGCGGATTCGCGAGGTGAGAGCGCCATGGCTTACTTCTTCTTGCCTTCCTTGCGGCGAACCTTCTCGCCGGCATAGCGCACGCCCTTGCCCTTGTAGGGCTCCGGCGGACGGATGCGGCGGATCTTCGCGGCAATCTCGCCGACCGCCTGCTTGTCAGCGCCGGCGATCTTGATTTCAGTCTGCTTGGGCACCGCGAAGGTGACGCCGGCCGGAGCCTCGACGTCCACGTCGTGGGAGAAACCGAGCTGGATGGAGAGCGCAGTGCCCTTCATCGCGGCGCGGTAACCGACGCCGACCAGTTCGAGGGTTTCCTCGAAGCCGGTGGTGACGCCTTGCACCATGTTGGCGACCAGCGTGCGGGACAGGCCCCACATCGACTTGGCGCGCTTGCTCTCATCGCGCGCCGTCAGCAGCAGGTCGGAACCTTCCTGCGAGACGGCGATCTCTTCGGCGATGGTCCAGGCGAGCTGCCCCTTGGGGCCCTTCACCGTGACCGTCTGCCCGTCGATCGTGACATTCACGCCCGAGGGGATTGCGACGGCTTTCTTACCGATCCGTGACATGTTTTTCCCTCCCGCGCCTAGTAGACGCGGCAGAGGACTTCGCCACCGACATTAGCGTCGCGTGCGGCGGAGTCCGACATGACGCCCTTCGGCGTCGAAAGGATCGAGATGCCCAGGCCGTTCTTGATCGGCTTCAGGTCCTTGATCGACGAATAGACGCGACGGCCAGGCTTGGACACGCGGCTGATCTCGGCGATCACGGGCTCACCGTCAAAATACTTGAGCTCGATCTCGAATTCGGGGAACGCGCCGGGCTTCTCGACCAGCGAGTAGCCGCGGATGTAGCCTTCGTCGGCCAGCACGTCCAGGACGCGGGCGCGCAGCTTGGAAGCCGGCGTCGCGACCTTGGCGCGCTTGCGCGTGGCGGCGTTCTTGATGCGAGCGATCATATCGCTCAGGGGATCGTTCATCGACATCTGATCGTCCTCACCAGCTCGACTTGACGAGGCCGGGGATCTGGCCCGACGAGCCGAGCTCGCGGAGCGCAATCCGGCTCATCTTCAGCTTGCGATAATAGGCGCGCGGGCGGCCCGTGACTTCGCACCGGTTACGGATGCGAACGGCGGACGAGCTGCGCGGAAGCTTCGCGAGCTTCAGGCGGGCTTCGAAGCGTTCTTCGAGCGGCAGGCTTTCGTCGTTGGCGATCGCCTTCAGCGCGGCGCGCTTGGGGGCGAGTTGCTTGACGAGGGCCTTGACCGCGAGGTTGCGGTTGACGGCGCTTTTCTTGGCCATGGTGTGTTTCCCTGCCCGCTCTTAATTGGTGAACGGGAACTGGAATTCCTTCAGGAGCGCCTTGGCTTCCTGATCGGACTTCGCAGTGGTGCAGACGATGATGTCCATGCCCCAGATCTGTTCGATCTGGTCATAGTTGATTTCCGGGAACACCAGGTGCTCCTTCAGGCCCATGGCGTAGTTGCCACGGCCGTCGAAGCTCTTGCCGTTCAGGCCGCGGAAGTCCTTCACGCGCGGCAGCGCGATCGTGACCAGGCGGTCGAGGAACTCGTACATCCGGTCCTTGCGGAGGGTCACCTTGGCGCCGACCACCATGCCTTCGCGCAGCTTGAAGCCGGCGATCGACTTGCGGGCCTTCGTGGCGACCGGCTTCTGGCCCGCGATCAGGGTGAGATCCTTGATCGCCGTCTGGGCCTTCTTGGAGTCCGCGACAGCTTCGCCGATGCCCATGTTCAGGACGATCTTGTCCAGCTTGGGGATCTGCATCTCGTTGGTGTAGCCGAACTGTTCCTTCATCGCGGCGCGGATGCGCGCGCGATATTCGGACTTCAGCCGGGGTTCGTAAGCTTGATCAGCCATTGATCACCTCGCCCGTCGTCTTGGCGAAACGCACCTTCTTGTCGCCTTCGATCTTGAAGCCGACGCGGGTGGCCTTGCCGTTGGAGTCAACGAGCGCGACGTTCGAGACGTGCAGCGCCGCTTCCTTGCTCTTGATGCCGCCTTGCGGATCGGCTTGGGTGGCCTTGGTGTGGCGTTGAACCAGGTTCACGCCTTGCACCAGGACGCGGTTCTCCTTGGGGAGAACCTGGGTCACAGCGCCTTGCTTGCCCTTGTCCTTGCCGGCCAGGACGACGACGCGGTCGCCCTTCTTGATCTTAGCGGCCATTACAGCACCTCGGGGGCGAGGGAGATGATCTTCATGTGGTTCTTGGCGCGCAGTTCGCGGGGAACCGGGCCGAAGATCCGCGTGCCGACCGGCTCGCTCTGCTTGTTGACGATCACCGCGGCGTTCTTGTCGAAACGGATCAGCGACCCGTCCTTACGCTTCATGCCTTGGTTCACGCGAACGACGACGGCGCGCAGCACGTCGCCCTTCTTCACGCGGCCGCGCGGAATGGCTTCCTTGACGGACACGACGATCACGTCACCGACGCTGGCGTAGCGACGACCTGCGCCACCCAGCACCTTGATGCACATGACCCGGCGGGCGCCGGAGTTGTCGGCGACTTCCAGGTTAGTTTGCATCTGGATCATGGTTCAAACCTTCCAGATTAAGCCGAAGCCTTGGGAAGGACTTCCCAGGTCTTCAGCTTGGACTTCGGAGCGCACTCAACGATGCGAGCAACTTCGCCCGCCTTGTACGCATTGCTCTCATCGTGCGCGTGGTACTTCTTGGACCGACGCACGATCTTCTTCAGCAGCGGGTGAACGATGGTCCGTTCAACCTTGACCACTACGGTCTTGTCGCCCTTATCGGAGACGACAACCCCTTCGAGGATACGCTTGGGCATATCGTTCTCCTTAAGCCGCGGCCTTGGCGCGCAGCACGGTCTTGATGCGGGCGATGTCCTTGCGGATCTCGCCAACGCGGTGGGTCTTTTCCACCTGACCGGTCGCCGCCTGGAAGCGCAGGTTGAACTGCTCCTTCTTCAGGTTGAGCAGTTGCTCGGCGAGCTGGTCGGGAGTCATGCCCCGGATATCAGCAATCTTGGTCATGCCGCTTCGGCCTCCAGAGCCGCACCAGCGTCGATGCGGGTGACGACACGGGTACGGATCGGCAGCTTGGCCGCGCCGAGGCGCAGCGCTTCGCGCGCGATATCGTCCGGCACGCCGTCGATTTCGAACATGATCCGGCCCGGCGCGACGCGCGCGGCCCAGTGATCGACGGCGCCCTTGCCCTTACCCATCCGGACTTCGGCCGGCTTGCCGGTGACCGGCACGTCGGGGAAGATGCGGATCCAGACGCGGCCTTGACGCTTCATCTGGCGGGTGATCGCGCGGCGGGCCGCTTCGATCTGGCGAGCCGTGATGCGTTCCGGCTCAACGGCCTTGAGGCCGTAGGAGCCGAAATTCAGCAGGGTGCCGCCCTTCGAGGTGCCGTGGATACGGCCCTTGAATTGCTTGCGGTACTTGGTTTTCTTCGGTGACAGCATAGCGCTCTATCCTTAGCCCCGATCGCGACGGCCGCGGTCGCCCCGGTCGGGACGATCGCCGCGCTCGCGTCCGCCACCTTCGCCGGCCGGGCCGGATTCAGTGGCCAGACGCTTGTCGAGCGCCATCGGGTCATGCTCCAGCACTTCGCCTTTGAAGATCCAGGTCTTCACGCCGATGATGCCGTAGGTGGTCTTGGCTTCCGCGAAACCGTAGTCGATGTCGGCGCGCAGGGTGTGGAGCGGCACGCGACCTTCGCGATACCATTCCATCCGCGCGATTTCGGCGCCGCCGAGGCGGCCCGACACGTTGATGCGGATGCCCTTGGCGCCGAGACGGACGGCCGATTGGATCGACCGCTTCATGGCGCGACGGAAGGCGATCCGGCGCTCGAGCTGCTGGGCGATGGACTCGGCCACCAGCTGGGCGTCGGTTTCGGGCTTGCGGATCTCGACGATGTTCAGGTGAACCTCGCCTTCGGTCATCACCGACAGGTCCTTGCGGAGCTTGTCGATGTCGGCGCCCTTCTTGCCGATGATCACGCCCGGACGCGCCGCATAGATGGTCACGCGGCACTTCTTGTGGGGACGCTCGATGATGATGCGCGAGACGCCGGCTTGATACAGGCGCTTCTTGAGCATCGCACGGACCGCGAGGTCCTGGTGCAGGAGCTTGCCGTACTGCTCGCCGTCGGCGAACCAACGGCTGTCCCAGGTACGGTTGACGCCGAGCCGCAGCCCGACCGGATTGACTTTCTGACCCATCAGGCGGCCTCACCCAGTTCGCGGACCACGATGGTGATCTCGGAGAACGGCTTTTCAACGCGCGTGGCCCGACCGCGCGCACGCGGCGAGAAGCGCTTCATCACCAGGTTCTTGCCCACATAGGCCTCGGCGACGACCAGCGAGTCGATGTCGAGGTTGTGGTTGTTCTCGGCGTTGGAGATCGCCGAGTACAGCGCCTTGCGGACGTCCTGGGCGATGCGCTTGTGGCTGAATTCGAGCTCGTTCAGAGCGCGCTGGACGTTCAGGCCACGGATGGACTGAGCGACCAGGTTCAGCTTGCGGGCGCTGGTGCGCAGGGTGCGAACCTTGCACATCGCTTCGTTAGCCGGCAGGCGGC
Source organism: Caulobacter sp. LARHSG274 (assembly GCF_052871235.1). Lineage (NCBI taxonomy): Bacteria > Pseudomonadati > Pseudomonadota > Alphaproteobacteria > Caulobacterales > Caulobacteraceae > Caulobacter > Caulobacter sp. LARHSG274. The sequence goes on along the minus strand of NZ_JBIXJO010000002.1, from coordinate 629,727 downwards.
GAGGTTGTTTAGCTTGGCTCATGGCCTACTTCCTCTTCGCCTTCTTGTCGGCGGCGTGGCCGGGGAAGTTGCGGGTGGGTGCGAACTCACCGAACTTCATGCCGACCATGTCTTCCGACACGGAGACGGGAACGTGCTTCTGACCGTTGTGCACGCCGAACACCAGGCCGACGAACTGCGGCATGATGGTCGAGCGGCGCGACCAGGTCTTGATGACGTCCTTGCGGCCCGACGCGAGAGCGGCGTCGGCCTTCTTCAGGAGGTACCCGTCGACGAACGGGCCTTTCCAGACGGAGCGGGTCATGGCTTAGCGGCCCTTTTTCGCTTTGTGGCGCGAACGGATGATGAACTTATCCGTGGCCTTGTTGACGCGGGTCTTGGCGCCCTTGGTCGGCTTGCCGGCCGGGGTCACCGGGTTACGACCGCCCGAGGTCCGACCTTCACCACCACCGTGGGGGTGGTCGACCGGGTTCATGGCGACGCCGCGAACGTGGGGACGACGACCCATGTGACGAACGCGCCCGGCCTTGCCGAGGTTTTCGTTCATGTGGTCGGGGTTGCTGACGGCGCCGACGGTGGCCATGCAGCTGTCGAGCACCATGCGCAGCTCGCCCGAGTTCAGGCGGATCTGGGCGTAGCCGGCGTCACGACCGACCAGCTGGGCGTAGGCCCCGGCCGAACGGGCGATCTGACCGCCCTTGGCGGGCTTCAGCTCGACATTGTGGATGATCGTGCCGATCGGCAGGGTGCGCAGCGGCGAGGCGTTGCCCGGCTTCACGTCGACCTTGTCGGCGGTGACGACTTCGTCGCCGGCCTTCAGGCGTTGCGGGGCCAGGATGTAGGCCAGCTCGCCGTCGACCTGATACTTGATCAGGGCGATGAAGGCGGTGCGGTTGGGGTCGTACTCAAGACGAACGACCGTGGCCACGCCCTGCTTGCGACGCTTGAAGTCGACCAGGCGGTACAGGCGCTTGGCGCCGCCGCCGCGGAAGCGGACCGCAATGCGGCCATTGCCGCCGCGACCGCCCGACTTGGTCAGACCTTCGACCAGCTTCTTTTCCGGGCGGCCCTTGTGGAGCTCGCTGCGGTCGATCAGCACCAGGCCGCGCTGGCCGGGGCTGGTCGGATTGAAATGCTTCAAGGCCATGTCTTAGAGCCCCGTCGTGATGTCGATCGACTGGCCGTCGGCCAGGGTCACGATGGCTTTCTTGACGTCGGAACGGCGTCCGACGATGCCGCGGAAGCGCTTGGTCTTGCCCTTGGTGACCAGGGTGTTGACCTTGGTGACCTTGACCTTGAACAGCTCTTCGACTGCGGCGGCGATTTCGTCCTTCGACGCATCGGCGGCCACGCGGAAGACAACCTTGTTCTGCTCGCTGAGCAGGGTGGCCTTCTCGGTGATCACCGGCGACAGGATCGTGTCGTAGTGGCGGGCGGTAGCGGCCATTACGCGGCTTCCTTCTCAGCGAAACGGGCCGAGATCGCCTCGATCGCGTCCTTGGTCAGGACGAGCGTTTGGCGACGCAGCACGTCATAGACGTTCAGGCCGGCGTTCGGCAGCACGTCGATGTTCGGAATGTTGCGGGCGGCGAGCTTGAAGTTGCCGTCCACTTCCGGACCCGCGATGACCAGGGCGTTCTTCAGGCCGATCTTGTCGAAGTTGGCGCGCAGGGCGGCCGTCTTCGGATCGGTCAGAACGGCGCTGTCCAGCACGACGATCGAGCCGGACTTGGCCTTCGAGGACAGGGCGTGACGCAGGGCCATGGCCCGGATCTTCTTGGGAAGATCGAAGGCGTGGCTGCGGACGACCGGGCCGTGGGCCTTGGCGCCGCCGACGAACTGGGCCGCACGGCGCGAACCGTGACGGGCCGAGCCGGTGCCCTTTTGCTTGTACATCTTCTTGCTCGTACGAGAGACCTCGTTACGAACCTGAATCTTGTGGTTCCCGGAGCGGCGCTTGGCCAGCTGCCAGGTGACGACGCGCTGCAGGATGTCGCCGCGGATGTCGGCGATGCCAAAGATGGCGTCGTCGAGATCAACGGAACCGGCCTTGCCGCCGTCCAGGTTGATGACGTCGAGTTTCATTAGCCTTCGCCCTCTTCGGTCGTCGCCGCGGGGGCTTCCTCAGCGGGGGTTTCAGCGGCGGCGGCCGGAGCCTCGCCAGCCTTGCGGAAGGCGCCCGGACGCGGCAGGTCGGCCGGAGCGGCCTTCTTGATCGCGTCGCGAACCTTGACGTAGGAGCCTTCCGAGCCGGGGACGGCGCCCTTGACCAGGATCAGGCCGCGCTCGACGTCCACTTTCCAGACGGTGACGTTCAGGGTGGTGACGGTTTCCTGACCCAGGTGACCGGCCATCTTCTTGCCCGGGAACGTGCGGCCCGGATCCTGGCGGTTGCCGGTCGAGCCGTGCGAACGGTGCGAGACCGAGACGCCGTGGGTGGCGCGCAGACCGCCGAAGTTCCAGCGCTTCATGGCGCCGGCGAAGCCCTTGCCGACGGTGATGCCCTGGATGTCCACCTTCTGGCCGGGAACGTAGTGGTCGGCGGTGAATTCCGCGCCCACTTCGATCAGGGCCGATTCCTCGACACGGAACTCGGTGACGATCCGCTTGGGCTCGACCGCGTTCTTGGCGAAGTGGCCGCGCAGGGCCTTGGAGGTGTTCTTGGGCTTCTTGGCGCCGGCGCCGAGTTGCAGGGCGGTGTAACCGTCCTTCTCGACCGTGCGCTGGCCCGTGACCTGGCAACCGTCCAGCGACAGGACGGTGACCGGGACGTGCTGTCCGGTTTCATCGAAGAAGCGGGTCATGCCCAGCTTCTTGGCGATCACGCCAGTACGATTAGCGGGGAGAGTCATCTGTTCGGCCCTCCTTACAGCTTGATTTCGACGTCAACGCCGGCCGACAGGTCGAGCTTCATCAGCGCGTCCACGGTCTGCGGAGTCGGGTCAACGATGTCGAGGACGCGCTTGTGCGTACGGATCTCGAACTGCTCGCGCGACTTCTTGTCGACGTGCGGCGAGCGGTTGACGGTGAATTTCTCGATAAGCGTGGGCAGGGGGATGGGGCCCCGCACCGTCGCACCCGTACGCTTGGCCGTATTGACGATCTCGCGCGTGGAATGATCCAACACGCGGTGATCGAAGGCCTTGAGCCGGATGCGGATGTTCTGACGATCCATATCGCTCGGTTTCCTAGTGGGCTGCGCCCGCGTCTCGAACCATTTCAAAGACCAACCCGGACCCCTCCGAAGAGAAATCCGCACGCAGCGTCCGCAAAACAAATAGGCCCCAGCGGTCTCCCGCGAGGGCCGGTGACTGAAAACTGCGCCTCAAAAGGCGCGATCGGCAGTCGTTCGCGAACCGCGTCTGAGCTCGAAAGCTCACAGCCGGTCCAACAGAAGGGGGCTTTTACGTGCCGAATCCCGTTTCGTCAAGCGGTTCGGGACGGGGTTCTGAATCCCCCTCCCCCGCCCCGCCGATCGGCCCGAAGGACTCAGTCGGTCGGCCGATCTGACAAACCAGCGTTAGGCAGAACCTGCTCCGTTCAGGCGGATTGTTGAGCATGAACGTGCGAGCACACGCGATAGGAATCCCGCTGGGTTTTCGCAAGTGTCGTAAAACTGCATCAATTCGCCGCTGACGATTTTGGCCGGTCTTGCCGCCCCGGCCGAAGCTCCATAGATCCGCCGCTCCTCGACGGACGGGCGGCCCTCCCCAAACGACCGCCCGCCGATCGAGGCCACACAGTAAGGGGATTACCCACTATGAAGACCCAACTCTTTGCCGCCGCCGCCGTCCTGGCGCTGGCCGTTTCGGCTCCCGCCTTCGCCCAGAACATCGGTTCGGTCGGCGCCGCCGTGAACTACACCGACCTCGACACCAACTTCGGCGGCGCCGACGGCACCTCGGTGAAGGTCGACGGCAACGTCGCCATCCCGACCGGTAACTGGACCGTGACCCTGAACGGCAACGTCTCGGTCAACGACAACGACCTCAGCGACGAAACCGTCGCCTCGACCGCCGCTCACCTGACCACCAAGGTCGGCGACAGCTGGCGCGTCGGCGGCTTCGCCGCCCTGTCGCGTCCGTCCAACGACACCCTGTGGGCCGTCGGCGGCGAAGCCAGCAAGTACTTCTCCAACGTCACCCTGAACGGCCTGGTCGCCTACGGCCAGTCCAACGACCTGGACGCCGACCTCTACGCCGTCCGCGGCGAGGCCCGCTACTTCGTCTCGGACGACTTCCGTCTGGACGCCGGCGCCGGCTACTCGAAGATCGACGGCGACGCCGCCAACGAAGCCGACATCTGGGACGTCAATGTCGGCGGCGAATACAAGTTCGCCAACACCGGCTGGTCGACCTTCGGCAAGTACACCCACACCGAGTCCGACGACCTGGCCGACCTGAAGTCCGACGCCGTGAAGGTTGGCTTCCGCTACACCTTCGGCGGCAGCCTGAAGGCCCGCGACAACGCCGGCGCCGACCTGATCGACGCCGACACCCTGTTCGGCTTCGGCATCCGCTAAGGATCGCCGTTCGCCACAGCGGACAAGACGACGCCCCGGAGCTCAGGCTCCGGGGCGTTTTCTCTTTATATATAGAGCGTGAGCGGAGTTCGGCGTCCGCCTCACTTGGGCGCGACCAGCCCCTGCTCCACCGGCGCCTCGCGATCGACCGACAACACCCCGCCGTCCTCCTTTATCTCCGCCACCTGGATCACGGTCCGCTGGCCATAATACGGATCGGCCTTGGCCTGCGGCTCGTTGGACTGGTGGACGAAGTAATAGAGAAAGGCCCGGCCGCCGTTGACGACCACGTCGGGATGCTGGCCCTTGGCCGTGTCGGTCGGCTGCCGGCCCGGCTGCTCCAGAAGTCGGCTCTCCTGCAGGGTCCAGGTCTTGGCGTCGTCGGAACGTAGGACGATCAGGCCCTTCCAGGCGTCGGCGACCATCCACCACCGGTCCTTGAAGCGGAACACCTTGGGCCCCTCGGCCGCCATGTCGACCACCGGTCCGTCGCCGAGCGGGCGCCAATGGACGAGGTCGGGGCTCTCGACCGCCACGATCCGGGAGCCCCTGCGCTCGTCCTTGTACCAGAGGCGATAGCGGTCGCCGACCTTGGCCACGCTGGCGTCGATGACCCGGTCCGACCCCAGGTCCGGCGTGTCGCCGCAGGCCCAGGCCTTCAGGTCCTTGCTGGTCAGGTGGACGATCCTGGCGGTCGCGCCGGGCTCGCCCCAGCGGTGGAAGACGCCCGGCACGACGGTCAGCCACATGTGATAGACGCCGCCCTCCTGATAGAGCTCGGGGGCCCAGAGGGTCTGGCCGGTGCATTGGGCGGGGAACTTCGCCAGGCCGCCATAGCGCCAGGCCAGGCCGTCCTTCGAGGTCGCCATGCCGATCGGCGTGGCGTGAACCCAGGCCACGTCCGCGGGATCGGGATCCTTCTGGGTGGCGCGGCGGTTGGTGTAAAACATCACCCATTCGCGCCGCCCCTTGTCGAACACGATCGACACGTCGGCGGCGCCGTCCATGACCGGATCGCGATAGAGCGGCTTGGGCGCGGCGGCGTGAGCCCAGGCGGGAAGCGCCAGGGCGCAGATCAGCATCAACGTCCGCAAGCTCATGTCGTCTCCCCGATGGACAGGGGGCGACCCTAGCCCGGGCAAGGCGCACCGATCCACCCTCGTTCGTCAGCGGGAGGATCGGGCGCCGTTCCGCGTCGGCGGCCTATCGGCCGATGATCACGTCGCCTGAGCCGGCCACCGACTTGCTGACCGGGCCCAGGACCTTGGCCACGCGTACGTCGCCCGAGCCGGCCACATGCACGTCGACCTTCTCGGCCACGCCGTCGAACACCACGTCGCCCGAGCCCATAATATTGGCCTCAAGCGACCGCGCGTGGCCGCCGGAGACGGTGATGTCGCCGGAGCCGGCGATGTTGGCCTCCAGCTTGCCGGCGACGCTGGCCGTGGTGACCCCGCCCGAGCCGGCGATATTGACCTCCAGGTCGCCGCCGATCTCCTGGGTGCGCACGTCGCCCGAGCCGGCGATGTTGATCTCGGCCGAACCCGCGCTGCCGGCCTTGGTGTCGCCCGAGCCGGCCTGGCTCAGCTCCAGCTTGCCCCTGACGTTGGCGACCGTCCAGTCGCCGCAGCCGGCGTTGTTCAGCTCCAGCGCGTCGGTGCGGCCGACGCTGCCGAACACCGCCCCGCCGGCGCTGACCTCGGCGTTCATCGGCGTGCGGACCACGATCTGCGGGATGTCGTCCCACTTGACGTCGCCGACGCCGCGGACATGGACCAGGGTCCGGCCCATCACGCTGTTGCAGCCGTTGATGCGGCCCATCTTCAGGCGGCCGTCGACCACGGTCTCCGAACCGTGCTGGCGGATCTCCAGCGGCAGGCTGCGGTTGGTGGTCAGGAACTCGACCTTCACGTCGCTGCGGGCTTCGGGGATCACCACCACCCGGGCGACGGCGTCCTTGATCTTGACGGACGGATCGGCCGCGGCCGCGCCGGCGAAACCGAGGGCCGCGGCGCCGGCGGCCAGGATCAGGAGTGCGCGCATGGAAATTTCCCTCGAACAGATAACGTGTTGCGGAGGAGGCTAGACGCGCCTCCTCCGCGAAACGACTTAATTCGAGGTCATGACCCGCTTGTCATGATGGCGCCGCATTCGGCGCGGCGGCCGTCCACTAGAGCTTCACCGCCCGCAGCCGCAGCGCATTGGCGATCACGCTGACCGAGGACAGGGCCATGGCCGCTGCGGCCATCTGCGGCGACAGCAGCAGCTTCAGGCTGGGATAGAGCACCCCGGCCGCGACCGGCACGCCCGCCACATTATAGATGAAGGCGAACATCAGGTTCTGACGGATGTTGCGCATCACCGCCCGCGACAGCCGCCGGGCCCGGACGATGCCGACCAGGTCGCCCTTCAGCAGGGTGACGCCGGCGCTCTCGATGGCGACATCGGCCCCCGCCCCCATGGCGATCCCGACCTCGGCCGCCGCCAGGGCCGGGGCGTCGTTGACGCCGTCGCCGGCCATGGCCACCGCACGGCCCTCGGCCCGCAGCCTCTGGACGACCTTGGCCTTGTCCTCGGGCAGGACCTCGGCCTCGACCTCGTCGATGCCGAGCCGCTGGGCCACGGCCTGGGCGGTGGCGCGGTTGTCGCCGGTCATCATCACCAGGCGGACGCCCTGGGCCCGCAAGGCGCGAACCGCCTCCAGCGTCGTCGGCTTGACCGGATCGGCCACGCCCAGCAGGCCGGCGAGCCGGCCGTCGACCGTCGCGAACAGGGCCGTGGTCCCCTGCCCCCCGAGGCGCTCGGCCTCACCCTGCAGCGACGCCGTGTCGACGCCCTGCTCGCGCATCAGCCGCGCGCCGCCCAAGACGATGCGCTTGCCGTCGACCACGCCCAGCACGCCCTTGCCGACCGGGGAGTCGAACTCGGACGTCTCCCACAGCTTCAGTCCCCGCTCGGTGGCGGCGCGCAGGATGGCGTCGGCCAGCGGGTGCTCGCTGCCGCGTTCGAGACTGGCGGCCAGGCGCAGCAGCTCGGCCTCGTCGAAGCCTGGCGCGGGCAGGATGTCGGTCACCGCCGGCCGGCCCTCGGTCAGGGTGCCGGTCTTGTCGACCACCAGGGTGTCGATCTTCTCCAGCCGCTCCAGGGCCTCGGCGTCCTTGATCAGCACCCCGGCCTGGGCGCCGCGGCCGACCCCGACCATGATCGACATCGGCGTGGCCAGGCCCAGGGCGCAGGGACAGGCGATGATCAGCACCGACACCGCCGCCACCAGGGCGTAGGACAGCCGCGGTTCGGGACCGACGAGGGCCCAGGCTGCGAAGGCGACGGCGGCGGCGACGATCACCGCCGGCACGAACCAGCCCGAGACCTGGTCGGCCATGCGCTGGATCGGGGCTCGGCTGCGCTGGGCGTCGGCGACCATCTGCACGATCCGCGACAACAGGGTGTCGGCCCCGACCTTCTCGGCGCGCATCACGAACGAGCCGGTCTTGTTGATGGCGCCGGCGATCACCTTGCCGCCCGCCGCCTTGGTGACCGGCATCGACTCGCCGGTGACCAGGGACTCGTCGATCGACGCCCGGCCCTCGGTCAGTTCGCCGTCGACCGGAACCTTCTCGCCGGGCCGCACGCGCAGCCGGTCGCCGACCTGGATCAGGTCGAGCGTGACCTCCTCATCGGCGCCGTCGTCGCGAATGCGGCGGGCGGTCTTGGGCGCCAGGTTGAGCAGGGCCTTGATCGCCCCGCCGGTCCGCTCGCGCGCCCTCAGTTCCAGCACCTGGCCCAGCAGCACCAGGACGGTGATCACCGCCGCGGCCTCGAAATAGACCGGAACCGCGCCCGAGGCGTCGCGGAAGGCGGGCGGGAACAGGCCCGGCCGCAGGGCGGCCACCATGCTGTAGGTCCAGGCCACCCCGACCCCCATGGCGATCAGGGTGAACATGTTGAGCCGCCGGGTGACGATCGAGGTCCAGCCGCGCACGAAGAACGGCCAGCCGGCCCACAGCACCACCGGCGTGGCCAGGACCAGCTGGATCGCGTTGGACACCTGGCGGTCGAGCATCATCATCAGGCCGGTCAGGTGGCCGCCCATCTCCAGGATGAAGACCGGCGCCGCCAGGGCCAGGCCGATCCAGAACCGGCGGCTCATGTCGGCCAGCTCGGGATTGGGCCCGGCGTCGGCGGTCACCGTCGCCGGCTCCAGGGCCATGCCGCAGATCGGGCATGAGCCGGGACCGATCTGGCGGATCTCGGGGTGCATGGGACAGGTGTAGATCGTCCCCGCCGGGGCGGCCGGGGCCTCGGCCTTGGGGCTGAGATAGCGTTCCGGCGCGGCCTCGAACTTGGCCTTGCACCCGGCCGAGCAGAAGAAGAACGGGCGTCCGTCGTGTTCGACGCGATGAACCGCCGTCGCGGGGTCGACGGTCATGCCGCACACCGGGTCGACGACCTGGCCGCCCGGGGACGGCCCGTGCCCAGCATGGTCGTGATGATGATGATGATGATGGCCGGCGTGGCCATGGGTGTCGGCGTTCATCAGGACTCTCCTCGCTAGGCTGGCGGCCGGCGCCAGGCGGTGATATACCCCTATATGGTATTTCCAGGCATACCCCCAAGAGGTATGTGAAGGCAAGCAGGAGCGTGCGCCTTGATCCAGGACAACAAGCCCAAGCTGCTCAATCGGCTCAACCGGATCGCCGGCCAGGCCAAGGGCGTGGCCAAGATGGTCGAGGAGGATCGCTACTGCATCGACATCCTGACCCAGATCCAGGCGATCCGCGCCGCCCTGGGCAAGGTCGAGACCGAGATCCTGCGCGACCACATCAGCCACTGCGTCCACGGCGCCTTCACCAGCGGCGACGCCGCCGAGCAGCAGCGCAAGACCGACGAGTTGGTCGAGTTGCTGCATCGGACGACGCGATAGGCCGCGAGGGCTCGCGCCGCCCGGCGCGTATAGCCGCCAGGACCTTCGTCCCTTCGGCCATGGAAAGATCAAATGACCCTGCGCAAATCCCTCTCGATCGCCGCGGCCGCCGCGGCGTTGCTCGTCGCCGGCCAGGCGGCGGCCCACGCCAAGCTGGTGACCTCGACCCCGGCCGCCAACGCCACGGTCGCCGCGCCCAAGACCATCACCCTGACCTTCAACGAGCCGCTGGTTCCGGCCTTCTCGGGCTTTGACCTGTCGATGGGGCACGGCATGAAGATGCCCGTGAAGACCACCGTCTCGACCGACCGCAAGACCCTGTCGGGCGCACCTCAGGGTGCGCTGACGCCCGGCGCCTATACGCTGCATTGGCATGCCGCGGCGGCCGACGACGGCCACCGCATGGACGGCGTCCTGACCTTCACGGTGAAATAGCCGTGCTCGACGCGGCGATCATCGTCCTCAGGCTGGTGCAGTTCGGCGGGGCGATGATCCTGTTCGGGTCGCCGCTGTTCTTCCTCTACGCCCTGCCAGGACAGGGACCCTGCGCCGCCGCCGCGCTCAACTGGCCGCGGCGGCTGCTGGCCTGGGGGGCCGGGATCCTGGCGATCGGCGCCGTGCTGGGCCTGCTGGCCCAGACCTCGGTGCTCGCCGGCTCGATCCGCGCAGGCCTGGCCCCGGACGCCCTGGTCGCGGTGGTCACCACCATGGCCATGGGTCCGTCCAGCCTGGTGCGGACCGCCGCCGCCCTGGCCGCCCTCGGCCTGCTGGCCTGGACCCGGCCGGGCTCCGTCCTCTGGAGCCTTTGCGCCCTGTTCGGCGCGGTCGCCTGCGCCAGCCTGGCCTGGATGGGTCACGGCGCGGCGACTATGGGAGCGGGACGGCTGATCCACCTGGCCGGCGACATCATCCACGCCCTGGCCGCCGCCCTGTGGATCGGGGCGCTGGCGGCCTTCCTGATGCTGGTCCGCCGATCCGGCCCGCGGGCGCCCGAGGCCGACCAGGCGCTGCACGCGGCGCTGCGGGGCTTTTCGGGGATCGGGTCGGGAATCGTCGCCCTGATCGTCGCCAGCGGACTGGTCAACGCCTGGTTCCTGGTCGGGCCCGGCGGCCTGGGCGGCCTGCTGACGACGCCCTATGGCCGGCTGCTGAGCCTGAAGCTGATGCTCTTCGCCGCCATGCTCGGCCTGGCCGCGGCCAATCGCTTCCGGCTGACCCCCGCCCTGGCCGGCGCGCTCGGCGACCCGGCCCAGGTCGCCGTGGCCGTGGCCCGGCTGCGGACCAGCCTGGTGCTGGAGACCACGGCCGCCATCGGCGTGCTGGCCCTGGTGGCCTGGCTGGGGGCCCTGGCCCCAGTGTCGGCGCAGTAGCCGCTCAGAACCAGGCGCGGATTCCCACCACCAGGCTGGCGTCGTCGACGTCGCGACCGGCGGCGCGGGCGTAGTCGGCGGTGCGGCCGTAGCTGCGCTCATAGGACACCCCGACATAGGGCCCGAACTCGCGGCGCAGTTCGTAGCGCAGGCGCAGGCCCAGCTCGGCCGTCGACAGGCCCGAGCCGGTCCTGGTCCTTGGCGTGTCCTGGGCGGCGAAGTTCAGTTCGGCGCGCGGCTGCAGGATCCAGCGCTGGGTCAGGCGCAGGTCATAGGCCCCCTCCAGCCGGCCCAGCAGGTCGCCCTTGTCGGACAGGAACAGCGCCCCTTGCGTCTCGATCCAGTAGGGCAGCAGGGTCTCGACCCCAAGGCTGGCATAGGTCCGGCCCGGCTTGAAGTCCTGACGCAGGCCGACCTGCAGGTCGCTGTAGCGGGTGACGGCGCGGGAATAGAGCAGCTGGAGTTCGGCCGCCTCGACGCCCTCGCCGGTCGCGCCCTCGCCCTCGGTCTTGACTACCAGGCGGTTGATGTCGCCGCCGAACCAGGCCTCGCCGTCCCAGCGATAGCCGTCGGCGCCCGATTGCGGCCGGTACTCGAACAGGTTGGCCATCACCTTCGACATCGTCGCGCCGCCATGCTCGCTCAGCAGCACGCCGCGGGCCCGAGCCATGGCGGCGGGATCGTAGTAGCGGTCGGCGGCGTGGTCGTCAGGTGCGGGCGGCGGCGGCGTCTGTTGCTCGGCCACGGACGGCGCGCCGGCCGGGCTCTGTTCGGCCGCCTCGGGCGGAGTCGGCATGGCGTGGCCGTCGTGATCCATCGGCGCGGGCGCGGTCTGCGGCGTCGCTGCCGGCGGCGGAGTCGCGGGCATGGCGTGGCCGGCATGGTCCATGGTCTGGGCGGCGGCCGGGGCGGCCAGCAGCGAAACGAGCAGCAGGGCGGCTTTCATCGCACGACCTCCCCGTCCAGCGGCCGCACGGCGAACACCTGAAACATCCCGGCGTGCATGTGGTAGAGCATGTGGCAGTGGAAGGCCCAGTCGCCCGGCTCGGCGGTGAAGTCGAAACTGACCTTGCCGCCCGGCGCCACCAGCACCGTATGCTTGCGCGGCAGGTGTCCGGCCGGCCCGAAGGTCAGGTCGAAGAAGTGGCCGTGCAGGTGGATCGGATGCGACATCATGGTGTCGTTGACCAGGATCACCCGCACCCGCTCGTTCTTGCGGAAGGCGTAGGGCTTGGGGTTCTCGCTGAAGCTCCAGCCGTCGAACCCCCACATGAACCGCTCCATGTTGCCGGTCAGGTGGATCTCCAGCGACCGTGACGGGGCCCGGGTGTCGGGGTTGGCGTCCAGGGCGACCAGGTCGGTATAGACCAGCACCCGGTGGCCGACGCTCTCCAGGCCCTGGCCCGGCTCGGCGGTGCGGTCCATCGGCATCGGCGCGATCATCTGCACGCCGGGTCCCTGCTTGACCTGCGGCGCGTTGGCCGGGTTGAGCATCGACATGTCCATGCCGCCCATGGCGTCCATCTTGCCCATCACGTCCGAGCCGCGCGGCTTGGGGGCGGCCATGCCGGGGACGGGCGCCATGCTCCCGGCGTCGTGGCCCATGGCGGCGTGGTCCATGCCCGGCATGGCGCCGCCCATGTCCATGCCGCCTGAGCCCATGCCCCCCATGTCCATGCCCCCCGAACTCATCCCCCCCATATCCATGCCCATGTCGCGCATGGTGGCCAGGGGCCGAGATCGCAGCGGCGGGACCTCGGCGCTCATGCCGGGCCGCGGCGCCAGGGTGGCCCGGCCCAGGCCCGACCGGTCGACCGCCTCCGAGACGATGGTGTACGCCCGGTCCTCGGCCGGCTCGACGATGACGTCATAGGTCTCGGCGTTGCCGATCTGGAACTCGTCGACCGTGACGGGGCGGATGTTCTGGCCGTCGGCGGCGACCACGGTCAGCCGCAGGCCCGGGATGCGGACATTGAACACCGTCTGGGCCGCGGCGTTGATGAACCGCAGCCGCACTCGCTCGCCGGGCGTGAACAGGCCCGTCCAGTTGTCCTCGGGCCCGTGGCCGTTGGTCAGGAAGGTCAGGGCCGCGCCGGTGACGTCGGAGATGTCGGTCGGGTCCATCAGCATCTTGGCCCATTGCGCCCGCTCGGCCAGGGTCTGGTCCCGGCCCTTCAGCAGCCCGGCCACCGTCTGGCGCTGGTAATTGAAGACGCCGCTCTGCTGCTTCATTTTCTTGAGCACCCGGTGGGGGTGCAGGAAGCTGAAGTCCGACAGCATCACCACGTGCTCGCGGTCGTACGACACGGGATCGGGTTCGGCGGGATCGATGATCATCGGGCCGTAGTGGCCCATCGGCTCCTGCAGCCCCGAATGGCTATGGTACCAGTAGGTCCCCGACTGGATGACCGGGAACTCGTAGACGAAGGTCTCGCCGGGCCGGATGCCGGGAAAGGTGACTCCGGGCACGCCGTCCATCTGGAACGGCGTCAGCACTCCGTGCCAATGGATCGAGGTGTCCTCGTCCAGCGTGTTGGTGACCGCGATCCGGACCGTCTGCCCCTGCTTGAGGCGCAGCAGCGGGGCCGGCACCGTGCCGTTCATGGCCACGGCGTGGCCCATGCGGCCGTCGATCGCCAGGCGCAGGTGGCCGACCGAAAGAGCGATGTCCGGTCCCGGGAGCGCCGGCAGCCCCGAAGTGGCGCTCTGCGCCCAACCCGGCAGCAGGGCGTCGAGCGCCGCGGCCGCCCCGGCGCCGGCGGCGACCTGAAGCAGGCGTCTGCGGTCGAGGGCCAGGGAGGGTCGGCGCATGACAAGGTCCTGTCGGCAAAGGTCGCGAAGGCGGACTGGCCATCATCGGAACGGCCGGCGGCTGGCCGCTTCCTACACATACGCGCGAGGCGGGCCGATCCCTTGCGCCCTGTCAAATGTCATCGTCGGAAAGCCATTCGCCCAGCTTGCGCCGGGCGCGGTAGACCCGCGTCTCCACCGCCTTGACGCTGACGCCGAGCAGGTCGGCGGCCTGCTGCTGGGAAAAGTCCTCCAGCCAGGTGAGGATCAGCGGCTCCTTGAGACTGGCCGGCAGCCGGGCGATGGCGGCCTCGAGGGCGGCGCGCCGGCGGCTGGAGAGCAGCGCCTGCTCGCCGCCCGGGGCGGGGTCGGCCTGGCGCTGGGCCTCCGGGGACTCAAGGTCGCGGTCGCCGAACACCAGCCGGCGCACGGCCCGCCGCCGCCCTCGGTCGCGACACTTGTTCAGGGCGATGGCCCGCAGCCAGACTGGGAACGACCGGGCGGCGTCAAAGCGCTTCAACGCCTTCCAGGCCGAGACGAAGGTCTCCTGCACGATGTCCGCCGCGGCGTCGGCGTCGCCGACATGACGCCGCGCGAAGGTGAACAGCCCCGCCTGGTGGCGGCGCATCAGCAGGGTGAACGCCTGGTCCTCGCCGTTCGCCGCCCGCCTGGCCAACTGCGCGTCGTCGCCGCCGTCGGACACGGTCACGAGGCCGGTTCGGTCAGGGCCTCGCTGACTTTGCGGTCGAACTTGGCCGCCTGCTGCGGCGTCAGCACCTTCCGCATCGCCAGCACGTGCTGGACGGTCTCCTTCTGCAGCTCGCCCATCGCCTGGTCGAAGCGCTCGACCGCCGCCTGCACCTGCGGCGAATAGTCGTGCCGCGCCTGGATGGCCGCCGCCAGCTGGGCGTTGGCGGCGCGCAGCTCGGCCTCGCGGGCCCGGCGGCGCACCGCGAAGTCGCGCTCCAGGGCGTCCAGCTGTCGTTCCTGGGCCGGCGACAGGTCGAGCTCCTCATGGACCAGCTCATGCAGCGAGGGCCTGTGGTGGGCCTTGAAGACGTAGGCGGCCCCGATGCCCGCCCCGCCGGCCCCGGCCAGGACCGCCAGCAGGACGGTCAGGACCAGGCCCCGGCTCAGCCGCCTCATCGATGGCCGCCCAGCAGGCTTGAGGGGGCCAGATAGGCGTCGACCGAAAAGGCCGAGATCTCGTGGGCGTCGCGGGCCGAGGTCGCGGCTGCCAGCCCGCCGCCGGCCATGCCGGCGCCCAGGGCCGCGAGCACGCAGGCCGCCCGGACCGGAACCATGACGGGGGCGAGCCGCCGCGACTCGCGCACCGCCTCGATGCGACGCCAGACGGCCTGCTCCAGCCCACCGGGCGCGGCCGGGACGACGCCCTTGAGGGCCTGAAGTTCAGCGTCGAGCCTGTCGCCCATGGGTCGTTCCTCCGCTCGCTCCCAAGCTATACGTCCGCCGCGGCCGTTCCCCTCGCCCGCGAGCTTGGGCGGGGCCGCGACGAGGGTCAAGCGAAGGTCCGAGGCCTTGCTTCATCGCAAGTGCGGCTGGTTTCCCGCGGCCGCCCGACTAAGCTGTGCATCATGGACGAGCCGCCCGACGCCAGATTCGACACCCGCCACGACGGCGACGTCCGCGACGCCGGGGCCGCCGCGCTGCGGCCGCGCCACGCCGCCACCCTGATCATCGTCCGCGACGACGGGCCCAAGCCGCGGCTGCTGATGGGCCGGCGCAACCGCGGCCTGGCCTTCATGGCCGACAAGTGGGTGTTCCCCGGCGGCCGGGTCGACCGCGGCGACTTCGCCGCGCCCGCGGCCAGCGAACTGTCGCCGGACACCGCCGCCCGCCTGGCGGTCGAGCCGCGCCACCCCGCCCCCGCCCGCCTGGCCCGCGCCCTGGCCCTGGCGGCGGTGCGCGAGACCTTCGAGGAGGCCGGCCTGCTGCTGGCCCGTCCCGCCTCGCCGCGGCCCGGGGCCGGGCCCTGGCGGCCGTTTCTCGAGCAGGGCGCCCTGCCCGACCTGGCGGCGCTGTCGTTCGTGGCGCGGGCCATCACCCCGCCCTATCGCAGCCGCCGCTTCGACGCCCGGTTCTTCATGGCCCCGGCCAGCGCCCTGCTCAGCCTGGAGCGCCAGCCCGACTGCGGCGAGCTGGATGAGATCGGCTGGTTCGACTTCGACGAGGCCCGCGCCCTGGACCTGCCCAACATCACCCGCTTCATCGTCCAGGAGACCGCCCAGCGCCTGGCCGAGCCTGGACGTCCGGCCCCGTTCATGCGCTTCCTGCGCGGGGCGCGACGGCTGAGCTATCTGTAGGGCGCTTACATCGAGGGCGAAATCGGCGGCCAGGCCGGGGGCGTCGATTTCCCGTGCAAACGATGCCCGACCGGCAATTGACTTTGCTCCGCCGATGAGTATGTTCCGCGCCTCTTATTTCGACCGCGTAGGGACCTGCGCGACCATCGCAGGGATTCGACCATGGCCAAACCGGCTTCCATCAAGATCCGCCTGAACTCGACGGCGGACACCGGCTTCTTCTACGTGACCAAGAAGAACGCCCGCACCAAGACCGAAAAGATGGTGCTGAAGAAGTACGATCCGGTCATCCGCAAGCACGTCGAATTCAAGGAAGGCAAGATCAAGTAGGATCCTGCCCCTTCGAGCGACGACATCGAAAGAGCCCGGCGGCGACGCCGGGCTCTTTTGATTCTAGGTTTGCGGCGGTGCGGCTGGCAGGGCCAGGCCGGCGGCGGTGCGGCTGGCCCGAAGACTGTCGATGTCCTGCCGGGTCAGGGCGGCCATCTCGCGGAACACCCGCAGGCTGCACCACAGATAGCCCCACATGAAGCCCGCTGCGGAGAAGAAGATGATCGCCGCGCCGGCGGCGACGACCGCCCCCGGCTTGCCCACCTGATCGCCCACCGCTTGGAACAGCTGCCCCATGCGCGCGGCCAGCGGCCCCAGCTGCACCAGGGTGGCGCCGACGATGATCTTGGTCAGCCAGTCGGAGATCTGTTCGAGATTGGTGTTGGGCAAGATGCGGTTGGTGTCCGCCTGGGGGTCGGCCTGGAAGCGCGGCACGCCGAACAGGAAACCCAGCAGGCTGCCGCTGAGCCAGGCCGCGCACCCGACGAGGAAGATGATGGCGAAGGTGCGAGCGCCGTCGCCGACAGCCATGGCGTAGACGGCGCTGCAGCAGGCCGGTGACGAAGGCGAAGATCGCCATCTGCTCCCAAAACGCCAAGGCTTCGGGCCATCGCTGGGCGATCCCGGAACGCCCGCCCCGCCTGCCGGGCGCGTTGACGCCCCCTGTGTGAGCGCCCTCCGTGTGGCCGCCGGTCTTGTCGCCGCTCGCGTCGGTCATTGACGATCCTCCACCACCCGCAAAGGTAGAGCAAGGATCAAGTCGGGACAACGACCTTAAGCCGCCTTGCCCACCACGGCGTTGCGGCCCAGCTTCTTGGCCTCGTAGACCGCCTCGTCGGCGCGCTTGAGCAGGGCCTCGGGGCTGTCATTGGGGCCGCTGGTGGCCGAGACGCCGATCGAGATGGTCACCGTCAGCAGCTCGCTGCCCTGGGCCACCCGGAACGGCGAGCCGGACACGTGCATGCGGATCCGTTCGGCGATGCGCAGGGCGTCGGTCATCTGGGTGTCGGGCATAATCACCGTGAACTCCTCGCCGCCGTAGCGGCAAGGCAGGTCGATGGCCCGGACGTTGGAGGCCAGGCGTAGGGCGAACTCGCGCAGCACCTCGTCGCCGACATCGTGGCCGAAGCCGTCGTTGATCTTCTTGAAGTGGTCGATGTCGATCAGCAGGGCCGCGACCGGGTCGCCGCCCAGGGCCGCGCGCTTGGCCAGGGAGTCGAGCTGGCCGGACATGTAGCGGCGATTGTGCAGCCCGGTCAGCTGGTCGGTGACCGCCAGTTCCAGGCTGTTGTCGAGATTCTGCCGCAGATAGTCGGTGTAGCGCTTGCGCTGGATCTGGGTCTTGACCCGGGCCGACAGCTCCTGCGGGTCGATCGGCCGCGGCAGGATGTCGTTGATGCCGATCTCCAGCGCCTTGACCAGCCGGGCGCGCTCGTCCGGGTCGACCATGGCCAGGATCGGCAGGTGGCGGGTGCGCTCGTCCGAGCGCAGGCCGGCGGCGAAGCGCAGGCCGTCGAAGCCCTTGGCGGCGGCGTTGATGATCACCAGGTCGACGGGGCCGCCGGCGGTGATCTGGGCCTTGGCGGGATCGGACTCGACCACCGGCCGATGCTCGACCGCCAGTTCGGCCGCCACGCGCTGGGCCTGGCGTTCGTTGTCGTCGACGACCAGCACCCGGCCGCCCAGGCCGTCGAGGCGCGAGGCGGCGCCGGCGATCACGCCGATGCGCCGGCCCGAGGCCTCGCGCTGGCGCAGCTCGTCGATCACCAGCTTGAAGCGGGTCAGGCTGCGCACGCGGGCGAACAGCATGACGTCGTCGATCGGCTTGGTCAGGAAGTCCGAGGCCCCGGCCTCCAGGCCCTGGATGCGGTCGGCGCGGCCGTCCAGCGCCGTGACCAGCACGACGGGGATGTGGCGGGTGGCCGGATCGTCCTTCAGACGGCGGCAGACGGTGAAGCCGTCCATGCCCGGCATCATCACGTCCAGCAGGATGACGTCGGGCAGCTCATCGGCCGCCATCGCCAAGGCCGTCGGGCCGTCGTGGGCCGTCGAGACCTGATAATATTCGGCCGAAAGCTTGGCCTCGAGCAGGCGGACATTGGCATCGATGTCGTCGACGACCAGGATGCGCGCGCTCACGAGCCTACCTCTCCAGCAACCGGGTGATGGTGTCGAGGAAGTGTGACACCGAGATGGGCTTGGAGATATAGGCCTCGCAGCCGCCCTCGCGAATGCGCTCCTCGTCGCCCTTCATGGCGAATGCCGTAACGGCGACGACGGGGATATGTGACAGATCGTCGTCCTCCTTGAGCCACTTGGTGACTTCGAGGCCGGAGATCTCGGGCAGCTGGATGTCCATCAGGATCAGGTCGGGACGGTGCTCGCGAGCGATCGACAGCGCCTGCAAACCCTCGCGGGTCTGCAGGATCTGGTAACCCTGGGCTTCGAGCAGATCATGAAACAGCTTCATGTTCAGCTCATTA
Source organism: Caulobacter sp. LARHSG274 (assembly GCF_052871235.1). Classification (NCBI taxonomy): domain Bacteria; kingdom Pseudomonadati; phylum Pseudomonadota; class Alphaproteobacteria; order Caulobacterales; family Caulobacteraceae; genus Caulobacter; species Caulobacter sp. LARHSG274. The sequence continues at coordinate 610,984 of NZ_JBIXJO010000002.1, read as the reverse complement.
TCCTCCACGATGAGGACCTTCTTCGTCATCCTGACCCCGACCATTCCGGTCCGTGGCGACGCGTGAGGGATTCGCGCCGCTTCTGAATTCCAGATCGCACGAATATCCTTAAGCCCGCGCTAATCGCGTTTACCTTGCTCTATCGTAGATCATGGAACCCTGTTTTTCAGACCTCCAGGCCTGCACGGTTCAACCCCAGGCGCCGCTCGTCATCGTCGACGTCGACGAGGTGCTGGCCCAGTTCATGGCCGGCTTCGGCGCGTTCATCGCCCGCCACGGCTTTGAGCTGCGCATCGACCGCTACGCCCTGTTCCAGAATATCTACCGCCCCGGCGAGGCCGAGCATGTCGACCTGATCGTCGGCCGGGGGCTGTTCGACGACTTCTTCCGCGACGGGGCCGAGGACCTGCCGCCCGCGCCGGGCGCCGCCGACGCCCTGGCCGACCTGTCGACCCGGGCCGGGGTGGTGATTCTGACCAACGCCCCCGAGCACGGCCGCCAATCCCGGATCCGCTGGCTGAAGACCCATGGCTTCGACTATCCGCTGGTGATCAACAGCGGCCCGAAGGGACCGGCGGCCGCCGACCTGGCCGCCCGGACCACCGGTCCGTCGGTGTTCATCGACGACCTGCTGCCGCAACTGGACTCGGTGGCCGAAAGCGCTCCGGCCGTGGCCCGCTTCCAGATGGTGTCGGACACGCGGCTGCGGCCCCTGGCCCCCTGCGCGCCCGAGCGCCACGTGCGCATCGACCTGTGGCCGGAGCTCAAGACCGCCGTCGCCGGCAGGCTGTTTCCGTGAAGTCTCTCTGCCGCGACTGCCTGTGGACGGGGGACGTGACGGCCCCGCGCTGCCCGGCCTGCGGCTCGCCGCGCACCCTGTTCCACGAGGAGCTGGGCCAGCTGACCATGGCCCACCTGGACTGCGACGCCTTCTACGCCTCGGTCGAGAAGCGCGACGATCCGAGCCTGCGCGACAAGCCGGTGATCGTCGGCGGCGGCAAGCGCGGGGTGGTGACCACCGCCTGCTACATCGCCCGCCTCAGCGGCCCGCGCTCGGCCATGCCGATGTACAAGGCGCTGAAGCTGTGTCCCGACGCCGTGGTCATCAAGCCAAACTTCGCCAAGTACAAAGCCGAGAGCCGGCGGATCATGGCCAAGCTGGAGGCCCTGACCCCGCTGGTCCAGCCGCTGTCGCTGGACGAAGCTTGGATCGACCTGGCCGGCACCGAGCGCCTGCACCGGGCGCCGCCGGCCGCCATGCTGGCCCGGGTCCAGCGCGAGATCGAGGCCGAGGTCGGCATCACCGTCTCGATCGGCCTGGCGCCCAACAAGTTCCTGGCCAAGATCGCCTCGGAGCTGGACAAGCCGCGCGGCTTCTCGGTGATCGGCGCGGCCGGCATCGAGGCGTTCCTGGCCCCGCGGCCGGTGTCGATCCTGCCCGGTGTCGGCCCGGCCACCGTCACGGCCCTGGCCGCCGAGGGCCTGCGCACGGTCGGCGACATCGCCCGGGCCGACCTCAAATGGCTGGTCAAGACCCTGGGCTCGGGCGGCCTGCGCCTGCACCACCTGGCCCATGGCCGCGACGCCCGGGCGGTCGATCCCGAGCAGGAGCGCAAGACCATCAGCGCCGAGACCACCTTCAACGACGACCTCTACAGGCGCGAGGACTTGGAGGACGAGCTCTGGCCCCTGTGCGAGAAGGTCGCCCGCCAGGCCCGGGCCGGGGCGGTGGCCGGAAGGGTGGCGACCCTGAAGCTGCGCACGCCCGACTTCAAGATCCACACCCGCCGCCGCACCCTGCCGGTGCCGATCCAGACCGCCCGCACCCTGTTCCAGGTGGCGCGCGAACTGCTGGCGGCCGAGCCCAAGGGCCTGTCCTACCGGCTGATCGGGGCCGGCCTGACCGACTTCGTCCCGGCCGCGGGCGCAGCCGACGACTTCTTCGCCGGCGACGAGCGGCGGGCCCTGAAGAGCGAGACGACGATCGACGCCCTGCGCGGCAAGTACGGCGCGGGGGCGGTGATGACTGGGCGGGCGCTGAAGGGCAAGTGAGGGGCCGGGGACGCTGGCGCGGGATGGTGGACGGCGCCCCCATCTTCCCCCCCGCCCCCCCGGCGCAGGCCGGGGCCCAGGTTCAGTCGTCGTATTGGACGCTTATCCGAAACACACCGCCTTATGATCTGGGCCCCGGCCTTCGCCGGGGAGACGGAGTAGGATGGAGGCGTCGGGCCTCGGCCTGCTAGGCCGCCTCGCGCGCCTCGACCATCTTCAGCAGAGTCTCCATCGCATGGTCGCGCACCCCGTCCTCGCGCAGGTGTTCGACCAGGTCACGCAGGTAGTCGACATTGCGGCCCGACAGGCCCGAGGCCCCGGCGATCAGCTCGGCCTGTTGCTCCAGCGACAGGGCCCCGGCCCACTGGCCATGGCTGCGGTCGGACAGGAAGATCAGGGCCGGGGTCTTGCCCCCTTTTTCGCCAGGAGGCCCGTCGATGCGCACTTCGGACCAGGCTTCGAAATAGGTCTCGGTCGGCTGTTCGCGCTCGCGCAGATAGGCGTAGACCTCAGGCCAGGCCTCGCCCGCCACCCGGTAGGCCGCCCCGCGCACCGCCCCGCCCGGCGCCAGGCCCAGCACCAGGCCGGGCCGCTCATAGGTGCCGCGGTGATGCACCGAATAGATGCAGAAGGCGCGCCGCCGGCCATGGAGCACCGCCGTTCTTCGCTCTATGAACGGGAACCCGGGACGCCACATCAGCGATCCATACCCGAACACCCAGCGATCTTCGCTGTCTGTCGCCATCATGCTTCCCGACCGGAGCCGCCCATTCCATGACCCATAACGCCGCCGCTCCATCCCGCAAGCCCCGGCGTCGCGGTCTTTGGGCTCCTTTCGTGGTGCTGGCGATCGTCGCCTTCGCCTGGAGTCTCGGCTGGCTGTGGTTGCGCGGCCAGGCCGAGCAGCGGATGGACGCCACGGCCCTGTCGATGAAGGCCCGCGGCTACGACCTGTCGTGGAAGGTCCGCACCTTCACCGGCTATCCGTTCCGGATGGACGTCGACCTGACCGACGCCCGGATCGCCGAGCCGTCCGGCTGGGCCGTGCGCGCGCCCGAGCTGAAGGGCGAGGCCCTGGCCTATGACATCGGCCACTGGGTGGTGACCGCCCCGGCCGGGGTGGTGATGACCCGCCCGGTCGGCGGCGACGTGGCGATCACCGGCCAGGCCCTGCGGGCCAGCTTCGCCGGCTTCGACCAGTATCCGCCGCGCATCTCGGTCGAGGGGGCCAATCTGGTCTTCACCCCCGCCCCGGGCGCCGCGCCCTTCCCCTTGCTGTCGACCGCCGGCCTGCAGTTGCACATCCGGCCCGGTCCCGACGACCAGGGCGCGGTGCTGTTCAAGGCCGACGGCGCCAAGGCCCGTTTCACCGGCCTGCTCGGCCGCGTCGCCGCCGACCGCACCGCCGCCCTGTTGTGGGACGCGCGGCTGAGCAAGGTCAGCGCCCTGCGCGGGGCCAGCTGGGCCGACGCCGTCCGCGACTGGACCAAGGCCGGGGGGGCCCTGACCGTGCAGCAGGGTCGGCTGACCGCCGGCGAGGCGCTGCTGGAGGCCCGCTCGGGCGCGCTGAGCGTCGGGGCCGACGGCCGGCTGCGCGGGGCTCTCGAGGTCACGGTCCGCGAGACCCCGACCCCGGGCCAGGCCTTGAAGAGCCCCGAAGCCGCCGCCGCAGCGGTCGCCCAGGCGATGGGCGAGGATCCCGCCCTGTCGGCCACCCTCAGCTTCGAGGAGGGCCGCACCCGCCTGGGCCTGTTCGACACCGGGCCGGCGCCGCGCATCTATTGAGCGCTCAACCGGCGCCAACCACGCAAGTTTCTTGCCGCCGACACGGCCTATTGCGCCCTCGGCGGCAAAGTCTATGGTCCGCCCTCCAATTTCGGGGACAAATCATGGGTAGCGACGCAGGCGACGCGACGCCTTCGCTGGACGAGGTCCGATGGCGTATCGACGCCATCGACGGTGAGCTTCTGGCCCTGATCGACGAGCGCGCCAGCCTGGCCCGGGCCGTGGCCGCGGCCAAGGCGGCGGCCGGCGACACCGGCTTTGGCCTGCGCCCCGGCCGCGAGGCCCTGATCGTCCGCAAGCTGCTGGCGACTCCGCGCACCGCCGCCGGCGACGCCCTGGTCATCCGCGTCTGGCGCGAACTGATGTCCGACAGCCTGGCGCGCCAGGGCCCCTATCACCTGACCGTCTGGGGCGGCCGCGACCCGGCCCGGGCCGTCGAGCTGGCCCGGCTGCGGTTCGGCGTCGCCCCGCCGATGCGGGTGGCCGCGACCGACAAGGACGCCCTGGCCGCCGCCAAGACCCCGTGGGGCGTGGCCGTGCTGGCCCTGTCGCCCGACAGCGCCTGGTGGGCCCGGCTGCTGGCCGAGCCCAGACTGAAGATCTTCGCCGCCCTGCCCTGCCTGGAGCGCTGGGGCCCGCAGGCGGCCTTTGCGGTGGCCGAGGTCGAGGTCGAGCCGACCGGCGGCGACCAGACCTTCTGGGTCACCGACAGCGCCAGGAGCGCCGCCGCCGTGGTCGAGGCCCTGGCGGTCGATGGCGTCGCCGCCGAGCTGGTGGCCGAGGCCGGCGGGCTGAAGCTGTTCTCGCTGCTGGGCTTCTACCAGGCCGGCGACGAGCGCCTGGCGCGCGCCCCGGGCCATCTGACGGGCGTCATCGGGGCTGCGCCCACCCCCTTCGACGTGTAAGAAGACCCGCTCTCCGCTACCCCCCGGAATTTCCAGAATGACCGCTCCCGCCGCCGACCGCTTCGCCGCCCCGCGCCCCGTTCCCAAGCCCGGCGTGCTCGACATCGCCGCCTATGTCGGCGGCAAGTCGAAGGTGGAAGGCATCGCCCATCCGGTGAAGCTGTCGAGCAATGAGAACGTCCTGGGCTGCAGCGAGGCGGCCCGGGCGGCCTTCCGCGACGCCGCCGACCGCCTGCACATCTATCCCGACGGCAAGGCCAGCGCCCTGCGCGCCGCCGTCGCCGCACACTACCGTCTGGAGCCCGAGCGCCTGACCTTCGGCGACGGCTCCGACGAGATCTTCGCCCTGCTCAACCAGGTCTATCTCGAGCCCGGCGACAACATCATCCAGGGCGAGCACGGCTTCGCCGCCTACGCCATCGGGGCCCGGGCCTGCCAGGGCGAGGTCCGCTTCGCCCGCGAGCCGAACCAGCGCATCGACATCGACGAGGTGGTCAAGTGCGTCGACGAACGCACCCGCCTGGTGTTCATCGCCAACCCGGCCAACCCGACCGGCACCTGGCTGACCGGCGAGGAGGTCCGCGCCCTGCACGCGGCCCTGCCGCCGTCGGTGATCCTGGTGCTGGACGGGGCCTATGCCGAGTTCTGCACCGATCCGCGCTTCGAGGACGGCCTGGACCTGGCCCGCACGGCCGAGAACGTCATCGTCACCCGCACCTTCTCCAAGCTGCACGGCCTGGCCGCCCTGCGGGTCGGCTGGGCCTATGCCCCCAGCGGGATCATCGACCCGATCGAGCGCATCCGCCCGCCGTTCAACACCTCGATCCCCGGCCAGCAGGCCGCCATCGCCGCCCTGGCCGACCTGGAGTTCCAGAAGCGCTCGGTGGCCCTGGTCGAGCAGTGGCGGCCGTGGCTGGCCCAGCAGCTGGGCGGGCTGGGCCTGGAGGTCACCCCCTCGGCCGCCAATTTCGTGCTGGTCAGCTTCCCCGACGCGCCCGGCAGGACCGCCCGCGAGGCCGAGGCCTTCCTGGCGTCGAAGGGTTATCTGGTCCGCGCAGTCGCCAATTACGGCCTGCCCAACGCCATCCGCATCACCGTCGGGCTGGAGGACCAGAACCGGGCGGTGGTGGAGCTGATCGCCGCGTTCCTGGGCCGCAAGGCATGACCCACCCCGGCATCCTGTACCCCAAGCTCACCGTCATCGGCTTTGGCCTGATCGGCGGCTCGATCGTCCGCGCCGCCCGCGAGCAGGGGCTGGTCGGCGAGGTGGCGGTGGTCGACGCCAACCCCGCCCACCGGGCCCGGGTCGAGGAACTGGGCCTGGCCGACAAGGTCACCGCCGACGTCGCCGAGGGCGTGGAGGGCGCCGACCTGGTGGTCATCGCCACCCCGGTCCTGGCCACCGGCGAAGTCGCCGCCCAGGCCGCCGCCGCCCTGAAGCCGGGCGCCACCCTGACCGACGTCGGCTCGGTCAAGGCCGGCCCGGCCGAGGCCATGCACGCCGCCGCCCCGGCCGGCGTCCACGTGATCCCCGGCCACCCGATCGCCGGTACCGAGCATTCCGGCCCCGACGCCGGCCTGGCCGAGCTGTTCGAGAACCGCTGGACCATCCTGACCCCGAAGATCGCCGACGACGAGCCCTACGCCCTAGCCGTGGCCCGGCTGTCGAGCTTCTGGCGGGCCATGGGGGCCAATGTCGAGCTGATGGACGAGAAGCACCACGACCTGGTGCTGGCCGTCACCAGCCACCTGCCCCACCTGATCGCCTACACCATCGTCGGCAGCGCGGCGGACCTGGAGAACGTCACCGAAAGCGAGGTGATGAAATATTCGGCCGGCGGCTTCCGCGACTTCACCCGCATCGCCGCCAGCGACCCGACCATGTGGCGCGACATCTTCGTGGCCAACAAGGACGCGGTGCTGGAGATGCTGGGCCGCTTCACCGAGGACCTGCAGGCCATGAGCCGCGCCATCCGCTGGGGCGACGCCGACACCCTGCACGCCCACTTCACCCGCACCCGCGCCATCCGCCGCGGCATCGTCGCCGCCGGCCAGGAAAGCGCCGAGCCGAACTTCGGCCGCGACCGCGGGAAGCATTAGGGCGGCCGCTCGCCCCAATAAGGCCGCAACACCCGCGCAGATGGTCGCCAAGGGACCTATCCAGGAAAGACGCCCATGCGCCGCAAGACCGCCCTCCTCGCCCTGGCCTCGGCCGCCCTGCTCGCCCCGCTGGCCGCCCAGGCCCGGATGCCGTCGCCGGAAACCATCTTCAAGGCCTGGGACAAGAACGCCGACGGCGCTATCGACAAGGCCGAATGGGTCGCCGCCGGCCGCAAGGAAGCCAGCTTCGGCAAGGTCGACGTAGACGCCGACGGCAAGATCACCCTCGAGGAACTGACCGCCGCCATGGCCCGCCGCAAGGCCCGCAAGCAGGAGCAAGGCGCCCCGGAACAGACGCCGCCGCCGGCCGAGCACTAGGCGATCCCCGGAGCGTGGCTTTTGCGCCACGCTCCGCACAACCTTGGCGCGCCCCTCTTCCCATCGTCCGGCGAACGCTGTAATCGCTCGCCTCCCGAAGGATGAGGACCATGGCGCACAAAGCCCCGACCTATCTGCCCGCACTCAATCAGTTTGACCGCCTGGTCGAACAGATGGGCGCGTGCGCGTCGGTAGGGGTTCCGGTCTAGGGTTCGTCTGAACTCGGGATGTTCGTAGGAGCCCCTCCTGGCCTGGCCGGAGGGGTTTCTTCGTTTTGTGCGGGAAGTTCTCCGACCAGTCGCCAGGAGGGGCGGTTTGGAAAAGGAGAAGCCCATGAGCGGCTTCACACACATCGAAAGCGACGGCGCGCCGATCAAGGCGTGGACGCGGGGCGTGGCCATCGAGGACGCGGCCCTCAAGCAGCTGCGCAACGTCGCCGCCCTGCCCTTCATCCACAAGCACGTGGCGGTGATGCCCGACGTGCACTGGGGGATGGGCGCGACGGTCGGTTCGGTGATCCCCACGGTGGGGGCGATCATCCCCGCCGCCGTGGGCGTCGACATCGGCTGCGGCATGATGGCGGTGCGCACCTCGATCCGCGCCGAGCACCTGCCCGACACCCTGGCCGGCGTCCGTTCGGACATCGAGGCGGCCGTCCCGCACGGCCGGACCGACAACGGCGGGCGCAACGACGTGGGCGCCTGGCAAGTCGAGCCGCCGGCGATCGCGGCCGAGAAGTGGACCAACCTGAAGGAGGGCTACGACGCCGTCGTGGCCAAGCACCCCAAGGCGGCCCACCCGCGCGGCTTCGGCCACCTGGGGACGCTCGGCACCGGCAACCACTTCGTCGAGTTGTGCCTCGACGAGGCGGGCGACGTCTGGGTGATGCTGCACTCCGGCTCGCGGGGCGTCGGCAACCGGTTCGGGACCTACTTCATCGAGCGAGCCAAGCACGAGATGCGGCGGTGGTACATCAACCTGCCGGACCAGGACCTGGCCTACTTCGCCGAGGGCAGCGAAGGGTTTATTGACTACGTCCGGGCGGTTTCCTGGGCGCAGCGGTACGCCCGGGCCAACCGCGAGGTGATGATGGACCAAGTGCTGGCCGTGCTGCGGCGCACGTTCCCGGATCTCGCGATCACGCAGGAGGCGGTGAACTGCCACCACAACTACGTCTCGCGGGAGAAGCACTTCGGCAAGGACGTGTACCTGACCCGGAAGGGCGCGGTCTCGGCCAAGGACGGAGAGCTGGGGATCATCCCAGGCTCGATGGGCGCCAAGTCGTTCATCGTGCGCGGTCGGGGCAACCCGGACTCGTTCTGCACGTGCTCGCACGGCGCGGGACGGGCGATGAGCCGCAACGAGGCTCGGCGGCGGTTCACCGTCGCCGATCACGTGGCCGCCACCGCCGGCGTCGAGTGCCGCAAGGACGCCGAGGTGATCGACGAAACGCCGATGGCCTACAAGGACATCGACGCGGTGATGGCCGCCCAGAGCGATCTGGTCGACATCGTCCACACGCTGCGCCAGGTGGTGTGCGTGAAGGGGTGACGGGCGCCGCCCGGTCGAAGGACCGGGCGGCGTCTCCGATCGTCGACCCCGTCATGGCCGGGCGCTCCAAAATCATATAAGGATATCTTTATGTGATTTTGGAGACTCGGGATGCCCTTCGATGCGGCCAATGCCGGCCTATTCACCCTCGCCGCCGTCGCTCTGTTGGGCTCGCCGGGTCCCGGCATCGCCGCCCTGATCTCGGTCGGACGCGCCAAGGGGTGGGTCGGCGGTCTGCGGTTCTATGGCGGATTGCAGCTGGGACTAGCGGTTGCTGCGGCGATCTCGGCGGCGGGCCTGTTCTCGGCGGTCCAGGTCGCGCCTCTGCGGCCTCAGCTGATGATCGCCGCCACGGCCTATCTGCTGTGGCTGAGCTGGCGGATCGCCAGCGCCCCGGTAGGACGCACCGGCGACGATCGGCCTTCCGGCTTCACCGACACCGCCATGGGCGGCGCCCTGCTAGGCCTCACCAATCCCAAGGCCTATATCGCCTTCGCCGCGCTGTTGGCCGCCTATCCGATCTTCGCCGCTCGCCCGACTACCGACCTGGGCGTCAAATGGCTGATCTGCATCGCCGTCATGGTGGTGGTCGACCTGGCTTGGCTCGCACTGGGCGTGGCGGTGGGCAAGGCCCCGCTTCCGCCGCACGCAGAACGGGCGATGAACCTGACGATGGGCGGACTGATCCTTGTCACCGCCCTGCTGGCGCTCGCCTAGCCCCTTCCCCTACAGCCCCGCCCGGCCCAGCGCCTCGCCCACTGCGTCCGGGGCGTGGTCGATGACCCGCAGATAGGCGGTTAGGGCGGCGTCGGGGCGGACCTGGCCGGACTCCAGGGCGGCCAGCTGATCGAGGGGGATGTGGAAGGCGCGGGCGAACTCGCCCTGCGACAGGCCGCTGCGCCAGCGCACCGCCTGAACCAGGGCCCGGGCGGAGCGGGCGGCGCCGGGATCGGCGGTTTCGTCGATGGCCAGGTCGGCGGTGGTTTCGGCTCTGGTCATGGCGACGCTCCTCGCACTGGCCCCCTAGCCCGAGCGAGGGTGTAGCCCGGTTCCGTTGCAGCAATTGGACCGCAATGCGTCTTCGCAGCGACCCTGTCGGGGCGGGCTAGCGGGGAGATTGCGCCGTCATCGCCCTCGCCCGGGCCTCGACCGCCTCGACGCCCTTCAGCGGGTCGCCGGCGGCTTCGAGCATGGCGTTGAAGCGCCTGAGATCCTTGGTGCTGATCTTCTGGACCTGCTTGTCCTTGGCCCATTCCAGGCCGATCAGCTGGCCCAGGCGGCAGGCCTTGGGCAGCAGGACCGGCTGCTCGGCCGGGCCGCCCTTGGCCAGCAGCTTGCCGACGATGTCGTTCCAGTTGGGCGAGCCGGAGAAGCAGAACGACAGGTGGTCGCAGGTGCCGGTCCAGAACCGCTTGTACCAGCGCAGGTGCTCGTCGGTGTCGAAGGTGATGGCCTCGGTCGGCTTGACCACCAGGCGGCAGTCGGCCCGCACGAAATCGCCGGCCTGGGCGACGGAGGCCGCGCCCAGCACGACCGCGGCGGCCAATAACGCCCCTGCTGCTTTCGACGACACGGCTTTCCCCGACACGCTACTCAAGGTCGCCGGTTTAGATCAGCCTTCGGACAGAAATGCGGCCGTGGCCTCGATCGCCTCGACCAGGCTGACCCGTTCCAGGGTCACCCCCTCGGGCAGGCTGGAGAACAATCGGGTGGGCGCGGCGGCGTCGAGCATCACGAACACGCCCTTGTCGTCGGCCCGGCGGATCAGCCGGCCGAAGGCCTGGCTGATGCGGGCCCGGGCGGTCGAGTCGTCATAGCCCTTGCCGCCGAACCGGGCGCGGCGGGCCTTGTGCAGCACGTCGGGGCGCGGCCAGGGCACGCGGTCGAAGACCAGCAGCCGCAGGCTGCGGCCCGGCACGTCGATGCCGTCGCGGATGGCGTCGGTGCCCAGCAGGCAGGCGTCCTCCTCGGCCCGGAAGATGTCGACCAGGGCCCCGGCCTCCAGCGGGTCGACATGCTGGGCGTAGAGGGCCAGGCCCCTGTCAGCCAGCGGGGCGGCGATGCGCTCGTGCACGGCCTTCAGCCGGCGGATGGCGGTGAACAGGCCCAGGCCGCCGCCGCCGGCCGCCAGGAACAGCTCGCGCATCGCCGCCGACACCTGGCGCGGGTCGTCCTTGCCGACGTCGGTGACCACGAAGGCCTTGGCGTTGCTGGCATAGTCGAACGGCGAGACCAGCTTCAGCACCTTGGGGCTCTGCGGCAGGCGCGCGGCCCCGGTGCGCATCTCGGCCAGGGCGAAGGGGTCCTCCAGGGCCGGGTCGGTCAGGGTGGCGCTGGTCACCAGCACCCCGTGGGCGGGGCTGAGCACCGCCGCCCGCAGCGGCTCGGTCGGGTCCACCCAGTGCCGGCGGCAGGCGGCGTCGACGACGCGGCCGTACAAGAACGTCGCTTCGAACCAGTCGACGAAATCGGGATCGTCCTCGGCGTCCTCGTCGATGGCCTTGAGGATCGAGCGCCAGGCCGGCAGGGTCATGCGGGCCCGGCGGTCCAGGCCGCGCAGCGCCCCCTCGATCCGCGCCCGCTCCGAGGTGGGCAGGGTGTCGGCCTCCTCGTCGAGCACGTCCTCCAGGTGGCGGGCCAGGGCCAGCAGCGGGGCCTCGATGCCGGCCAGGGCCTTGGCCGCCTCGCCGGCCCGCTCGCGCACCAGTTCGATGGCCGGGCGGGCGGCGCATTGCAGGCCCTGCTCGGCCGCGCCGGGGCGGTCGGTGACCCGGGCCCGCAACTGCTCGATGACGGCGACCAGGAAGGACTCGATCGGGCCGATCGGATTGACCTGGCCGTCGGGCGGCGCGATCCGCCCCGACCACCCTTCGCCCGGCAGGGCCGCGGCGGCGTGCAGGGCGGCGGTCAGCGAGGCCCGCGCGCCCTCCCGCTCGCCGATGATGTCGAGCAGCCGGGCCTCCAGCCCCCGGCCCCTGCGGCCGCGCCCTTCAGGGCCTCGCAACCACCGTCGCAGCTCGGCGGCTTCGGCCCCGGACAGGGCGGCCGAAAAGGCGCTGTCGGCGGCGTCGAACAGGTGGTGGCCCTCGTCGAAGACGATGCGCTTGAGCGAGGTGGTCTCGTTGTCGCCCTTCAGGCCGCGCGCCGCCCGGGCCCCGTCGAAGGCCGCCTGACTGAGCACCAGGGCGTGGTTGGCGATGACGATGTCGGCCCGCTTGCTGGCCCGCACGGCCTTTTCGATGAAGCAGACGCGATAGTGCTGGCAGCCGGCGTGGATGCACTCGCCGCGCCGGTCGACCAGGTTGGCCGGGCCGGCCTGGGCCGCCGGCGCGATCGCGAACAGGGTCGGCAGCCAGGCCGGGAAGTCGCCGCCGGTCATGTCGCCGTCGCGGCTGGCGCGGGCCCAGCGGGCCGCCAGGGCCAGGCCGATCAGATCGCCATTGCCCAGCTGGGCGGTGTTGACCTGTTCCTGGAAGTTCAAGAGGCAGATGTAGTTCTCGCGGCCCTTGCGAACCACGGCCTTACGGGCTCGCACCGCCGGGTCGGGATAGATCGAATGGCTCTCGCGCTCGATCTGCCGCTGCAGGGCGCGGGTATAGGTGCTGATCCACACCGAGGGGCCGTTGGCCTCGGCCCACAGCGAGGCGGGGGCCAGGTAGCCGAGGGTCTTGCCGACCCCGGTGCCGGCCTCGGCCAGCATCATGTGCGGCTCGCCCTCGCGCTCGCGGGGGGCGAAGGCGAAGGCGGCCTCGCGGGCGAAGGTGTCCTGGGCGACGCGCACCTCGTCCAGGCCCGAGCGCTGCAGCAGTTCCTTCAGCCGCTCGCTGGCTCGTTCGGGATCGACCGGCCGCGAACCGGGCTCGCCGGCCGGGGCCTGATCCTCCCATTCGGTCGCGCGGGCCCAGACGTCGAGGCCGGAGCTGCGGAACTGGTTGCCGACCGGGGCCGAACGCAGCGCCCCGATCACCGCCGCGCCCCAGGCCCAGCCGGCCCGGGCCATGGTCTCGGCCACCGCCAAGGCTTCCTCGCGCGACGGCCGCGGGGTCAGGGCCAGTTCGCGCAGCAGGGCGTCGGCGGCCTCGCGCAAGGTCTGGGCCTGGGCCGGCGCGCCCTTGGGCTCGGGCAGGCCCAGGGCCGTGGCCAGCCCCACCGCCGACGGCGCGCAGAAGGTGGCTGGACGGGTGAAGGCGTAGAGCTCCAGCACGTCGAACACGCCCTGGCCGCGGGTCGGGGCGTGCAGGTTCAGCCGCTTGGCGGTCATCGCCGCGTGGGCCACCAGCACCGGGCCGTGCTCGAACAGGTCGCGGGCGTCAGGCGTACGCAGCGGCCGGCCGCCGCCCTCGTCGCCCGGACGGCCAGGACCGCCGTCGGCATAGCCGGCGCGCGGCCCCGGCAGCACCACCAGGGCCGGGGCGAGATCGAGGGTGGGAATCTGTGCGCTCACCCGTGTTTTACTAACCCGGATCGCATGGAAACGGAACGGGAACATGCTATAGGCGAAGCGATGCTCGCGGCGAACGCCCTTCCTCCCCGTTTTTCCGACTGGTTCGCCGCTCGCGGCTGGACGCCCAGGCCGCACCAGCTGGCCATGGTCGAGAAGGGCCGGCAGGGCCGCGACGTGCTGCTGATCGCCCCGACCGGCGGCGGCAAGACCCTGGCCGGGTTCCTGCCCAGCCTGATCGAGCTGGCCGAGCGCCCGCCGCGCAACGCCCCCGCCGGCGTCCACACCCTCTACATCTCGCCGCTGAAGGCCCTGGCCGTCGACATCGAGCGCAACCTGGCCACGCCGATCCGCGAGATGGGGCTGAAGATCGTCGCCGAGAGCCGCACCGGCGACACCGGCGAGGCCCGCAAGCAGCGCCAGCGCCTGCGGCCGCCCGACATCCTGCTGACCACCCCCGAGCAACTGGCGCTGTTCTGCGCCTGGGAGGGGGCGCGGGAATACTTCGCTGACCTGTCCTGCGTGATCATCGACGAGGCCCACGCCCTGTGGCCGTCCAAACGCGGCGACCTGCTGGCCCTGGGCCTGGCCCGGCTGCAGACGTTCGCGCCGAAGATGCGGCGGGTCGGACTGTCGGCGACGGTGGACGATCCGGACCTGGTGCGGCGGTGGCTAGGTCATCACCACCCCCCTGCCCCTAGCGGGGAGGCGACGAGAGGCTCGCACGCCGTCGACCTCGTCCTCGGCTCCGGCGGGGCCCAGCCGATCGTCGAGGTGCTGGTCAGCGGCGGCCGCGTGCCCTGGGCCGGCCACACCGCCGAGCACGCCATGGCCGAGGTCTATCAGATCATCCGAAGCGCCAAGACCGCCCTGGTCTTCGTCAACACCCGCTTCCAGGCGGAATTTGCCTTCCAGGAACTATGGAAGCTGAACGACGACGGCCTGGCCATCGCCCTGCACCACGGCAGCCTGGCGGCCGAGCAGCGGCGCAAGGTCGAGGCGGCGATGGCGCGCGGCGAGATCCGCGCCGTGGTCTGCACCTCGACCCTCGACATGGGCATCGACTGGGGCGACGTCGATCTGGTGATCCAGCTGGCCGCGCCAAAGGGGGCCTCGCGGATGGTCCAGCGCATCGGCCGCGCCAACCACCGGCTGGACGAGCCGTCGCGGGCCCTGCTGGTGCCGGCCAGCCGCTTCGAGATGCTGGAGTGCCGCGCCGCCGCCGCCGCCATCCTCGGCGGCCACCTGGACGGCGATCCGGCCCGGACCGGTACGCTCGACACCTTGGCCCAGCACATCATGGGCTGCGCCTGCTCCGAGCCGTTCGCCCTGACCGACCTGCATGACGAGATCCGCGCCGCCGGCCCCTATGCCGACCTGTCCTGGGAGGACTTCGAGGCGGTGGTCGATTTCGTCTCGACCGGCGGCTACGCCTTGAAGAGCTACGACAAGTTCCGCCGCATCGTGCCCGGCCCGGACGGCCTGTGGCGGGCCCGCAATGCGCAGACCGTGCTGCGGCACCGGATGAATGTCGGGGCCATCGTCTCGCCGGCGACGATCAATGTCCGCATCGGCGGCGGCAGGCGGCCGATGGGAGGCCGCAAGGTCGGCGAGGCCGAGGAAGGCTTCTTCGAGCAGCTGAAGCCGGGCGACACCTTCATCTTCGCCGGCCAGGTCTGGCGGTTCAACAGCCTGGTCGGGGCCGACGCCTTCGTCACCCCGGCGCCGGACAAGGACCCGATGATGCCCAGCTGGGGCGGGTCGAAGTTCCCGCTCTCGACCTATCTGGCCAGCCGGGTGCGCAAGATGATGCACGACGAACGCGAATGGGGCGCCCTGCCCGCCGACGTCCAGGAATGGCTCGGCTATCAGAAGGTCCGCTCGCACATTCCCGAGGAAGACGAGCTGCTGCTGGAGACCTTTCCGCACGGCAAGCGCTTCCACCTGGTGTTCTACAGCTTCGAAGGGCGCCTGGCCCACACCACCCTGGCCATGCTGCTGACCCGGCGGCTGGACCGGATGGGCGTCGGGCCGCTCGGCTTCGTGGCCAACGACTATGCGGTCAACATCTGGTCGCTGAAGCCGATGGACGAACTGGACCTCGACGAGCTGTTCGCCGAGGACATGCTCGGCGACGACCTGGAGGCCTGGCTGAACGAGAGTTTCCTGATGAAGCGGGCCTTCAAGGCCTGCGCCCTGATCGCCGGCCTGATCGAGCGGCGCCATCCGGGTCAGGAAAAATCCGGCCGCCAGGTGACCTTCTCGACCGATCTGATCTATGACGTGCTGCGCCGCCACCAGCCCGACCACCTGCTGCTGCGCTGCGCCCGGGCCGACGCCGCCACCGGCTCGCTGGACGTGGGCCGGCTGGGCGACATGCTGGCGCGGATCAAGGGCTGCATCCGTCATGCGGCGCTGGACCACGTGTCGCCCTTCGCCGTACCGATCATGCTGGAGATCGGCCGCGAGCGCGCGCCGGGCGATGCGGCCAGCGAAATGATCCTGGCCGAGGCCGAGGAAGACCTGATCGCCGAGGCGATGTCGTGAGAGTATGCAGCGTGACCAGCCTGGCGTTCCAGATCGGCGATTGCGGCGGCCTGCGGGTCGAGATCGCGGGAGCGCGCGCGGTGCTGCGCCCGTCCGGGGCCTTGTGGCTGGAGAGCGCGCGGACCCTGGTGGTCGCCGACCTGCACTTCGAGAAGGGCAGCAGCTACGCCGCCCGTTTCGGCCAGATGCTGCCGCCCTATGACACCCGCGAGACCCTGGACCGGCTGGAGCGCGAACTGACCGCCCTGTCGCCGGCGACCCTGGTGTTCCTGGGCGACAGCTTCCATGACGGCGCCGGCGAGGACCGCCTGCCGGCCGACGACTACGCTCGCATCGCCGCCCTGGCCCTGGGCCGCGCCCTGGTCTGGGCGGTGGGCAATCACGACGCCGACGGGCCCAGGACCCTGCCCGGCGACCTCGTCGACGAGGCGCGGATCGCCGGCCTGACCTTCCGCCACGAACCCCTGCCCGGCGCCCAGCCCGGCGAGGTGGCCGGCCATCTGCATCCGGCCGCGCGGGTGACCAGCGGCCGCGCCACGGTGCGCCGGCGCTGCTTCGTCACCGACGGCGCGCGCCTGGTGCTGCCGGCGTTCGGGGCGTTTACCGGCGGGCTGAACATCCTCGACCAGGCCTTCGCGCCGCTGTTCGGCGGTCCGCCCCTGGCCGCGGCGCTGGGCGCGCGGCGGGTGCATGCCGTGGGTTGGAAGTCGCTGCGGCCGGACTGAGATCTGGCGGGACGGATCACCCTTCCCGCCCGGGCGTTTGATTTCCGGGACGTGGAAGGAGTACCGTCATGCGACCGATCCTGATCGGCGTCGGCGCCGTTCTGGTCCTGTCGGGCGCGCCCACGGCCGCCGTGGCTGGCGAAGCCCCGGTCAAGACCGTGGCCAAGCTCGACGCCAAGGATCCCAAATACGACACCGAAGCCTGCAAGGCCCTCCGCACCAAGGCCATCGACTACGAAGAGCCCGGACTGGTCAAGAAGGCGCTGAAGATGGGCGGCAACGCCGTCGTACCGCTCGCCGGAACCGTGGCCTCGGCCGCCTTGGGCATGAAGCAGGACAGCAAGGCGGAAAAGCTGAGCAAGCAGGTGGCGGCGGCCTGCGTGTCCGACCCGCTGAATGAAACGACACCGCTGATCAACGCGCCGAAGTCGGAGGCCAGCGCGGCCGTGATTGCGGTCCAGGCGCCGGTGGCCGATGTCGCCACGGCCGCGGCGGTGAACGCGGCGGCGACCGAAACGGCGGCCACTACTCAGTAGACTTAGAGGTGGAGCGCCTGCTCCAGCGCGAAGGCCAGCGAGATAGCGGCGCCGGAGGTCAGCAGGGTGCGCAGGCGCGGGCGCCAGGCCGGGCCGTCGTGGTTGGTGACGTCCCACAGCCATTGCAGGATGAAGACCAGCAGGAACCCCGACAACTGCCAGGCCGGCTCGAACTTCAGTCCGCCCAGCAGCAGGCCGAACCCGGCCAGGGGCGACAGCAGCGACAGGCCCAGGGTCAGCCAGCGGGGACGCGGGCGCTCGATCTCGAGCCCGCAGCGGACGCCGCCCAGATAGGACAGCATGGCGGTGGAATAGGCCAGCAGGCTGATCAGCGCCACCTGGCGCATGTCGATCGGCCCATAGCAGAACAGCGCCGAACAGACGACAAACGGCGCCAGGGTCGCCAGGCCGCAAACCCAGACGGCCAGGGGGACCGGCACGCGATCCGGCATGTGATCGGTTGCTGCTTGAAACGCCATATCCACTCCTTCGGAAGGCGGCCAAGGCCGCTTCTCCCGTTCCCCCCGGAATGGGCGACTATTACCGACCTCGGCCCACAGGTCCACGGAGGATATTTAGCCGCACAGCACAGCTTGCGACCGAAAGGGAGGCGTTATCGCCTCCCGCCCGCCAAGTCTAGCGCGAGAACACCGACAGGCGGTTCAGCGTCTCGCCGTCCAGGCCGCCCGAGCTGGGCAGATTTTGGTCGCGCTGGTAGGCGGCGATGGCCATCTGCAGGGCGGGCGAGGCGGCGCCGTCCTGGGGACCTTGATAATAGCCCAGCTTCGACAGGGCCCGCTGGGCGGTGGCCAGGCCGGCGCTGGGCGCGGCCGCGGCGGTCTGGGTCGGGGCGGCGGAGGCCTGCGAGCGGAAGCTGTAGGCCGAGCGCTCGGCGATCCGCTGGCCTTCGGCGGTCAGCTGGGCGCGCAGGGCCATGGCCCGGCCGCGCGCGGCGCCGTCGCCGGCCTTGGCGGCGATCAGGTACCATTTGTAGGCCTCGGCCGGGTTCTGGCTGACGCCCCAGCCGCCTTCATAGAGCTGGGCCAGATTGAACTGGCTGTCGACCAGGCCCAGGTCGGCGGCCTTGCGGAACCAGCTAGCGGCCTTGGTCGAATTGCGCTCGCCGCCGTCGCCCTTGTAATAGTAGAGGGCCAGGTTGTGCATGGCGCGGGGCTCGCCGGCCGTGGCGGCGCGTTCGGTCCAGCGGCGGGCCTCGGCCAGGTCCTTCTTCACCCCGCCCTCGCCGACCTCGTACATCTTGGCGAGATAGAACTGGGCGCGCGGCAGGCCGAGATTGGCGGCCTTGCGCAGGGGCTCCAGGCCCGAACGGTCCTTGGCCTCGATGCGGCGCACGCCGTCGTCATAGAGCGCCACGGCGTTTTCGGCTGGCGGCGCGAGGACCGGCGTCGTCTCGACCAGGGTCGCGGCGGGATCGGTGGAAACCTGCGAGGTCAGGGCGATGGCCGCGCGCGGTCCGGCCGGGCTGGTGTCGGCTTCCGGGGCGCGGATCTCGCCTTGCGACCGCTTGCCGGCCGCGGCCATGGCCACGCGATCGGGAACGGCGCCCGTGCCATGAGCCATGCTCATGATGTAGCCGGCGGCGCCGACGCCCAGGCAGGCGGCGGTCGCCGACACCATCAGCCCGGTCTTGATCGTCGAGCTGTTCTTGCGCTTCTTCTCGGAGCTCTTGACGCCGAAACCGGCGAACAGCGAGGTTCCGGACTTCTTGGCCTTGTCCTTGCCCTTGGCGTCGCCGGCGGCGGCGGCCTGGCGGGCGGCGGCGCGGGCCTGCTCGATGACTTCGCGCGTCGACAGCGGACGCGGCGGCGCAGCGGGCTCGGCCTCGGGTTCAGCTTCGAATTCGGGCGCGAAGTCAACGCTGTCGTCCGGCTCGAACTCCGGTTCGAACACCGACTCCGGTTCGGGCGCAGCGACCGTATCGAAGCCGTCGGCGGCCTCGAAATCCTCGTCGCCGAACACCGGATCGATCGGCTCGCTGGCCGGGAAGGCCGGGGCGGCGAATGTCGGGGCTTCGAAGGCGGCGGGGGCCACGGTCCGGGCCGGGGTCGAAACCGGCGCCGGGATGAACGCGGCCGGCTGATGGAAGACGTCCTCGGGCACGGCCTCGCCGCCGAACGAGAAGCGCTCGCCGTCGAACGGCGACGGCTCGTGGCGCGGCGGGGGCGGGGCGGCGACCGTGGCGGCGGCCTGTTCGGCCAGGCGGCGCTGGGCCTCGCCGAGCTTGGCGTCGATCTTCTCGCGGGCTTCCTCCAGCAGGCGGGCGGTGCGCTCCTCGCTCTGGCGGATGCGGTCGACCAGCTCCTGCGAGCTGCGCTCGTGGCGCTGGTTCAGGCGGTCGGTGACCCGGGTGACCTGGTCGCCGACATCGTCGATGGCCAGGGCGTTGCGGCGCTCGGCGTTGCTGATCCGCTCGGCCAGCTTCTCGGTGATGCGGGCGATCTCGCCGCCCAGCTTTTCCAGAGCCTGGGCCTGGACGCTGTCGGCGCGGTTCAGCTTCTGCTCGACGGTGGTGGCGATACGGGCCACCTCGCCGCCGATCTGCTCGACGGCGGCGCTGGTGCGGGCTTCCGAGGTCTGGACGCGGCGGTTCAGGGCGTCGGCCATGCCGACCACTTCGCGGCCCATGCGCTCGATGGCCTGGGCCGAGCGCTGCTCGGCGGCCTGCACGTGGGCGGTCATTTCGCCCAGCTTGTGCTCCATGCGATCGAAGCGGCCGTCGGCCGACTCGCGCAGCTTGGCCGCCATTTCCAGGCGCGCGGCCTCCATGCGCTGGATCAGGCCGTTGGACAGGTCGTCGAGCCGCTGCTGGACGCCGCTGGCCGGATCGGCGGTCTCGACCACGTTGAGGCGGCCGTCGAGGGCGCTGAACGACGCGCCCAGGGCCTGCAAGGCTTCGGCGGTGCGCGCCTCGGCGGCTTCCAGCCGCTGGCCGAGCCGGGCAACGACCTCTTCCACCAGGGCGGAAGGATCGGCCGCGCCCTGGTTGTCCAGGCGGGCTTCGAGACTGGCGATGGTCTCGCGGGTGCGGGCCTCGCCTTCATAGAGGTGGCCGGCGACCTTGCCCAAGGCGCCTTCCAGCGCACGAAGCGCTTCGGCCGAGCGCGGGCCGACGGCCTCGGCCTCCATGCGGCGCAGGCGTTCGGCGGCGCGGGCCTGGTCGGTCTTGATCTCGTCGACGGCGCCCTCGAAGCGGGCGGCGACGGCGACCTGTTCGCGCTCGGCCTGGGCCAGGCGCTGCAGGGCGCCGCGCACGGATTCGTCGATGCCGGAGATGGCCTGGGTCGAGCGCCGCTCGGCGGCCTCGATGCGATGGGTCAGGCGGTCGAGGGCGACAGCCACGCGACCGACCTCGTCGGCCGGATGCTCGAGCGCCTCGATGCGGGCCGGCGCGTCGCGGCGGCTGGTCTCGTAATAGCTGCTGCCGGCAGGACTGTTGGCGGCGCCGCTATTGGCGGGAAAGGGGGGACGTCCGGCGCCGCTGAAGGTTTCGAGGGCTGCTGCGGGATCGCCGCCTTCGCCCTCGATGATCATGCGGTTGAGCCATTCGCCCAGGGTCATGCCGGAGCGACGCGCGAGGTCCTTGGCGACCTCCCGTGCCTTGGGGTCTATCCCCTTTACGCTCCATGGCGCCGCGGCCGTCATCCGAATCGATCTCCCAACACCTGGGGACCAACGCTAGACACCGATTCCTAGCGTGTAAACGCGACCAAAAACGCTACATATAGCGTCGGTCAATCTTAGCTGTGGATGGTTAACAGACACAACTCCGACCCCTATGTACCTAAGATTCGGCCAGACGTGGTTAACGACCGTTAACCATTTGCATGGCCGATTGTCGCAGGCCATGAGGGGCCGATGGACCTGATCACGACAAGCATCGCCGCCCTGGTCGCCCTCGCCCTGGCCGTGTTCTGCGGCTGGCGCGGGGCGCGTCCGATCAATGTTTTAAAGGGCCCGCGGATGATTCCGTGGCGGGTGCTGATGATGGGCTCGGCCGTCGTCCTGCTGCTGATGGCCGCCCATCTGCTCAACCTGCTGGGGCTGAAGACGGGCGACCCGCGCTACTAGGTCGCGGCCGTTTCGTCAGTCCGGAGACGCCGCCGGACGACAGCAGGCCGATGTCGGCGAGCAGAAAAGGGATCGCCCACTTGTGGGGCGCGGCAATGTAGCGCGGCTGCCAGACCGGATCGTACTTGTCCTTGTAGCGCCGCACGCCCTGGAAATTGTAGATTTCCTCGCCGCGCTCGTAGAGCAGCCGGCCCACCCGCGACATGATCGGGGCCAGCGGGCGATCCTCCAGGCCGGCCAGCGGCGCGACGCCGAACTCGAACGCCTGGTAGCCCTGCTCCTTGCCCCACTGCAGCAGCTCGACGAACAGGTAGTCCATGACGTTCTTGGGCGCGTCGTCGGAATAGCGCATCAGGTCCATGGAGAACGACACCTTGCCGGCCGTGGTCCACAGGGTGGCGAAGGCGACGATCTGGTCCTCGACGCGCACCAGGGCGACCGGGAACTCGGCCACGTAGCGCTCGTCAAAACCGCCCATCGAGAAGCTCTTCTCGCCGCCGGCGTGGTGGGCCAGCCAGGCGTCGGAGATCGCCTTCAGCTCGTCCATCACCGCCACGGCCCCGCCGACCGGCAGCACCTCGAAGGCCGCCCCGCCTTCGCCGGCCTTGCGCCAGTTGCGGCGCAGCACCTCGCGGCGGCGACCGGCCAGGGAGAAGGCCTCCAGCGGCACGGCGGCGCTCTCGCCGGTCTTCTGGATCGCCAGGCCCAGATCGACGCTGTCGGGCAGGTCGGCCGGGCCCAGGGCGTAGAAGCCGGCCCGGGCGGCATGGGCGTCGGCCAGCTCGCGGAACCGCCAGAACAGCTCCATGCGCTCGTCGTCGCGGCCGACCGGCGGTCCCATGGCGATCCACGAGCGGCCGCGCACCCCGAACATCAGGAAGCTCTCGCCCGAGGCCGAGAACAGGAAGCGCTTGTCGCCCAGCAGGGCCAGGTTCGACGGCGGCTCGGCGTTCTCGGCCTTGGCCAGGATGGCGCGCACCTTGTCGAAATCCGGGTCGGCGTCGTCGACGACCGGCGGGGTGGCCGGGGTGGCGATCAGCCGCCAGACGCCGATGGCCATCAGCACGATGGCGGCGGCGGCGGACGAGCGGATGGCCCGCGCCGCCTCCTGGTCGCCCATCATCTTGATCCACGACTGGTCGGCGTATTCGGTGTGGGTGAAGGTCCACCAGCCGCACAGGGCCACGCCGACCAGGGCGGCGGCGGCCGAAAGCAGCCAGCCGGGAGTGATCTCCATCCGCGACAGGGCCGCCTTGCGCGGGAAGGCCTCGTGGAACGGCAGCATGGCCAGCAGGATGGCGGTCAGGATGACCGTCTCCTCCCAGTTCAGGCCCTTGAACAGGGCCAGCACCGCCCCGGCCGCCAGGGTGAACAGCGCCGCCCACCAGGCTGCGTCCAGCCGCGCGCGCAGGCCGAAGGCCAGCAGCACCAGCACCAGGCCCAGGATCGACGACACGAAGTGGCTGACCTCGATCAGCGGCCCGGGAGCGATGGCCACCCACAGGGCGAAGCGGGTCGGTTCGGACGGCGTGGCGCCGGAGGCCAGCAGCAATATGCCTGCGCCGGCGGCGAGAACCGCCGACAGGGTCGGCGCCACGGCCAGGGACGCAGGTCTCAATTCAGGCGCGGACATCAAGACCCCTGATCGGCGAATCCCTGAGGGACACGTCATCGGCCTTCACTATAGCGCGCCCGGCGGGGCGCGGTCGCCCGCCCCATGACGAACGGTCGTTTGAATCTTGGCTTGCTCCGCGCGCCGCCTGGCGTAGTCTGCGCGCCGACGACGCGGAAAAGCGGCGCGGACGACATCGGGAGCACGGTCATGGCGGATTTCGGCGGCGGCGATCTGGAGACCTTTCGCGCCGAGACGCGCGCCTGGCTGGAGGCGAACTATCCGCCGTCGTTGAACGCGCCGATGGGCGAGGACGAGGCGCCGTGGGGCGGCCGCCAGGCGGTGTGGAGGAACCCCGACGCCAAGCTGTGGCTCGACCGCATGGCGCAGCGCGGCTGGACCGCGCCGATGTGGCCGCGGCAATACGGCGGCGGCGGCCTCTCCAAGGACCAGAACAAGGTGCTGGAGCAGGAGCTGCACCGGCTCAAGGCCCGCCCGGCCCTGCTGAGCTTCGGGGTCTGGATGCTGGGCCCGGTGCTGCTGGAATACGCCACCGAAGAACAGAAGCAGCGCTTCATCCCGCCGATCGTGCGCGGCGAGATCCGCTGGTGCCAGGGCTATTCCGAGCCGGGAGCCGGCTCCGACCTCGCGGCCTTGCAGACCCGGTGCGAGGACCAGGGGGACCATTGGCTGATCAACGGCCAGAAGGTGTGGACCAGCTATGCCGACCAGGCCGACTGGATCTTCTGCCTGGTGCGCACCGACACCAGCAAGAAGCACGAGGGCATCTCGTTCGTGCTGTTCGACATGACCTCGCCCGGCATCGAGGCTCGGCCGATCAAGCTGATCAGCGGCTCCTCGCCGTTCTGCGAGACCTTCTTCGACAATGTGAAAGTCCCCAAGGACCAGCTGGTGGGCAAGGTCAATGGCGGCTGGGACATCGCCAAGCGGCTGCTGCAATACGAGCGCCAGAACATCTCGGCCTCGGGCTTCGGGGCCGGCGGCGGGCTGGACCTGGTCGAGGTCGCCAAGCAGGAGGTCGGCGTCGACGCCGCGGGCCGGCTGGCCGACGGCGACCTGCGCGGCCGCATCGCCCAGCACCGCATGGACGCCCAGGCTTTCACCCTGACCGTCCACCGGGCCGAACAGGAGTCCAAGGCCGGCAACGGCCCCAGCGCCGCGGTGTCGATCATCAAGTACGCCGCCGCCAAGCTGAACCAGGATCGCTTCGAGCTGATGGTCGAGGCCATGGGCCTGCAAGGCCTGGGCTGGGCGGGCGAGGGCTTCACGCCCGAGGAACTGGCCGTCACCCGCGGCCTGCTGCGCTCGAAGGGCAATTCGATCGAGGGCGGCACCAGCGAGGTCAATTTGAACGTCGTGGCCAAGCGGGTGCTAGGCTTGCTGGATCACCAGTAAGCGCGCGAGGGACCATGATCGAGTTCTGGTACGAGTTCGGCTCCACCTACAGCTATCCCGCCGCCATGCGGGTCGAGCGGCTGGCCGCGCAGGCCGGCGTCGCGATCGAATGGCGGCCGTTCCTGCTGGGGCCGCTGCTGCACGACCAGCAGGGCCTGGAGGACAGCCCGTTCAACGCCTTCCCGGTCAAGGGCGACTACATGTGGCGCGACCTGCAGCGGATCTGCGACCAGGAGGGCCTCGCCCTGGTCCATCCCAGCCAGTTTCCGCGCAACGGCCTGCTCGCCGCCCGCGTGGCGATCGTCGGCCTGGACGCCGGCTGGACCCCCGCCTTCAGCCGCACCGTCTACCAGGCCAATTTCGTCGACGACCGCGACATCTCGCAGGCCGAGGTGCTGGCCCCGCTGATCACCGCGGTCGGGGCCGATCCCGACCAGGTGTTGGCCGCGGCCAACAGCGATCCAGTCAAGGCCCAGCTGAAGGACCATGTCCGCCAAGCCCGCGAGCGCGGCCTGTTCGGCGCGCCGAGCTTCATCACCGCCGACGGCGAGCTGTTCTGGGGCAACGACCGTCTCGAAACCGCCCTGGACTGGGCCGTCCGCCACCAAAATCTGGAGCAAGCCTGACATGGCCGTCCTGACCGAAGAACAGTCGATGCTGCGCGACGCCGCCAAGGGCTGGACCCAGGACAGCGCGCCGGTCGCGGCCCTGCGCCGCCTGCGCGACGGCGGGTCGGGACAAAGCTTCGAGCCGGCGACCTGGAACGAGATGGCGGCCATGGGCTGGGCCGGGGTGCTCGTGCCCGAGGCCCATGACGGCTCGGCCTTCGGCTATCTGGGCCTGGGGCTGATCCTCGAGGAGACCGGCCGCAACCTGGCGGCCTCGCCCCTGCTGTCCACCGCGATGATCGCCGCCAGCGCCCTGGTCCTGGGCGGCTCCGAGGCCCAGCAGGCCGCCTGGCTGCCCAGGATCGCCGCCGGGACGGCGATCGGGACCCTGGCCGTGGACGAGGGCTCGCACCATGCCCCGCTGAACACGGCGCTGGCGGCCACCCGCACCGGCGACGGCTTCGTGCTGAACGGGACCAAGACCTTCGTGATCGACGGCGAGACGGCTGACCTGCTGGTCGTCGCCGCCCGCACCGCCGGCCAGCCGGGCGACAGCGACGGGATCACCCTGTTCCTGGTTCCCGGCGACGCGGCCGGCCTCACCCGCACCCACCTGGCCCTGGCCGACAGCCGCGGCGCGGCCCGCATCGCCTTCGACGGCGTGGCCGTGGCGGCCGAGGCGGTGCTGGGCGAGGTCGACCAGGGCTGGGCGATCCTCGAGCCGGTGCTCGACCGCGCCTATGCCGGCCTGGCCGCCGAGATGCTCGGCTCGGCCACGGCCGCCTTCGAGATCACCCTCGACTATCTGAAGACCCGCACCCAGTTCGGCCAGCTGATCGGGACCTTCCAGGCCCTGCAGCACCGCGCCGCCAAGCTGTTTACCGACCTGGAGACCACCCGCTCCTGCGTAGAGGCGGCGCTGGAGGCCGCCGATGCCGGTTCGGACACCCGGCTGCTGGCCTCCATCGCCAAGGCCAAGGCCAGCGAGGTGCTGCACCTGGCCTCCAACGAGATGGTCCAGATGCATGGCGGCATCGGCATGACCGACGCCCACGACGCCGGCCTCTACATGAAGCGGGCCCGGGTCGCCGAGGCCCTGTTCGGCTCGGCCGCCTTCCACCGCGACCGCTATGCGCAGCTGTCAGGGTTCTAAGACCTTGGCCCTGGGAACTCCCCCGCGATCCTGACGGTTCTCCCTCCTCTCCCGCGAGCAAGGAGGTCCGCCATGAGCACCGACCCCGACGACAGGGCCGCCGTCGAGAAACGCCTGTGGAAGGAGCTGGAGGACGCCCGCGTCGGCATGCTGGGCCTGATCGACACGCGCCAGCACTTCCAGCCGATGACCGCCTTCGCCGAGCCCGAGCACAACCTGATCTGGTTCTTCACCCGGGACGACACCGACCTGGCCGACAGCGCCAAGGGCGGGGCCGAGGCGATGCTGGTGGTGCAGTCCAGGGACCACGATTTCCACGCCTGCATCAGCGGGGCCCTGTCCCTGGCCCGCGACCCGCTGCGGATCGACAAGTACTGGGGTCCGGTGGTCGCCGCCTGGTTCCCGGAGGGCAAGGACGATCCGCGCCTGACCCTGTTGCGCCTGGACGCCCGCGACGCCGAGCTGTGGATCTCCAAGGGCGGCCCGATCCGCTTCGCCTGGGAGGTGGCCATGGCCAACCTGACCGACACCACCCCCGACCTCGGCGACACCGCCCACGTCAGGCTGGGCTAAGCGCGCCTACCGCTTGCGCGTCGGGACCGGCGCATGGGCCAGCCGCAACAGGTTGGCCGCGCCGGGGGCGCCGAACGGCGTGCCGGCGACGATCAGCACCCGCTCGCCCGGCCCGACCAGACCCAGTTCGGCGGCCTTGGCGACGGCGTCGGTGGTCACCACCTCCAGGCTGTCGGGCTGGGCCGAGACCCGGGCCTCGACGCCCCAGACCAGGCACATCCGGCGAACGGCGTTGATCCGCGGCGACAGGGCCAGCACCGGCTGCAACGGCCGCTCGCGGGCCAGGCGGCGGGCCGTGGCCCCGGTGGTGGTGAAGGCCACCAGGCACTTGGTCGAGCCGGCCTTGGCGGCCTGGGCGGCGGCGACCACCAGCACGTCGGCGTCCTCGTCGTCGTGCGGCTGCTCGGCCTGCATCAGTTCGGGCCAGCGCGGGTCGCGCTCCACGCGCTCGATGATGCGGTTCATCATCGTCACGGCCTCTTCCGGATACTCGCCGGCCGCCGATTCCGCCGACAGCATCACCGCGTCCGCGCCCTCATAGACGGCGTTGGCGACGTCCGAGGCTTCGGCCCGGGTCGGGATCGGCGAGGTGGTCATGGATTCCAGCATCTGGGTGGCGACGATCACCGGAATGCCGCGCTCGCGAGCGGCGCGCAGGATGACCTTCTGGGCCACCGGCACCTCCTCCGGCGCCATCTCGACGCCGAGGTCGCCGCGGGCCACCATCACCCCGTCGCAGAGGTCGAGGATCGGGCCCAGGACCTGCAGGGCCTGCGGCTTTTCGATCTTGGCCAGGACGGCGGCCCGGCCCTCGACGATGCGGCGCAGCTCGGCCATGTCCTCGGGGGCCTGGACGAACGACAGGGCGATCCAGTCGACGCCCAGGCGCAGGGCGAAGGCCAGATCCTCGCGGTCCTTCGGCGTCAGCGGCGACATCGGGATGACCACGTCGGGCACCGCCACGCCCTTGCGCTCCGACAGCTTGCCGCCGTTGACGACGGTGGTGTTGGCGTAGCCGGGGCCGGCCTCGACCACCGTCATCCGCAGCTTGCCGTCGTCCAGCAGCAGGGTCGCGCCCGGCCGCATGGCGGTCAGGATTTCCGGATGCGGCAGATAGACTCGGGTGGCGTCGCCGGGCGTGGGGTCGTTGTCGAAGCGGAACGCCTGGCCCGCCTTCAGCATCACCGGCCCCTCGGCGAACTTGCCGACGCGCAGCTTGGGGCCTTGCAGGTCGGCCAGCACCCCCAGCGGCCGGTCCACCACCGCCTCGGCGGCGCGAATGGCGGCGTAGGAGGCGGCGTGGTCGTCGTGGCTGCCGTGGCTGAAGTTCAGGCGGAACACGTCGGCCCCGGCCTTGGCCAGGGTCACGATCATCTCCGGCGAGCTGCTGGCCGGGCCGATGGTGGCGACAATGCGGGAGCGGCGCGCGCGGATCATGAACCTGGTCCCGTGAGGCTAAACTATGCTGCGACGCGACATAAAATGCCGCACAGCGGAAAGGATTTGTCTCGGCCCAAGGCCATTTGTCGGTTTTCGCGCCCGACAAGGCCGGACAACGTTGACGTTACGTCTAGCGTTCCGAAGCCGGATTCGCCACCGTTCAAGTGTGAAGGCCCCGCGGGCTTAGCGTGCGGGACCCGTGGATTCGCGAACCACCAGTTCGAAGTCGAGCAGGCGCGAGGGCGGGCCCTCGCCCTCGCCGCCGGTCGTGCGGCTCAGCAGCAGGTCGGCGGCGGCGGCGGCCATGGCCTGGATCGGCTGGCGCACCGTGGTCAGCTGCGGCCAGACCACCTTGGCGCCGGGGGTGTCGTCGAAGCCGGCCACCGACAGGGTCTCGGGCACGTTGAGGCGCAGGCGGTTGGCCACCGCCATCACCCCCAGGGCCATGTCGTCGTTGGAGGCGAAGACGGCGGTCGGGCGATCCTCGCCGGCCAGCAGCCGTTCGGCCGCCTCGAAGCCGGAGCGGAACGAGAAATAGCCCTGCTCCACCCGGTCCTCGCGCACCGGATGGCCATGCTCGGCCATGGCCGTCGCATAGCCCTCATAGCGCAGGTGCGAGGCGCCGTGGTCGGGGTGGCCCTTGATGAAGCCGATGTCCACATGGCCCAGGCCGATCAGGTGGGCCGTCATCTCATAGGCGGCGCGCACATCGTCCATCCGCACATGGGCCGAGCGTCCCCGGTCCTGGTCGGGCGACAGCCGCACATAGGGCACGCCCTCGGCTTCCAGCACGTCCAGCACTGTCGGGTTGTCGCAGACCGGCGGGGTCAGGATCACCCCGTCCATCCGCAGGGTGGCCAGCATCGGCTGCACCTGGGCCGCGACGTCGCCCTCGGAGTCGATCGGCTCGACGATCAGGTGATAGCCCTCCTCCCGGCAGCGGGCGATCGCGCCCAGCTGCACGTCGGTG
Source organism: Caulobacter sp. LARHSG274 (assembly GCF_052871235.1). Classification (NCBI taxonomy): domain Bacteria; kingdom Pseudomonadati; phylum Pseudomonadota; class Alphaproteobacteria; order Caulobacterales; family Caulobacteraceae; genus Caulobacter; species Caulobacter sp. LARHSG274. Next base: position 582,103 of record NZ_JBIXJO010000002.1, on the reverse strand, counting down.
ACGTAGGCGGGGCTGGGATTGTCGAAGAACACCCCGATCAGATAGGCCTTCGAGCCGGCCAGGCTGCGGGCCGAGATGTTGGGCCGGTAGTTCAGGGCGGCGACCGCCTCCTGCACCCGCGTGCGGGTGTCGTTCTTCACATTGGGCTCGCGATTGAGCACCCGCGACACGGTCTTGATCGAAACGCCCGACAGGCGGGCGACCTCGTGGATCGTAACCTTGGAATTCAAGACGGCCTCGCCCAGCGTCGGAAATCGACAAGCCCCGCAATAAGCCATGACAACCTTGTCATGGCGAGCCCACTTTTTGACATGGCCCGCAACATCGCGCGTCCGTTGGGACCCGCCAGGCTGGTCCCTCAGGATTAGGGATTCCGGGGCGACCGCCTAAGCGATCGCGGCCCGGCCGTCGGGCGTCATGGCCACGGCCGCGCCGATCAGGGCGGTGTGGGGATTCATCACCACATGGGTGGGGATGGCGCGGGTGTAATCGCTGAGCCGGCCCTTGGACTCGAAGCGGGCGCGGAACGCCCCGGCCTCCAGCAGGTCGATGATGCGCGGGGCGATGCCGCCGGCGATGAACACCCCGCCGCGCGCGCCCAGGGCCAGGGCCAGGTCGCCGGCCGCCGAGCCAAGGATCGCGCAGAAGCGTTCGATGGTGATCTTGCAGCATTCGTCGCCGGCCATGCCGTGCTCGGTGATCTGCTTGGCGGTCAGTTCGTCGGTCTTGCGGCCTTCGACCTCGGCCAGGGCCATGTGAAGGTCTTCCATGCCCGGACCCGACAGGATCCGCTCGATCGAGCAGCGGCCGAAGCGCTTCATCAGGATGCGCAGGATCTCGATCTCGACCTCGTCGAACGGCGCAAAAGCGATGTGGCCGCCCTCGGTGGTCAGGGGCGTCTCGACGCCGTGCCGGCGCACCATGCCCGCCGCGCCGAAGCCGGTGCCGGGGCCGATGATCGCCAGGTCGCCCTCGCCGGAGGTCTGCAGCGGCCCGATCTGGCGCAGGTCCTTGGGCGCCAGGCGCGGCGCGGCCAGGGCCTGGGCGGTGAAGTCGTTGATCAGCCTGGCCGAGCGGAAGCCGCCGGCCCGGCGCAGGCTGTCCTCCGACAGCTTCCAGTCGCTGTTGGTGAAGTGGACGGCGCCGTGCTCGATCGGCCCGGCGACGGCGACCACCGCCTGGTCGGGGTGCTTGAGCCCCATCTTGGCCAGATAGGCCTCGATGGCGTCCTCGGCCTGGCCGTAGTCCTCGCCCCTGTAGGAGGTCGGCTCGATCAGCTGGGGATCAGGTCCATCGAAATCGACCAGGGCGAACCGCGCGTTGGTGCCGCCGATGTCGCCGACCAGGCCTAGTCCGATGGAGTTCAAGCCGCTCATCTGTGTCTTTTCCTAAGCAAACAGCACGGAGCCGCCGTGGTCGGACGCGCCGACCCCCGCGCGCATCCAGCCGAACAATTCCCGCCCGAAGCCCGGCTTGGACGCCGGGACGCTCGCCGGCGTGCGGGCGCGCAGGGTCGCCTCGTCCACCAGGATTTTCAGTTCGCCCGTCTGGGCGTTCAGAGAGATGATGTCGCCGTCCTGGACATAGGCCAGGGCCCCGCCCTTGGCCGCCTCGGGCGTCACGTGGATGGCCGCCGGGGTCTTGCCCGAGGCGCCCGACATCCGGCCGTCGGTGACCAGGGCCACCTTGAAGCCGCGGTCCAGCAGCACCGAGATCGACGGCGACAGGTTGTGCAGCTCGGGCATGCCGTTAGCCGACGGGCCCTGGAAGCGGACCACGACGACGACGTCGCGGTCGAGCTCGCCGCGCTTGAAGGCGGCGATGAAGTCTTCCTGCTCCTGGAACACGGCGGCCGGGGCGGTGATCACCTGGTGCTCGGGCTTCACGGCCGAGACCTTGATCACCCCGCGTCCCAGATTGCCGGTCAGCAGGCGCAGGCCGCCCTCCGGATTGAACGGATCGGACGCCGGCCGCAGGACGTTGAGGTCCAGCGACTCTTCGGCCCCCTCGCGCCAGGCCAGCTCGCCGTCGATCAGCACCGGCTCCTGGGTGTAGCGCGACAGGCCCGGGCCGGCGACGGTCAGCACGTCCTCGTGGGCCAGGCCGGCCTTCAGCAGTTCCCTGACGACGAAATGGATGCCGCCGGCGGCCTGGAAGTGGTTCACATCGGCCGAGCCGTTCGGATAGACCTTGGCCAGCAGCGGGGTGACCTTGGAGATGTCGTCCAGATCCTCCAGCGTCAGGATGATGCCGGCGGCGTGGGCCATGGCCACCAGGTGCAGGGCCAGGTTGGTCGAGCCGCCGGTGGCCATCAGCCCGGCCACGCCGTTGACCACGGCCTTCTCGTCGATCACCCGGCCGACCGGGATCCAGTCGTTGCCCTTGTGGGTGATGGCCGCGACGCGCTTGGCGGCTTCCTTGACCAGGGCGGTGCGCAGCGGGGTGTTGGGATGCACGAAGGCCGAGCCCGGCAGGTGCAGGCCCATCAGCTCCATCAGCATCTGGTTGGTGTTGGCCGTGCCGTAGAAGGTGCAGGTGCCCGGGCCATGATAGCTGGCGCTTTCGGCGGCCAGCAGTTCCTCGCGGCCGACCTTGCCCTCGGCGTAGAGGGCGCGGATGCGGGCCTTCTCCGAATTGGGCAGGCCCGAGGTCATCGGCCCGGCCGGCACGAAGATCGCCGGCAGGTGGCTGAAGGTCAGGGCGCCGATCAGCAGGCCCGGCACGATCTTGTCGCAGACGCCCAGATAGAGCGCGCCGTCGAAGGCGTCGTGGGTCAGGGCGATGCCGGTGGCCATGGCGATGACGTCGCGCGAGAACAGCGACAGCTCCATGCCCGGACGGCCCTGGGTGACGCCGTCGCACATGGCCGGCACGCCGCCGGCGAACTGGGCGGTAGCCCCGACCTCGCGCGCCGCCGCCTTGATCAGCGCCGGATACTCCTCCAGCGGCTGGTGGGCCGACAGCATGTCGTTATAGGCCGAGACGATGCCCAGGTTGGGAGCGTTGACGTCCAGGGCGCGGACCTTGTCGACCGCCGGCGAGGCGGCGAAGGCGTGGGCCCAGTTGGCGCAGCTGAGCTTGGCCCGGCCCGGCTGGGCGGCCGCGGCGGCGTCGAGATTGGCCAGGTAGGTCGCGCGGCTGTCGCGGCTGCGCTCGATGATCCGCGCGGTGACTTCGGCGATGACGGGGTTCATGACCATGCGACTACTCCGCCCAGAGGATACGGACCGGGGCGCGGTCCTGATTGAGAATGGCGGCGATCGGCAGGCCGGGATCGACCGGAGCTTCGAGCAGGGCCTTCTTCGCTTGGCCGGTGACCAGCAGCACGATCAGCGACGCCTGGATCAACGCCTGGAAGGTCAAGCTGATCCGCGGCAGGTCGGGCGCGGGCGAGCCCGGCGGCACCGCGATCACGCTGCGCGCGGTCTTCGGATCCAGACCCGCCTCCAGGGCCGGATTGCCGGGGAACAGCGACGCGAAGTGGCCGTCGCCGCCAACGCCCAGCAGCACGACGCCGAACGGCAGGGCCGCGGCGACGCCGTCCTGGGCCTTCAGCGCCGCCTCTTCCGGGTCGGCGCCGTCGAAATAGAGCGGCGCGAACGCCGCCTTGGCCGCCGCGCCGACCAGCAGATGGCGACGGACCAGGCCCTCGTTGCTGCTGGCGTCCGAGGGCGGCACGAAGCGCTCGTCGGTCAGGGTGACGGTGACCTTGTCCCAGGGCAGAGTCAGGGTCGCCAGGCGGTCATAGACCGGGGCCGGGGTGGTTCCGCCGGTGGCGGCGAAGCCGGCGTGGCCGCGCTTGGCCACCGCGTCGTTCAGCGCCGCCACCAGCACCGAGGCCGTGGCGTCGAACAGGGCCTCGCGCGAGGCGAAGGCTTCGATCTTGGGAGGGGCCATGATCATGCCTATTCGTTCCACGCCCGGCCTTGCGGCGAGATCAGGGCGTGGGCGCTCTGCGGTCCCCAGGTGCCGGCGGCGTAGGGCGCGGGCTCGATGCCGGCCTGGGCCCAGGCGGCGGCGACGCCGTCGACGAACGTCCAGGCCTGCTCGACCTCGTCGCGGCGCACGAACAGGGTGCGGTCGCCGCGGAACACGTCCAGCAGCAGCTTCTCATAGGCGATCCGCCGGCGGCTGCCGGGCGCGGCCATGGTCAGGGACAGCGGCAGGGACTGCAGGCGCATGCCCTCCTCCGACAGCCCCGGACGCTTGGTCATCACCGTCAGCGAGATGTCCTCGTCGGGCTGCAGGTCGATGACCAGCCGGTTGGCCTTGGTCTCGCGCTGGGCGGCCGAGCCGAAGATGTTGTGCGGCACGGGCTTGAACTGCACGACGATCTGGGTGCGGCGGTCGGGCAGGTTCTTGCCGGTGCGCAGGAAGAACGGCACCCCGGCCCAGCGCCAGTTGTCGATGTCGACCTTCATGGCCACGAAGGTCTCGGTCTTGGTGCCCTTGCCGACTTCTTCCAGATAGCCCTCGCGGGCCGTGCCCTCGACCACGCCGGCCACGTACTGGCCGCGCACGGTGTCGTGGGCGACATTGGCCTTGGTGAAGGGGCGCAGGGATCGCAGCACCTTGACCTTCTCGTCGCGGACCGCATCGGGATCGAAGCCCGAGGGCGCCTCCATGGCGACCAGGCAGAGCAGCTGCAGCAGGTGGTTCTGCAGCATGTCGCGCAGGGCGCCGTACTCGTCGTAATAGGGCCAGCGCTCGCCGACCTTCTCGGTCTCGGCGATGGTGATCTGCACGTGGTCGATGTGGTTGTTGTCCCACAGGGGCTCGAACAGCACGTTGCCGAAGCGCAAGGCGGTCAGGTTCTGGACCGTCTCCTTGCCCAGATAGTGGTCGATGCGGAAGATCTGGCTTTCGTCGACCACGGCGCCGACTGCGGCGTTGGTGGCGCGCGAGCTCTTCAGGTCGCGGCCGATCGGCTTTTCCAGCACCAGGCGGGTGGCCGGTCCGGTCAGGCCGGCCGATTGCAGGGCGTTGCAGACCGAGCCGTAGAGGCTGGGCGACAGGGCGAAATAGATGACCAGCTCGCCGTGCTCGCCGACCTTGTCGGCCAGGGCCTTGGCGCCGGCGTCGGTGGTGATGTCGACCGACAGGTAGTCGAGGCGGGCCGCCAGGCGGTTCCAGGCGGCGTCCTCGACCGTGGCGCGCTTGCCCAGCTGTTCGCGCACCAGCTTGCGATAGCTGTCGGCGTCATGGTCGTGGCGGGCCAGGCCGATGATCCGCAGGTCGTGCGGCAGCAGGCGGTCGACCTCGAGGAAATAGAGGGAAGGCAGCAACATGCGCAGGGCCAGATCGCCCGCGCCGCCCAGCAGGACCAGCACTTCGCGGCCCGCTTCGCCGGTGTTCGTCTCTTTGGTCAATGCTTCCACCCTATGACAACGTTGTCATGCCATGCCCGTCCGAGCAATGCAAGCGGGCCCCTGTCGACGTCCCGGCAAGACCGCGCGCGCGGCGCTTACCTAAGGGGTTTGCGCCGCCAGGACCATATGACCAATCGCTTTTCCGGGGGGAAGTTTACCCGGCGGCAGCATGAAAAGCGGCCGCCGAGGGAACGGCGGCCGCTTGAAACGCAGATTGCCGAAAAAGCCGGCCCTAGAGGCCGTGCGAGGCCAGCAGGTTCAGGCCCAGCCGAATCGTCTCCGGCGGCGCCTCGCAGCGTTCGCCGATCTCCTTGGCGTAGGCCTTGAAGGTCGGCAGCTCGACCAGGGCGCTGGCGTCCTCGTCGCGGGTGTTGACGAACAGGTGGACGAAATTGACCCCGTCGCGGAACAGCGCATAGGCCACGTGCTCAGGCTGGGTGATCTTCAGCTCGTTGAACACCGCCAGCGACAGCGCCTCGTTCTCGTCGGCCCGGTCCGGCTTGGCCGCATAGCGCACCAGTGTCACTCTTTGCATGATCTTGGTCCTCGTGGAGCGGCGCGCGAAAGTGCGGCCCTCGGGAACAAGGACGACGGGACGGACCGAAAGGATTCGGCGCGAAAAATTCAGGGCCGCCGCGAATCCTTCGCCGCGCGCCGGACGTCATCAAGACGGGCCGTCGTTGGCGATGGCGAATCGAGAGGAAACCACATGGCGGACGGCGGCTTGGCTCCCGAGGCGTTCAGCCGGTTGATGGCGGACCTGCGCCCCAGCCTGCATCGCTACTGCGCGCGGATGGTCGGCTCGGCCTTCGACGGCGAGGACGTCGTCCAGGACGCCCTGGCCAAGGCGGCCTTGGCCTGGTCCGACGCCGGCCAGATCGAGCGTCCCGACCGCTGGCTGTTCCGCATCGCCCACAACACCGCGCTGGACGCCTTGCGTCGCCGCAAGCGCCAGGCCGTGCTCCGCGCCGACGAGGACCTGGGCGACGTCGCCGACCTCGCCGCCGCGACAGACGCCCGGGTGGCGGCGACCGCCAGCCTGGCCGTGCTGCTGCGCTTGCCGGTCGCCCAGCGGTCCTGCGTGGCCCTGGTCGACGTGCTGGGCCACTCGCTGGACGAGACCGCCGAGCTTCTCGACTTCACCCTGGCGGCCGCCAAGGCGGCCCTGCATCGCGGCCGCGTGCGGCTGAAGGACCTGGCGCAGGAACCGGACGAGGCCCCTCCCCGGCTGGACGCCGCCGAGCGCGAGCGCCTGCGCGCCTATGCCGACCGCTTCAACGCCCGCGACTTCGACGCCCTGCGCGCCCTGCTCAGCGAAGACGTCCGGCTCGATTTGGCCAACCGCGCCCGCCTGGACGGCCGCAAGGACGTCTCGGTCTACTTCACCCGCTACGACGCCATCTTCGACTGGCGGTTCGAAGTCGGCCTGGCCGAGGGCCGCCCGGCCCTGCTGGTCAGCGACCCCGCCGACCCGACGGCCGCCGTCCGCTACGTGGTGCTGCTGGACTGGCGAAGCGACGAGATCGCCGCGATCCGCGACTATCTCTATGCGCCTTACGTGATGGACAGCCTGGCGGTGGCGCGAGCCTAGAAACCTACTGATTTCAGACCGACGCGCCCTTCCCTCCTCCGTCTCCCCGGCGAAGGCCGGGGCCCAGATCGTAGGACTGTGTATTTCGGATAAGTGGCCAACACGACGGCTGAACCTGGGCCCCGGCCTTCGCCGGGGAGACGGGTGAAAACGGGTGAAAGGGGGTTCCAGCCTTCAATCATCATGCTGTTGCCGCCCTACCCCCGCGCCTGGGTCCGGAAGCGGTCCTTCATCTTGGCGACCCAGCCGTTGAAGGCTTCGTTGTCGGCGGTGACCTTGCTGAAGTCGCTGCTGGACAGGGCGCCCGGATCGGCGCCGGCCAGGGCCACGCGCAGGCCGTCGGGATTGCGCGCCCCGTCGACGAAGCCGCTGTAGCGCTGGCGCAGCCGGCCCAGCGAGGCGTCGTCGTCGGCCAGGCTGAAGGCGACCCCGGCCCGCAGCAGCTTGGCCTCCTCGGCGGCGGTCAGGGTCCCCGACGTCTTCCAGCGGTCGGCCAGGGCCCGCTCGTACATCGCCCCGGCCAGGGGCCAGGCGTGCTGCTTCCAGGCGGTGTCGGCGCGGATGTCCTCGGCGTCGCGGCTCTTGTCGCTCTCGATCACCTCCAGGGCGGCGTCGTAGCGGCCCAGGCCCATCAGGGCGCGGGCGGTGGCCAGGCGGCGCTCGGCGTTGAGGGCCGGCGGCAGGACGGTGGTGCGGGTGTTGTTGATGGCGTCCAGGGCGCTCTCGGGCTTGCGGTCCATCAGGTAGATCCAGGCGAGATCCGTGGCCACCTGGGCCTTGGGCACGCCGTTCAGGCGGTTGTCGACCTGGTACTTCAGCAGCTTGGCGGCTTCGTCCAGCAGATCGACATCGACCAGGCGGCGCACCAGGTTGCGGACCATCTGGTCGCCGTCGGCGCCGATCGGGGTCAGGTCCTGGAAGTCGTAGAACAGGCCCACGGCCTGGATCGGCTGCATGCCGTCGGCCAGGCCGTCGAGGAACAGCGCCCGGAAGGCGGTGTTGAGGTCGTTGCGCAGCGCCACCGCCTGCGGCAGGTCGGGCAGGTTGTTGCCTGCCGAATGCAGCACCTCCAGCGCCTCGCGGTAGCGGCCCTGGCGGATCTGCAGCTGGCCCAGCGCCCGGATGGTGTCCAGCTCGACGCCGTCGCCGCGCCAGCGGAAGCGCAGCTGGTCCAGGCCCTTGGCGGCGAGGTCGGGACTGATCTGGTTCTTGGCCAGGCGCAGCTGGATGGCGTGCAGGGTGGCGGGCGCGGCCAGCCGGTCGATCCCCGACCGGGCGATGGCCTGGAACACCGGCAGGGCCCGCGAGTCGCCCTTGGCCTCGAAGGCCTTGGCCAAGGTCAGGCGCAGCTCCAACTGGTCCTCGACCGGGATGTTGGGCAGCTTCAGGGCCTGGTTGACCAGGCGGATGGCGGTGTCCGGCGCGCCGCCGCCGACCGCCGCCTCGGCCTGGGCGCCCAGGAACCGCGCCTGCCACAGGGCCGGGAACATGTTCAGGGCCCGCTGGCCGTCGGCGAACCTCTGGTTGGCGTCGGTCCACTGGCCGGCCTTGGCGGCGACATAGCCCCGCCACAGGGCCGCCGACGGATCGTCGGCCAGGACCGGCGAGGCGAAGTCGGTCTCGGCCTCGGCGTAGCGGCGGGCCAGCACCTTGGCCACGCCGCGCAGGCCGCGGAACTCGGCGTCGCCCATCAGGGTCTGGTGGGCGCGGCCGGCCGCGTTGAGCACGCCGATCGCCTCATAGGACAGGTTCGAGCCGACAAGGAAACGGGCCAGGGCCATGCGGGCGGCGGTGTCGTCGCCCTTGCCGGCCCCGTCGCTGGCCGCCGGGATCGCGCCCAGCAGGGCGTCGTAGCGGGCCATGAAGCCGCCCGATCCGGTCTTGGCCCAGTGCTCGGGATCGATCAGGGCCGGCATGGCCAGGGCCTGGGGCGCGCCGACCAGGCTCTCGCCCCGGGCCTGGCCGCCGGCCGCCGCCGACAGCTGCAGGCCCTTGGGCCGGCCGATGCGGACGATGTCGCCGTCGGCGGTCATCTGCAGGTCGCCGGAATAGCTTTCCACCGCCAGGCCGGTAGCCGATTGCAGCAGGGCCATCTCGACATAGTCGCGGCGCGACGGCAGGCCCTTGGCCGGCGCGAGCGCCGTGGCCACGGCGATGCGGTCGCCGACGGCGGGGTCGGCCACCCACAGGGCCCTGGTCGCCCCGGCCACGGTGGCGGTCAGGGTGGCGGGACTGGCGGTGTCGTCGCGGGCGATGTTGATCGGATCAGGCGCATCCATGATCCCCGAGCCCAGCGACACCGTCCAGTTGGCGCCCACGCCCTCGGCGTAGAACGCGCTGCCCTGGGGCGTGCTGATGCGCAGGGCCGCGTAGTCCTCGCCCTTGAAGACCTGGATGTGGCCGTACTGGCTGGTCGAGGGCGGCAGCCGGCCGACGTCCAGCCGGGCGGGGGCGTCGAACACCACCCAGACCGCCTCGCCGCGGCGGAACACCGCGGCCCCGGCCGGCGCGGCCCAGTCGAGGCTCAGCCGCACCTGGCTTCCGACCTTGGAGAACTTCACCGGCACGACGCCGCTGGCGGGCAACGGATTGGGGCGGCGGGAGACCGGCGCGGCCTCCGGCGTCGGCGCGGCGGCCGTCGGCGGACGGGCGAACAGGTTGACGAAGTCGTCGCCGTCGGCGTTGCCGGCCCGGAAATCGGCGTCCTCGTCCAGGGCGACGACGATCTCGACGACGCCGCCGACATGGCGCGCCTCGGCGGTCCTGACCCAGCGCGGCGGGGCGATCTTCAGGGTGGTCAGGTTGGGATTGGCGTCACGCGGAAACCGCAGGACCAGGTTGGATCCGTCGCGATGGGCCTGCATGCCGCGCGAGCCGGGAAACTCCAGCCGGGTGAAGTCGGGCGCCTGGGCGACGCGCACCTCCAGGCCGCGCGAACTGGTCGGGCGGGAAACGGGCTTGGCGGCGCGATGCGACGGCGCGGCCGAGATCGCCGCCGTCGGGGTCGCCACCCCGAGGATGCAGATCGCCGCGACGGTCGATCTCAGGAACGCCCCCAGCCTCATGCCCCTGCCTTCACGTCCTCTCTAGCCGGCCTTCTTGGCGGCGGCCGGACCGGCGCCGGCCAGCGGCACAGCCGCGGCCTGGCCGCTCGGCGCCGCGCCGCCGGCGGCCGGCGCGGCTTCGGTCAGGGCGGCCCGGCCCTTGGCGATGGCCTCGCTCGACATCCGGTTGGCCAGCCGCTCGGTCAGGATCTTGGCGTCGTTCGGCGACATGTTGGCCAGGATCATGCTCAGCGTCCGCTCCTTCATCTTGGCGGCGATCGGCAGGCGCACGCTGTCGTCGAGCACGCTCATGCGGGCGGCGGCGTCCTTGGGCTTCATGGCCGAATAGACCAGCACCATGCGCTGGGCCTCGGCGTCCTTCTGGGCGTCGGCCTGGCCCAGCAGGCCCTGGATCTCGCCCTTCATGCCGTTCAGCGCCTTCATCTTGGCGTCGAGCTTGGCCTCGGCGGCGGCCAGCAACTGCAGCTGGACGTCGATGTCCTGCTCGCGCTGGTCCAGCTGGCCGCGACGCTGGCCCAGGCTCTGCAGCACGCGCAGCTCGGCGGGCGACAGGCCGGCCTCTCGGGCGAGGTCGGTGGACGACGGGGCGCAGACGCGCGGCGGCGGCGCGCTGGCCGCGGCGTCCTTGCCGGCGTCGGCGGCCGAGGCGGCCTTCTCGCCGGCCTTGGCGTCCGACTTGGCGGCGCCCTCGGCGAAGGCCTTGGCCCCGCTCAGCAGGCCGGGCAGCGACTTGGCGCCGGCCAGGGCGTTGAGCGCCAGCACGCCGACCACGGCGACCCCGACGATGGGCAGGATGCGCGGAACAGTCTTCATCGGCGGCCTCTGAAGGTCGAGCCGGGGCGCGGCGGATCTTCCGGGCCCTCGAACAGGTCATCATCGATCCGCGCCCGTGAACGCGGGGTTTCTTTCGGCGCTGGGGCGCGCGGCGAGGGCGGAGCCGGCGGCGCGTTGCGCGGCAGGCGGGCCTCGCGCTCCAGCAGCTTCTCGAAGTCTTCGGCCCGCAGGCGGCGGGCGGTTTCGGCGGGGCGCTCCGGCTCGGGGGCCAAGCGTTCGGAGGCGGGGCGTTCGACCGGCGGACGCGGCGCCGGCCGCTCCAGCGTCTTGGCCGGCGGCGGGGTGACCATCGGCCGGTCCAGGCGCTCGTCGAGCTGGGCGGCCAGCGCCTTGGCCTGGTTGATGCGGTCAGCCAGGGTGTCGGCGGCCTCGTCGGTGGCGGCGCGCAGGTCGGCCAGGCCCTGCTCGGCCCGCATGGCGGCGCGGTCGAGGTCGGCCACGGCCTTGGCGAAGCCCTCGTGGCTGTCGCGCAGGGCCTTCAGCCGCCGCTCCAGCCGCATGCCGAGCGCCAGGGCGACCAGCAGCAGGATCGCCAGCAGACCGTTGAGGGCGATGGCCGTCATGCTCATTTCAGCTTCTGAACCGCCTTCTTGGCCGCCATGGTCAGGGGCGCGTCGGCGCGCACGGCGATCGAGTGGTTGCGGCGGCCCATCCGGCCCCGGGTCAGCGGGATCGAGCCGGCGCGCAGCTCCACCGGGCTGTCGGGCGTGGCGTTGAGCATCAGGGTGTCGCCGACCTGCAGGTTCAGCACCTTGGAGAGCGGCAGCTGCTGCTCGTCGAGCACGGCGCGCACCTCCATCTGGGTGGTCCAGAGCTCGGTGGCCAAGTGGCCTTCCCAGATGTTGTCGCGGCCGAACTTCTCGCCCATGAACTGCTGCAGCAGCATCTTGCGGATCGGTTCGAGGGTCGCATAGGGCAGCAGAAGCTCGATTCGACCGCCGCGGTCTTCCATGTCGATCCGAAGCTTCACAAGAATCGCGGCGTTGGCCGGCCGGGCGATGGCGGCGAAGCGCGGATTGGTCTCCAGGCGGTCGAGGGTGAAGCTGACCGGATGCAGCGGCTCGAAGGCGGCCTTGGCGTCGTGCAGCACCACCTCGACCATCCGCTGCACCAGCACCCGCTCGATGGTGGTGTAGGGCCGGCCCTCGATGCGCATGGCCGCGGTGCCGCGACGGCCGCCCAGCAGCACGTCGACGATCGAATAGATCAGGTTGGAGTCGACCGTCAGCAGGCCGTAATTGTCCAACTCCTCGGCCCGGAACACCGCCAGGATGGCCGGCAGCGGGATCGAGTTCAGATAGTCGCCGAAGCGGATCGAGCTGATGTTGTCGAGGCTGACCTCGACGTTGTCGCTCGTGAAGTTGCGCAAGCTGGTCGTCATCAACCGCACCAGGCGGTCGAAGACGATTTCCAGCATCGGCAGGCGCTCGTACGAGACCAGGGCCGAATTGATGATCGCGCGGATGCCGGTGCGGTCGTCATTGCCGTCGCCGGACATGTCGAAGCCCAGCAGGCTGTCGATCTCGTCCTGGTTTAGGATGCGCTCGGCGCCCATGCCGTCGCCGCCGCCGTCGTCCCAGCCGCCCATGCCGCCGCTGAAGTCGCCGAACTGGTTGTCGCCGACGCCGGGCTCCGGCGGGTTTTCCGAGGCCCACTGGGCCATCGCGGCCTGATCGTCTATTTCTTCCGCCATGCTTGGTTCGCCTTCAAGCAGGCCCTTGCGGGCCTAGTTGATCAGCATCTCCTCGATCAGCACCGCATTCACCTTCGAGGGCGCGGCGACAAGGTTTACACGACGCAGCAGCTCGGCGCGCAGCTGGTAGCTGCCCTGGCTGCCGTTGAGGTCTTCGGGGCGCAGTTCGCGCAGGAAGGTCTGGAACATGTCCTGCAGCCGCGGGAGGTTCGGGGTCAGGGCCTCGGCCGTGTCCTCGTCGGGCAGCTCGAAGGTCAGCTTCAGCTTCAGGAAGGTCGAGCGGCCGTCGGCCGCCTGCATGTTCACCACGATGTCGGGCAGGGTGTAGAACACCACCCCGTCGGGGCCTTCCTTGATCACCGGAGCGCCGGCCGCCGCAGCGCCGTCCTTGCCCTCGCCGTGACCGCCCTTCTCGTCCTTCTTTTCCTTTTTCTTCGGCTTTTCGTGGCCCTTTTCGGCGTGCGCCTCGGGCTTGGGCTTCAGCAGCAGGAACGCGCTGACGCCGCCGCCGATCACCAGGACGCCGGCGGCCGCCGCGATCAGGATGATCATCGGCGGCTTCTTCTTGGCGGGAGCTTCGCCCTCGGCGGCGCCCTCTTCGCCTTCGGGGGCGGGGGCTTCCTTGGGGGGTTTGTTGGCCACGCGCGCGGTTCCTTGGAATCTACCGGTCTACTCATGCGCGGGCATGGTTAACGATCCCTTTTGAAGGCCATTTCGCCGCAGGCTGAATCTGCCCGGCAGACTCCGCCGCCGAGTGCGCGTTAACCTTTCTTTTCGTTGAAATTGCTTGGCTTTTCGAGTTGGCACGAGGGTTGCTTGCCAGAGTGCGGCGCATTTGTCGCGCCAGCCGTTTCGGTAACCGCCATGGACAACGCGCTGTATGTAGGACTTTCGCGGCAGATGACCCTGCGCCGCGAACTCGACATCGTGGCCAACAACATCGCCAACGCCAACACGACCGGCTTCAAGGTCGAGCAGCTGATGGTGCGCACCGAGCCGGCCAAGCCGGCCCGGACCGTGGGCGGCTCCTATCCCGTCAAGTTCGTGCTCGACGACGGCGTGGCCCGCGACTTCAGCCAGGGCGCGCTGAACCAGACCGGCGGCGATTTCGACCTGGCCATCGAGGGCCAGGGCTTCTTCAAGGTCTCGACCGCCAGCGGCGAGCGCTACACCCGCGACGGCCGCTTCACCATGAGCCCCGAGGGCAAGCTGGTCACCCAGAACGGCGCGCCGGTGCTGGACGACGGCGGCGGCGAGATCCTGATCGACCCGCTGAAGGGCGCGGTGACCATCGCCCGCGACGGCTCGGTCAGCCAGGGCGCCGAGCGCGTCGGCAAGATCGGCGTCGTGCGCATGGCCGACCTGGCCTCGCTGCGCAAGGACGGCGACAACCTCTATCGCAACGTCTCCAACGACACCCCCCAGCCGGCCACGGACGCCATCGTCCACCAGGGCATGCTGGAAGCCTCCAACGTCCAGTCCATCCAGCAGATCACCAAGCTGATCGAAGTGAACCGCGCCTACGAGAGCGTGGCCAAGATGATGGATCAAACCACCGAACTTTCCCGGTCCGCCGTCGAGCGGATGGGCAAGGTCCAGTAAGGGATAACTGAAGATGCAAGCGCTCCGCACCGCCGCGACCGGCATGTCGGCCCAACAGCTGAACGTCGAGGTCATCTCCAACAACATCGCCAACATGAACACCGTCGGCTTCAAGCGCGGACGGGCCGAGTTCCAGGACCTGATCTACCAGACCATCGAGCGGGCCGGCGCCCAGTCGTCCAGCGACGGCAACATCGTGCCCACCGGGGTCCAGGTCGGCGGCGGCGTCAAGGCCGGCTCGGTCTATCGGATCCACGAGCAGGGTACGCCGACGATGACCAACAACGAGTTCGACGTGGCCATCCAGGGCAAGGGCTTCCTGCAGATCCTGCTGCCCTCGGGCGAGACCGCCTACACCCGGGCCGGCAACTTCTCGACCAACGACCAGGGCCAGTTGGTCACCGAGGACGGCTACACCGTCCAGCCCGGCATCACCATTCCGCAGAACGCCGTGGCCACCACGATCAGCAAGACCGGCCTGGTGCAGGTGACCATGGACGGCCAGACCACGCCCCAGACGGTCGGCCAGCTGGAACTGGCCAACTTCATGAACGAGGGCGGCCTCGAGGCGGTCGGCGACAACATGTACATGGAGACCGCCGCCTCGGGCCCGGCCAACATCGCCGCCCCCGGCCAGCCGGGCTTCGGCACCCTGCTGCAGAACTACACCGAGGCCAGCAACGTCGACTCGGTCAGCGAGATCACCGCCCTGATCGTCGCCCAGCGCGCCTACGAGATGAACTCCAAGGTCATCACAACGGCCGACCAGATGCTCCAGACCACCTCGAACCTGAGGTCGTAAGCGGATGAAAGCCCTGGCTCTTTCCCTCGCCGCCCTGCTGGTCGCCACGCCCGCCCTGGCCGGCCAGGCCGTGTCCCTGCGGTCGGACACCACCGACGGCGACGGCCGCATCACCCTGGGCGAGCTGTTCGACGGCGCCGGCGCGGCCTCGGACGTGGTCATCGGCCTGCGGGTCGGTCCCAGCGCGGTACTCGACGCCGCCCAGGTGCAGGTCGCCGCCCGCCGCGCCGGCCTGGACTGGTCCAACCCCAACGGCGTGCGCCGGATCATCGTCCGCGGCGGTTCGGACAGCGCCCTGGCGGGCGCCCAGCCCGGCGCCCTCCGCGGCAATGTGGAAGTTCTTGCCTACGCCCGCAGCCTGGCGGCCGGCGAGATCGTCCAGCCCGAGGACCTGGTGTGGATCAAGGCCGCCGCCGGCCCCGCCGACGCCCCCAACGACGCCGACGCCCTGATCGGCATGAGCGCCAAGCGCCCGCTGCGCCAGGGTTCGGCCGCCAGCCTGCGCGACGTCTCCACCCCGCAGGTGATCAAGGCGGGCGATATTGTCGCAGTCACCTACGAGGACGCCGGCGTGGCGCTCACTTTGCAAGGGAAAGCCATGGCGGCGGGGGCGGTCGGCGAAAGCCTGATGGTCCAGAACACCGCCAGCAAGAAGATCATCGAGACCGTGGTCACCGGGCCCGGCTCGACCGCCGTCGGCCCGCAGGCGATGCGCCTGAAGGCCTCCCGCAACACCCTGCGCTACGCCGCGCGCTGACAAGGTTCCATCCGATGCGCCCCGCCCTCGCCGCCCTCCTGCTGCTCGCTCCGCTCGCCGCCTGCTCGACCGTCGCCGAGGCCGTCAAGGGTCCGGAACTGGCCCCCGTCGGCTATCCGGCCCAGTTGGCGCCGATGACCCAGCAGATCATCGCTCCGCGCGAAACCCCGGCCGCCTCGTCCAACTCGCTGTGGCGGGTGGGGGCGCGGGCCTTCTTCAACGACCAGCGGGCCAGCAAGGTCGGCGACATCCTGACCGTCAATATCGACATCGACGACAGCGCCACGACCAAGAACCAGACCAATTCGTCGCGCGCCTCCAACGGCTCGCTGGGCGTGCCCAACTTCCTGGGCCTGGAATCCAGCCTGGGCAAGGTCCTGCCCGGCGGCTTCGATCCGGCCAACATGGTCAGCACCAAGTCGGGCTTCTCCAACGCCGGGGCCGGCGCGATCACCCGCTCGGAAAAGATCAGCCTGACCATCGCCGCGGTGGTGTCGGGCGTGCTGCCCAACGGCAACCTAGTGATTCAAGGCACCCAGGAGGTGCGCACCAACAGCGAACTGCGGCAGCTGACGGTGGCCGGCATCGTGCGGCCCGAGGACATCTCCTCGGCCAACACCATCAAGCACACCCAGATCGCCGAGGCGCGCATCAGCTACGGCGGCCGCGGCGACCTCAGCCGCGTCCAGAAGACCCCGGCCGGCCAGTCGCTGGTCGAGAAGTTCTCGCCGTTCTGACCGCCAGGACACGGACCGCCTGCCAGACGGCTTGAACGGGCGAACGCGCGGGGCCAAGTTACCCTGCGTCACAGCGTTCGCCCGGACCGAGCCGGGCTGTCGATCGGAGCTGTCCCCATGAGCACCGCGCGCGTCTTCGCCGGCCTGTCCGGCGCCGTCCTGCTGGCGGCCGCCCTGCCCCATGCCGCCCAGGCGCAGGCGGCGGGCGCCCAGGCCTTCAGCGGTCCAATGGGCGTGGCCGGGCGCTGGGCCATCGACCTGCCGCGCTCGAAGTTCAATACCGCCCTGACCGGCCCGCCGCCGCTGAGCGGCGAACTCGACGTCACCATCGATGACGGCAAGGCCCTGGCCTGGACCCTGGTCGAGGAGGACGAGTCCGGCGTCGCCGCCCTGCAGTTCGCCCACGCCACCCTCGACGGTGCCCCGACCAAGGCGGTGGTCAATCTCAACCGGGTGACCATCAGCGTCGAACGCGTCGGCCCCAGCATGGTGACCGTGACCACCCACGGCGAGGCCGGCTCGCGCCATCAGTCGATGAAGGTGACCCGCACCGACCCCGACACCCTGCTGGTCGAGCAGGACATCGACGGCCGTCCCGGTCCGCCGGACCAGACGCTGATCCTGACACGCGTGAAGGGACGCTAGCTGCGCCTTGCTCGCAGGCGATTTGTCAGGCCAATTGTCAGGTGCGTGGCCGTAGCGTCCTGACCAGGCTTGCTCTACCCTAGCGTTATTCGGCGATGTGCGCCGAGCGGGAAAGTTCCATGACCACTTCGACCGCCGAAACCCGTAAGCTCTACCAGCAGGTCGCCAGCGCGATCGCCGAATCGATCCGCGAGGGCGCCTACCAGCCCGGCCATCGCCTGCCCTCCGAGCGCGACCTGGCCGAGGATTACAAGGTCAGCCGGCCCACCGTGCGCGAGGCGATGATCGCCCTGGAGATCCGCGGCCTGGTCGAGGCCCGCCACGGCTCGGGCGTCTATGTCACCGAGGCCGCGCCGGCCGAGGTTCCCGCCCCCGAGCTCGACATCGGCGCCTTCGAGCTGACCGAGGCCCGCCGCCTGATCGAGGGCGAGTCCTGCGCCCTGGCCGCCACCACCATCACCGACCAGGAACTGATCGACCTGGAAAAGATCCTCGACGACATGGTCGAGGAGAACGAGAACGACGTGCGCGGCGACCTGGCCGACCGCCGGTTCCATGTCACCATCGCCCGCGCCACCCGCAACAGCGCCCTGGTCACCGTCATCGAGAATCTCTGGGACCTGCGCTACAAGTCGCCCCTGTGCCGGGCGATGCTGGAGCGGGCCCGGCAGGTCGGCGTGCGGCCGCTGATCCACGACCACCAGGAAATCCTGACCGCCCTGCAGGCCCGCGACCCCAAGGCGGCCCGCAACGCCATGCGCGAGCACCTGGGCCGGGTGATCGACAACCTGCTGACCGCCACCGAGATCGACGCCATGCAGCAGGCGCGCAGCGAGGTGGCGGCCCGCCGCAGCGAACTGGCACGACGCTCGCAGATCTGAGCATTTCTGGCCGCGGCGGGCGGCCCGACGCATCCCAGGCCCGCGCCTGTTCGTTGAAGGGCGTGAAGGAAGGTCATGGCGCAAACCGTCAACATCGTCTGCCCGCACTGCGACGCCACCAATCGCCTGCCGGCGGCGCGCGATGCGCGGGCGGCCAAGTGCGGCCGCTGCGCCAGGCCGCTGTTCGAGGGCCAGCCGGTCGACCTGACCACCGCCCGCTTCCGCAAGCACCTGGCCGCCAGCCAGGTGCCGATCGTCGCCGACTTCTGGGCCGCCTGGTGCGGCCCCTGCCGCGCCGTCGCCCCGGTGTTCGCCAAGGCCGCCGCCGAGCTGGAGCCGCGCGCCCGGTTCGTGAAGATCGATGTCGACGCCGAACCGGCTCTCGCCCAGGCCTATGGCGTGCGGGGCATCCCGGCCCTGTTCCTGTTCAAGGACGGCAAGGTCGCCGCCAACCAGGCCGGCCTGCCCGACCCGGGGTTCTTCCGCCGCTGGCTGGACGAACACGCGCCGGCCTAGCTGTCCCGGACCCCGGCAGGCCGTGCCGCGTTTTACTTCGGACGCAACGGCGTGACGGAAGATCGCGATGTCCAGATTGAGCCGTGTCCTGCTGATCCTGGCCCCCGCGGCCCTGGCGCTGTCGGCCTGCGGCGGCGGCCCGGCCTTGCCGCCCGAGCAGGGCTATGGTCCAAACCCCACGCTCCCCGCCGCCCAGAAACAGCTGCTGCCGGTGATGAAGATCGCCCCCGCCGTCGGCTGGGCCGAGGGGCAGACGCCCGAAGCCGCGCCCGGCTTCGTCGCCACCGCCCTGGTCCGCGACCTGGAGCATCCGCGCTGGCTCTATGTGCTGCCCAACGGCGACCTGCTGGTCGCCGAGACCAACGCCCCGCCCAAGCCGGAGGACGGCAAGGGCATCCGCGGCTTCTTCCAGAAGATGCTGATGAAGCGGGCCGGGGCGACGCCGCCCTCGGCCAACCGCATCACCCTGGTGCGCGACGCCGACCACGACGGCACGCCCGAGGTCCGCACCACCTTCCTGTCGGGCCTGAACTCGCCGTTCGGCATGGCCCTGGTCGGCGACACCTTCTATGTCGCCGACAGCGACGCCCTGCTGGCCTTTCCCTACCAGGCCGGCCAGACCCGGATCACCGCCCCGCCGCGCAAGGTCGCCGACCTGCCGGCGGGGCCGATCAACCACCATTGGACCAAGAACGTCATCGCCAGTCCGGACGGGTCCAGGCTCTATGTCACCGTCGGCTCCAACAGCAATGTCGGCGAGAACGGCGTGGCGGCCGAGGAACGCCGGGCCGCCATCCTGGAGGTCAATCCCGCCACCGGGGCCAGCCGCGTCTTCGCCTCGGGCCTGCGCAACCCCAACGGCATGGGCTGGCAGCCGCAGAGCGGCGCCCTGTGGGCGGCAGTCAACGAGCGCGACGAGATCGGCAACGACCTGGTCCCCGACTACATGACCGCGGTCAAGGACGGCGGCTTCTATGGCTGGCCCTACAGCTATTACGGCCAGATCGTCGACACCCGGGTCAAGCCGCAGCGGCCGGACCTGGTGGCGCGGGCCATCAAGCCCGACTACGCCCTGGGGGCCCACACCGCCTCGCTGGGCCTGACCTTCTACGACGCCGACGCCTTTCCGGCCCGCTATCGCGGCGGGGCCTTCATCGGCCAGCACGGCTCGTGGAACCGCAAGCCGCTTAACGGCTACAGGGTGGCCTTCGTGCCCTTCGCCGGCGGCCGCCCCGCCGGTCCGGCCGAAGACTTCCTGACCGGCTTCGTCAACGCCAAGGGCGAGGCCCTGGGCCGGCCGGTGGGCGTGACCGTCGACAAGGCCGGGGCCTTGCTGGTCGCCGACGATGTCGGCAACGTGGTCTGGCGGGTGACGGCCAACCGCGCGCCGCCGGCGGCCGGGGCGAAATAATTTTCCGCCTTCGCTGTGGGTTGGGCGACGGTGCGCGTCATGCACCGTGAGACAAGCTTCGAAACCCCTTGGGCGGAACCCGTGCGGCCAGCCATCGAGCCAGATCTGAACGGGCTGAACCGGCGCTATCGGCCGGCGCTGATGGCGTTCTTCATGCGTCGCGCCGCCAGCCACAGCGACGCCGAGGACATGACCCAGGAGCTGTTCGCCAAGCTGGCCACAGCCCAATCTGGTCCAGCGGGGGCCAGTCCGATGGACAATCCCGACGCCTACATCTTCCAGATGGCAGCCAACCTGCTGCGCGACCGCGGCCGGCGCGAAAAGGTGCGGGCCAATTACCGCGCCAGCCTCGACACCGGCTCGGTCGACCTCGAGCCCCTCGATCCGGCCCGGGTGCTGCTGGGCCGCGAGAGCCTGGGCGAGGCGGCCGACGCCCTGCGCGAACTGCCCGAGCGCACGCGGGCGATCTTTCTCCTGTTCCGCCTGGAGGGCATGAAGCAAGCTGAGCTGGCCGCCCTCTACGGCGTCTCCATCAGCGCGGTGCAGAAGCACATTCTCAAGGCCATGACCCACCTGACCCGACGCTTGAGGGCCGGCGAATGACCGCCTCGTCATCCCAGGCCCATCTGGACGCCGCCCGCGAACAGGCGGCGCTGTGGTGCGTGCGGCTGGCCGACGGCGACCTGACCGCGGCCGAGCAGGCGGCGCTGCAGGCCTGGTTCGAGGCCGACGAGGCCCATCGCGGCCTGCTGGACCTGGCGGTCGAGGCCTGGCGCGCGGTCGAGGAGCAGGCCGCCCATCCCGGCATGATCGCCCTGCGCGGCGAGGCGCTGGAGGACCTGCGCCGCGCCCAACGCCAAAGGTGGCGGCGACCGGGTCGCCGGCCGGCCGTCTGGGCCGCCCTGGCCGCCTGCCTGGTGGCGGCGGTCGCCGGCGGCCTCGCCTGGCGCGCCGCCCAGCCGGACGTCTATCGCACCACCGAGGGCGAACGACGCATCGTCGAGCTGGCCGACGGCTCACGCGCCTCGCTCGACAGCGCCACGGTGCTGAAGGTGAAGTACGAGAGCGGTCGCCGCCGCCTGTGGCTCGACCGCGGCCGGGCCAAGTTCTCGGTCGCCAAGGATCCGCTGCGTCCGTTCTCGGTGGCGGCTGGCGGCAAGCTGGTGGTCGCCACCGGCACGGTGTTCAGCGTCGAGCGCCTGACCGGCCAGATGCGCGTGGTGCTGTACGAAGGCCACGTGGCGGTGCTGGACGACAAGACCGGCCGCGACGACGCGCCCCGCCCGGTCCGGATCGGCGCCGTGCCGGCCGAGAAGCTGCTGACCCCCGATCACGAGCTGGTCACCTCGGCCTCGTCCGACGCCACGGTGGTCAGCCCCACCGACCCGGCCCGCGCCAGGTCGTGGGAGAACGGCCAGCTGGTGTTCCAGGACGAGCCGATGGACCTGGCCGTCGAGCGGGTGAACCGCTACGCCCGCGACAAGCTGCGGATCGGCGATCCCGGCGTCGGCCGGCTGCGGATCAGCGGGGTGTTCACCTCGGGCGACACCAACGCCTTCGTCGACGGCGTCACGGCCGTCCTGCCCATCCACGCGGTTGCGACGGGCGGCGTCACCGTGCTCAAAATCGATCGCGGACAAAAAAATTCGGCGCCGGCCGGTGTGTCTTCGACGAGCTGAGGCGTCTCACCTCCAAAGCGCCGCAATGCACGTCGGCGCGTAAGGGAGGGAAGACCATGCGCAGATCCTTCGACCGCCGCCTCGCCTGGGGCTCCACCGCCGCCGCGGCGCTGATGCTCCTGGCCGCCCCCGCGGCCGTCCACGCCCAGCAGCAGCGGGCGACCTACAGCTTCGACATTCCGGCCCAGGACCTGAGCAGCGCCCTGCGCGCCTTCGGCCAGGCCTCGGGCCAGCAGCTGGCCTTCGACGAGGCCACGGTGCGCGGCAAGCGCGCCCCGGCCCTGACCGGCGCCTACACCGCCGACGCCGGCCTCAAGCGCCTGCTGAACGGCACGGGCCTGACGGCCCAGTCCACCGCCAGCGGCGTCTACGCCATCCGCGCCAAGACCCTGCTGGTCGCCACCAGCGCCCAGGTCGAGGCCGCCCCGGCCGCCGCCGTCGAGCCGCAGCCCGAGACGCCCTCCGAGGTCGAGGAGGTGATCGTGGTCGGCACCCCCGGCGGCAAGGGCATCGACAAGCTGAGCGCCAGCTTCGCGGTCACCACCGTCAACGCCGACGACATCACCAAGGCCTCGCCCAAGAGCACCGCCGAGCTGCTGACCCTGGTGCCCGGCGTCTGGGTCGAGACCTCGGGCGGCGTGGCCGGGGCCAATGTCTTCGTGCGCGGCTTCCCCGCCACGGGCGACGCCGAGTTCCTGACCATCCAGTTGCAGGGCGCGCCGATCTATCCGCCCTCGACCCTGTCGTTCCTGGAGAACAGCTCGATCTTCCGGGTCGACGAGACCATCTCGCGGATGGAGGCCCTGCGCGGCGGCCCCAACCCGATCTTCTCCAACGGCCAGCCGGGCCTGACCACCAACTTCCAGCTCAAGGACGGCGGCGAGGAGACCCACGGCCTGGTCAAGGCCTCGACCTCGGACTACGGCCTGCGCCGCATCGACGGGGTGCTGAGCGGCAAGCTGTCGGAAGACCTCTACTACATGGTCGGCGGTTATGCGGCCCGTTCGCACGGGGTGCGCGACACCCAGTTCGACAACGAGGACGGCCAGCAGTTCACCGTCAACATCACCAAGCGGATGGAGCACGGCAAGTTCAACCTCTATGGCCGCTTCACCGACGACCACGGGGCCTGGTACCTGCCGTTCGCGGTCAATGTGCCCGGCATCGACAAGGGCGAATACACCCAGCTGGGCGAGGCCAGCCGCTTCCAGACCCTGCAGGTCCACGCCAACGGCGCCACCCGCAGCTTCGACCTGGCCGACGGCCGCGGATGGAAAGGCTATGTGGTCGGCGGCAGCTTCGAGCATGAGTTCGGCGAGGGCTGGACCCTGCGCGACCGCTTCAGCGTCACCAAGGGCGACGCCGACACCTACGGCC
This sequence comes from Caulobacter sp. LARHSG274, assembly GCF_052871235.1. NCBI lineage: Bacteria > Pseudomonadati > Pseudomonadota > Alphaproteobacteria > Caulobacterales > Caulobacteraceae > Caulobacter > Caulobacter sp. LARHSG274. The sequence continues at coordinate 559,144 of NZ_JBIXJO010000002.1, read as the reverse complement.
TGGTGCCGGACGGCGGGGCGGTGACAGTCTCGGCCCTCAACGCCGTGGTTCCCGGCGCGATCACCACCCGCGGCGGCGCGACCCTGGGCGCCAACGACTATGTGCAGAGCTGGGGCGCCTGGATCGTCGAGAAGCAGATCAAGGCGATCACCAACGACTTCAGCGTCTCCAAGACCCTCGGCGCCCACGCCCTTTCGGCCGGCTACTACGCCTCCAGCTTCTCGTCGGACGACTTCTGGACGATCGGCAATTTCGAGGCCATGCAGGTCAAGGCCAATGGCGACTACCTGAACGGCGTCACCTGCGCCCAGATCCAGGCGGCCGGCAGCGGCGGCAGCTGCTTCAAGTTCGGCCTGACCTCGGCCGGCGACGGGCGGGTCGACGCCCTCTACCTGGCCGATTCCTGGCAGGTCTTCGAGCCGCTGCGCATCGACCTGGGCGTGCGCCGCGAGCGCTTCAAGACCGACTATGTGGTCGACGACGGCCCCGGCTTCCCCGACGGCCTGGCCCCGCGCACCACCGACTACAGCAACAGCAAAACCAGCTACACGGTCGGGGTGAACTACGACATCAACGCCAGCTCGGGCGTGTTCGGCCGCTATTCGCGCGGCTACAAGTTCCCCAGTTTCGACAACTTCCGCGAAGGCCTGACCGACACCCTCAGCGTCGACCAGTACGAACTGGGCTACAAGCTGCGCAGCGGGCCGTTCGAGCTCTACGCCACCGGCTTCGCCAACGAGTTCAAGGGCGCCAAGTTCGCCGACGTCGGCGGCGTCCAGGAGAGCAACAGCAACAAGGCCCACGGCCTGGAGCTGGACGGCCGCTGGCGCTCGGACTTCGGCCTGTCCCTGGCCCTGAACGGCACCTTCCAGAAGACCGAGATCACCAAGTCCAGCATCCCCGGCAACAAGGGCAACAGCGCCCAGCGCCAGCCCGACTGGATGATCCGCTTCACCCCCAGCTACGACGTGACCCTGGGTTCGGTGAAGTCGACCTTCTACGGCACGGTCAGCGCGGTCGACGACCGCTATGCCGACAACGCCAACACCCAGGTGCTGAAGGGCTACACCAAGGTCGACCTGGGGGCGATCTTCGACGTCTCCGACTTCACGGTCCAGGTCTCGGCCGACAACCTCACCGACAGCCACGGCCTGACCGAGGGCGACCCGCGCTCGACCAGCGGCGCCAACGCCCGGCCGATCTTCGGCCGCTCGTTCAAGCTCAGCGTCGGCTACAACTTCTGACCGGTTCCCTCCCCAACGGATCGGGTTCTCGCGGACCCGATCCGTCCTTTTTGCCGTTTGAACCTGGAACGTTTTTCAACCGCCGGGATGAGCGGAAAATTGGAGGCTCTTTCGTGAAGCACCGCACCCTCCTCGCCTCCATCGCCTGGCTCGCTCTCGCCTCGCCGACCTTCGCCCAGGTCCAGACCGCCGCCCAAGTCCCCTCCCCCGCCGACACCTATGGCGAGCTGTTCCACCAGGTGCAGATGCGCAAGCTGTTCCCGGACGGCAAGACCTTCGTCGACGCGACGCCCAGGCGCCCGCCGGCCCAGATCCTGGCCGCCTACCGGGCCCATGCGACCTTCACCGACGCCGAGCTGAAGCGCTTCGTGCGGGCCAATTTCGCGGTGCCCGAAAGCGCTCCGCCGCCGCCGCCGACCAAGAACCGCACGACGCTGAAGGCCCACATCGCCGCCCTGTGGCCGGTGCTGACGCGGCCGCCCGTCAAGGCCGTCGACGGCGGCTCGGCCCTGCCGCTGGACAAGCCGTTCGTCGTGCCCGGCGGGCGTTTCCGCGAGATGTACTACTGGGACAGCTATTTCACGATGCTGGGCCTGGCCGCTGACGGCCGCCAGGACGCCGTCGAGAACATGGTCGACGACTTCGGCGGGTTGATCGACCGCTACGGCCACATCCCCAACGGCACGCGCAGCTACTATCTCAGCCGCTCGCAGCCGCCGTTCTATTTCGCCATGGTCGGCTTGGCGGACAAGACCGACAAGGCCCGGTTCAAGGCCCGGGTCGACCTGATGCGCCGCGAGCACGCCTTCTGGATGGACGGCGAAAAGACCGTCAAGCCGGGCCAGGCCTGGCGTCGGGTCGTCGCCCTGCCGGACGGCGCAATTCTCAACCGCTACGCCGACGACCGCTCCACGCCGCGCGACGAGTCCTATCGCGAAGACGTGCTGACCGCCCGCGAGGTCGCCAATCGCCCGGCCGGCGACGTCTTCCGCGATCTGCGCTCGGGGGCCGAGAGCGGCTGGGACTACAGCTCGCGCTGGCTGGCCGACGGCAAGACCTTGAAGACCGTCCAGGTCACGGCGATCGTCCCGGTCGACCTCAACAGCCTGCTCTACGGCCTGGAGACGGCGATCGCCGCCGGCTGCGCCGACCTGGCCGACCAGCCCTGCGTCGACGATTTCACCGGCCGGGCCAAGGCGCGGCGGGCGGCGATCGACGCCTATCTGTGGGACGCCCCGCGCGGCCTCTATCTCGACTACCAGTGGCGCGACCGGACGCGACTGGACCATCCCAGCGCCGCGATGCTCTATCCACTGTTCGCCGGGGCGGCGAGCCCGAACCAGGCCAAGGCCGTGGCGGCGGGCGCCCGGGCCCTGCTGCTGGCCCCCGGCGGCCTGCGCACCACCACCGTCTCCACCGGCCAGCAATGGGACGACCCCAACGGCTGGGCCCCGCTGCAATGGGTGGCGATCTCCGGCCTGCGCCGCTATGGCGAGGACGCCCTGGCCAGGGACATCGGCGAACGCTGGCTCAAGACCGTGGCCCGCGAATACCAGGCCAGCGGCAAGATGCTGGAGAAGTACGACGTCGAGGAGGCCAAGGCCGGCGGCGGCGGCGAATATCCGCTGCAGGACGGCTTCGGCTGGACCAACGGCGTGACCCGGGTGCTGCTGGATCTCTATCCGCAGGCGGCGCAGTAGAAGCTCGGCTGGCTTTCCACGAACTTTGGCGCCATATCCGGCCGGGTTCGAGAATAGCCGTTCGAGGGTCGCCTGTTGGTCAAGAAGCGTTTCGCCCGTCCGGCCGATCCGCGCGACTTCATCCAGGCGAACCTGCGCATCGCCCCGGTCCCGTCCCTGCCAGAGATCCGGCTCTACACCGCCCATCCGGGCAGCGGCCTGTCGCGGCTGCTGGACGCCGACGACGCCCCGCCGCCCTATTGGGCGCACCATTGGGCCGGAGGCGCGGTGCTGGCCCGCTACGTCCTTGACCATCCGCAAACCGTCGCCGGCCGCCGGGTTCTCGACCTCGGGACCGGGTCGGGGGTGGTCGGCATCGCCGCGGCCCTGGCCGGAGCGGCCGAGATCGTCGCGGCCGACATCGATCCCTACGCCATCGCCGCGCTCGACCTCAACGCGGCGCTGAACGGCGTGACGCTGGCCGCCCGCTGCGAGGACCTCATCGGCGGCCCGCCCCCGCCCGTCGACCTGGTCCTGGTCGGCGACCTGTTCTACGCGCCGGACCTGGCCCTGCGCGTCACCGCCTTCCTCGACCGCTGCCTGGCGGCGGGCCTGGAGGTGCTGATCGGCGATCCGGGTCGCAGCTGCCTGCCCCTCCCGCGGCTGCGGCTGCTGGCCGAGCGCCGGGTCCCCGACGTCGACCAGGTCCGCGACGGCGCCCTGGCCCTCAGCGGCGTGTTCTCGCTGCAACACAAAGGCGGCTGACGGGCGCCGGCGTCGGCGTGTCACATGGCGGCCATGGTCTGCTGGCTCTAAGAGGCCGTTTACCGCAGCTTTCCAGTCCCTGGGGATTCCATGAGCCTGTCCTTCCTCGTCGGCGCCGTCATCGGTTCGGGCGCCTTCATCCTCCTCGGCCGCGCCCCCGCCCAGAAGCTGGTCGCCGCCGTCCAGGCCCGAATCGGCAAGCCGCGCTGACCTTGGCTGGAAGCATCGCCGTCGATTGCTGAAAGTCTTCGCGCCGAAAGAGCCACCGAACACGCAAGCGTGTCGGAACGAACTCTTGACTTGAGCCTTGAATCCACATCGGCGCGCGGTTCGCACGCCTTTCGATGCCAAGGAGGCGTATATGTCTATTCTTGCCTGGATCGTACTAGGCCTGGTGGCCGGGTTCATCGCCAGCAAGTTGGTCAGCCGCAGCGGCGGCAGCCTGGTGGTGGACCTGGTGCTCGGGATCGTCGGCGCCGTGGTTGGCGGCTTTCTGTTCAACCAGTTCGGCGCCGCCGGCGTTTCCGGCCTCAACCTCTACAGCCTGCTGGTTGCCGTGGTTGGCGCGGTGGTCGTACTGGCGATCTATCACGCGTTCAGTGGTCGCCGCGCCCTATAACGCGCTTGGCGGTCGAACGTAAAAAAGCCCGGGCGTGGAAGCGCCCGGGCTTTTCGTTGGTCGAAAGCGGCTAGTGGCCGCTGGCGACCGCGTCTTCCTGGATCTCGTGGATCGGGGCGCTGCGGGCCGCGAACGAGAACCACAACACATAGAGATAGCAGACCAGCGGCACGACGAAGGCCAGCGAGCGGGCCCCGACCGGGAAGTGGGCCACGAACTGGTCGACGGTGAAGCCGTACAGGATCGAGATGAACCCGCCGCCGCAGATGGCCATGCACATCAGGCCCGAGGTCGCCGAGGCCGGGGCGGACGACCGCTCCAGGGTCAGGGTGAAGATGGTCGGGAACATGATCGAGTTGAACAGGCCGATCAGGATGGCCGCGATACCGGGGATAAAGCCGGCGGTCAGCGGGGCGACGAACTGGCCCGGCAGGGTCACCGAACCGCCGAGCGGGGTGGCCGGCATCTGGTAGGTGGCGATGACGATGCCGCACAGGGCCGCGGCGCAGGCCGCCACGATGGCCAGCATGGTCGTGGCCTTGACATAGCGCAGCAGCATCGAACCGCCGAAGCGCCCGAACATGGCGAACAGCATGAAGATCGGTCCGACGAAGCCCGCCACCTGCGACGGCACGTTGAGGATCTGCTTCTGCTCAAGGAAGAAGATCATGCCCGAGATCACGCAGACCTCGGCGCCGACATAGAGGAAGATGCCGAGCGAGCCGAGATTGGCCCACTTCGACTGCAGGGCCTTGAACGGCGACTCGGTGTGGGCGGCCATGGCCGGGGCGTGGGCGGTGATGGTGTTGCGCACCAGGAACACCGCCAGGGTGAAGACCGCCAGGATCGCGGCGATCATCAGATAGACGTGGGTGACGAAGCCCAGGCCGGCGGCCTTCATGGCGTCGGTGATGACCACGTTCTGCTCGAACAGCGGGCCCTGCAGCAGGAACTTCGCGCCGAAGATCCCGCCGACATAGGCGCCCATCGAGTTGAAGGCCTGCGACAGGTTGAGGCGGAAGTGCGACTCCTTGGGATCGCCCATCGAGGCGATCAGCGGGTTGGCCGCCACCTGCAGCAGGGTGATGCCCGAAGCGGCGACGAACAGGCCCAGCAGCACGGTGATGAAGTTATGCGAGAAGGTCGTCGACCAGGCGATCAGGCAGCCGGCGACGATGCCGATGAGGCCCAGGATGATTGACTTGGCGTAGCCGTTCTTGGCCAGATAGGCCCCGGACGGGATCGACATCACCCCATAGGCGATGAAGAACGCGAACTGGTTCAGCTGGGTCTCGAAGTCCGTGAGCGTGTAGATGACCTTCATGCTCTTGACGAGCGGGTCAATCAGATTGGTCACGAACGCCCAGATGAAAAACAGCGCCGTGACGTAGACGACGGCCAGGATCACGCCTCGCCCTCCGGACGTCTTGCCGGCCGAGCCGTTCGTCGGCGCGACTGCACCCATACCTGCCATTTGGTCTCACTCCCTGTCCGTCGTTGCGGGACGCGACATCCACCCCAACGGTGACAACGTTGTCAAGCGCAGAGGACGAAAGTCGCCTTCTCCGAACCGTCAGGGAACCGGTCGCGCGATTCGACGGCTGGGGCGAAAACTCCGACAAATCGTCGCAAATGGGAAGCCCCGATGCCGAGATCGTTGCGATCTGTGTGCCCGGCGCGGGTCCGCCGAGCGCATCGCGGGAAAAGCAGCCGCCGGTCTTCCGCCCAGAAAAAGCTGGGGAAAGCTGGGCGATTCCGTCATCGCGCGGCCGGCTCTAGGCGGCGAAGCGCCCGGGTTCGGGGACCGACGAGGCGCTCCAGACATCGTGGGCGGCGTCGCCGGCCAGGATGTTCTCGGCGGTCAAGAGGCCGCTGAGGGGGGCGTGGTCGCGCTCGCCATTGCGGTGCAGGCCGTTGCGGCCGGCCAGGTGCAGGGTGGGAAACCGGGCCTTCAGGTCCAACCGGATCACCGCCAGGTGCTCGGCGCAGGCCTCGTCCTCGATCGGCAGCACCTTGCGCTGGCGCACGACCCGGGCGTCCTGGATCGCGCCATCGTCCATCAGCCCCATGGCCGCGGCCTCGCGGCGAGCCAGGGCGATCAGGTCCTCGTCGCCGGCCGCCCACAGGCCGTCGCCCTCGAAGCAGAAATATTCCAGCCCCAGGCAGCTGAGGTCGCCGCCGGGTCCCATGCCCGGCGACCAGGCGCGGAAGTTCTGCACCCGCCCGACCTTGAGGTCGGCGTCATGGACCGCGATCGCCGTCTCGCGCAGCAGCTTCCGCGTCCGCCCGACCAGGGCGACCGTCACCTGGTCGCGGTACATCAGCTCGCCTGCGTGGATCAGGCTGGCCGGCGCCGGACTCAGGGCGGCGATCAGGTCGCGCAGCGGCGCGGTGGAGACGATATGCTCGGCGGTGTGCTGCTCGGCGACGCCGTCGGACCGGCGAACCCCGACCGTCCACTGCTGGCCGATCGCGTCGAAACGCAGGCTCTCGACCCGTCGTCCCAGCCGGATCTTGCCGCCCAGGGCCACGATGCGGGCCGCACAGGCCTCCCAGACCGCCCCCGCCCCTTCGAGCGGGTAGCGGAAGCTGGCGGTCGGCCGCGCCGTCCCGCCCCAGCCGACCGGCATGTCGTCGCAGCCCAGGCCCGACACCTTTTCGGCGAAGGGGGTGAACAGGATCGAGGACAGCCGCGCCCCGAAGCGGTTGCGGGCCTCGTCGCCGAAGGTGCGCGGCGCCTTGATCGGCCGGATCTTGGCCAGGCCGAACGAGGCCAGGCAGGCGGCGCTGCGGCGGGCGCCCAGATGGGCCAGGGTCTCCAGCGGCTTCAGCGGATAGGCGTAGAACCGGTCGTGGTGATAGATCCGCGACACCCGCGGATGTTCGACGAAGCCGTCGGGCAGCAGTTCTGACCACAGGTCGAGCACCCGGGGCGAGGCCGACTCGTAGGCCTCGCCGCTGAGGTCGATGCGGAACCCGCCGTGGGTGATGGTGCGGCTGGCGCCGCCGACCTGGTCGGGATCCATCTCCAGCACGGCGACGCTGCGGCCCGCCTTGGCCAGCACATAGGCCGCGCTCAGGCCGGCCGGCCCGGCCCCGATCACCAAGGTTTCGACGTGCTGGCCCATGGCGGCTCATCCCCGTTCGGGGACAGGGTCGCCGCAGAGGGTTAAGGTCTAGCTTCCGGCCGCCGGTCTTGGGACGCTATGTCGCGGCCGCCGGCGGCTCGAATATGAGCGATTGAAGCGGCTCCGGTTCGCCTCGATGGGCGTTATGCGCCATAAGGATCACCTGCGGGGTTTCGCCACGGACGGTATCGACGACTCACACGATCACGGGCGCTATGGTCTACGGCGGCGCTTGGCGTCGAGGCTCGGACCGTCCGCCGGACGGGGCCGTCGGCGTGCTGTTTTCGGGTTCTGGATGAAGTGAGCGATCAGGCGAACGGAAAGCAAAGGCCCAACAAGGCCAGGCCGCGGCGCCATCAGGTCGCCGCCCTGCCGTGGCGCGTCCCGGATCCGGCCGGCGGCGGCCTGGAGATCCTGCTGGTCTCCTCGCGCGAGACCCGCCGCTGGGTGATTCCCAAGGGCTGGCCGATGAAGGGCAAGACCGACCCCCAGGCCGCGGTGCAAGAGGCCTATGAGGAGGCCGGTCTCGACGGCCGCATCGTCCCCGCGCCGATCGGCGGCTACGAATATCTCAAGCGCCTGAAGAGCGGCGCCGCCCGGCTGGTGTGGGTCGACGTCTATCCGTTCGAGGTCACCGGCGAGCACGCCACCTGGCCCGAGAAGGAGCAGCGCACCCTGCGCTGGATGAGCCCGGTCGAGGCGGCGCTGGCCGTGCAGGAGCCGCAGCTGCGCGACCTGATCGCCCGCTTCGCCGGCGTCGCCCTGCCGGAGGAGGAGCGCCCGGCCCCGGTCCCGGCCCCGACCCCGGTCCGGGTCGCCGTCGAGCGCCTGCGCCGCCGGGTCACCGCCCTGTGGGGCCGCACCCGCTAGGCGGGCTTGCCCATAGGCTGGGGATAACTCGACAATCGCCGCGACCGCCCCTATGTTCTCATTCTGTTCCAGAACGAGAATCGGCATGCAGCTCTCCCTCGATCTTTCGACCTCGCCGCTGGAGGCGGTGCGCGACGCCCTGCTGACGACCTTCGGGCCGCAGCGGCCGACCCGGCGGCTCGACCCGGTGTCGCAGCTCGTCAAGTCAGCGATCAGCGGCCGGACCAAGGACGCGGTGTCCTGGGCCGCCTTCGAGCGGCTGCGCGACCGGTTCAAGACCTGGGAGGCCCTGGCCGAGGCCCCTGACGCCGCCGTGCGGGCGGTGATCCACGACGTCACCTTCCCCGACGACAAGGCCCGTCACCTGCCGCACGCCTTGCGCCTGATCCAGGTGCGCAGCGGCTGGAAACTGACCCTCGACCACCTGAGCGAGCTGGAGCTCGACTCCGCCCGCTGGTGGCTGCAGGGCCTTCCAGGCGTCGGGGTCAAGGTCGCCGCCTCGGTGCTCAACTTCAGCCCGCTGAACATGCGGGCCCTGGTGGTCGACACCCATGTCCACCGCGTCGCCGCCCGGCTCGCCCTGATCCCGGCCAGCTACGACACCGCCCATGCCTACCGCGCCCTGATGGACCTGGTCCCCGATCACTGGACGGCCGAGGACCTCTACGAGTTGCACTGGCTGATGAAGGGCCTGGGCCAGCTGCTGTGCGGCCATCACGCCCCGCGCTGCGGGGCCTGCGCTCTGAAGGCGACCTGCCCGCGGATCGGCGTGGAGCGCAGCGCCGACATCCTGGCCTGGCGGCCACGCGCCTGAAGCCGGCGGGAGCGGTGAACCGCTTCCGCCCTCGCACGCTCCCTCCCCATGGCCCACGACATCCGCATCGGCACGGCTGGCTGGAGCTTTCCCCGAACGCTCAAGGTCTTTCCCGCCGAAGGCTCGGGCCTGGAGCGCTACGCCGCCGTGTTCAACGGCGTCGAGATCAACTCGTCGTTCTACCGTCCCCACCGACGCAAGACCTACGAGCGCTGGGCCGCCTCGACCCCGGCCGGGTTCCGGTTCGCCGTGAAGGTCCCCCGGACGGTCACCCATGAACGGCGACTGGTCGACTGCGGCGAGCCGCTGGCCCGGTTCCTCGACGAGTGCACAGGCCTGGGCGACAAGCTCGGCCCGCTGCTGATCCAGCTGCCGCCCAGCCTGGGGTTCGACGCCGGGGCCGTGGAGCGCTTCCTCGCCGCCTGGCGCAAGGCGACCGGCGTCGCGACGGTGCTGGAACCCCGCCACGCCACCTGGTTCGACGCGCCGGCGCAGGCGCTGTTGCAGGATTTCGAGGTCGCGCAGGTCGCCGCCGATCCCGCCGCGGTCCCCGCCGCCGCCCGCCCCAGCGGCTGGAGCCAACTGGCCTATCGCCGCCTGCACGGCTCGCCCGACATGTACGCGACGTCATATGACGACGGACGGCTCGAGCCCCTGGCCGAGCAGATCGCCAGCGAGATCGGGGCCATCGAAAGCTGGTGCGTGTTCGACAACACCCGGTTCGGCGCGGCGACTACCGACGCCCTGAAGCTGATGGCTCTCGTCGCGCCGTCGCCAGTTCGCTGAAGGTCTGGGTTCCGATGCCGTAGCGGCGCCAGTCCTTGTAGTCGAAGTGCCACCATTCCTCGCGATAGACCTCGAAGCCCTGGGCGACCATGGCCTCGCGCAGCGTCGCGCGCATCGCCCGCTGCCGGGTCGTGCCGCCGATGAAGTCGGCGTAGGAGCGGCCCGACATCTCGTCATAGCGGCTGGGCATCTCCACCGGCTTGCCGGTCTCCAGGTCGTAGAGCGTCAGGTCCACCGCGCAGCCGCGGTTGTGGCGCGAGCCCTGGGCCGGATCGGCGACGAACATGTGGTCCTCGGGCGGGGTGGCCTCCCAGAACATCCAGGTGACGAACCAGGGCCGGTAGGCGTCGTGGACCAGCAGGCCGTAGCCCTGGGCCTCCAGCACCTTGGCGGCCCGGGCCAGGGCCTGGGCGGCCGGACGCTGCATGTAGGCGGCGGGGCGTTCGTAGAGCGGCAGGCCCATGAAGTTGTCGGAGCCGGCATAGCGGATGTCGAAGCGGATCGGGGCGTCGAGGCTCGCCAGGTCGACGAGGTCGGCGGGCAAGTGGTCGGCGGTCTCGACCGGCGGCGTGGCGGCCAGGGCCCGGGCCCGCAGGGCCTGCGGATCGGCCCGCACCGCCGCCCGGATGCCGGCCTCGACCTCGGCCCCGAAGTCGTGGCGCGGCAGCCGGGTGCCGTCCAGGCGCACGGCCACGGGCTCCAGCACCAGCTCGCCGCCGTCCTCGATGCGATAGCGGCGGCGGCCCAGCGGCGTCAGCCGGGCGTCGGCATGGCTGCGGCCGTCGACCCGCAGCCCGCCGTCGCGCTCGAACACCGTCAGCGGCGCGGCGCGCTCGCCGTACTGGCCGACGGCCGCCATCTCGGCGGGGTCGAGGGATTGGGCGAAGGCGGCGTCGGTCAGGATCAGCCCCATCAGGACGGCGGCGGCTTTGAAGGATCGGACCATCTTCGCACGCCTCCGCCCTGGCCGCCTATTGCATCGTCGGGATGACGAAGGCGTTGTCCTCGACGGCGCCTTCGGGCCAGCGGGCGGTGACGGTCTTGAGCTTGGTGTAGAACTTCACGCCCTCGGTGCCGTACTGGTTGGTGTCGCCAAAGCCCGAGCGCTTCCAGCCGCCGAAGCTGTGATAGGCCACCGGCACGGGGATGGGCACATTGATGCCGACCATGCCGACATTGACGCGGGATGCGAACTCGCGGGCGGCGCGGCCGTTGCGGGTGAAGATCGCCACGCCGTTGCCGTAGGGGTGCTCGGACGGCAGGGCCAGCGCCTCCTCGAAGCTCTCGGCCCGGACGATCTGCAGCACCGGGCCGAAGATCTCCTCCTGGTAGGTCTTCATGGTCCTGGTGACGCCGTCGAACAGCGACGGGCCGATGAAGAAGCCCTGCTCGAAGCCCTGCAGCGCGAAGTCGCGGCCGTCGACCACCAGCTCCGCGCCTTCGTCAATTCCGACCTGGATGTAGTCGGCGATCTTGCGGCGATGGGCGGCGCTGACCACCGGGCCGTAATGGGCGGCGGCGTCGGTGGAGATTCCCACCTTCAGGGTCTCGATCTCGGCCACCAGCCGCTCGCGCAGCTCATCGGCCGTTTTCTTGCCGACCGGGACTACCACCGGCAAGGCCATGCAGCGCTCGCCGGCCGAGCCGAAGGCCGCCCCCGACAGGTCCTTGACCACCTGGTCCAGGTCCGCGTCGGGCAGCACGATCCCGTGGTTCTTGGCCCCGCCCATGGCCTGGACGCGTTTGCCGTGGGCCGTGCCCGTTTGATAGACGTACTGGGCGATGTCGGAGCTGCCCACGAAGCTGACGGCCCTGATCAGCGGATGGGCCAGGATGGCGTCGACGCAGGCCTTGTCGCCATGCACGACGTTCAGCACCCCGGCCGGCGCGCCGGCCTCCATGAACAGCTGGGCCAGCATCACCGGCACGGTCGGATCCTTCTCCGACGGCTTGAGGATGAAGCTGTTGCCGACCGCGATCGAAATCCCGAACATCCACATCGGGATCATGGCCGGGAAGTTGAACGGGGTGATGCCCGCGCAGACCCCCAGGGGCTGGCGCATCGAATAGACGTCGATGCCCGGGCCGGCGCTCTCGGTGTAGTCGCCCTTCAGCACATGGGGAATGCCGCAGGCGAACTCGATGACCTCCAGGCCGCGCTGGATGTCGCCCTTGCTGTCGGCGATGACCTTGCCGTGCTCGGACGACAGCACCTCGGCCAGGGCGTTCATGTCGCGCTCGATCAGCCGCTTGAACTCGAACATCACCCGCGCCCGGCGCTGGGGGTTGGTCGCCGCCCACCCGACCTGGGCCCGGGCCGCCGCCTGCACCGCCGCATCCAGCTCCGCCTCGGTGGCCAGCTGCACGCGGGCCTGCACCTGGCCGGTGTTGGGATTGAAGACGTCGCCGAAGCGGCCGGAGGCGCCGGGCAGGATCTCTCCGCTCACGAAATGGTCGATGGTCCGCATGCTGCGCTCCCTAGGTCTGGTGTGGCGCATCGACGGCCCGGGCCGTCCGCGCCGTCTCGCATGTCGTCATGCCGTCAGTCCTCGACATGGACCCGGCGGAATCGTCCCTGCAGATAGACCAGCGGCTCGTGGCCGGGGTCGTAGCGCAGCTTGACCACCCGCCCGACATAGACCCGATGATCGCCGGCGTCGAAGACGTGGTGGGTCCGGCATTCGAAATTGGCCATGCAGCCGGGCAGGACCGGGGTTCCGGTCTCCCAGGCCTCGGTGTCGACCCCGGCGAAGCGGTCGCCCTCCTTGAGGGTGAACTGCCGGGCCATGGCCTGCTGGTCGGCGTGCAGCACATTGACGGTGAAGCGGCCCGCCGCCTCCAGGGCCGCCAGGCTCTTGGACTTCAGGTCGATGCAGACCAGGGCCAGGGGCGGGTCCAACGACACCGAGGTGAAGCTGTTGGCGGTCAGGCCGATGCGGCCGCCGTCCTCGCCCAAGGTGGTGACCACGGTCACCCCGGTGGTGAAGCACCCGAAGGCGTGGCGCAGGGCCCGGGCGTCATGCGCGCCGCCCTCGCCCAGTTCGATCGTGACCGCCTGACTCATTCGCTCACAAGTGGGGCAAAGCGCGTGGGCGGGCAAGCGCCGACCGCCTCGCACGGCCCCTTCGGAAGAGGTCGGCCGCCCAAGGCGTGGGGCGGATCTTTCAAGGAGTGACCGGCGCGAGCGATACAGGACGATTTTCCAGGCGCTCGCGCCGTGGCCGACGGCGAGGATGCGCGTTGCTTGAAATTCAGATTATTTCTAGAATCTTGATATTTGAAATAATCGGTTCAAACAAGATCGGCCACGGACGTTCGCAGCCGTCATCTCCAGCGCTCTCGGCCTAGTCACGCGGAAGGGCGCCCGGGCGTATTGTTTATTTTGTCCGAGTATATTCCGGCGCCGATGCGCCAGCGCGCCTTTGACCGTTCAAGGGCCAAGGCCGAGAACGGGACTGTTTCTTAGGTAAGACAATAGGGGGAGCGCGCCGCGCCCCTTCTAAAGCTCTTGCCCCCTCGATTTTCGACGCGATTCAGGCCTCCATGGCGCCAAACGCCCGCCGACCGCCATGGGATTAATATTATCAATCCTATTGACGACTGATGACGAGGCAGGCAGGTTTAGTCAGACAAAATGCCATCACGGGGAAAATACCTCGTGTTCAATCATTAGGGGGGATTCATGAAACGCCTTGCGTTCATGCTGTCGGTCGCGCCGATGGCGCTTTTAGCCATGCCTGTCGCAGCCCAGACGATGGCTGCAAATTCGGTATTGTCCGACAAGCCGGCCCAGACCAAACAGGTCGCCTCAGCCGATGCGACCCCGGCGTCGGCCGACGCGGCGGTGGATGAAATCGTCGTGACCGGCCTGCGGGAGAGCCTGCGGTCGGCCCAGCAGATCAAGCGCAATTCGGACGCCATCCTCGACGCCGTCGTCGCCGAGGACATCGGCAAGCTGCCGGACAACACCGCCGCCGAGACCCTGGCCCGCATCACCGGCGTGCAGGTCGAGCGGTTCAGCGACGAGGCCAACCGCGTGCTGATCCGCGGCCTGCCGGACGTCGCCACCACCTATAACGGCCGCGAAATCTTCACCGCCGAGCTGCGCCGCGTGCAGCTGCAGGACTTTCCGGCCCAGGCCCTGGCCGGGATCGAGGTCTACAAGTCCGGCACCGCCGACATCGTCGAGCCCGGTCTGGCCGGTCTGATCAATGTCCGCACCCGCCGCCCGTTCGACTTCAAGGGCGCCTTCCTCGGCGGCGGCGTGCGCGGCACCTACAACGACCAGACCAAGAAGTACGATCCGAACGGCAACATCCTGGTTTCCGACCGCTGGGAGACGCCGATCGGCGAAATCGGCGTCCTGGCCAACGCCACCTACGCCCAGTCGCAGTATCGCAACGGCGTGCGCTACAACAACCAGGGCATCGCCACGGTCAGTCCCGCCTCCAGCGTCTCGCCGGCCAGCGCGGGCCATAACTTCAAGTATCCCTACTCCGTCGGCCTCTATAACGACGGCGGCAAGCGCTACCGGCCGTCCGGCAATATCGCCATCCAGTGGCGGCCGACCGACAAGCTCGAGGTCTATGTCGACGGCATCTATCAGGGCTACCGCGGCCGGCAGGCGACCGACAATCTGGACGTCAACCTGCGGGACTGGGATTCGACGGTTCGGCAGGACCCGACCCTGACCAACGTCACGTTCGTTCCGGGAACGACCGACCAGGCCGCGGGCTTCACCAAGACCGGCGGCGTCGCGCCCCAGGCCTATCGCTCCACCGGCGCGGACCATACCAACACCTATCAGGGTGCGGTCGGCGCGGTCTGGCGCGGCGATCGCCTGACCCTGTCCACCGACCTGGCCTACGAGGACAGCGAGTACGAGGCCCGCAACTGGAGCCTGGACAGCGCCTTCGCCTCGCCGCCGACCGTGGTGGTGAAGTTCAACGAGAAGGACGGCGCGGCGTTCGACATCACAGGCTTCAACGCCGCCGACCCGGCCAACTACCTGTGGCGCGGCTATTACGAGCGGCACTACATCGCCAAGGGCAGCGGGGTGCAGTGGCGCGGCGACGGGGTGTTCAACACCGGCGCCTCATGGCTCCCCGAGATCAAGTTCGGACTGCGCTTCACCGATCGCGACGCCTCGCTGATCCAGGGTTCGCGCTACGCCTGGGTGCTTCCCCTCAAGCTGCCGCTGGCCGGCCTGCCCGTGGGCCAGCTGGAGATGATCGCGGATCCGTTCCGCGGCGATTCGCAGGGCTTCACCCAGTACCTGATGCCGACGCGCGACGGGATCGCCGGGAACTACGCGGGCCTGCAACAACGCTCCGTCGCCGCCTTGCAGCAGCTCGTGGCGCTCAATCCCAACGACCAGGGCTACAAAGACACGCTGAAGGCCTTCAGCAGCCCTGAGGTGCCGCTGGACAAGGCCGGCGCCTTCAGCGCCACCGAGCAGAGCTACGCCGAATATGTCCAGGCCAAGTACAACTTCGAGGTGGGCTCGGTCGATTTCGACGGCGTGATCGGAGTCCGGGTCGTCCAGACCCTGGGCGACTATTCCGGCACCTCGCGCGTCACCACCAACGGCGTCACCACCCTGGTCCCGCGGACAAACCGGCAGAACTACACCGACTTCCTGCCGAACGTCAGCCTGCGGATACGGCCCGTCGACAAACTGCAGCTGCGCCTGGGCTACACCCAGACCCGCACCCGCGTCGACTTTGGCGCGCTCAACCCGGCTGTGAACGTCACCCAGGTCATTCGCGACCCCTCGCAGCCTATCGATCCCAACGCGCCTCCGCAGCCGAACGCCTACGGCTGGGGCGGCAATCCCGATCTGGTCCCGCTCACCTCAAACAACTACGACGTCAGCGCCGAATACTACTTCTCCAGCACTGGCAACATCAGCATCGCGGGGTTCTATCGCGACCTCTTCGGCTTCACGAACAACTACACGCGGCGTGTCCAAGATCCTGTCTACGGCCTGATCGAGATCAATCGTCCCGAGAACTCCGGGGCCGGCAAGATCAAGGGCGTGGAGATCGGCGCCCAGACCTTCCTGGATTTCCTGCCGGACGCGCTGAAGGGCTTCGGCGTCCAGGGGAACGTCACCTATATCGACGGCAAGAAGCGGCAACCCGCCGTGCTGGGCGGCGACGGGGCATTCGTCCCGATCGAGGGCCTCTCCAAGTGGACCTACAACGCCGCCGTCTTCTATGAGCGCCACGGCGTGACGGGACGGCTGTCCTACAATCACCGGTCTTCCTGGGTTAATTACTACCGCCAGACCTCCGACGGCTCGCTATATACCGGCGTCGGAACCAAGGCGACGTCCCGCCTGGATGCGTCCCTGAGCTATGACATCTCCAAGCAGCTGACCATCAGCGCGGACGTCTCCAACCTGCTGGCCAAGCCGTTCGAGAACACCAACAACTACCAGCCCGATCGGAACTATCCGGTCGATGTCCGCTACGAAGGCCGCTATTACGGCCTGGGCCTGCGCTTCCGCTTCGGCGAATAGGACAGGGACGGCCAGCGGCGACGCCGCTGGCCGTCCTGGCTACCGGGCCGACGGCCCCGAAAACACATAGTCGCCCGCCCCGACCTCCAGGGTCAGCCGCCCATCGGTTGAACCCAGACGGCGAACGTCGGCGCGGCCCTGGAGCGGTCTTCCACCTTCCCGCCACGAGCGTTCGGCCGGCAGGCTGACCTCGGCCGTCGCGTTGGGCGGCACGGTCAGCTTCAGGCGGGTCAAGCCGCCGGCGTCGCCGCTCACCTCGGTGGCGATCAGGCCCAGGCTGGACCGGTAGGACGCCTTGACGCCGCCCACCTGGGGCAGGAACAGCGGATCGACCTTGATCCTCCGGAAACCCGGCGCGGCCGGGGCGATGCCGGCCAGGCGGCGGTAATAGAAGCCGCACACCGCCCCATAGGCGTAGTGGTTGAAGCTGTTCATCCCCAAGTCGCCGGTGTCGCCGTTCCACCGCTCCCACATGGTCGTGGCCCCCTTGATCGGCATATAGCCCCACGAGGGATAGCCGGTCTGCAGCAGCAAACCGGCGACGACATCGTGATGGCCCGCATCAGCCAGCACGTCGAGCAGGTAGGGCGTTCCCAGGAACCCCGTCGACAGCTTCATGCCGCGCCGCCGGATGTCGTCGGCGAGCGCCTGGGCCGAGCGCGCCCTGTGCTCCTCAGACACGAGGCCGAAGTGAAGCGCCAGGACCTGGCTGGTCTGGCTGCCATTGCCGGCCGCGCCGTCGGGCCGCATCAGGTTGGCGGCGAAGGCTTGCTTGATGTTGTCGAACAGGCCGCGATACCGCGCCGCCTCCCCGGTCCGGCCGGTCGCCGCCGCCATCTCGGCCATGATCCGCGCGCTGTGGCCCCAATAGGCGGTCGCGCACAGCACGCGCGGCGTCGTCTCGTCGCCCGCTGAGGTCCCGTCGACCGACAGCCAGTCGCCCAGGTCGCAGCCGCGGCCGTTCCGCCAGATGAAGTCCCGGTTCTGGGCGGCCAGAGAGTCCATCCACCGCGTCATCGCCGGCCAGTTCTCGTCGATGACCGCGGTGTCGCCGTAGCGGTTCCAGAGCGTCCAGGGCAGGATCAGCCCGGCCTCGGACCAGCCGGCCGTAAGCGTCTCGCCGAACGAGCGCGGGGCCGGGGTGACGATCGGATAGGCGCCGCCCGGACTCTGGCCGGCCCGGACCTCGGCCAGGTAGCGGCGGATGAAGGCGTCGACGTCCATGTTGAACGCGGCGGCGTCGAGGAACACCTGGATGTCGCCCATCCACCCCAGCCGCTCGTCGCGCTGCGGGCAGTCGGTGGGCACGCCGAAGAAGTTCGACCTCTGGCTCCACAGGGCGTTGCTCCAGACCTTCTGCAGCAGGGCGTTGTCGAACGACATCTCGCCGGTCGGCGCGCAGTCGCTGAACACCACGACGCCCTCGACCTCCGCCGCCGAAGGCTTTCCGGGATAGCCCTCGACCTGGACGTAGCGGAAGCCGTGATAGGTGAAATGCGGCGCATAGACCTCCCCGGCGGGGTCGCCGCGCAGGGTGTAGACGTCGCGGGCCAGCGCCTCGCGCAGGTTGGCCTGGTCGACCTCGCCCGAGGGCTTCAGATATTCGGCGAACCTGAGGGTGACCGTCCGGCCCGCCTCGCCCCTGACCTTCAGGCGGACATGGCCGGCGAAGTTCTGTCCGAAGTCGACGACGTAAACGCCCGGCCGGGGTTCGGTGATCTTTTCGGCCATCAGGACCTGTTGGGCCTTCAGGCGCGGGCTGGTCTGGGGGACGAGCCGGCCACGGGGCGCGGCGCCGACCTTGGCCGTGGCCCAGCCGCTGGCGTCGAACCCCGGCAGGTCCCAGCCAGGAACCTCCAGGCGGGCGTCATAGACCTCGCCGTTATAGATCTCCGACTGCAGGATCGGCGCGGGGGCCACGCGCCAGTCGGGGCCGGTCACGATCCAGTCCTGGCTTCCGTCGGCATGGTCCAAGCGCAGCTGCAGACTTAGGCGACGCGGCGGCGGACCGAAGCTGTAGCGTTGATTATGCCAGGTGAAGGCGCTGGCGTAGAAGCCGTCGCCGACCAGGGCGCAGAGGCTGTTGGGCCCGTCGGTGATCAGGTCGCCGACGTCATAGACCTGGTAGAAGACGTGGTCGTCGGCGACGCTGATTTCCGGCGCCAGCCGCGCCTCGGCGACCGACCGGCCGTTGATCGAGGCCTCGTAGGCGCCCAGGGCGGTGGCGTAGAGCCGCGCGCCGACGACCCGTTTGGCCGGGGTGAAGCCTGTGCGCATCAGGATGCCGGGCTCGGCCGGCAGGGGATCGCACTTGGCGCGGTCGTTGACCGGGCGGGCCGCCGTCCACCCCTGAGGATCGAAGCCGGGCTCGGTCCAGTCCGGCGGCGGCTGGACCGCGCCCTTCCAGTTGGGGCCGCTGGCGATCCGCTGGATCGAACCGTCGGCGAGATGCAGCCGGATCAGGCTGGCCATGGCGCCGCCGGTCGGCGGAAAGAAGTCCGACGTGCTTTGCGAGACCAGCAGGCAAAGCGAGTTCCGGCCCGGGCGGACCTGCATCGGAACCGGCCGCAGCACGCCCCAACTGGTATTATGCCAGGGAACCGGCTGGCCGTTGGCCCAGACGGCGCGCAGCGTGTCCTTGGCGGTCACCAGCACCTCGGCCCGGACCAGGGTCGGCGGGGCCTCGAAGTCCAGCCGCAGGGCGTGCGGCGTGTCGTTCAGGGCCTCGCCGGCCCAGACCCAGTCGACGCCGGCGGCGCGGTCGGCCGCGGTGAAGGGATCCTCGGCGATCAGCCATGGCGCCCGCCAGTCGTCCGGACCGGTCAGGCCGGCCTCGAACCAGGCGGGCGCCGACACCACGACGCGCCCGTGGTTGTCATGCGCCTCGACGGTCCACCAGACCCGCTGCTGCGAGCGCAGCTCCGGCCCGCCGAAAGGAATGTCCAGGCTGGCGGCGGAACGGACTAGGCCGCTGTCCCAGAGATCGGCCCGGCCCGCCGCCAGATCGTCCCGCCGGGCGGCGGCGCGGATCCGATAGGCGGTCTGGGCCAGGCCGCGCTCGGCGCCGGTCATTCGCCAGGAGAGCCGCGGCCTTTGGACCGCCGTGCCCAGCAGCTGCGCGGTGTTCTCCGCCCGCAGGTCGACGACGGCCAGCTTCGCCGACGCCGGCCCGGCCGAGGCGGGGCCCGCCGCGACCGCGACCCCAGTCCCGAGGCTGGAGGCGGCGAGGAATCGGCGGCGGTTCATGGACGGCATGCGACACCTCGCGAACAAACAACGAAGAGATCGAGGTCGGGCGAGAACCTCCGGCGTCCCCTACCCCTCGGCCACCCAGTAGCGATAGCCGTAGGCGGGGGTGAAGCCCAGGCCGGCATAGAGGGCGATGGCCGGGGCGTTGTCGGCCTCGACCTGGAGATAGGCCTGCCGCGCGCCCAGGGCCTGGGCCTCGTTCAGCAGCACCCCGAGGATTCGCCGCGCCAGACCCTTGCGGCGATGGCCGGGGGCGGTGCGCATGCCGAAGATCCCCACCCATGGGCCGTCGACCGCGATCGCGCCCAGGGCGGCGGTCTCGCTGCCCTGGTCCAGGCGCGCGAACCGGGCCGGCGCCGGGATGCGCGACAGGGCGTCCAGTCGTTCGCGGGCGTCGGCGGCGTTGCCGGCGGCGCTGGCGACGAACACGGCCTCGAAGGCCGGGTCGGGGGCGGACGACAGGCTGGCGCCCGGATCGGCCTGGCCGACGGCGGCCCCGGTCATCACCACCGTGCCGTGGGTCGGATAGTAGCCACGCGCCCGCAGGTGCTCGGACAGGTTGGCCGGGACCACCGCCCCGTCGGCCAGCTTGAAGCGGGCCGGCAGGCCGCGGGCGGCGTAGAAGGCCTCGGCGGCGGCGATGGCCTCGTCGACCGGTCGGTCCGGCTCGCCCAGCGGCCAGCAGGCGTTGATGCGCAGCGACCAGCCATCCGAGGCGTTCAGCCGCCAGCCGCCCAGGGCGGCGCTTTGGCGGGCCGGCCAGGCGCGGTCGGCGACGGTTTCGAGATGGCGGGGATCGACGGTCATGCGTTCGCCATAGCAGACCCGCGCCGGTTGTGGCCAACCGGCGCGCGCAAATCTCGCCGAATTCGGCCGGAAGGCGGCTATAGCGGCTTCAGATTGGCCGCGGCGACCTTGCCGCGCTCCTCGGCGGTGTCGAAGCTGACCTTCTGGCCTTCGTCGAGGCTGCGCAGGCCGGCCCGCTCGACGGCGCTGATGTGCACGAACACGTCCTTGCCGCCGTCATCGGGCTGGATGAAGCCGAAGCCCTTGGTGCCGTTGAACCATTTCACCACGCCGGTCGCCATTGGAGATCTCCTAGAGAAAGCCGATCCGATGCCCGGACAAAGCGGGCGGTAACAATCGCAGTTGTCCGGGTAGCGGAAGCAGGCCCAAAGCCAGGATTGCACGGCAGAGTGGGCACGCCCCCGTTTGGGGGTCAATTCAAAAAACGTCGATATTCCCAGCCCGCGCCCGCCCTCAGTGTTCGGCCAGCAGGGCCTCGACCAGGGCGTGAGCCTCGGGGCTGGACCAGTCGGCGTCGCCGGCCAGCCGGGCCCGCTCGCGGCCCTGGCGATCGTAGATCACCGTGGTCGGATAGCCGGCGGCGCGCGGGTCGAGCTCGAACGACAGCTTGTAGCCCGGGTCGCGATAGACCTGCAGCGGCGGATTGGCGGCCATCTCGGCCTGGACCAGGTTGAGGTCGTCGTCGCGGTCGACGCTGATCGGCAGCACCTTCAGCGGCTGGGTCGCGTAGCGGGCCTGCAGCTTGGCCAGAGTCGGCATCTCCTTCTTGCACGGCGCGCACCAAGTGGCCCACAGGTTCATCACCACCACCTGGCCCTTGAAATCGGCCAGGGTCAGGGATTTTCCGGCCCCGTCGGTGAACACCGTGGCCGGCTGGCCGCGCGGCTGGGCCGGCACATCGAGCTTTTCCAGCGAGGCTTTCTTGAATTCCTTGAGGTCGGCGACGCCTGCGGGTTTGAACGAAGCCTGAGCGATGACGTATAGAACCGCCGCGACGCCGATCAGCAGAACGGCGCCGATCGCCCACTTCAGCGGGCTGCGCCTGCGCGGCGCAGCGCCGTCCTCGTTCGACTGGATCTGGTTCATATGACCGACGACGCCTCCGATAAGCCCCCGACCGCGACGGGCGGACAGGGCCAAGCCATGTGGGGCGGCAGGTTCTCGGCCAAGCCCGCCGAGCTGATGCAGGCGATCAATGTCAGCATCGGCTTCGACAAGCGCCTGTGGGCGCAGGACCTGGCGGGCTCCCGCGCCCATGCGCGGATGTTGATCAGCCAAGGCGTGATTGCAAGCGGGGACGGCGCGGAAATCCTCAAGGGGCTGGACGCCATCGAGGGCGAGATCGCCGCTGGGGCCTTCCCGTTCCGCGACGAATACGAAGACATCCACATGAACATCGAGGCGCGGCTGCGCGAGCTGATCGGCCCGGTCGCCGGCCGGCTGCACACCGCCCGCTCGCGCAACGACCAGGTGGCGGTCGACTTCCGCCTGTGGGTCCGCGAGGCCTGCGACCGTTCCGCAGCCCAGCTGGAGGCCCTGCAAAAAGCCCTGCTCGCCCAGGCCGACGCCCACGCTGACGCCCTGATGCCGGGCTTCACCCACCTGCAGCCGGCCCAGCCGGTGACCTTCGGCCATCACCTGATGGCCTATGTCGAGATGTTCGGCCGCGACGCCAGCCGCTTCCGCGACGCCCGGGCCCGGATGAACGAGTGTCCGCTGGGCGCGGCGGCCCTGGCCGGCTCGCCGTTTCCGATCGACCGCCACGCCACCGCCGCAAGCCTGGGTTTCGACCGCCCGACCGCCAATTCGCTGGACAGCGTCTCGGCCCGCGACTTCGCCCTGGAGGCCCTGTCGGCCGCCTCGATCTGCGCCACCCACCTGTCGCGCCTGGCCGAGGAGATCGTGCTGTGGACGACGCCGATGTTCGGCTTCGTCAAGCTGACCGACGCCTTCACCACTGGCAGCTCGATCATGCCGCAGAAGAAGAACCCCGACGCCGCCGAGCTGGTCCGCGCCAAGGTCGGCCGGATCCTGGGCTCGTTGACCACCCTGACCGTGGTGATGAAGGGCCTGCCGCTGGCCTATTCCAAGGACATGCAGGAGGACAAGGTCCCCACCTTCGAGGCCTTCGACGCCCTGGAGCTCTCCTTGCTGGCCATGGCCGGCATGGTCGCCGACTTGACGCCGAACACCGAAAAGATGGCCGCCGCCGCCGGGGCCGGGTTCTCGACCGCCACGGACCTCGCCGACTGGCTAGTGCGCGAGCTGAACATGCCTTTCCGCGACGCCCACCACGTGACAGGCTCGGCCGTGAAGGCGGCGGAGGGCAAGGGCGTGGATCTGGCGGAACTGGCGCTGGCCGACTTGCAAGCGATCGAGCCGCGCATCACTTCTGAAATCTACACCGTGCTCACCCCCGCCGCCTCGGCGGCCAGCCGCATCAGCTATGGCGGGACCGCTCCCGCCCAGGTTCGCGCCCAGATCGCGCGTTGGAAGGAACTGCTCGGATGATCCGCCCCGCCACCCTCTTGACCCTCGCCGCCCTGGCCGTGTCGGGCGCCGGCCTGTCGGCCTGCGGCAAGCAGGCTGCACTGGAACGTCCCGCCCCGCTGTGGAACGCCCAGAAGAAGGCCGCCTACGAGGCCCAGCGCCGCCAGTCCTCGGCCCAGGCCAACCAGCCGGCCCGGCCCAACGGCGCGCAGGAGAACATGGACCCGGCGTCGAGCAACCGCACGACCCGCGCCGCGCCGCTGGGCGGCACCCAGACCGACCCGTTCGGCGGCCCCTCCGGCCCCGGCTTCCCGAGTTCGACGGGGAACTGACCCGTTACGCCGCACATGAAATCCTCGTCCTTCGACGAGCTCAGGATGAGGATTTCAATCGCAACGCCCCTGCTCCAGCCCTCATCCTGAGCCTGTCGAAGGACGAGGACGGACCCACCGACGCCGGCGGGCCCAGAAAGACCTCGACGTGAACCATTTCGAATACGGCCCCGAAGGCCTCGCCTGCGAAGGCGTTCCGCTGGCCAGGATCGCAGGCGAGGTCGGCACGCCGGTCTATGTCTATTCCCGCGCCACCCTGGAGCGGCACTTCAAGGTGTTCCACGGCGCCCTGGTCGCCGCCGGGATCGCCGACCCGCTGGTCGCCTATGCGGTCAAGGCCAATTCCAATGTCGCGGTGCTCAAGGTGCTGGGCAACCTGGGGGCCGGGGCCGACACGGTGTCGGAGGGCGAGGTGCGCCGCGCCCTGGCGGCCGGCATCCCCGGCGAGCGCATCGTGTTCTCCGGGGTCGGCAAGAAACGCGGCGAGATCGCCTTCGCGCTGCAGGCCGGCGTCGCCGAGATCAATGTCGAGTCCGAGCCCGAGCTGAACCTGATCGCCGAGGTCGCCGCCGAACTGGGCGTCAAGGCCAGGGTGGCGTTCCGGGTCAATCCCGACGTCGCCGCCGGCGGTCACGCCAAGATCGCCACCGGCAAGTCCGAGAACAAGTTCGGCGTCTCGTTCGCCGAGGCCGCGCGCCTCTACGCCAACGCCAGCAACCACGCCCACCTCGAACCGATCGGCGTGGCCTGCCACATCGGCAGCCAGATCACCGACCTGACGCCGATGCGCCAGGCCTTCGGCAAGATGCGCGGCCTGGTCGAGCAGCTTCTGGGCGAGGGCCTGCATGTCGAGCGCCTCGACCTCGGCGGCGGCCTGGGCGTGCCCTATTTCGACATGCCCGAACCGCCCTCCCCGGCCGAGTTCGCGGTGATGGTCGCCGAGGCGGTCCAGGGCCTGCCGGTGAAGCTGGCCTTCGAGCCGGGCCGGGTGATCGCCGCCAACGCCGGGGTGCTGGTCAGCGAGGTGATCCACGTCCACGAACGGCCGGAGGGCAAGCGCTTCCTGGTCATCGATGCGGCCATGAACGACCTGATCCGTCCGGCCATGTACGACGCCTTCCACGACATCCGCCCGGTGATCCCGCGGACCGGCGAGACCAGTTACGACGTGGTCGGGCCGATCTGCGAGACCGGCGACACCTTCACCCGTGACCGCGCCTTGCCGCCGCTGGCGGCGGGCGACCTGGTGGCCTTCATGTCGGCCGGCGCCTATGGCGCGGCCATGGCCAGCGAGTACAACACCCGACCGCTGGTCCCCGAGGTGCTGGTCGACGGCGACAAGTTCGCAGTGATCCGCGCGCGGCCGTCTTATGAGGAAATGCTGGGGCGGGATGTGGCGCCGGAGTGGGTGTAGGGCCGGCGCGACCATTCTCTCCTTAGGCGAGTTGCCGATAGGATCAGGTCCAAGGACAGGCTCGACCAGAGCCCCGCGCGGGCTGGAGGTTCCGCCCAAGAAAAAGAGCGCCGCCCCAGGGGGGACGGCGCTCGAAGTGGGGGAGATGGAAGAAAGGGATCAGCCGCCGAACTTGTAGCGGAGGCTCACCCCGTAGATGCGGCCGTTGGCGTAGGCCTGGCGCAGGATGTCGGTGTCGTAGCCGTGGTCGGGCTCGCCCACATAGCGCTGCGGCGCCTTGTTGGTGAGGTTCGACGCCGTCAGCGACAGGGTCAGGTCCTTGCGCAGGTTGAAGTTCACCGAGGCGTCGAGCAGGCCGTAGCCCTTCAGGTAGCGCCCATCGATCGGATTGGGCGAGATCCCGAACAGCACGAAGTCGGAACGGTAGGTGTAGACGAGCCGGGCCGACATGAAGCCGCTCTCGTAGAGGCCGGCGATGCTGTAGTTGTCGTCGGACTGGAAGGGCTGGCGGACGATGGTCGTCGGGCCGGTCGAGCCCGACAGTTTCACCGGCAGCTCGGTCTTGACGTGGGTGTAGGAGCCCTGGACGCCGAAGTTCTTCAGCACGTGTGGCAGGAAATCGTAGTCGAAGAAGGTCTGGAAGGCCAACTCGACGCCCTTGGCCGTACCCGGATCGGCGTTGGTCGGCGTGGTGATCTGATACTGACCGGCCGGGCAGCTGTTGGACTGGGCCGTAATCGGGCCCGCCGTCGGAACGGTCTGGCAGCTGTCCACGCCCAGAACAAAGCCGTCAATCTTCTTGTAGAACGCCGCGACCGACACATAGCTGGTGCCGTTGAAGTACTTCTCGAACGACAGATCATAGCTGTCGGCGCGCAGCGGCTGCAGGTCGGCGTTGCCGCGTGATCCCGTGCCGATGGTGCTGTTGACCGAAATGGTCGGGTTGATGTCGCCGACGTTGGGCCGGGTCATGCCCTGGCCGTAGCCGAACCGCAGCAGGGTGTCGGGGGTGATGTAGCCGGTGACGTTGAAGGTCGGCAGGATGTCGGTATAGGCGTTGCTGCTCTTGTTCGGGACGATGACCGGCACGCCGCTGCTGGAGTCGGTGATCCGGGCCTCGGCGTCGAGGTTGGTGTGCACGACCCGCACGCCGACATTGCCGCGGATCTTGTCGTTCAGGAAGCTGAAGTCGGCCACGCCGTAGCCGGCGAAGGTCTCCTCGGTCGCCAGGCGGCGCGACAGCACGACTTCCGGCAGCGAGTCCTCGGCGGGAATGCCGGCCAGCGGGAAGCGGTTGCGGACGTTGTCGCCCAGCAGGGCGTCGGGATTGAAGGTCAGGAAGCCGCCGCTGTAGCCGGCGTCGCCGCCGAGCCAATTGGTGTGCGAGCCGTTGACCAGGTCCGCGACGCCGGTGGCGAAGATGCCGTTCGACTGGGTGGCCGTCAGGGCCAGGCCGTCGGTCGTCAGGTTCTTGCCGTTGAACGAGTAGTTATAGAACTTCGACTTCTTGCGGTAATACCGCGTGCCGAACTTGATATCCTCGATGAAGCTGTCGTGCAGCTTGTACTTGCCGTCGAACTGGGCGGCCAGGCCGGCGTCGTCATAGACGTTGTTGGTGCCGTTGGCGTAGTTCAGCATCGTCCACGTGCCGGGGCTGCCGAGATCCGGACCCGAGATCGAGACCTGTTGCGGCAGGCCGATCGAACGGGTGGTGTTCCAGGCCAGGCCGGTCCGGGGAACCATGACGACCGCGCGGTTGTCCTGGTGCTGGTCGGCCTTGACGTAGGAAAGGTCGAGCTTCAGGTCGAGGTCGTCGGTCGGGCTCCACTTGGAGCCGCCAGCCAGGATCCAGGTCTTGTAGAGCCGGTGCTCCTCGCCGCCGGTGTTGCTGAAGGTCGAGCCGACGAACGTGCCGCTGGCGAAGCGCTGGCCGGCCAGGACCGCATCCTCGCCGCCGTTGGCGTTGCGGCTGGTCAGGCCTTCGGTGGTGCTGAACGGCGTGGTCGTCAGGTTCTGGACATAGCGGCTGTCGCTCGAATTCAGGAACCGGTAGCTCTGGTGATAGAGGTAGGAGTTGTAGTTGCCGTCGACGTAGAATTCGAGGTTCGACTTCGGCTTCCACTGGAAGGCGCCGTTGAGGCCCTTGCGGGTGCGCTGGATGTCCTCCTCGTTTTCGTTGACCTGCACGCCGGCGAAGTTGATCAGGTTGGCGCGTTGGGCCGGGGTCATGGCCAGAGCGTCGGCGTTGCTGACCGAGATCAGGCAGTTGAGGTCCGAGCGGCCGGCCAAGGCCGCGTTATAGGCTCCGCCCAGATTGGCGGCGCTGCAGTCGCTGCTGTTGGCCGCGGCCGACCGGCGCAGCTGGGCGCCGCCGGGGCCGGGGGCGTTGTCCGAGCGGTTCCAGCTCTTCTGGTAGTTGCCGGCCAGCAGCAGGCCCATCTCGCCGTCGCCGACGTTCCAGCGGTTGGCGATCAGGCCGAAATATTCCGGCTGCAGGCTTTTGACCATGTCGTTGTACTTGCCGGAGATCGCGGCGCTGGCGGTGAAGCCCTTCAGGTCCAGCGGCCGGCGGGTGCGCACGTCGACCAGGCCGCCGATGCCGCCTTCGATGTGCTCGGCCGACGGGTTCTTGTAGACGTCCAGGCCCGAGATCATGCCGGGGATGGCGGCTTCGATGTTGAACTCGCTGCCGCCGGCGGTGAAGTAGACGCGGCCGTCGACCTGCGACGCCGTCTGACCCGACAGGCCGCGGATGGTCAGGCCCGAGCCGACGCCGACCGGCGAGGCGCCTTCGCCGCCATAGCGGTAGCCCTGCACGCCCGGCACCCGGGTCAGGGTTTCGGCGACGTTGGGGTCGGGCAGCTTGCCGATGTCCTCGGCGCGAATGGAGTCGACCACCTCCATGGTGTTCTTCTTCATCGCCACCGACGACTGCAGGCTCTGGCGGATGCCGGTGACGACGACTTCGGCGACGGCGGTGTCGTTGATCGGGGCCGCGGCCGGGGCCGGCGCGGTCTGGGCGTGGGCAGCGCCCGCGGCGCCGGCCAGCATGGCGACCATCGAGGCGGTGGCCAGGAGCCGGCCCTGCGCGGACCGGCGGTGAATCTTGCTGCAAGTGTTCATGGTGTCCCCTCCGTTTGTTCGGTTGACGCCGCGCCTCGTTGGGTCGCGACGCATGTTTCAATGGGCGGCGTTCGACGCCGAAGGCCTTCGGACAAGGCGGATGTTCGGGCCTGGCGGCGCGACGGTTTCACTCCCTGGGCGACCTCGTCGCGGTGACGCGGGGGTCGTTTCTCACGTGGCGGCTCTAGCGCCGTGTGAATGTGATATCGTTATCATTCGAACATGGCAATAGGTAATCATCATACAATTTAACCGCGCGCCGGCGACACGAGGTCGCAGCCCCGCTCGTCGACCCTCCCGAGGCGGCCGGGCAGGAGGGCGAGCAGAACCCCGTCGTTATTGATTTGCCGGAGGAATGGCCCGGCGCGCAGGCCTTTGTTGCTGCGCCGTTACTGTCGCGTCCGGCCGTCGAGCGAAGCCGGGAGCGCCGACGTCGAAAGACAATAGTCAGACATTTGAAAGAGGTCGCGAAGGGCCGTCGCCGCTACCGGGCGATGCGCACCGGAAGCACCGCCTCCACGCCGTCGGGCGCGAAGATCAGCTTCGGCTGGCCGCCCAGATCGGCGGCGAGGCCGCCGTCCAGCAACCTGGAGCCGAAGCCCTTGCGACTCGGCGGCTTGACCGGCGGGCCGCCGGTTTCCTTCCAGCGCACGACGGCGCAGTCGTCCTCGATCCGGTCCCAGTCGATCGCCACCTGGCCGGCCGGCGTCGACAGCGCGCCGTACTTCACCGCATTGGTGCCCAGCTCGTGGATGGCCAGGGCCAGGGACAGGGCGGCGCTGGGACCCACGCGCAGATTGCCGCCGCGGATCGTGATCCGCCCCGGCTCGCGCTCGTCGACGAACGGCCGCACGCCCTGGCGAATGACTTCGTCAATCGCCGCGCCCTCCCAGTTCTCGCGGGTCAGCACGTCATGGGCGGTCGACATCGCCAGCAGCCGGTCGATCAGCCGTTCGCGCACATGCGGCGGGGTCTCGCCGACCCGCAGGGTCTGGCGGGCGATCGACTGGATCGAGGCCAGGGTGTTCTTGACCCGGTGGTTCAGCTCGTTGATCAGCAGCCGCTGGCGCGCCTCGGCCGCCTTGGTCTCGGTCAGGTCCATGGCGATGCCCAGATAGCCCTGGAACTCGCCGTCCGGCCCGAAGCGCGGCTTGGCGTTGGCCAGCATCCAGCGATAGCCGCCGTCGCTGCGGTAGAACCGCGCCTCGAAGCTGTAGGGCAGCAGGCTCCCGCGAGCCTCGGCCCGCTTGGCCAGGACGCCGGGGATGTCGTCCGGATGAATCAGGCTCACCCAGACGTCGCCCAGCAGGTCCTCGCGGCGGAGGCCGGCGAACTCGGCGAAGGCCTCGTTGGCGAACTCGATGCCGCCCGCCGCCGTGGTCATCCACACCGGGGCCGGGGCGGAATCGGCCATGGCCCGGAACTGGGCCTCGCTCTGCCGCAGGCGCGCCTCGGCCAGCCTCTGTTCGGTGACGTCGGTATGGACGCCGACCCATTCGTGGACCGAGCCGTCGGTCTCGGGCACGGGCACGGCCCGGATCACGAACTCCCGCCAGACGCCGTCGCGCCGCCGCACGCGATGCTCGAAGACGAAGGGACGGCCCTCGGCGACCGCGGCGGTCCAGGCCTGCAGGGTGGGCTCGACATCGTCGGGGTGGACGGCCTGGGTCCAGCCCAGGCCCTGGTACTCGTGCGGCGCCTGCCCGGTCAGGGCGGCCCAGCCCGGCTGGTCGCCGGCCATCTCCCCCGTAGCGCTGTTGGTCCACAGGATGCCCTGCACCGCGTCGATGGCCGCCCTGAACCGCGCCTCGCTGCCAGCCAGCCTGGCCATCACCTCGCGCCGTTCGGAGATGTCGCGAATGAACCCCAGGAACAGCGGCGACCCGACATCCTTGGACAGGGTGATCGAAAGCTCGACCGGGAATTCCGACTGGTCGCGCCGCAGGGCGCTCAGTTCGAGCAGGCGGTCCAGCACGGTCTGTCGGCCGGTCGCCAGCAGGCGCGCCAGGCCCAGGCGATGGGCCTCGCGGAAGCGGGGCGGAATGATCACCTCGCCGAGATTGCGGCCCACGACCTCGTCGCGAGACCAGCCGAAGACCTGTTCGGCCTTGCCGTTCCAGTCGACGATCACGCCGCCGGCGTCCATCACCACGACCGCGTCGATCGCGGTGCGCAGGATCGGCTGCAGCGTGGCGAGATTGAACAAAGGCCGCTCCCCCTCCGCCCCGTAGTCACGATAGTGCTACAGGACAAGGCGGGCGGTGGGAATGGCCGCGCATACGGCCCTGGACGGACCTAGGGCGTCCCGGACCGCATGCGGATTAATTTGTCAGCCGACGCGCGTTTCGGCGACCACCGTCTGGCGCTGGATTCCCAGGCCTTCGATGCCCAGTTCCATCACGTCGCCGGGCTTCAGGTACAGCGGCGGCTTCTGGCCCATGCCGACGCCGGGCGGGGTGCCGGTCGAGATCACGTCGCCCGGCTGCAGGCTCATGAACCGCGAGACGTAGGAGACCAGGAAGGCCGGCTTGAAGACCATGGTCTTGGTCGAGCCGTTCTGGAAGGTCTGGCCGTTGACGGTCAGCCACATGGCCAGGTCGTCGATGTCGCCGGCCTCGTCCTGGGTGACGAGCCACGGGCCGGTCGGGCCGAAGGTGTCGCAGCCCTTGCCCTTGTCCCAGGTGCCGGTGCCGTCGATCTGAAAGGCGCGTTCGGAGACGTCGTTGATCACGCAATAGCCGGCCACATGGTCGAGGGCGGCCTCCTCGGAGACGTAGCGGGCCTCGGTGCCGATCACCACGCCGAACTCGACCTCCCAGTCCAGCTTGGTCGAGCCGAGCGGCTGGATGACGTCGTCATTGGGGCCGACGACGGCGCTGGTGGCCTTCATGAAGATCACCGGCTCGACCGGCACCGGCAGATTGCTCTCGGCGGCGTGGTCGGCGTAGTTCAGGCCGATGCAGATGAACTTGCCGATCCGGCCCACGCAGGGGCCGATGCGGCCCGGTTCGGCGACCAGCGGCAGGGCCTCCGGGTCCAGCGCCGCCAGCTGGGCCAGCACCGCCGGCGACAGCGACGGGCCGGCGAGGTCGTCGATGATCGCGCCGAGGTCGCGGATCTGGCCGGCGGCGTCCAGCAGGCCGGGACGTTCCTGGCCGGCGGGGCCGAAGCGGAGCAGTTTCATGGGAAATCCTTGCTGGCGCGGGCCGGATCAGTTGATCCAGCCGCCGTCGATGATGTGGATCTGGCCGGTGGTGAAGGCGGACTCGTCGCTGGCCAGATAGAGGGCCAGCTGGGCCAGCTCCTCGGGCTTGCCCAGGCGGCCCATCGGCTGGCGGCCGATGAAGGCCTTGCGGGCGGCCTCGTAGTCGCCGGTGTCGACTAGGCGCTGGTTCAGGGACGGGGTCTCGACGGTGCCGGGGCAGATGGCGTTGCAGCGCACGCCCTGGCCGACGAAGTCGGCTGCCACCGCCTTGGTCAGGCCGATCACCGCGGCCTTGGTGGCCCCGTAGGCGAAGCGGCCGGGCACGCCCTTGATCGAACTGGCCACCGACGACATGTTGACGATCGAACCGCCGCCGGCCTCCAGCATGGCCGGCAGGAAGGCGCGGATCATCCGGTACATGGCGTTGACGTTGAGGTCGTTGGAGAAGCTCCAGGCCGCCTCGTCGCAGTCGAGGATGGTGCCCGAATGGACGTAGCCGGCGCAGTTGAACAGCACGTCGATCGGACCGAGCTCGGCGGCCAGGGCCTTGATCGCCTCGGGATCGAGCACGTCGAGCCGCCGCGCCTCGCAGCCTTCGACCTGGGCCAGCAGGGCGTCGTTGATGTCGGTGGCGATCACCCGCGCCCCTTCGCGGGCGAAGAGCTCGGCGCTGGCCTTGCCGATGCCCTGGGCGGCGGCGGTGACCAGGGCGGTCTTGCCGGAAAGTCTTCCCATGTCTCGCGAACTCTCTAGCTGGCCCGCCGCAGGGGCAGGCAGGCCGGACCGATCGGGTCGAAGGCCTTGTAGGTGAGGATGAATTCCTGGTGGCCCAGTTCCTCCGACAGCGTCCGCTGGCCGCCGGCCACGGCCAGGACCAGATCGTGGATCTCGCCGCCGACCTCGTCCAGCGTGCCGCGGCCCTCCATGATCCGGCCGGCGTCGACGTCCATGTCGCCCGACAGCTTGCGGTAGGTCTCGGGATTGGCGCAGATCTTGATCACCGGCGAGATCGCCGAGCCGACCACCGAGCCGCGGCCGGTGGTGAACAGGGTGATGTGGGCGCCGCAGGCGATCAGCTCGACGATCTCGGCGTTGTCGGAGATGTTGGGGAAGCCGAAGCGCGGTTCGCCGTCCGGCACCACGTCGAGCAGGTAGAGGCCGCCGGTGGGCGGTTGGTCGCCGGGCTTGAGGATGCCCACGATCGGGGCCGAACCCGACTTGGAATAGGCCCCCATCGACTTTTCTTCCTGGGTCGTCAGCCCGCCCTCGGCGTTGCCGGGCGCGAAGCTGCCATAGCCCATGACGGTGTAGTAGGCCTCGGCCTTCTGGACGCTGAGCTCCAGCTCGCGGCCCAGTTCCGGCGTGATCGCGCGATCGGCCATGATCGTCTCGCAGCCGACCAGTTCGCCGGTCTCCTCGAAGACGCAGGCCGCGCCGGCCGCGCCCAGGCGGTCGAAGGCCCGGCCGACGGCGGGGTTGGCGGTGATGCCGCTGGTGCCGTCCGACCCGCCGCAGATGGTGCCGATCACCAGTTCGGAGACGTCCATCGGCACGACCGGCGTCTGGTCGGCGATCGCCTTCAGCCGGGCCACGGCCTCGCGACCCTTCTGGATGGTGCTGGCGGTGCCGCCGTTTTCCTGGATGACCAGGGTCTCGACCGGCCGGCCGCTGGCCTCGACCGCGGTGCGCAGGGCCTCGCGATTGAAGCTCTCGCAGCCCAGCGAGACCAGCAGCACGCCGCCGACGTTAGGGTGCGTGCCGATCGCCTGCATGACCTTCAGGGCGTAGGCGTTGGGATAGCAGCCCGGGAAACCGATCAACTGAACGTCGGGGTCGTCGCTCTTGGTGACGATCGCCCGGGCCACGTGATGGGCGCACTCGACCAGATAGGCCACGGCGATGACGTTGCGAACGCCCTTGCGGCCGTCGGCGCGCAGATAGCCGCGCATGGTCAATGTCCTTCCGCGCCGGTCGCCAGCCGAGTGTGGCTGGCGATGTAGTCGCTCTTCATGTTGTGGAGGTGGACGTGCTCGCCGGCCGCAGCCGGGGCGGTCATCGAGCCGATCGGCGCGCCGTACTTCAGCACCTTGTCGCCGACCGCCAGGGCGCGGCGGGCCAGCTTGTGGCCGACGCCGACGTCGGCCGAGGCGATCACCGCCTGGCCGTCGATCGTCAGCCGGTCGCCGGCCCGCACCGGCGCGCTCAGCACCAGCACGTTGTCGTCGGGATGCAGCAGGATCTGGCTCATGCGGTCACCGGAGCAGAAGGTGCGGGCGCGTCGGTCCGCAGCAGGCCCTGGGTCCGCAGGTCGTCCCACAGGGCGTCGGGAACGGGAGTCGCCAGCCAGGCCTGGGCCTGGGCGACCTGGGCGGGGCTGGCCATGCCGGGAATGACGCTGGCCACGGCCGGGTGGGCCAGCGGGAACTGCAGGGCCGCGGCCGGCAGCGGCACGGCGTGGGCCGCGCAGACCGCCGCCAGCCGGCCGACCCGGTCGAGGATCTCGGGCGGCGCCGGGGCGTAGTCGTAGTGGGCGGTGCGGCCGGGCCGGACGCCCTCGACCAGTATGCCCGAATTGAACGGCCCGCCGATGATCACCGACACGGCGCGGGCGACGCACAGCGGCAGGAAGCGGTCGAGGGCGTCCTGCTCCAGGAGCGTGTAGCGGCCGGCCAGCAGGATGACGTCGAAATCGGCGTGGCCCAGGGCCTCCTCGCAGATCGCGGTCTCGTTGACGCCCAGGCCGATCGCCCCGGCCGCGCCGGAATCGCGCAGGTCGCGCATCGCCCGGTAGCCGCCGTCGAGGAACTGCCGGAACAGGCGCGGATGGTCGTCGCCATGGGTCAGCCGGCCCAGGTCGTGGGCCAGCAGCACGTCGACGCGGTCGCGGCCGAGCCGCTTCAGGCTGGCCTCGAACGAGCGCATCACCCCGTCATGGCTATAGTCGAACACCGGCTCGAACGGCGCGGCTCCGACGAAGCCGTGGCGCTCGGCGGCCGGATCGGCGTCGGGGGCGGGCTTCAGCACTCGGCCGACCTTGGTCGAGATTCGGACCTCGGCGGGCAGGGCCCGGCCCAGCCGGGTCTCGCTGAGGCCGAAGCCATAGTGCGGGGCGGTGTCGAAATAGCTTAGGCCGGCGTCCAAAGCGGCCTGGACGGTCGCCTCGGCCTCGGCGTCGGACACGGCGGCGTAGAGATTGCCGATCGCCGCGGCCCCGAAGCCGAGAGTCGGAAGCGGGTCCGGGCGAACGGCCGGCGGGCGGGGATCGGAAACGACTGAGGTGGCCAAGGCTTCCGCCCGTTTATCTTTAAAAGCGTTGTTGCTGGTAAAATCGGCTTCCGGGCGCGCGAAGTCAATCGCGCGGGCGTTGGATCTTGGCCTCAGGCGCTCAGCCGCCGCCCAATTCGGTGGAAATCTCCCGCGCCGCGGCCTGCAGGGCGGCGATGGTGGCGGGGACGGGAATGGCGGCCGGGGTTTCGATATAGGGCGAGGTTAGGGCGGCGGCGACGCCCTCGGCGTCCATCACCGGCACCGACAGGTCGAGCACATGCTTGGTCACGTCGCTGGCCGCCTGCACATAGCCGTCGGCGCAAGCCTGGGCCGCCTTGGCGTCGAACGCCTTCCAGGCCGCCGGCGCCATGGTCGGCGCCAGGCGCTCGGCCCAGTCGCGGCGAACGCGCTCCGGCTGGAAGGCGTAGAGCACCAGGCCCGAGGTGGCTTCGACCAGGGCGCCCCGCCGGCCGACGCGTACCGAGAAGCCCTGGTCGCCGGGGGCCTCGACCCGGGCCACCACCACCATCTGGCTGCCGCTGGCCACGGCCAGGTGGCAGGACTGGCCGATGGCGTTCGACAGCCGCCGCATGGCCGGCAGCGCCGTCTCCAGCAGGTCGCGGACCGGGGCCCGGGTCATGCCCAGGGCGAACAGTTTGTCGGTCAGCACCAGGCCGTCTCCGCCCGGCGCCTGGGCGACATAGCCGCGGAACTCCAGCACCTGGACCATCCGGAACAGCTCGCTGACCGAACGGTCGAGGGCCGACGAGATCTGCGACGGGGTCAGGGGCGCGCCGCGCGCGGCCAGGAGCTCGAGCACGTCCAGGCCCTTTTCGAGGGCGGGGGCGCGGTAGCGGCGGTCGGGATCGTCGGAGTCGGCCATAGCGGGACTATAGCCGATAGAATCGGCGGGCCGTCTCGCCGAACAGATCGGCCAGGTCGGACGCCGCCGTCAGGCCGCTGAGCGTGCGGGCCAGGTCGAGCCAGCCGCCGTAATCGCCGGCCAGGTTGAGCACCGGCCAGTCGCTGCCCCACATCAGCCGCCGGGGCCCGAACGCCGCGACCAGATGGGCGACATAGGGCGCCAGGGCCTGCGGATCGGCGCCCGGCGCGGCCTCGGTCAGCAGGCCCGACAGCTTGCAATGGACCTGGGGCAGCTCGGCCAGGGCGGCGATCTGGTCGGCCCAGGGCTGAAGTTCCCCAGCCGCGATCGGCGGCTTGGCGCCGTGGTCGATGACGATGGCCAGGTCCGGACGGCGCTCGGCCAGGCGGCGCAGGTGCGGCAGGTGGCGGGTGAAGACCAGGGCGTCGAGCGACAGCCGGCCGGCGACCATGGCGTCGATCGCCGGGTCGAGGGCCGGATCGGCGATCCAGGCGTCGTCGGCTAAGTTCTGCAGCATCGGCCGCAGGCCGCGCAGCTTGCGCCGTTCGGCCAGGGCGGCGATCCGCGCCGGGGCGTCCGGCGCGGCGAGATCGGCCCAGCCGACGACGCCCAGCACTTGCGGCTCGTCTTCAGCCAGGTCCAGCAGCCAGTCGGTGTCGCGGTCGCTGGGCTGGGACTGGACCAGGACGCCGCCCGCCAGGTCCAGCGGCGCGCCGACGGCGGCCAGGTCCTCGGGTAGGAAGTTGCGATGGATCGCCGCCAGGTCCGGGGTCGGCCATGTGCAGTCGTTCTGGCCGATCCGCCAGAAATGGTGGTGGGCGTCGATCAGCAAGCCACGATCGCCTTAATGACTCCCGCCTGCGGCTCCATCCAGCCCGGCAGGGCGTTGGCGACCTCCGCCAGGGTGGCGGCGTGGGTGTTCAGGGCCTTGGTCGGCACCTTGCCGGCCCGCATCGCCGCGACCACGGCGTCGAAGTCCTCCGGCGTGGCGTTGCGGCTGCCCAGCAGCGTCGCCTCGCGCTTGTGGAACTCCGGGTCGGAGAAGGTGATGTTGGCCCCGACCACCGAGATCAGCACATAGGATCCGCCATGGCCGACATAGGCGAAGCCGGCCTCCATGGCCTTGGGGTTGCCGGTGGCGTCGAAGACCACGTCGAAGAAGTCGCCGTTCGTGAGGTCGGACAGGGCCTGGCGCGTGTCCTCGCCCAGGGTCGCCACATGGTCGACGCCCAGGTGGTCGCGGCAGAAGTCCAGGCGGTCCTGGCGGCCGTCCAGCGCCGTGACGATCCCGCCCTGGAGCTTGGCGAACAGCGCCGCGGCGATGCCGATCGGCCCCGCGCCGACCACCAGCACCGACTGTCCCGGGGAGACGGCGGCGCGGCGCACGGCGTGGGCGCCGATGGCCAGGAACTCGATCATCGCCGCCTCGTCCAGGCTGATCCCGTCGGCCTTGCGGACGAAGCCCGCCGGCACGGCCAGGTACTGGGCCATGCCGCCGTCTCGGTGCACGCCCAGCACCTGGATGTTCATGCAGCAGTTGGGCTTGGCCTTGCGGCAGGCGGCGCAGGTCCCGCAGGACATGTAGGGCATCACATAGACCGGATCGCCCGTGACTAGGCCGCTGCCGGCCGGGGCCTGGGCGACCTCGCCGGACAGCTCGTGGCCCATCACCCGCGGATAGGCCAGGAAGGGCTGGGTGCCGCGATAGATGTGCATGTCGGTGCCGCACACCCCCACGCGGCGCACGCGGATCAGCACCTCGTCCTCCGTCGGGGCCGGGATGGGACGACGCTCCAGGACCAGTTGGCCCGGGGCGGCGCAGACCAGGACATCCATCATTACGCGTGCGCTCCGGCGGTGGCTTTCAGGTCCGCGCGGGTTGCGGGACCGGCGGTGAAGCCGAACAGGCTGACCACCGCGAAACAGGCGGACGGCACCAGGATGGCGAAGGTGATGGCGCTGACGTCGGAGATCGCGCCCATCACCGCCGTCAGCACCGCGCCGCCGATGATGCTCATGACCAGGAAGGACGAGCCGGTCTTGGTCAGCGGGCCCAGGCCCTTCAGCGAGCTGGCGAAGATGGTCGGGAACATGATCGACATGAAGAAGCTGGTCGCCGCCAGGGCGTAGAGTCCCACCTGGCCGCCGACCAGGGCCGCCGTCAGGGTCAGGACCACGTTGATCGCCGCGAACACGGCCATCAGCAGCGAGGGGCTGACCCGGTTCATCAGCGCCGTGCCGATGAAGCGCCCGGCCATGAAGCCGACCAGCGACCAGGACAGATAGGCCGCGGCGGTCTTCTCGCCCATGCCGGGGATCTCGTGCTGGGCGTAGCGGATCATGTAGCTCCACACCCCGACCTGGGCCCCGACATAGAAGAACTGGGCGACCACGCCGAACAGGAAGCGCGGGCGGGCGAACAGGCCCGAGATCGCCTGGCCGGCCGGCAGGGCGGCGTCGGCCTCGTCGGCGTCGGGACGGCCGGCGGCGTGCGGAAAGCGAGTGATCGCCACCAGCACCGCCCAGACCAGCACCACGGCGGCGATGATCAGGTAGGGGATCTGGGTCGAGTGGGCCTCGGCGGTCTGGAACGCGGCCAGTTGGGCCGGGCTCATCGCCGCGAACTCGGCCTTGGTCGGTTCGACGCCCGACAGGATGAACTGGCGGCCGACGACCACGGCGGTGATCGAGCCCAGCGGATTGAAGGCCTGGGCGAAGTTCAGCCGCTGCTCGGCCTTGGCCGGGTCGCCCAGCACGGTGATCAGCGGGTTGGCCGAGGTCTCCAGGAAAGCCAGGCCCGAGGCGATGACGAACAGCGCCCCGAGGAACAGGCCGTACTGCTGCACCTGGGCGGCCGGGTAGAACAGCAACGCCCCGAGGCCGAACAGCAACAGGCCGACGATCACCGCGGTCTTGTAGCCATACCGGCGCATGACCAGGCCGGCCGGCAGGGCCAGGAAGAAATAGCCCAGATAAAAGGCCGACTGCACCAGGCCCGAGCGCAGGTCGGTCAGGAAGAACGCCTTCTTCAGGTGCGGGATCAGCACGTCGTTGAGATTGTTGGCCACGCCCCACAGGAAGAACAGGGTGACGATCAGGATCATGGGCGCGAGCGCCGTCTTCGGGTGGTGGGTGTCGCTGGCCATGCGGGCGTTCCTCACTGGTCGCGCCCGTTGACCCGGCGCAGTTTGTCTGGAACGAAAGCATCATAGATAAATTGCCTCGTCAAATATGAAAATGGCGAGCGGGTGGAGACCATCGGCATGACGACCCAGCGACGCTGTTTCGCGCTCGACCTCAAGGATGACCCGGCGCTGATCGCGCGCTACCGGGAATGGCATGCGCCCGGGGGGCCGCCGGCCGCCGTGACCCGGTCGATCCGGGCGGCGGGCATCGAGAGCCTGGAGATCTGGCTGACCGGCAACCGGCTGTTCATGATCATGGAGACCGGCCCGAGCTTCTCGCCCGAGGCCAAGGCCGCCGCCGACGCCGCCGATCCCGACGTCCAGGCCTGGGAGACGCTGATGTGGACCTTCCAGCAGGCGCTGCCCTGGGCCGCGCCGGGCGAGAAGTGGATCGCGGCCGAACAGATCTACGACCTTTCCGACCACGCCTGACCGCCGCCGCCGTCCGATTTTCGCCCGCGCGGGGAACCCATGCGGGGCCGATCGGGTTCGATGGGTTTCCGACCGACATCAGGAGGCCTGTCATGAAGGCGGTGCGGATCCATGAATTCGGCGGTCCCGACGTCCTGCGCCTGGAGGACCTGCCCACCCCCGACCCGGCCCGGGACGAGGTCCTGGTCCAGGTGCGCGCCTCCAGCGTCAATCCGGTCGACTACAAGATCCGTCGCGGCGGCTATCTGCGCGAGGACCAGCTTCCCCTGACCCTGGGCCGCGACATCGCCGGGGTGGTCAGCCGCTGCGGCGAGGCGGTGACGACGCTGAAGCCGGGCGACGCCGTCTACGCCATGCTGCCGCGGGACAAGGGCGGCTATGCGCAGTTCGTCTCGGTCCCCGCCGCGCTCTGCGCGCCCAAGCCCGCCCGGTTGGACTTCGTGCAGGCCGCCGCCGTGCCGCTGGCCGCGCTCACCGCCTGGCAGGGGCTGTTCACCCAGGGCGGCCTGCTGGACGGCCAGACCGTGCTGATCCACGGCGCCAGCGGCGGGGTCGGCCATTTCGCCGTGCAGCTGGCGGCCGGCCGCGGGGCCATGGTGATCGCCACCTGCGCCGGCCAGGACCACGACTTCGTCCGCGGTCTGGGCGCGGCCACCGTGGTCGACTACAAGGCCCAGGACTTCCGCGAGGCGGTCCGGGCCGTGGACCTGGTGCTCGACCTGGTCGGCGGCGAGACCCAGGACCGGTCCTGGGACGTGGTCCGTCGCGGCGGCTTGCTGGTCTCGACCGTCGGCGAACCCGACCAGGCCAAGGCCGCCGCCCGCGAGGCCATGGGCCTGACCTATCTCACCGAACCGGACGGCGCGCAGCTGGCCCAGATCACAGGCCTGATCGACGAGCGCCGCATCATCCCGCACATCGACCGCGTCTTCCCGCTGGAGGCCTCCGACCAGGCCGAGCGGCGGCTCGAGCGCGAGCACGTCCGCGGCAAGATCGTGCTGCAGGTGGCCTGATGAGCCTGCCCCCGCAGCGCGACCCGCGCTCGCCGCCGATCCCGCCGGAGATGCCGGCCGGCCCGCCGCCCCCGGACGGACCGGTGTTCCCGACCCCGGACAGCCCGCCCGGCGCCCCGACCACCCCCGACGACGGCCGGCCGGTGGTCTGAAGCTTGGGGGCTTGGGTTCGCCTCTCGCTTCCCTTTGACCCGTCATAGCGGGCCTCGCGCCGCCAGACAGCAGGACGGCGGGAGCCCTTAAGGCGCGCTCACCACCACCTGCTGGCCGACATAGCGGACCACCTTGGCCGGGGGCGAGGTCGCCAGGCCCGCGCCGGTCCCCTCGCCTGTCCAGACGATGTTGAAGGTCCGCTCGCGCGGCATGCCCGGATACTGGCCCTGGCGCGGACCCAGGGTCAGGGTGCGGGCCGCCTCGTTCCAGCGCAGCTCGATCGTCGCCTGGCGGCCCTGGCGATAGCCCTGGCCGTCGCCCTCGTCGTCATAGAGGGTGAAGGCCCCGTCGGCCCCGCGATAGACGCGGATCTCCAGCGGCGCGTCGGCGCCCGCCTGGGCGTGGGAGACCACCGGCCCCAGGGGGACGATGGCGCCGGCCCGCACATAGATCGGCAGGCGATCGAGCGGCGCGGCGGCCGTGACCGTGGTCCCGGCCTGGTGCCGCCGGCCGGTCCAGAAGTCGTACCAGGGCGCCGCGCCAGGCAGGTAGACCGTGCGGGTCTCGGCCCCGCGCTGGGTCACCGGATTGATCATCAGGTTGGGCCCGAACAGGTACTGGTCGGGGATGTTCCAGGCCAGCGGGTCGGCGGCGAAGTCCATCTCCAGCGGCCGCATCATCGTGTAGCCCTTGGCGGTGACCTGCCAGGAGGTCGCATAGATGTAGGGCAGCAGGCGATAGCGCAGCTCGACCGAGCGCCGCAGGATCTGCTGCGCCGGCTCGTCGAACCGCCAGATCTCCTTGGCCGGACCGGTGCCGTGGACGCGGAACATCGGAGTGAAGGCCCCGAACTGGAACCAGCGCACGAACAGCTCGCGATAGTTGGGGTCGGCCGGCTCGCCGCCGAAGAAGCCGCCGATGTCGGTGTTCCAATAGGGAATGCCGCTGGCCACGAAGTTCAGGCCTGCCGGGATCTGCCGGCGGAAGACGTCCCAGTCGCCGTGGATGTCGCCCGACCAGGTGACGGCCGCGTTGCGCTGTTGGCCCAGCCAGGCCGAGCGGGTCAGGATGAACGGGCGCTTGCCGGGCGCGTCCTTCAGCTGGCCTTCGAACACCCCGGTCGTGTGCATCAGCGGATAGGCGTTATAGACCTCGCCGCCCGGTCCCGCCGCGGTCTTCAGGGCCCGCAGTTCGCCCCAGTCGCCGCCGAGCTCGGCCTCGCTGGCGTCGAGCCAGTAGCCGTCCAGCCCCTGGGGCGTGAAGCCCTTGGAGACCTGCGACCAGTAGAGGTCGCGATTGGCCTTGGAATAGGGATCGTACCAGCGGCCGAAACCGACCGGATAGACGTTGCGATAGGTCGGGGCCAGCAGCGCGCCGGCGGCGTCGAGCGCCTTGGTGTTGTCGAGGCCGACGTCGAGGCGCGGCCAGACCGAGACGATGGCGTGCACGTCCATGCCATGCAGCGTGTCCATCATCGCCTTGGGATCGGGATAGCGGGCCGGGTCGAACTGGTGCGAGCCCCACTGGCCCGGCGCCCAGTACTGCCAGTCCTGGATCACCGCATCGAGCGGGATGTTCATCTGCCGATAGCGGCGGGCGACGCCGACCAGTTCGTCCTGCGAGGCGTAGCGTTCGCGCGATTGCCAGAAGCCCCAGGTCCAGCGCGCCATCATCGGCGCCGCCCCGGTCAGCCGCCGATAGCCGGCGATCACCGCATCGGGATTTTCGCCGGCGATGAAGTAGTAGTCGATCCCGCGCCCGACCTCCGACTGAAACACCAGCTTGCCGCCGGCCTGCGGCGGGCCGACGTCGACGGTGGTGACCGCGGGGTTGTCCCACAGGATGCCATAGCCCTTGGTCGACCACAGCATCGGCACGGCGACGTCGGTGTTGGCCTGCTGCAGCAGCACGTGGCGGCCGTTGCGGCTGAGCACGCCGTCGGCGTGCTGGCCGAGGCCCAGGAAGGTCTGGCTTCCCTCGAAGGCGAAGGCCTGGCGGACCTGGAACAGTCCCGGGCCCTGCGCCGGGGCCGGCGTCAGGCCGTCATCGCCCGGCTTGCCCGCCTCGCGCGCATAGACCTGGCCGGCGGCGTCCTTGAAGGTCACCGCGCCGGTCTGGCGGGAGACCAGGACCTTGAGCGCCGGCGTCGAGATCTCGACGCCGTCGGGGGTTTCCAGGGCGTGGAGCGCCTGGGTCGGCCGCGGGGCGTTGACCGCCAGGCTGGCGCCCTCGGGCGCGGCGCCGCGATAGTGGCGGACCCGGACGATCCCGTCGCCCCAGACCTGGACATTGACCGCCCCGGTCGCCGTGCGCACGGTGACGCCGTCGGCGCCCTGCTCGACCGCCGCGGCGGCGGGCTGGGCCTGGGCGACGGCCGCAGTCCCGGTCGCCAGGCACAGCGCCAGCGCCGTGCTCGCCAGCATCGTTCGAAGCGGCCGTGTCGATGATCGTCCCATTCCTGATTCCCTGCTTGGCGGCCGCCCCTTGCCGAGGCGGCCTTGTTTCCGAAAGCCTCACGGCCTT
Source organism: Caulobacter sp. LARHSG274 (assembly GCF_052871235.1). Taxonomy (NCBI): domain Bacteria; kingdom Pseudomonadati; phylum Pseudomonadota; class Alphaproteobacteria; order Caulobacterales; family Caulobacteraceae; genus Caulobacter; species Caulobacter sp. LARHSG274. The sequence goes on along the minus strand of NZ_JBIXJO010000002.1, from coordinate 516,640 downwards.
CAGTTACCGCTACCAATAACTCAGACAAGACAGGGCGGCGACAGGCAATTGCTGGCGCATCACATACGGCTGATCCGGCGTCGCCGGCCTACTTAAAGGTCACGCCGTCGACGAACGGGCCGATCTCCAGCACGCCCTCGGCCGGGCCCTTCAGCTTGCGGCCGGCGATCACGACATTGTCGAACGAGACGTTGCGCACCCGACGATCCGCCGCCAGGCCGGCCAGGATCGACGGCCCCGCCCAGCCCGCGCCGGAATAGCGGATGTCCTTGAAATGCACGCCGTCGACGGCCAGGCCGGGGCTGGTGTTGTACTTGGCGTTATAGACCACGCGCACGTTGAACAGCTTGCCCTCCTGGACGTGCTCGACCCGGATGTCGCTGAAGGTGACGTCACGCACGGTGTTGGTGTCGCCGGCGCTGATCGCCATCGCGCCTTCGTATTCGGGATCGTCCTCGTCCAGCTCCAGCACGTCGATGTCGCTGAAGGTGATGTGCTCGAGCGTGTTCGGCTTCTGGCTGTCGCCGTGCAGGCCCACGAACATGGCGTGGGCCACGTCCGGCCAGAACACCGAGCGGCTGACCGTGATCCGCCGGGTGTCGCCCACCCCCTCCTTGCGGGTCGCATAGACGGCGACGCTGTCGTCGGAGGTGCGGATGAAGGCGCGGTCGATCTCGACGTCGCTGCAGGCGAAGATGTTGATCCCGTCCGACCACTGGCCGGCGCTGAAGGTCTTGATGTCGCGGAACTGCACATGGTTCGAGCCGCTGCAGGCCAAGGTCCCGTGCAGGGGCGACAGGAAGGTCAGGCCCTCGACCAGCACGTTGCTGGAGTTGTGGACCACGAACTGGTCGGCCGGCTCGTCGATGATCCCGCGGCCGAGGATCCTGACATTGTCGACGCCGGTCGGCCGGAAGGTCCCGCGCATCACCGCGCCGCCGGCGATGTAGATGGTCTGGTTCGACGCCACGGGGAAATAGGTCTCCCCCTCGGGCGGCGTGTGCAGGCCGGGCTCGTAGATCACCACATCGGGCCCGGGGGCCGGCGGGGTGTCGAGGCCGCCGGCCAGCACATGCAGGTTGTGCAGCCGGTCGCCGTCGAACTCGACCGACAGGTTCTGGGGCGCATCCAGCGTGAAATAGACGATCCCGTTGCGGATCGTCGGCTTGACGCCGTTGCGGAGGGGACGGATGTCCACCTGGCGGAAGACGCCGTTGTTCTTCTGCACGGCGACCTCGACGCGGCCGGCGAAGTCGAACTGCACCACAGAGGCGTCCTGCGGTTTGTCGAGGTCGACCTTGACGTTGTACTCGTAGAGATCGCGCCAGGGCCGGCCGGGCTTGCGCACCCGCACCGTGAAGTCGTCATTGTGGTGGCTGTAGAGCAGCTTGGCCGGGATCGAATAGATCCGCAGGTCCCCGTCGGCCGCCGCGCCGGAGACCGCCTGCGACCACGCCGGGGCGCCGCCGGCCAGGGCCAGGGCCGCGACCGCCGCCAGCAGGCGCGACCGCCGTCGTGAAAGACCAGACCGCATGCGCTTTCCTCCCCTCGGCGGTTGACCGCCGTCGCTTTGATGTCGTGACGATCGGCCGGAACGCCGCCGCCTTCCATACAGCTCGAATCCTCGCCGCCGGGCGGAAAAGACCGGGGCGCCGGCCATGCCGGCGCCCCGCCTCGGCAGGGGGGGATCAGGCCCGAGAAGGATGCAGGGGCGGCTCGACCGAACCGCGATATTATTGGTATCGTTATCACAAGCGTGGCGCAAGTCCGACGTTTCGCCGCACCCCGTTCACGGCAAATTTGGTTGGTATCGTTATCAATATCGACTATAGCCAGGGAGACCGGGGCGTGCGAACGCGTCGCGCCGAAGCAGCGCGACGATCGCCTGGGCAGGGAGTGACGCGATGACAGGCCTGAAGAAGAACTATGTGCTGCTCAGCGCCTTCCTCTTCCTCTATTTCTTCGCCCAGGCGATGAGCATTTCGCTGCTGGCCCTGTGGCTCAAGCGCACCCTGGGCCTGACCGGCGCCCAGACCGGCGTGGTGTTTTCGGCCAATTTCGTCTTCGCCATGGCCTCGCAGCCGCTCTACGGCTTCCTGTCCGACAAGGTCGGCTTCAAGAAGACCATCCTGTGGGCCATCGCCGTGCTGGTGATGCTGTCGGGCGGCTTCTTCGCCTTCGTCTACGGCCCGCTGCTGAAGACCAACCTGCCCCTGGGCGCGGTGCTGGGCGGGCTCTATCTGGGCGTCACCTTCATCGCCGGCAGCTATGCGCTGGAGTCCTATGTCGATCGGGTCGGCCGCAAGGACGGCTTCGAATACAGCCGCGCCCGGCTGTGGGGCTCGCTGGGCTTCGCCTTCGCCGCCTTCTTCTCGGGCCGGCTCTACAACATCGATCCGCTGATCAACTTCTCCCTGGCCTCGGTCGCCGGCCTGCTGCTGCTGCCGATCCTGGCCCTGACCCGCGTGGAAGCCGCGCCGCAGGAGCAGAGCCGCGCCGAGAGCCTGAAGCCCCTCGACGCCCTGGCCATCCTGCGCCTGCCCAAGTTCTGGGGCTTCATGGTGCTGATCCTCGGCGTGACCAACCTCTACCTGGTCTACGACCAGCAATTCCCGGCCTATTACGCCGCCCAGTTCGCCGATCCCAGGCATGGCGCGGCGATGTTCGGCTATCTGAACTCGGCCCAGATCTTCGTCGAGGCGGGGATGCTGTTCGTCGCCCCGTTCATCGTCAACCGCATCGGGGCCAAGACCGGCCTGCTGCTGGCCGCGGCGATCATGATCTTCCGCATCGCCGGCTCGGGCCTGGTCGAGGGCCCCGTCGCCATCTCGGCGATGAAGATGCTGCACTCTCTGGAGCTGCCGATCCTGGCGGTGTCGATCTTCCGCTACATCGCCGCCCATTTCGAAAGCCGCCTGGCTTCGACCCTCTATCTGGTCGGCGTCAGCTTCGGCCATTCGCTGGGCCTGGCCGTGCTGTCGCCGATCGTCGGCAAGAGCTACGACCTGATCGGCTTTCCCCACACCTACCTGCTGATCGCCCTGGGCGCGGCCCTGTTCTGGACCGCCTCGCTGTTCAGCCTGTCGCCGACCCCGCCGACCGCCGGCCGCCGGGGCGACCGCCGGCTCGCCACCCCGCTTCCCGACGCCGACCTGGCCAAGGCCGACTAGTTCATGACCCAAGCTTCCCCTCCCCTCTCCGCCGCCGGCCGCGAGCCCCTGCGCCTGGGCCCGGCCCTGCGCGCCCGCCCCCCGACCGGACGCGACCGACTGGACGCGATCCTTGCCGCCGTCCTTGAGCGCATCGACCGCAACCTGGCGGTCTTCACCGACGCCTTCCCGGCCCCGTCGAGCGTCGACGGCGTCTATCCGGCCATCGACAACAGCGAATGGACCAACGGCTTCTGGACCGGGATGCTGTGGCTGGCCTACGAGGCCAGCGGGCAGGCCCGCTACCGCCAGGCCGCTGAGGTCCAGGTCAAGACCTTCAAGCGGCGGATCGACGACCGCATCAATGTCGACCACCACGACCTGGGCTTTCTCTATTCGCTGTCCTGCGTGGCGGCCTGGAAGCTGATCGGCGACGCCTGCGCCCGCGACACCGCCCTGCAGGCGGCCGACCTGCTGCTGGAGCGCTACCTGCCGGCCGCCGGCATCATCCAGGCCTGGGGCGATCTTTCCGACCCCGCCCAGGCCGGGCGGATGATCATCGACTGCAACCTGAACCTCCCCCTGCTCTACTGGGCCAGCCAGGTCACCGGCGACCCCGACTACGCCCGCGCCGCCGACAGCCACATCGCCCAGGCCGCCCGCTACATCGTCCGGCCCGACAGCTCGACCTTCCACACCTTCTTCATGGACCCGGTCACCGGCGCGCCGCGCGAGGGCAAGACCCACCAGGGGTTCAGCGACGACTCCTGCTGGACCCGCGGCCAGGCCTGGGGGATCAGCGGCTTCCCGCTGGTCCACCGCTACAAGGCCGATCCGGACCTGATCGCGCTGAGCGCCCGCCTGGCCACCTACTATCTCAACCGCCTGCCCGACGACCTGGTCTGCTGCTGGGACCTGGTGTTCACCGGCCCGCCGCACGAACGCGACAGCTCGGCCGCCGCCATCGCCGCCTGCGGCCTGCTGGAGCTGGCCCGGGCCCTGCCGCTGCTCGACCCCGACCGCGCCGCTTACGAGGCCGCCGCCCTGGCCACGGTCGAGACTCTGGGAACCCGCTACCTGCTGCCGCTGGGTGAGCCCGGGACCGGGATCCTGGCCCATGGCGTCTATCACATGCCCAACAGGGTCGGGGTCGATGAGGCCTGCCTGTGGGGCGACTACTTCTTCCTCGAGGCGCTCGTGCGGCTGACTCGGGCCTGGGAGCCCTACTGGTGATCCAGATCGGCATCGATTTCGGCGGCACCAAGGTCGAGGCCGCGGCCCTGGACGCCTCGGGCGCTTACCTAGCCCGGGTGCGCGCGCCCAACCCCGGGGCCTATGACGCGGCGATCGCCACGGTGCTGGACCTGGTCGCCCAGGTCGAGCAGCAGGCCGGCGGCCGCGGCACGGTGGGCGTCGGCGCGCCCGGCTCGATTTCGCCGACCACCGGCGTCATGCGCAACGCCAACTCGGTCTATCTGAACGGCCGGCGCTTTCGCGAGGACCTGTCGGCGGCCCTGGGACGGCCGGTGCGCCTGGCCAATGACGCCAACTGCCTGGCCCTGTCCGAGGCGGTCGACGGCGCGGCGGCCGGGGCCAAGGTCGCCTTCGCGATCATCCAGGGCACCGGCTGCGGCGGCGGCCTGGTGGTCGACGGCCAGTTGGTCGAGGGTCCCAACGGCATCGCCGGCGAATGGGGCCACATGCCCCTGCCCTGGCCCTCGCCGGAGGAAACCCCCGGTCCGCGCTGCTGGTGCGGCCAGCACGGCTGCCTGGAGATGTGGGTGTCGGGCACCGGCCTGCGGCACGACTACGCCCGCCACGCCGGCCAGGCCCTGACCGGCGAGGAGATCATCGCCGGCTTCCGGGCCGGCGAGCCCTACGCCGTCGCCGCCTTCGAGCGCTACATCAACCGCCTGGGGCGGGCAGTGGCGGTGCTGTGCAACATCCTCGACCCCGACGCCATCGTCCTGGGCGGCGGACTTTCGAACGTCGCCGAGATCTACCAGCGGCTGCCGGAGGCCATCGCGCCGCGGGTGTTCTCCGACCGCTGGCGGGCCAGGATCGCCCCGGCCGTCTGGGGCGACGCCTCCGGCGTGCGCGGCGCCGCCCGGCTGTGGAACGCGGCGCAGACGGTCGAGACGGCGGGATAGGGCGCGCGGAACGCGATTTCGATTCCGTCTTCCCCTACTCCGTCTCCCCGGCGAAGGCCGGGGCCCAGATCGTAAGGCTGTGTGTTTCGGATTAGCGTCCAATGCGACGGCTGAATCTGGGCCCCGGCCTTCGCCGGGGAGACGGGAGAAGTGCGGTCACCGCACTCAACACCCCAGCCGCCTCAGCCCGCCGGCGGTCCCGACGAGCCGCGCTTGATCAGGGTGAACTTCATCAACTGGTGGCTGGGCTTGGGATCGGCGCCGGCCTTCTGGGCCTTGACCTCGTCGACGATCAGGGCGACCGCGGCCCGGCCCATCGCCGCGATCGGCTGGTGGATGGTGGTCAGTTCCGGCCAGACCGTGGTGGCGACGGCGGTGTCGTCGAAGCCGCAGACGGTCAGCATGTCCGGCACGCTGATCTGCTGGCCGTGGGCGACGGCCAGGACCGCGGCGGCCATGTCGTCATTGCTGGCGAAGATCGCGGTCGGCCGTGTCGGTCCGGTCAGCAGCAGCTCGGCCGCAGCCAGACCCGAGCGATAGGTGAACATCCCCGGCACGACCCAGTCGGGCGCGATCGCCAGGCCGGCCTCGGCCATGCCGGCGACGAAGCCCTCGTAGCGGACCTCGGTGGGGGTGTGCTGCGGGTCGCCCTGGATGAAGCCGATCCGGGTATGGCCCAGCTCGACCAGGTAGCGGGTCATGGCCAGGGCGCCCTGGAAGTCGTCGATGCGGACCGACGACACGTCGCTGACCGGCCGGGCGGTGGCCATGGCCAGCACGGTCACCCCGGCGGCGTGCAGCATGTTGATCGTCGGCCGCGAGTCGCACAGCGGCGGCGGCAGGATCACCCCGTCGACCCCCGCTTCCAGCAGGCGCTTGACCGCCGTCTTCTGGCTGGCCAGGCCGCCGCACTTCTCCAGCACCAGCTGGCTGGACAGGCGCGAGCTCTGCTCCAGCCCGCCCATCATGAACTCGCTCAGATAGGAGGCGCTGGGGTTGCTGTAGAGCACGCCGATCCGCGCCGCCGTCAGGCCCGAGCGGGTGTTGCGGGCCGCGACATTGACCGAATAGTTCAGCGCCTTGACCGAGGCCATGACCTTGGCCTGCATCGCCGCGCTGACATATTTGCCGCCGTTGATCACCCGCGACACCGTCATCGAGCCGACCCCGGCGTGGCGGGCCACGTCGTGGATCGTGACCGCGCGCCCGTTGTCGGGAACCGTCGGGGCCGAAAGATCGTCGCGCGCCTTGACCAAGTCGTGGCTCCTAAGGATGTCGACGGGGCGAGGCCTGGCGCACGGCGCGCCGCCCGCTCCCCTCATAGGAAGAAGAATCTCCCGGTTCAACCGGCGCTGCGGGCCCGCCGGAGCGCCTCACGGCGTCACCCGGAAGCCGTCGACGTCGGTCCAGCCGATCCGGGTGGCGGTGTTGGCCGCCGTTCCGGCCGGCGCCTGGGCGAACAGCCCGACCTGGGCGCCGACCCAGCGTCCGGGACGGCTGATGAACGGCGCGCCCAGCTCGACATAGGTCACGCCGTCGAAGCTGTAGCTGAACCGGACCTTGGCGTGGGTCGAGCGCAGCATCGACGGCCAGTAGGGCGAAAAGCCCGGCGGCGGGTCGGCGACGGTGACCGGCTCGGCCGTCAGCCGCAGATAGACGGTAGCCGGAGCCTTCTCCGCCCCGACCGTCACGGTCTCGGGCTTGAAGGCGTCCGCCCCGGTCCGGTCGACGCGGACCAGCCTCAGGCCCTCGGCCCGGTTCTCCAGGCCGATCCAGGCGTAGTCGGCGCCGAACATCACCAGGCCGGCCCGCTCGCCGACCGCCTTGGGCGCGGCGGTGAGCTTGGTGGTGGCCGTGAAGCGCGGCCCGGGCAGCTTCTGGGTCAGCAGCGCCCCGGCCTCCCACAGGTTCTCGGGCGAGGAAATGGACTTCAGCCGCAGGAAGCCCGCACGGGCGTCCAGGCTGCTCCAGTCGTCCTGGGGATTGGCGTTCCACTGCCAGGCCAGGGACAGCGGGCCGTCGAAGGCGTCGTCGGTCGGCGGCGCGGTGGGTGCTCCCGCCGAGGCGCCGGCCGGCTTGCGCCAGGTCAGCACCGGCTCGCCAATGCCGTTCCCGTCGCGGTCCTGGCCGATCACCGGCCAGCCCTTCTTCCAGCGCATCGGCTCCAGCCAGACCCGGCGGCCGTAGGAGTCGGTGTCCTGGAAATGCAGGAACCAGTCCTCGCCGGCCGGAGTGGTCACCCAGGCCCCCTGGTGCGGCCCGTTGATCGGGGTCGAGCCCTGGTCGAGCACGTCGCGGCCCTCATAGGGGCCCTGCAGGGCGCGCGACCGGAACACCCCCTGCCAGCCGCCCTTCACGCTGCCGCTGGGCGCGAACACATAGTACCAGCCGTCGCGCTTGTAGAGCTTGGGGCCCTCGGTGGTCATCCACGGCATCGGCCCGCGGGAGGTGGCGACCTTGGGCAGCTTGTCGGCGTCGATCAGGGTGATCGCCTCGCCTGCCGTCCGGTCGCCGGCGGCGTTCAGCCGCTTGGCGCTGATGATGTTGTTGATCCCCGCACGGCTCTTGGCCCAGCCATGGACCAGCCAGCCCTGGCCGTCGTCGTCCCAGAACGGGGCCGGGTCGATCGCCCCCTTGCTGTCGTCGACCAGCACCGGATCGCTCCACGGCCCGGCCGGATCGGTCGCCGTGACCAAGAAGATCCCGAAGTCCGGATCGGGATAGTAGATCATGAACTTGCCGTCGCGATGCCGGATGGCCGGCGCCCAGACGCCGCCGCCGCGCCGCGGAACGGCGTGATGGGCGGCCGGGGTGATCTTCGGCAAGGCGTGGCCGATCAGGGTCCAGTTGACCAGGTCCGTCGACTTCAGGATCGGCAGGCCGGGGACGTTGGTGAACGACGAGGCGGTCAGGTAGTAGGCCTCGCCCACCCGCACCACGTCCGGATCGGAATAGTCGCCCGCCAGCACGGGGTTGGCGTAGGTCCCGTCGCCGCGGTCCGGCAGCCAGACGGCCTGGGGCGCTGCGGCGTCGGCGCGGGCCGTCGCCAGGCCGGCGAGGGTCAGCAGCAGGACCAGGGCGAGACTCGACTTCACGCGCATCTCCATCACAGCGGCTCGAACAGGATCGCCTGGCCGCCGCTCGGCTTGAGGTCAAGCGCCAGGGTGGTTCGCGCCTCGACGATCTGTTCGCGGATGACCACCGGCGTGTCGCTGGCCGCGCCGGCCGCAGGGCCGTCCGCGAAGATCGTCGCCTTCCACCGCCCGGCGCCGAGAAAGGCCAGGGCGGTCGGCAGCACCCTCGCCTGCTCGTTGGTCATCGCGCCCAGGAACCAGCGGCGGCCGTGGCGGCGGGCGACGACCACATGCTCGCCGATCGCCCCTGACAGGGCCCGGGTCTCGTCCCAGGTGGTCGGGCATTCGTCGAACCAGCGCAGGTCGGGCCAGTCGCGGCCGGCGTATTTGTCGGGGGTGTCGTACCAATAGAGAAAGGTCAGCGGGTTGTAGTAGACCGCCGCCATGGCCAGCTGGTGGGCGTTGGTGGTCTGGTTCCTGGGGTTGGCGTAGCAGATCGTGTAGTCGATCGGCCCGGCTGCGGCGCGGGTGAACGGCAGGGTGACATTGTGGCGAGCGGTCGGGAACTGCTCGTTGCCGCGCACCCCTTCCAGCGCGACATAATTGGGCAAGGTCCGCTCCAGCCCGGCCGGGCGCAGGTTGTCATGCAGATTGACCAGCAGGCGATGCTCGCCGCAGGCCTTGACCAGATCGAAGATGAAGTCGTTGTCGGCCTGCCGCCCCTCCCATACGAAGCCGAACTTGATCCCGGCCACGCCCCAGGCCTGGTAGGTCTTCAGGATGGCGTCGCGCTGGCGCATGGCCGGCACGCGGTCGACATAGAGGATCATGCCGATCCCCTTGGCGCGGGCGGCGGCGATGATCCGCGGCATGTCGAGGGCGGGAATCGGCACGGTGGCGTCGCCCGGATCGGTCCCGTCGCCGTACCAGTGGGCGTCGAACTCCACATAATCGAGCTTGCGGGCGGCGGCGAAGTCGACCACCGCCAGGGCGCCGGCGGTGCTGTAGGGCTTGCGGATCCGCACCGCCCGGCCCGGCTTCACCCAGCCGACGTCGCCCAGGATGTTGGGCGTCGCCAGGGTCGGGATCAGGTCGGCCCGCTCGATCAGGCCGGCCGGCTGGTCGGCGACGACCAGCACCCGCCAGGGCGTGGCCTGGCCGACATCGAGGACGAAGGTCGGGGCCAGCGGCGTGTCGCCGGGACCCGACCAGCCGGTCGCCCGGCCGGGGAACTGCATCAGGTGCGTCGCCAGCCCCTCGGCGGGGTCGGCGGCCGGCCGCAGCATGGCGCGCGGATAGTGCAGGCGGTCGGACTCGGCGATCAGCATGGTCGCGCCCTTCAGCACGGCGGTGACCGGCAGGTCGGCCAGCGGCCCGACATCGGAGCTGCCGGTCAGGTCCGGATGGGCCGCCGGCCCCAGCCCGGCCGGCGCGGTCCGCTGGTACTCGCCCTCGTCGCGGCTGGCATAGACCTCGGCCCCGCCCGGCAGGTTGAAATGGGTCGCCTCGCCGGCCAGGGTCAGCCCCGCCCCGCCGGGCGCGCCGCACAGGACGTAGCGCACGGCGCAGCCGGCGTCATAACAGCGCCCGACCACCGAGAATTCCACGCCGGTGTGCGGGTCGCGCAGGTCGACGGTGATCTCCGAGGCGGCCTGGTCATAGCGGTCGCGCAGGCCGAAGGTCGGCGTCCAGCTCCCCGACAGCCGTCGGCGGCGCACGCCGGTCACCCGGGCGCCGGGGCCCAGCGGCGTTCCGTCTTTCAGGATCAGGCCCAGGCGGCTGGGGGCCAGCACCGCCTGGCCGTCGCGGCGGACGGCCCAGCGCGGCCATGGGCCGTGGAAGCTGAGCTCAAGCCGCAACCGGCCGTCGGGCGAGCTGACGCCCAGTGGGTCGGAAGCGGCCGCGAGGCTGGCGGAGGCGGCGCCGGCCAGCGCCGCGCCGGCAATGCCGGCCGCGGACGACAGCCACAGGCGGCGGGTCATGCGCGCGTCGGCAGGGTTCAGGGCGATCGAAGCCGGTCCAAGCCGCGCCGGCCGAGGCTCGCGATCCGCCATGTGCTTCCTCCCGGTCGTCTTCTTATGGTATCGATATCTTTGCTCGCCTGGCCCGACCTTGGCAAGCGACGGTTTGATCCTCGGCCCGCCATGCCCTCCGGCGAGGGCGGGACTGGGCCCCATCGGTTCGCGCCCGCGGCGATCGGAATGCAGCCTCCGCGCCCCGCGCCGCCTTGACGACCATGGGAGCGGTATCATCTAAGGGCGTCCTGACGCCTGCATGGAAGGACCGCCCCTTGCCCCTCACCGGTGAACTCCTGATCGACGGCGCCGCACGCGCCGGAACCGGCGGCCCGATCCATGCGGTCGACCCCAGCACCGGCGAGGCCCTGGCCCCGGCCTTCGGCGGCGCCACCCGCGACGACCTCGACGCCGCCTGCGCCCTGGCGGCGGCGGCCTTCGGCCCCTATCGCGCCACCTCGCCCGAGCAGCGCGCCGCCTTCCTAGAAACCATCGCGGCCAAGATCGAGGCGATCGGCGACGAACTGATCGTCCGGGCCATGGCCGAGACCGGCCTGCCCCGGGCCCGCCTCGAAGGCGAGCGCGGCCGCACCATGGGCCAGCTGAAGATGTTCGCCGGCGTGCTGCGCGACGGCGGCTGGCTGGACGCCCGCATCGACCCGGCCCTGCCCGATCGCAAGCCCCTGCCGCGCCCGGACCTGCGCCTGCGCAACGTGCCGCTGGGCCCGGTGGCGGTGTTCGGCGCCTCGAACTTCCCGCTGGCCTTCTCGGTGGCCGGCGGCGACACCGCCTCGGCCCTGGCGGCCGGCTGCCCGGTGGTGGTCAAGGCCCACCCGGCCCATCCGGGCACGTCCGAGCTGGTCGGCCGCGCGGTCCAGGCCGCCGTCGCCGAGGCCGGCCTGCCCAGCGGCGTCTTCGCCCTGCTGCACGACGCCGGCATCGAGATCTCGCAGGGCCTAGTGGCCGACGCGCGGATCAAGGCCGCCGGCTTCACCGGCTCGCGCCGCGCCGGCCTGGCCCTGCTGGCCATCGCCCAGGGCCGGCCCGAACCGATCCCCTTCTATGCCGAGATGAGCAGCATCAACCCGGTCCTGCTGCTGCCCAACGCCCTCAAAGCCCGCGGCGGCGCCATCGCCCCCGAGTTCGTCGCCGCCCTGACCCAGGGCGCGGGCCAGTTCTGCACCAATCCCGGGCTGATCCTGGCCATCGACGGCCCCGAGCTGGACGCCTTCCTGACCGCCACCGCCGAAGTGGTGGCCAAGGCCCCGGCCGGCCTGATGCTGACCCCCGGCATCTGCAAGGCCTATACCGGCGGCGTCCACGCCCTGGAGACCACCGAAGGCGTCACCCCGGTCGCCCACGGCCAGGACGGCGGCCACGGCCACGGCCGCGCAGCCCTGTTCTCGGTGGCCGCCGAAACCTTCCTGGCCACCCCGCACCTGCAGGACGAGGTGTTCGGCGCCGCCTCCCTGGTGGTCCGCGCCAAGGACCTGGCCCAGCTGCTGGCGGTGCTCGCCGCCCTCGAAGGCCAGCTGACCGTCGCCGTGCACATGGACGAGGCCGACACCGACCTGGCCCGCGCCCTGCTGCCGACCCTCGAGCTGAAGGCCGGCCGGGTTCTGATCAACGGCTTCGGCACCGGCGTCGAGGTCGGCCACGCCATGGTCCACGGCGGTCCGTTCCCCTCGACCTCCGACAGCCGCACCACCTCGGTCGGCTCCCTGGCCATCTTCCGCTTCCTGCGGCCGGTATCTTACCAGAATCTGCCGGCGGCCCTGCTGCCGGCCGAGTTGCAGGACGCCAACCCGCTGGGCATCGCCCGGCGGGTGGATGGCAAGGTGGTGCTGGGCTAAGCGCTCAATTTATATCGCCATCCTCCGCTTCATGCGGGGATGGCGGTCTGATGACGCACTTAAAGTTCCGCTCATCCCGGCGAATGCCGGGACCCAGATGGAATGGCTTTGAGGTGGGTTCCAAGAACTCAGCACTCATCCAATCCACCACAAAGCTATGGGATCTGGGTCCCGGCATTCGCCGGGATGAGCGGATTTAGGGATTATGCAGGGCCATACCCCCCACCCCCCGGCGTCTCGATGACGATCGCGTCGCCCGCCGCGACCTCGACCGCGTCGGTCGCGCCGAGCGCCTGAACCGCGCCGTCCGCCCGCTCGACCCGCGCCGATCCCAACCGTCCTGCCTCGCCGCCGCAAAGCCCGAACGGCGCCACCCGGCGGCGGTTGGACAGCAGGGTGGCGGTCATCGGCTCGCGGAAGCCGATCCGGCGCACCACCCCGTCGCCGCCGCGATGGGTCCCGGCCCCGCCCGAGCCGCGGCGGATCGAGAAGGCCTCGACCAGCACCGGATAGCGGCTCTCCAGAACTTCCGGATCGGTCAGGCGGCTGTTGGTCATGTGGGTCTGGACCGCGTCGGCGCCGTCGAAGTCCGGCCCCGCCCCGGCCCCGCCGCAGATGGTCTCGTAGTACTGGCGGCGGTCGTCGCCGAAGGTGAAGTTGTTCATCGTCCCCTGGGCGGCGGCCATCACCCCCAGGGCGCCGTAGAGGGCGTCGACCACCACCTGGCTGGTCTCGACATTGCCGGCCACCACAGCGGCCGGATAGCGCGGCCGCAGCATCGAGCCCTCGGGGATGACCAGCTCGACGGGCCGCAGGCAGCCGTCGTTCATCGGGATCTCGTCGTCGACCAGGGTGCGGAACACATAGAGCGCCGCCGCCCGGCAGATCGAGGCCGGGGCGTTGAAATTGGTCGGGACCTGGGCGCTGGTGCCGGTGAAGTCGACCCGGGCGGTGCAGGCCGCGCGGTCGACGCTGATCGCCACCTTGACCACGCTGCCGTCGTCCAGCTCATAGGCGAAGGCCCCGTCCGATAGGGTCGCCAGCACCCGCCGCACCGCTTCCTCGGCATTGTCCTGGACGTGGGCCATATAGGCCTCGACCACGTCCTGGCCGAACTCGGCGACGAGGCTGGTCAGGCTTTCGGCGCCGCGGGCGCAGGCGGCGACCTGGGCCTTGAGGTCGCCGATGTTCTGGTCGGGATTGCGGGCCGGCCATTTGCCCGAGGCCAGCAGGGCCCGGACCTCGGCCTCGCGGAACCGCCCGTCCTCGACCAGCAGGAAGTTCTCGATCAGCACCCCCTCCTCCTCGACCGTGCGGCTATTGGGCGGCATCGAGCCCGGCGTGATCCCGCCGATGTCGCCCTGGTGGCCGCGGGCCGCGACGTAGAAGGTCAGGACCTCGTTCTGGTCGAACACCGGCATGACCACCGTGACGTCCGGCAGGTGGGTGCCGCCGTTATAGGGGGCGTTGAGCATGTAGACGTCGCCGGGCAAGAGGCCCCGGCCGTCGTGCAGACGCCCGTCGCGCACCGCCCGGACGCTGTCGCCCATCGAGCCCAGGTGCACGGGCATGTGCGGGGCGTTGGCGATCAGCTTCCCGTCGCGGTCGAACAGGGCGCAGGAGAAGTCCAGCCGCTCCTTGATGTTGACCGAATAGGCGGTGTTCTGCAGGGCGAAACCCATCTCCTCGGCCACGGCCATGAACAGGTTGTTGAACACCTCCAGCATCACCGGATCGGCGTCCGCGCCCGCCGCCTGGCGCTTGGGCGTGGCGACCACGCGGTCGAGGATCAGGTTCAAGTGAGCGTCGACCCGGGCCCGCCAGCCGGGCTCGATCACCGTGGTGCCGGTAGCCTCGCGGACGATGGCGGGGCCGGCGACCTGGGCGCCGATCGGCAAGGCGGCGCGGTCGAAGACCGGGGTGGCGTGCTCGGCCCCCGCCATCCGGGCCAACACCGTCGCCAGAGGGACGAAGGCCTCCGAAGGCGCGCCGCAGCCGAGGTCGGGCGCCGCGCCGGCGTCGGCATGACCGATGGCCTCGACCGCCAGGGCCTCGACCACCAGGGCGGTGGCCGGCGAGACGAAGCCGAAGCGGCGCTGGTGCAGGGTCTCGAAAGCCGCGCGCACAGCCGGCGGGTCGGCGAGCGGCACGCGCAGCGGGGTGTCGGTCCCGGCATATTTGACCAGCAGGCTGGCGACCGTCTCGACCCGGACCAGCGGCACGTCCTGAGCGCGCAGGGCGGCCTCCGCCTCGGTCGCCAGGGCCGCCGCGCGGGCCGCAAGGTCATCGGCCTCCGCCAGCGGCCGCTCGACCGTCGCCTCGCGCAGGGTCCGCAGGTCGGCCAGGCCCATGCCGTAGGCGCTGAGCACCCCGGCGAACGGGTGGATCATCACCGATCGCATGCCCAGGGCGTCGGCCACCAGGCAGGCGTGCTGGCCGCCGGCCCCGCCGAAACAGGCCAGCACATAGCGGGTGACGTCGTAGCCGCGCTGGATCGAGATCTGCCGCACCGCCTTGGCCATGTTCTCCACAGCGATGGTCACGAAGCCCTCGGCGATCGCCTCCGGCGTCATCGCCTTGCCGGTGGCGGCGAGGATTTCGGCGGCCAGGGCCTCGAACCGCGCGACCACGACCTCGCGATCCAGCTGCTGGTCGGCGTGCGGCCCGAACACCGCCGGGAAGAAGTCCGGCGACAGCTTGCCGAGCATGACGTTGCAGTCGGTGACGGTCAGCGGCCCGCCGCGCCGGTAGCAGGCCGGGCCGGGATTGGCCCCGGCCGAGGCCGGCCCGACCCGGAACCGCGCGCCGTCGAACGTGCAGATCGAGCCGCCGCCGGCCGCCACGGTGTGGATGTTCATCATCGGCGCGCGCATCCGCACCCCGGCCACCACCGTCTCATAGGCCCGCTCGTACTCGCCGGCGTAGTGGCAGACGTCGGTCGAGGTGCCGCCCATGTCGAAGCCGATCACCCGCTCGAACCCGGCCTGGGCGGCGGTCCGGGCCATGCCGACCACCCCGCCGGCTGGACCGGACAGGATGGCGTCCTTGCCCCGGAAGGCGCGGGCGTCGGTCAGGCCGCCGTTGCTCTGCATGAACAGCAGCCGTGTCTCCCGGCCCAGGGCGTCCGCCACCCGGTCGACATAGCGGCGCAGGATCGGCGACAGATAGGCGTCGACCACCGTGGTGTCGCCGCGCCCGACCAGCTTCATCAGCGGGCTGACCTCGTGGCTGGCCGACACCTGGGTGAAGCCGATCTCCCGGGCGATCGCCGCGACCCGGGCCTCGTGATCGGTGAAGCGAAAGCCGTGCAGCAGCACGATCGCCACCGCCCGGAAGCCGGCGTCGAGGGCGGCCTGCAGCCCGGCCCGGGCCGCGGCCTCGTCGAGCGGCCGCAGCACCGTCCCCTCGACGCTGATCCGCTCGTCGATCTCGACCACGCGGTCGTAGAGGGCCTCGGGCTTGACGATCTGGCGGTCGAACAGCCGGGGCCGGGCCTGGTAGCCGATGCGCAGGGCGTCGGCGTGGCCGCGGGTGATCACCAGCACCGTCGGCTCGCCCTGGCGTTCGAGCAGGGCGTTGGTGGCCACGGTGGTGCCCATCTTGACCGCGTCGATGACGCCCGGCCCGTCGCCGAGAATCGCCCGCACCCCGGCCACGGCGGCGTCCTCGTACTGTTCGGGATTGTCCGACAGCAGCTT
Organism: Caulobacter sp. LARHSG274; assembly: GCF_052871235.1. Classification (NCBI taxonomy): domain Bacteria; kingdom Pseudomonadati; phylum Pseudomonadota; class Alphaproteobacteria; order Caulobacterales; family Caulobacteraceae; genus Caulobacter; species Caulobacter sp. LARHSG274. Next base: position 500,701 of record NZ_JBIXJO010000002.1, on the reverse strand, counting down.
GCGGGTGACCCGGCCGCCATCCGGACGCCGCGCGACGATGTCGGTGAAGGTGCCGCCGCGGTCGATCCAGAACTCCCAGCCGCGCTCGGTCATGTTTCGTGGGACTCCGGTCAGGACCTTCTTTTGGCGGTGGGGGAGGTTCGCATCAAGGTGAGATGCGCCGCCGGGCTAACCCATCGCCGCGATCGCCGCCCAGACGCCCAGGCCCAGGAACACCAGGGCCGCGCCCAGGCGAACATATTTCAGCGGCACGATCTTCGTCGCGGCCTCGCCCAGATAGACCGCCGGGATGTTGGCCGCCATCATGCCCAGGGTGGTGCCGGCCGCGACCCACAGGACGTCGTGGAACCGCGCGCCGAGGGCGACGGTGGCGATCTGGGTCTTGTCGCCCATCTCGACCAGGAAGAAGGCGACGGCGGTGGTGACGAACACCCCGTAACGGCCCGCCCCGCCGGCCATGTCGTCGTCGGCCTTGTCGGGGATCAGGGCCCAGGCGGCCATGGCCAGGAACGAGATGGCGATCGCCCACTTGAACCAGGCGCCGTCCAGCAGGCTGGCGGCCCACGACCCGGCGAGGGCGGCCAGGGCGTGGTTGGCCAGGGTGGCCACCAGTATGCCCAGGATGATCGGCGCGGGCTTCTTGAAGCGCGTGGCCAGGATGATGGCCAGCAGCTGGGTCTTGTCGCCGATCTCGGCGATGGCCACCACCAGGGCGGATACGAGCAGGGATTCCATGGGTTCAAACAGGTCCTGGGCCGAGCGCACGCCAATAGCGTCGGAGCCCCCGCCCAGCCCGGAACGGAAACCGACGCCATTGGTCTCGCCGCGGAAGCCGATGGCCTCCTTCACCCGCGCCATGCCTCAAGAGACAAGTGTGTTGACGGCGGGCCCCGCTGATCGGCGCGGGCGGCTACTCCCCAAAGGTGGGCGAGGGAGTAGCGGGACAACGGACGGCGGTCAATGCGCCTGACACGCGCATTATTGGGCGGAACGGCCGACGGGCGCCCAGGGACCACTCACCGAGCTTGACCGACGACGCGATCCCACCCCTCACTGCGAGCGCAACCATTGGGGGTCCTGGGATGCGGACGATCGGTCTGGGCGCGGCGATCGCGCTGCTGTCGGCCAGCATGACGATGGCGGCCCAACCGCCCAAGGCGGCGACCAAGCCCCATGTCGACCACTATTTCGGTGAGACGGTCGTCGACGACTATCACTGGATGGAGGCTCGCGACCCGGAGTTCGCCGCCTGGATGAAGGGACAGGACGACGTCACCCGCGCCGAGATCGCCGCCCTGCCCGGCCGCAAGGCGCTGGGCGAGTCCATCGCCGCCTTCACCGCCGCCACCGCCACACCCACGTCGCTGGACGTGCGCGGCGACAAGGTCTTCTTCCTGCTGCGTCCGCCCGGCGCCGGCGTCCCCAAGCTGTTCGTCCGCGATCTTGCCGGCGGCGAGCCACGGATGCTGATCGATCCCGAGCCGATGAAGGCCGACGGCGGTCCGGTGTCGCTGAGCGCCTACGTCCCGTCGCCCGACGGGCGCAGGATCGCCTACACCCTGACCAGCGGCGGCTCGGAGGATGCGGTCCTGCACGTGCTCGACGTGGCCAGCGGCCAGGCCCTGCCGGAATCGATCGACCGCGCCCGCTTCGCCCAGCCCGACTGGGCGCCGGACGGCAAAAGCTTCCTCTACACGCGGCTGAAGATCCCGACCCCGGGGATGCCGGAACAGGAGCGTTTCCAGGACGAAGTGGTCTGGCGCCACGTGGTCGGCGAGGATCCGGCCAAGGACGTCAAGATCTTCGAGGCCAGCCGGCCCGACTCCGGAAACGGCCGCGACGGCATTCCCTTCGCCTACCAGCCCAAGGGCGCCGACGTCGTCTTCCTGCTCATCCAGGACGGGGTCTCGCCCTATGGCGAGGCCTGGATCGCACCGGCGGCCAGCGTCGCCGCCGGCCGTCCCGTCTTTCGCAAGATCGCTTCGTTGGCCGACAAGCTGGTGATCCTCGGCCTGGGTTCGGGCGGCTCGATCCTGCCGGCGGTGAGGGGCGGCAAGGCCTGGGTGGCGACCACCCTGGGCTCGCCCTATGGCCGGATCGTCGAGCTGGACCTGAGCAAGCCCGACATGGCCCATGCCCGCCAGGTCGCCCCGGGCGAGGGCGGCGCGCTGTCCGCCCTGGCCGTGGCCGCCGACGGCCTCTATGTGGCCCGGGCCGAAGGCGGAGCCTACGCCGTCTCGCACATCGGCTGGAACAGCGCGATACGGCCCGTCTCCGCGCCGTTCGTCGGCTCGGTGGACGCCCTCACGGCGGAAATCGACCAGCCTGGCGCGCTGGGCCTGTTCCAGTCCTGGGCCCGGCCGCCCGAAGCCTTCCGCCTGTCCGCCGACAAACCCGCCGCCAGCCTGGCGCTGGCCAGGCCGTTCCCCTTCGACCTGTCGGCCATCGTCGTCGACCGCATCGAGGCTAAAGCCCCGGACGGCACGATCATCCCCGTCGACGTGCTGCACCTCAAAGGCATGAAGCGAGACGGCTCGGCGCCGACCCTGCTGGAATCCTACGGCGCCTATGGCATCTCGGCGGATCCCTTTTTCCAGCCGCGGATGCTGCCCTGGGTGCTGCGCGGCGGCGTCTACGCCAACGCCCATGTCCGCGGCGGCAGCGAATATGGCGAGGCCTGGCACCTGGCCGGCAAGGAAGCGACCAAGCCCAACACCTGGCGCGATTTCATCGCCGCCGGCGAGGCGCTGATCGCCGAAGGCTACACGTCGAAGGCCAAGCTGGCGGGCACCGGCACCAGCGCCGGCGGCGTCCTGATCGGCCGCGCGGTCACCGAACGGCCCGACCTGTTCGCCGCGGCCTTCATGGGCGTGCCGATGGCCGATATGCTGCGGTTCGAAACCACCGAGGGCGGCCCCGCCAACGTCAATGAGTTCGGCTCGACCCGGACCGAGGCTGGCTACCGGGCGCTGAAGGCCATGAGCCCCCTGGTCCATGTGGCCGACGCAACCGCCTATCCGGCCACCATCATCTCCGCCGGCATGAACGACCACCGCGTGCCCGGCTGGGTGCCGGCCAAGATGGCGGCGCGGATGCAGGCGGCCAGCACGGGCGGCCCGGTGCGGCTGCGGGTGGACTTCGACGCCGGCCACGGCTTCGGCTCGACCAAGGCCCAGCGCGACCAACTCTATGCCGACGTCGAAGCGTTCCTGCTCCAGGCGCTGGGCGACCCGGAGTTCCAGCCCAAGGCGCCCTAGGCCCCGTCAGGCCGCCGCCGGCGGATCGAACCGCATCAGGTGGATGGCGACCCGCACCTTGCCGCCGGTGAAGGTCCCGCCGGCGGCGGTGATCACCACCGGGGTGTCGGCGTAATAGGCCGTCGGGCCGACCACCCCGATGTTGCTGGCGTTCTTGGCCACGCCGAGGCTGGAGCCGAACTTGCCCGTCTCGCCGGCCACGCCGCAGCTGTAGGACGTTGCGCCAGTCACCGCGACGCTGGTTCGGGTCGAGACGCCCAGCACGATCGCCCGGCTGGGGATCATCACCGTCGTGGCCGTGGCGGCGCCGGCCAGGGTCACCTCCTGTTCGAGGATCTCGAGCCGGGTGTTGGCCAGCAACGGCGAGCGGGCGGCGGTCAGGCTCCTGAAGGTCGCCGACAGCGGCGTCCAGGCCGCCCCGTCGAAGACCACGGCGACGCCCTCGTCCTTGACCCAGGCCAGCCAGCCGGCCGCCGGCGTCAGCAGGTCCCAGGCCCCGGCCTCATGGCGGGCCAGGACGCCCGCCGGCTGGCCGGCCCAGGCTGCGCCGGCGGCGCCGGCCGGCAGGATGTAGACCGCTCCGTCGGCGGGCGCGGCCGGCTGGGCGGCGACCGCCCGGCTCTCGACCGCCAGCTGGACGAGGCCGTCCAGGCGGGCGAAGGCCTCGTTGACGGTGATGTGTTTCTGGGCCTGGCCGGCCGCCACATAGGGCAGCGACAGGCGGGGAGTGGCGTCGTCGGACATGGCTTGCTCCTGAAGGGTTCGACCCCTGCAGTTTCAGCCCGCCGCGAGACAGGGAGGACCAATCTGTGTCGATCCCCGCTCCATCCCCGCCTACTGGGCCGCGAAAGCCAGGCGGTTTCCCGAAGTCAGGGCGGTCTTGGCCGCCAGCTCCGCCTTGGCGTCCTCGTATTGCTCTGCGAACTTGGCGATCAGCTCGGCCGCCGATAGCACCGTGTCGATCGCCCCGACGCCCTGGCCCGAGCCCCAGATGTCGCGCCAGGCCTTGGCGTCCTGGTTGCCGCCCGAGCCGAAGTTCATGGCCGACGGGTCGCTGACCGGCAGGTTGTCCGGGTCGAGGCCGGCCCGGACGATCGACTGGCGCAGATAGTTGCCGTGCACGCCGGTGAACAGGTTGGAATAGACGATGTCGTTGGCGCTGGCCTCGACGATGGTGTCTTTGTAGCCCTGCGGGGCGTTGGCCTCCCGGGTGGCGATGAAGGCCGAGCCGACATAGGCCAGGTCCGCGCCCATGGCCTGGGCGGCCAGGATCGAGCGGCCACAGGCGATGGCGCCCGACAGCGCCACCGGCCCGTCGAACCAGCGGCGGATCTCCTGGACCAGGGCGAAGGGCGACAGCACCCCGGCGTGGCCGCCGGCTCCGGCCGCCACCGGGATCAGGCCGTCGGCCCCCTTCTCGATGGCCTTGCGGGCGTGGCGGTCGTTGATCACGTCGTGCAGGGTGACGCCGCCATAGGCGTGGACCGCCTGGTTCAGGTCTTCCCGCGCGCCCAGCGAGGTGATCACCACCGGGACCTTGTGCTTGACGCAGAGGGCGACGTCCTCCTCCAGGCGGTTGTTGCTCTTGTGGACGATCTGGTTGACCGCGAACGGGGCCGAGGGCGCGTCGGGATTGGCGCGGTCGTGGGCCGCCAGTTCCTCGGTGATCCGCGCCAGCCATTCGTCCAGCTGCGAGATCGGCCGGGCGTTGAGGGCCGGGAACGATCCGACCACCCCGGCCTTGCACTGGGCGATCACCAGGTCGGGATTGCTGATGATAAATAACGGGGACGCGATAACCGGCAGGCGCAGGCGGTCGCGCAGGATCGGCGGCAAGGCCATGGAACTGGTTTCCTTTCGACGACATACCGCGCCGGGCATATGAACAGCGTTAGCTTAAACGGTTGTTCGCCGGCCGCGCAAGCGCTTGACCTCCGTTGGGGCAGAGCGGCATCTGCTGGCAAAATAAGAAGATACCGCGTGCAGGAGACAGACGTCGTGACTGAGGCGATCACGCCGCTGGCCGAGGATTTCGGCCCCCCGGACCGGGTCCAGTGGCTGGCCCTGGTCGAAAAGACCCTCAAGGGCCAGGCCTTCGACGACGCCCTGGTGACCCGGACCGCCGACGGCGTCGCCATCCGGCCGCTCTACACCGTCGAGGACGGCGTGCTGGTGGCGCGCGACTTGCGGGCCCGCGATCCGGACCGGCCGTGGGACCTGCGCATGCGCGTCGCCCACCCTGACCCCCGCCAGGCCGCCGCCGAGGGCCTGAAGGACCTCGAAAACGGCGGCGCTTCGCTGCTGCTGGCCCTGGATCCGTCCGGCGTCAACGGCGTCGCCGTCGGGGCGCTGCAGGACCTGGCCCAGGCCCTGAACGGCGTGATGCTGGACCTGGCCCCGGTGGCCCTCGACGCCGGCTTCCTGGGTCCCAAGGCCGCCGACTGGCTGGGAACCCTGGCCAAGGCCGCCCCCAACGCCCCGCTGGCCTTCCACCTGGACCCGCTGACCGCCTTCACCCAGGCCGGAACCAGCCCCGGCCCGATCGAGGCCCACCTGGTCTCGGCCGCCACGGTCGGGGCGCGGCTGGCGGAGACCTATGCCAAGGCCAGCCTGTTCCTGGCCAGCGGCCGCGCGGTCCACGAGGCCGGCGGCTCCAACACCGAGGAACTGGCGGTGATGGCCGCCAGCGCCCTGGCCTACGCCAAGGCCCTGGTCCGCGCCGGCCTGTCGATGCAGGAGGCCTTCTCGCGCATCGTCCTGGGCGTCAGCCTCGACGCCGAATATTTCACCGGCGTGGCCAAGCTGCGGGCGGCCCGGGCCGTCTGGGCGCGGATCACCGAGGCCTGCGGCGTGTCGGCCCCGGCCGTGATCGAGGCCCGCTCCTCGCAGCGCATGCTGACCCGGGCCGACGCCTGGACCAACCTGCTGCGCCTGACCAGCGCCGGCTTCGCGGGCGCGGTCGGCGGGGCGGACGTCGTCCAACTGGGCGCGTTCAGCGACGCCTTGGGCCTGCCCACCGCCTTCGGCCGTCGCCAGGCCCGCAACACCCAGCTGGTGCTGATGGAGGAGAGCCACCTGGGCCGCGTCGCCGATCCGGCCGGCGGCTCCTGGTACCTCGACAGCCTGACCGACCAACTGGCCCGCGCCGCCTGGGGCGGCTTCCAGGCCATCGAGGCGGCCGGCGGGATCGTCACGGCGCTGGAAAGCGGCCTGGTCGCCGACATCGTCGGGGCCACCCGCGCCGCCCAACAGGCCCAGTTCGCCGACAAGAGCCGCAAGATTCTCGGCGTCACCGCCTTCCCCAACGCCGACGACAAGCCAGTGGAGGTGGCGACGCCCGACCCCGCCGACTTCGCGGTCGACGCCCCCAGCGTCCGCCTGCCTGGCCCGGACTCCCGTTGTCCGCCCCTGTCCCCGATCCGCTTTTCCGCCGCCTTCGAGGGAGCCCCCATGGGGGTACAGGCATGAGCAAGTTCCCCGATTTCAAGGACGTCGCCTACGAAGCCGGCGCGACCGCCGCCGCGCCCGAAGGCGCGGCCTGGGCCACGCCCGAGGGGATCGAGGTGGCGCCCGCCTTCACCCCGGCCGACACGGCGGACCTGGACTTCACCGGCGGCTATCCCGGCGTCGCGCCCTATCTGCGCGGCCCCTATCCGACCATGTACGTGACCAATCCGTGGACGGTGCGGCAGTACGCGGGCTTCTCGACCGCCGAGGACAGCAACGCTTTCTACAGACGCAACTTGGCCGCGGGCCAGATGGGCCTGTCGGTGGCCTTCGACCTGGCCACCCACCGCGGCTATGACAGCGACCACGAGCGGGTGAAGGGCGATGTCGGCATGGCGGGCGTCGCCATCGACTCGATCCTCGACATGCGCACGCTGTTTTCCGGCATCCCGCTCGACAAGATGAGCGTGTCGATGACCATGAACGGCGCGGTGCTGCCGATCCTGGCGCTCTATATCGTCGCGGCCGAGGAACAGGGCGTCGGGCCCGAGAAGCTGTCGGGGACCATCCAGAACGACATCCTCAAGGAGTTCATGGTCCGCAACACCTACATCTATCCGCCCGGCCCCTCGATGCGGATCATCTCCGACATCTTCGCCTTCACCTCGGAGAAGATGCCGAAGTTCAACTCGATCTCGATCAGCGGCTACCACATGCAGGAAGCCGGGGCGACGGCCGACCTGGAGCTGGCCTACACCCTGGCCGACGGGGTCGAATACGCCCGGGCCGGCGTGGCGGCGGGCATGAGCATCGACGCCTTCGCCCCGCGCCTGTCGTTCTTCTGGGCGATCGGCATGAACTACTTCATGGAGGTCGCTAAGATGCGCGCCGCCCGCCTGCTGTGGGCGCGGCTGATGAAGCGCGAGTTCGCGCCCAAGGACGACCGCTCGCTGTCCTTGCGCACCCACAGCCAGACTTCGGGCTGGTCGCTGGCCGCCCAGGACGTGTTCAACAACGTCGCCCGCACCTGCGTCGAGGCGATGGCGGCGGTCAATGGCCAGACCCAGAGCCTGCACACCAACGCCCTGGACGAGGCCCTGGCCCTGCCGACCGACTTCTCGGCCCGCATCGCCCGCAACACCCAGCTGTTCCTGCAGATGGAAAGCGGCACGACCCGCGTCGCCGACCCCTGGGGCGGCAGCTACTATGTCGAGCGCCTGACCCACGACCTGGCGGTCAAGGCCCTGGCCCATATCGAGGAGGTCGAGGCGGCCGGCGGCATGGCCAAGGCCATCGAGCAGGGCATCCCCAAGCTGCGCATCGAAGAAGCCGCCGCCAAGACCCAGGCCCGCATCGACGCCAATCGCCAGAGCGTGGTCGGGGTCAACCGCTACAAGCCGGAAGTCGCCGACGTCATCCCGATGCTGAAGGTCGACAATTCGTCGGTCCGCACCCAGCAGCTGGAGAAGCTGGCGCGGCTGAAGGCCGAGCGCGATCCGGCCGCGACGGCGGCGGCGCTGCAGGCGCTGGAGGACGGGGCCCGGGGGACCGGCAACCTGCTGGCCCTGGCGGTCGACGCCGCCCGCGCCAAGGCCACGGTCGGCGAGATCAGCCTGGCCATGGAGAACGTCTTCGGCCGCCACCGCGCCACCATCCAGGCGATCCAGGGCGTCTATGGCGCCGAGGCCGGCGCCGATCCCAAGGCCGCCCGGGCCCGGGCCATGGTCGCCGCCTTCCAGGAAGCCCACGGCGGTCCGCCCCGCATCCTGGTGGCCAAGATGGGCCAGGACGGCCACGACCGCGGCCAGAAGGTGATCGCCAGCGCCTTTTCCGACCTCGGCTTCGACGTCGACATCGGCCCGCTGTTCCAGACCCCGGCCGAGGCCGCCAAGCTGGCGGTCGACAACGCCGTCCACATCGTCGGGGCCAGCTCGCTGGCGGCGGGGCACCTGACCCTGGCCCCGGAGCTGAAGGCGGAACTGGCCAAGCAGGGCCGCCCAGACATCATGATGGTGGTCGGCGGCGTGATCCCGCCGCAGGACTTCCAGGCCCTGATCGACGCCGGCACCGCGGCGATCTTCCCGCCCGGCACGGTGGTCGCCGAGGCGGTGATCGAGCTGCTCGACAAACTGAACAGGCAGCTGGGCTATACGCAGGGCGAGGCGGCGTAGGGGGGCGCGGACGGGCGACTACCTGCATCGTCTCTTGATGGCATATCCCTGAAAGTGACGCTCCAGGGCGCATGCGACCGACGCATGGTGAAGAACTCATCCGCCACATCGCCCAAGGCCCGTTCATGCTTTTGCCCTCCGCCCGGGAGAAAACCACAAAGGCGCGCGTCGTCCTTGGCATCGTGTTCTGCTTCCTGTTCCCCAGCTGGGTGATCGGCATCGCATTCGGCGGTTCAGCCGGAATCGTGCTCGGCCCTCTGCTTGGCTTGTTCCTCGGGTGGCCGTTCGTCGGCGTCGCCTGCGGACTCTGGGCTCTGCTGCACGGCGCGGCATTGCACCACAAGGCTTGCGCCGCAACCGTGGGCGTGGCGGCGGGTTTGGCGGTCAGGCAGATCATGTTTCAGGCGGATCTCGCTCGTCCGCCCCTGATCGGCTTCGTTGTTCTCGGCGTCGCCACCGGACTAGGCGCCTGGTGGATCGCCTATTGCCGCCAGGACAGTGTGCCCGAACCCGTCGTCACACGTCCGCCGCTGAGCCTATGACGGACGGACCTGCCGCCGATCCGCTGAGCGCGCGCGGCGCGTCTCTCACGAACCGCGCCGCCCAAGACCCCTCGGGAGTCTCAGGCGGCGCGTGATCGCGCGATTCTAGAACGGCAGGTTGTAGAGCTCGACCGCGTTGCGTTCCAGAACTCGGCGGCGCACCTCGTGGTCGTAGGCGCCGAGCGATTTCATGATGTGATCCTGCACGCCCGGATACAGCGAGGTCGGGTGCGGGAAGTCGGTCTCGAACATCACCTTGTTGATGCCGATCGTCTCCAGCAGCTTCTGCGGACCGACCGTCTCGAACCAGTAGGTCACCCAGAAATTGTCGCGGAAATAGTCGTGCGGCCGCTTTTGCAGGACCTTCGACTTGTTGGGCAGCATTTCCCGGAACTGGTGCTCATAGGCCTCCAGCGCGAAGGGCACCCAACCCATGCCGCTCTCGATCAGGCCGATCTTCAGCTTGGGATGGCGGTCCAGACGGCCGCTGACCATCCAGTTGCCCATGGTCGCGGCGTTGCCGATCGAGAACATGGTCGCGACCACGGCCAGCGACTGTTCGAACTCGAAGCCCTTCCAGACCAGGGTGTTGGGATCGATCGCGGCGTTGAGGTGGAAGTTGATCGGCGCGCCGTAGGCTTCGCACATCTCCAGGAACGGGGTCCAATAGTCGTCCAGGAACGACGGCAGGCCCAGGCGCTCGGGCGTGTCGGGCAGCACGAAACCCTTCAGGCCGCCGTCGAGGACCCGCCGCGCCTCGGCTTCCATCGCCGCCTTATCCCACAGCGGCAGATGGGCCATGGTGAAGAGCCGCTGGCCGGACTCTTCCTGCCGTTCCATGGCGGCGTCGTTGTAGAGCTTGATGATGGTGACGGCGAGTTCGTTGTCGCCCAGCGCCATCAGCGATCCGGCCTGGGTGACGCCCGAGTTCTGGAAGCAGATCTGGGCGTACACGCCCATGTCGTCCATGGCCTGCAGGCGCGCCTTGGTCTGGTAGGCGCCCAGATGGCCTTCGTCGATGGTCGGGAAGGCCAGACGGCCCAGGACCTTGTTGTTGTCGGCGCGGATCACGTTGCCGCCCAGCGAGCCGAAGTTGCGGTCGCCGACGAACCAGCGGTCGACGCCGTCGACGCGGCGCACCTCGGGCACCTGGCCCTTGAACTTGCCCGGCGCGCGCGAGGTGAACAGGTCCGGCGCCTCGGTGATGTGGGTGTCGGTGTCGACGATCTTGATGCCCGCGAGGGCGGGATCGAGGCCGCGCGAGGCCGCGGCGTAGTCGACCTCCCGGATGACTCCGCCCGCCTTGTAGCCCTCTTCGTTCCAATAGGTCCGCGCTGCGCTGGCGAGTTCCGGTGCTTTGTCTTGGCTCATGGCGTCCTCCATCACGGCCAAAGTCCCCAAGACGCGCCCTTATTCAACTCTCGGCGTGCAGATATCGCCGGAGCGCAAAATCACCTCTTTCTGCGTCTGAACCGACGACAAGATCGCCGATTTGGGGCCACTGCTTGACCTCATGCTCGCCGGGACGCAAGGAGCCGCCATGACCGAGAGGCAGACCCGCGAGGCGCAGGCGATCGCCGATCGCGTCCTGGAGTTCGCCGAAGAGGTCGAGGCGTCGGGCCAGTCCGCCGTCGACGGCGCGGCCCTGGAGGCCGCCCGGGCGGCGCTGCACAGGTGGGTCGACGGCCTGACCGGCGTGGTGGTGATGCCCGCCTTCGGACGGGTCACCGTCATCCATCAGAACGGCAGCCAATCGACCATCTCGTCCCCCGACCTGCCCTTCGCCATGAGCGCGCCCGTCGGCAAGGGCTCCTAGCGCACGTTTACTTCAAGTTGAATCGTAGCTCTCAAATCCCCGTCTCCCCGGCGAAGGCCGGGGCCCAGGTGAAACCCACGAGCCGCTCAGGATGAATCTGGGTCCCGGCCTTCGCCGGGAAGACGGAGGAAGGGGAGAGCGCTTTAACGCCGCCAGCCGGTCCAGCGCCGCTTGCCGGCCGACCGCTTCAGCGCGACCTCGTCCGGCGGGCCGTGGCGGGCCTCGATGTCCTTCTGCAGGGCCTTGGCGGCCATCAGGTGGCCGGGGAACAGGGTGTCGACGGCCCAGCCCAGCACCGGCACGGTGTCCGACAGGTTGTCGGCGGCCAGGTAGGCGGCCATCCGCGCCAGGGTCATGGGCGAGGCCTTGGCCTGGACGCCGTGATAGAGCAGCAGGCCCCCGGCGCCGAGGCCGTAGGCCAGGCCCGCGCCCGGGACCCAGGCCAGCACGCCGTCCAGTCCCAGGCCGAACGGACCGATGCCGATCAGCCGGTCCGACAGCCGCTTGATCGTCTCGGCCCGACGCCAGGCCTGGTGGGCCGTTCGACGGGGATCGGCAGGGCCTTCGTCGACGACATAGCCCTCGACAGGCTCGGCGATGCGCTGGTTCATCCTGGATCAACGCCCAGTGCGCAGGTTGGTTGTCGACCGGGCGACCTAGAGGTTCGCCAGCCGCTTGGCCTGGGCCACCCAGGCGTCGCGCTCGGCCCGGCCCTTGAGGTTGAGCTTGACGTCGAAATCGGCCAGCTCTTCAGGCCCCCAGGCGGCGATCTGGGCGAAGCGGGTGACGCCCAGCTCGGCCAGGGAGGCCGAGAGCTTGGGACCGATGCCGACCAGCAGGGTCAGGTCGTCGGCGGCCGCCTCGGCCGTTTCGGCGGCGGCTTCGACGACGGGTTCCGGCTCGGGTACGACCGTTTCGACGACCTCGGGGGCCGCGGCCTTGGCGTCTTCCAGCACCGCCTCGGTCGAGTCGGCGACGGCTTCGACCACCGCGGCGGCCGCCTGCACCGGCGCTTCGAGGATTTCGGCGGTCGCGGCGACCACCTGGGCCGGGGCGTCGAGGGTTTCGACCGCCGCTGAGGTGGCGACCGGCGCCTCGATCACCGGATCGAACACCAGTTCCGGCTGCGGCGCGGGCGTCTTGGCCATCACCGCTTCGAGATTGACGGCCTCGCGCCAGCGCGAGGACCACCACCACCAGGTCGCCCCGGCCATGGCCGCGCCGCCGAACATCAGCCACAGGGGCGAGGCCGCGCCGGCCAGCAGGTTGGGACCCTTTTCCGGATCGATCTTGGGGACGTCGGGTAGGAACGGCAAGGTCATGCGCAGGCTCCAACAACCGTTTTGTTGCAACGCAGCATAACACAGTTATGGGCTTCGCAATCGCGAAAATATCGATTTCAGGTCAGACCAGGCCGACGGCGCCCAGCGCCAGGCCAGCGGCGACCATCGCCCCCACCACCGCCAGGATCGGGGCGCGCAAACCCAGCACCAGCATGCAGGCCAGGCCGGTCAGGCCCAAGGCGGCGAGGTTCAGGCTGTGCACGTCGGGCAGCTCGACGCGCAGCGGGCCCCAGCTTCGCAGCTCGCCGACCCGGAACAGCAGGTGGACGGCGAACCACACCGCCAGGTTGGCGATCACCCCGACCGCGGCGGCCGAGACCAGGGCCAGGGCCCGGGCCGGGCGAGGTCGGGCCCGCAGCCGCTCGATCAGCGACCCGCCGGCGAAGATCCACAGGAAAGACGGCGCGAAGGTGGTCCAGGCCGCCATCAGCCCGCCGCCCAGGCCGGCGATCCAGGCCAGCTCCGGCGGCGCGTTCTGATAGGCGCCGACGAAGCCGACGAAGACCAGCACCAGGACCAGCGGCCCGGGCGTGGTCTCGGCCAGGCCCAGGCCGTCGAGCATCTGGGTCGGGGCCAGCCAGCCATAGGTCCCCGCCGCCTGGCTGACATAGGCCAGGGCCGCATAGGCGCCGCCGAAGCTGACCACCGCCAGGGTGCTGAACACCCCGCCCATCCGGGCCACGGCCGAGCCGGGCGCCAAGGCCAGGGCCGCGGCGACCGGCGTCAGCCACACGGCCAGGCAGACCAGGGCCGTCCGCCAGGCCGGCCGCAGGGGCGCCGCCGGCGGCTCCTCGGCCGCGACCGGACCGCCGCCCAGGGCCCAGCCGGCGGCGCCGGCCGCCAGGATCACCAGCGGGAACGGCAGGCCGGTGATCGCCAGGGCCAGAAAGGCCAGCCCCGCCGCCCACCAGGTCGCCGCGTCCTTGATCGCCCGCCCGCCCATCCGCAGCAGGGCCTGCAGCACCAGGGCCACCACCGCCGCCTTCAGCCCCAGCAGGGCCGGCCCCGCCCAGGCGGCTTGGCCATGGACGACGTACAGGGCCGAAAGCCCCAGCATCACAAGCAGGCCCGGCAGCACGAACAGCAGGCCCGCCGCCACCCCGCCGCGGATCCCGTGCAGCCGCCAACCCAGCCAGGTGGCCAGCTGCTGGGCCTCCGGGCCCGGCAGCAGCATGCAGAAGCTCAGGGCGTGGGCGAAGCGGGCCTCGTCGATCCAGCCGCGGTGCTCGACCACCTCGCGATGCAGCAGGGCGATCTGGCCGGCCGGGCCGCCAAATCCCAGGCAGCCGACCTTGAGCCAGACCCAGAACGCCTCGCGGAAGCTGGGCGGGCCCTGGGTCAAGCCGCGCCCGCGCGCCAGATCCGCGCCGAGGCCCCCGCCTCGCCCAGATGGTCGGCCAGCCACTGGGTGACCTCGACGACCGCAGGCTCGACCGCCTTGGGCGCGCCGACCAGCACCATGGCGCAGCCGTTCATCTTCATCGGGTCCCGCAACGGCCGCAGCCGCAGCTCGGCGGCTAGCACGTCGTTGGTGACGGTTTCCACCCCGCGCATGAAGGCGTCGAAGGTCTCCAGGTCCTTCAGCGGCGTCCAGACCGCGATCACGGCGCGCGGGTCGCGGGCCAGTACCGCCCTGATGGCGGCGACGGTCTGGGCGTAGTCGTCGCTGCGTTCGAACGGCGGGTCGATCAGCATGAAGGTTCGGCCGCCCTTCCCCGCCCGGGCCGCGGCCGTGGCGTAGCCGTCGTCCTTGACCGCCTGGGCGAAGGCGTAGGGGGCCAGCGAGCGGCGCAGGCTGTCGAAGTCGTCGGGCCGCAGCTCGCAGGCGGCGTAGCGGTCGGCCTTGCGCAGGTGGCGGGCGATCAGCAGCGGCGAGCCCGGATAGAGCGGCCCCTCGCCGCCGCCGTTCAGCGCCTTCACCGCCGCCACCAGGGGGGCGAACACGGCCGGCAGGTCCTGGCTCGCCAGCAACCGGCCGATCCCCGCCGCCGCCTCGCCCGAGCGCTGGGCCATGTCGCCGCCGAGGTCGTAGGCGCCGGCCCCGGCGTGGGTGTCGATCACCGACAGCGGCGAGGCCTCGGCCGTCAGACTCTGGAGCAGGGCGATCAGGATCGCGTGCTTCTGCAGGTCGGCGAAATTGCCGGCGTGGAAGGCGTGTCGGTAGTTCATGTCTGGCGCGTCGCTCCCGGAACCGGCGCTCCGTCTATCACGTTGGCGAAGAGAGTTGGGGCGAAGGATAGGTGGGAAGCCGGCTCCCCGGCCCGGTGTTTTTCGACGTGGCGACCATGGCGCGTGATACGGCCTCCGATCCTTCCCCGCCCGTCCCCTCCGCCCTGACCTATGTCCACGACCACGAGCCGGGCCTGCGCCGCCTGGTCCGCGGCGACGGCTTCGCCTATGTCGATGCGGACGGCCGTCCGGTGAAGGACGCGGCGACCCTGGACCGCATCCGGCGCCTGGCCATCCCCCCGGCCTGGACCGAGGTCTGGATCTGCCCCGACCCGAACGGCCACATCCAGGCGGTCGGCCGCGACCAGAAGGGCCGCAAGCAGTACCGCTATCATCCTAACTGGCGCGCCGACCGCGATGCGCGCAAGTACGGCCGCATGGCCGCCTTCGGCCGCGCCCTGCCCCGGCTGCGGCGGCGGGTGGCGGCCGACCTGTCGCTCAGGGGCCTGCCGCGCGACAAGGTGCTGGCCGCGGTGGTCAGCCTGCTGGAACTAACCCTGATCCGGGTCGGCAATGACGAATACGCCAAGGCCAACAAGAGCTTTGGCCTGACGACCCTGCGCAAGCGCCACCTGAGGCTGGCCGGCGGCGGGGCGGTGTTCGAGTTCCGGGGCAAGAGCGGCAAGGTCCACAGGACCGGCTTTCGCGACCGCCGCCTGGCCCGGATCATCGCCGCCTGCGAGGAACTTCCCGGCCAGCGCCTGTTCCAGTATGTCGACGACGACGGCCACCGGCGCGCGGTCGAGAGCGGCGACGTCAACGCCTATATCCGCGCCGCCTGCGGCGACGACTTCACGGCCAAGGACTTCCGCACCTGGGCCGGCTCGCTGGCGGCGCTGGAAGCGCTGAGCGTGCAACCGCGCCCCGCCAGCCCGGCCGAGGCCAAGCGCGCGGTGAACCTCTGCGTCAAGGCCGTGGCCGGCCTGCTGGGCAACACCCCCGCCGTCTGCCGCGCCGCCTACATCCACCCCAAGGTGCTGGAAGCCTTCGAGGCCGGCCAATTGCCCCGACGCCGGGGCACGCCCTCGCCGAGAGCCCGCGAACTGGCGCTGCTGCGGCTGGTCGGCGATTGAATTATTATCGATTGACAGAAATTATTTTCGGAACGACCTTGGCCTCAAGGAGAACGCCATGGCCGCCATCATCAGACTTGCCTCCCGCATCCGCTCCACCCCCAAGACGACTGAGACGCCCGCCCAGCGGCGCGTGCGCCTGGGCAGCCGGGGGTTGGAGATCCTGTTCACCGCCCTGTTCGGGCTGTGTGTGCTGGTCGCCCTGGCCGCGTTCGCGACCATGCTGTTCTACAAGGGCGAGCTGGTGCGGATCGGGCCCGACAACTGCTATATCGGCGAGGGCCCGGCCAATTCGGTGGCCTTCGGGTCCCTGCCCCTGATCCACCGGCTGGTCTATGTGCTGGTCGGCGTGGTGCGGGCTACGCCGATCATCATGATCTTCTGGAGTCTACGGGGCCTGTTCCGGCTCTATGCCCGGGGGCAGGTGTTCGCGCCCGCCAACGCCGCCCAGTTTCGGCGGATCGGGGTGTGGCTCTGCGTCTACGCCCTGTCGCCGTTCGCCTGCCACCTGTTCCTCAGCGCCACCGGCTACGAGATCGACAAGAACTGGGCCCACATGGCCAGCCTGCAGGCCTTCGTCCTGGGCCTGCTGGTGTTCGTGATCGGCCAGGTGATGCAGGTCGGGCGCGAGATCGAGGAAGACCGCGAGGCGTTCATCTGATGCCGATCATCCTGCGCCTCGACGTGATGCTGGCCCGGCGCAAGGTGCGCTCCAACGTCCTGGCCCGCGCCATCGGCATCACCGAAGCCAATCTCTCCCTGCTCAAGTCGGGCAAGGTCAAGGGCATGAAGTTCGAGACCCTGGAGGCGATCTGCGCCTACCTCCAGTGCCAGCCGGGCGACATCCTCGAATATGCGCCCGAGCAAACCCCGGAGCGGGACCAGGACGCGTTCAAGCGCGCCGGCTGACCGGCGCTTCAACCGGAGACTTCGATGCGACTGTTTTCAACGCCCGCCGCGGCGATCGCCCTCGGCTGCCTGCTGCTCGGCGCGCCGCTGACGGCTCAGGCCGCGCCCAGCTTCGCCGCCGTCGAGGGCGGCAAGATCGCCTACGAGACCTGCGGCGCGGGGCCCAAGACGATCGTCCTGCTGCACGACGGCATCCTCGACGACTCGGCCTTCGACGACGCCTCGCCCCTGCTGTGCGCGCGCTTCCACGTCGTGCGCTACGACCGTCGGGGCTATGGCGCCTCGCCCGCCGCGACCGCGCCCTATAATGCCGCCGCCGATCTGGGCGCAGTGATGAAGGCGGCGGGCGTCGCCCACGCCACCCTGGTCGGCTCGTCGTCCGGCGGCGGGATCGCCGTCGACTTCGCCCTCGCCCATCCGGACACGGTCGATGGGCTGGTGCTGGTCGGAGCGGCGGTGAACGGCTTCCGGCCCACCCAGCACTTCATCAACCGCACGATCGGCATCATGACACTCGCCGCCCAGGGCAAGATCGCCGAGGCCGCCAAGGACCCCTACATCCTGACGCCCGGGGCGGACGCGGCCCGCGCCAAGGTGGTGGCCGACCTGACCGCCCACCCCGGCAATCTGGGCGCGGCTCAGATGATCGCCGACGGCCCGCCCGCTATGCCGCGCCTGGGTGAAATCAAGGTCCCGACCCTGATCGTCACCGGCGAGGTCGACATCGCCGACGTCCACGCCCATGCCGGCGCCCTGGAAGCGCTGATCCCCGGCGCGACCCGCGTGGTGATGACCGGCGGCGGCCACTTCATCTACCTGGAACAGCCCCAGGCCTTCGCCGATCTGGTGGCCGGATTCGTCGACAAGGAGTAGCGATCGGCCGCGGCGTTCATAGGTTAGGTCTCCAGGCCCGACCGGAGACCCCCATGAGCGCCGCGAAACTGTTCACCCCCTTTCGCGTCGACGGCCTGGAGCTGGCCAACAGGATCGTGATCGCGCCGATGTGCCAGTATTCGGCGGTCGAGGGTCAGATGACCGACTGGCATGTGGTGCATCTGGGCCAGCTGGCGCAGTCGGGGGCGGCCCTGCTGACCATCGAGGCCACCGCCGTGCTGCCCGAGGGCCGGATCAGCTATGGCGACGTCGGCCTCTATTCCGACGACACCGAGGCGGCCATGGATCGTGTGCTGGACAGCGTCCGGCGCTGGTCGGACATGCCGATCGCCCTTCAGCTGGCCCATGCCGGCCGCAAGGCCTCGACCGAGGTCCCCTGGAAGGGCGGCGGCCAGATTCCCGCCGACCACGACCACGGCTGGCCGACGGTCTCGGCCTCGAACATTCCGTTCGGCGACAAGGACGCCGCTCCGGCCGCCCTCGACCGCGACGGCCTGAAGCGGGTGCGCCAGGCCTTCGTCGATTCCGCCAAACGCGCCGTCCGCCTGGGGCTGGACGCGGTGCAGCTGCACGGGGCGCACGGCTACCTGCTGCACCAGTTCCTGTCGCCGCTGTCCAACCGTCGCGACGACGACTACGGCGGCTCGCTGGAGAACCGCATGCGCTTTCCGCTGGAGGTGTTCGAGGCCGTGCGCGCCGCCTTCCCGGCCGGGCGGCCGGTGACCATGCGGGTCTCGGGCTCCGACTGGGTCGAGGGCGGCTGGACGATCGACGACACCGTCGCCTTCGCCCAGGCCCTGGAGACGCGCGGCTGCAGCGCCATCCACGTCTCCAGCGGCGGGCTTTCGGCCCGGCAGCAGATCCCGGCCGGGCCCAGCTACCAGATCCCGCTGGCCCGGGCCGTCAAGCAGGCGGTGAAGATGCCGGTGGTCGGGGTCGGGCTGATCACCGAGTTCGAACAGGCCGAGGCGATCATCGGCGCCGGCGACGCCGACCTGGTCGCCCTGGCCCGGGCCATGCTCTACGACCCGCGCTGGCCCTGGCATGCGGCGGCCCATTTCGGCGCCCAGGTGACCGCGCCCAACCAGTACCTGAGGTCGCAGCCGCGCCAGCACAAGGACCTGTTCGCGGCCCCGCGCGACCGGTAGCCAAGATCACCCCGCGTGCGCCTTCAGCGCCGTCTTCAGCTCCTCGACCATCATCGCCTTCAGCGCCGGCGGCGAGACGATCTCCACCGCATCGGCCCAGGTGAACAGGTGCCAGGACAGTTCCAGCATGCCGCTGGCCCGGAAGGCGACGATCACCGAGCCGTCCGCCTCCTGGGTCACCGTCTGATTGGAGTGGAAGCGCCAGCGTAGGGCGTCGGCGGCGCGATCGGGGCGGATGCGCAGAACGACGTCGTACATCTCACCGTGATAGATGCCGAAGCTTTCGTCGGCGAAGGCCTGCAGCGAGAAGTCGGCCGGCGGCGGGGCCGGCCTGTCGAGCACCGCGATGTCGTGGATGCGGTCCAGCCGCCAGGAGCGCGGGCGCGGATTGCTCCCTTCCAGGGCCACCAGATAGTTGCTGCGGCCGAACAGTATGCCCAGCGGCGTCACCTCGCGCACCCGGCCGGGGGTGCCGCCGCCCTGGTAGCGGAACGACACCGCCTGCAGGCTCTTGACCGCCGTGCGGATGGCGGCCAGCACCTGTTCGTCCTCGAACGGCCGCGGGCCGGCGTGGACGGCGATGGTCTCGGCCTGGACCAGGGCCTCGACGTCCGGCGCGACCCGACGACGGGCCGCGCCGCGCAGGGCCGACAGCAGCTTGCGCTCCAGGGCGTACAGCGCCGCGGCGCGGGCGTCGGCCCCGGCGGCGGCGTAGCTGTCGGCCGCCGTGCGCAGGGCGGCCAGCTCCTCGGCGGTCGGGGTCTGGAACAGGCTGTCCAGGCCCGAGGGGATGCGGAAGCGCTTGGTCGGCGGATCCTCGATCGCCTCCATCTGCGGGAAGGCGGCCCACACCGCGTCGCGCATCCGCTCGGCCGTGCGCCGGCCCACGTCCATGGCGCGGGCCATCTCGTCCAGGGTCATGCCCTCGGAGGATCCGGCCAGCATCCGGGCCAGGTCCAGCAGGCGGGTGGCTTTGTCGTGACGCATGGCGCATCAATACGACCGTTTTTGACGTAAGGCACCTGCAAAAGAGAGGCTCAGAACACGCAAGGGGCCAAACGCCCCGTCAGGAGCCCCGATCATGACCCGCCTTGCTTGCCAGACCTGGCATACCGCCCCGGTCAGCGCCGCGATGATCTCGGCCGTGCTGGACTTCGCCGACGTCCATCGCGACCTCGGCGGCGGTCGCACCCTGCTGCGGCTGAGCCTCGAACGGGCGGCGCGGGCCGACGTCATCCTGCGGCTGGGGCGCGACGCCGAGCGGGCGGTCGACATCGGCCTGGTGTGGAACGACCGCGAGGACCAGATCGTGCGGGTCATCGACGACGCCGCCCTGCGCGCCTCGCGCCAGGCCGCCTGGGAGGAAGCCTTCGACCTGTTCGACGCCGAAGAGTCCGAACCGCCGCCGCAGCGCCTCTATGCTTGAGGACTTGAGACCAGCGGTCAAATCTTGAACTTGAAGGCGTGAAGGGACGCGAAAACTATATCTCGAAAAGCGTGCACGTCCTGAATCGGCTGTTAATCACCTCGGAAATTTAGTTTCCATGATTCACGCGACGTAAATCACGAGCTGGGAAGTTCGGGGCGAGCAAAATGCTCCCGATCGTCAAAACGACGTCGGATCCCTTGAATTAGGAACCCGCCGAAATGGCTCTGAACAGCATCAACACGAACTCGGGCGCGATGATCGCCCTGCAAAACCTGAACTCGACCAACGCCGAGCTGCAGGTCACGCAACAACGGATCAACACCGGCAAGAAGGTCGGCAACGCCAAGGACAACGGCGCGATCTGGGCGATGGCCAAGAACCAGTCGACCACCGCCAACTCGCTGAACGCCGTGAAGGACTCGCTGCAACGCGGCCAGTCGACCATCGACGTGGCCCTGGCGGCCGGCGACACCGTCACCGACCTGCTGGGCAAGATGAAGGAAAAGGCTCTGGCCGCTTCCGACACCTCGCTGAACACCGCTTCGTTCAACGCGCTGCAATCGGACTTCAACTCGCTGCGCGACCAGATCACCAAGGCCGTGACCAACGCCAAGTTCAACGGCGTTTCGATCGCCGACGGCAGCACCACCAAGCTGACCTTCCTGGCCAATGCCGACGGTTCGGGCTTCACGGTCAATTCCAAGACCCTGTCGCTGGTCGGCCTGGGCCTGAGCGCCACGTCGTCGTTCACGACCGCTGCGGCCGCCAAGACCATGATCACCACGATCAGCAACGCCCTGGGCACGGCCACCAACAAGCTGGCCTCGCTGGGCACCAGCTCGACCGGCCTGGACACCCACCTGACCTTCGTCGGCAAGCTGCAGGACAGCCTCGACGCCGGCGTGGGCAACCTGGTCGACGCCGACCTGGCCAAGGAAAGCGCCAAGCTGCAGTCGCTGCAAACCAAGCAGCAGCTGGGCATCCAGGCGCTGTCCATCGCCAACCAGTCGTCTTCGTCGATCCTCAGCCTGTTCCGCTAAGCCGAAACGGACTGAACCAAGCGTAGGAGAGGGGCGGGTCTTCGGATCCGCCCCTTTTTATTGAGCCAAGCCCGGCAGCGCCTTGCCCATCCGCACCAGCGGCACCGCGATCCCCGTCGAGGTCGAGGCGGAGAACCGTTCGATCTCGCGATAGCCGCAGGCCCGGTACAGCGGCTCGCCGGCCATGGTGGCGGCCATCTCGCAGCGGGCGAACCCCTCCCCCGCCGCGGCGGCCTCGCAGGCATCGAGGATCAGGCGGCCGACGCCCTTCCGCACATGGTCGGGGTGGGTGTACATCGCCCGCACCCGGGCCGCGTCGCGAGCGGGATCGAGCAGGGCCGCGTCGCGCCCGGCCGAGTGGTCGCCGCCGAACAGGGTGGCCCGCCGGCTCCAGCCGCCGCAGCCGGCCAGCGCCCCCTCGTCCTCGACCACGAAATAGGTGCCGTCGGCGACCAGCTGGCTGTCGAGCCCCATGATCTCGAACGAGGCCGCCACTTCCTGCGGCGGCAGGAAGGGATTGAGCAGCTCGCCGATCGCGGCGTTCATCAACGTGCGGAGCGCTTCCAGGTCTTCGGGGACGGCGAGACGTAACGTCAGACTCACGGGCGGCTCCTGCGGTGTCGGCCCGAACTTGGCGATGAACCGGAGCCACGCCAAGCCGCCGGCGCCGGCCGCGCCAAGGTTTTCCGTCCACCGCGAATTAATTTGCATGACAACGTTGTCACGAACATCGGATTGGGCTACAAGGTTCTCAGCCCTCTGGGCGTTTCCTCCTATGCGACTTCGGCCGTCTTCTGCTCCTGGAAGGCGGCCTTTCTTTTGCGCGTCAGGTCCGTCCGCCGATCCGGGCCAGAGCCCCGACCGCGCCGGCCGCGAACAGCCCGCTGCGCCAGGCGCTCTCGCGGTCCGGGGCCCGGCCGCTGGCGGCGACCCGGGCGTCGAAATCCATCACCTGCCAGGTCCATTCGTCATTGCCCGCGTGGATCACCACCGCGTAGTCGCGCACCTGCATCTGGTCGAAAGGCATCAGCCGGCTCCCTGCTCTGTCGCGGCAGGTTAGGAGCGCAAGGTCGACCGATCATGGCGTCGCTTTCCAAGGGCGGCGCAAAGGCGGTGGAGGTTCGGTGCAGCGATTAGGCGGTGACGATCCGCCCGTCCACCACCACCACCGGCCAGGGCGACAGCTTCGCCCCGACGCACGGTCCGCCGACGCAGGCGCCGGTCTGCGGCTCGAACAGGGCCCCATGCCAGGAGCAGGCGATCAGGCCGCCGTCCGGGGTCAGGTACTGGTCCAGGACCTGGGCCAGCGGCAGGCCGGCGTGCGGGCAGCGGTCGACATAGCCGAACGCCCGCCCGCCGCGCCGCACGACGAAGCCGTGGAAGCGCTTGCCGCCGATGCTCAGGACGTAGTTTCGCGCGCCGGGGTCGGGGATCTGGTCGAGCGGGCCCAGCCTCACCCCCGCGGGGGTGGTCCAGACCCGCTCGACCAAGACCTCCGACCCGTCGCTCAAGCTTCGGCGACCGTCTGTTCGATGGCCCCGAAGATCGTGTGGCCCTTGGCGTCGCGCATCTCGATGCGGACGGTGTCGCCGGCCTTCAGGAACGGCGTCTTGGGATGGCCGGTCTGCAGGGTCTCGATCGTGCGCAGCTCGGCCAGGCAGGAATAGCCCAGGCCGCCCTCGCCGACCGGCTTGCCCGGACCGCCGTCGGCGTCGCGGTTGCTGACCGTGCCGGAGCCGACGATGGTTCCGGCCGCCAGCGACCGGGTCTTGGCGGCGTGAGCCACCAGGGTTCCGAAATCGAAGGTCATGTCGATCCCGGCGTCGGCCCGGCCGAATTCCTGGCCGTTCAGCTCGACCAGCAGCGCCCCCGACAGCCTGCCGTCCTTCCAGGCCTCGCCCAGGGCGTCGACCGAGACGGCGGCCGGCGAAAAGGCGCTGGCCGGTTTGGACTGCACGAAGCCGAAGCCCTTGGCCAGTTCGGCCGGGATCAGGGCCCGCAGCGAGACGTCGTTGACCAGCATCACCAGGCGGATCGCCGCCAGGGCCTCGTCGCGGCTGGCCCCGCGCGGCACGTCGCCGGTGACCACGGCCACCTCGCCCTCCAGGTCGCAGCCCCAGGCGGGGTCGGCCAGCGGGATGGCGTCGCGCGGGCCCAGGAAGCCGTCCGACGCCCCCTGGTACATCAGCGGATCGGTCCAGAAGCTCTGCGGCATCTCGGCCCCGCGGGCCTGGCGCACCAGCTGGACGTGGTTCACATAGGCGCTGCCGTCGACCCACTGATAGGCGCGCGGCAGCGGGCTGGCGGCCTCGTGCTCGTGGAACCGCTCCTGGGGCACGCCGCCGACCTCGAGGCTGGCGGCCAGGGCCCGCAGCATCGGCTCGCAACGCTCCCAGTCGTCGAGGGCGGCTTGCAGGGTCGGGGCGATCGTTCCGGCGTCGGTGAACCAGGCCAGGTCGTTGGAGACCACCACCAGCCGGCCGTCGCGGCCGCCCTTCAGAGACGCGAGCTTCATGGGCGCTTCCTCTTTGTTTCGTTGTTCTTAAGGCAGGCGGGCCTTGGGAAAGCCCGTCCAGCACGCGTCATAGTCGGCCTGAAGCGCGGAAGTCTCCAGCGCGAACTTCGTCGGCCGGATCACCCAGCGGCTTTCGAACATGAAGGCCAGGGTGTCTTCGATCCTGTGCGGCTTCAGATCGGCCGCGCTGGCGGCCTGGTGGCTGGCCAGGTCGGGGCCGTGATCGCTCATGGCGTTGTGCAGCGAGGCCCCGCCCGGACTGAAGCCGCCGGCCTTGGCGTCATAGGTCCCGGTGACCAGTCCCATGAACTCGCTCATCACGTTGCGGTGGAACCAGGGCGGACGGAAGGTGTGCTCGGCCACCATCCAGCGCGGCGGGAAGATCACGAAATCGACATTGGCCGTGCCGGCCGTCTCGCCGGGCGCGGTCAGCACGGTGAAGATCGACGGATCGGGATGGTCGAAGCTGACGGTGTTGATGGTGTTGAACCGCGCCAGGTCGTAGCGGTAGGGGGCGAGGTTGCCATGCCAGGCGACGACGTCGAGCGGGCTGTGGTCCCAGGTGGCCATCCACAGGCCGCCCTGGAACTTCTGGATCACCTCGGTCGGCCGCTCGACGTCCTCGAAGGCGGCGGTCGGGCTCTCGAAGTCGCGGGCGTTGGCCAGGCCGTTCGCGCCGATCGGCCCCAGCTCCGGCAGGCGGAAGGCCTGGCCGTAATTTTCGCAGACATAGCCGCGGGCCGGGCCGGACAGCTCGACCCGGAAGCGCACGCCGCGCGGGATCACCGCGATCTGGCCGGGGCCGATATCGATCAGCCCCAGCTCGGTGACCAGCCGCAGCGCGCCCTGCTGCGGCACGATCAGCAGCTCGCCGTCGGCGTTCTGGAACACCCGGTCGATCATCGAGCGGTTGGCCAGGTAGAGGTGGACGGCCATGCCCGCCTGGGTGCTCACGTCGCCATTGCCGCCGATCGTCACCAGGCCGTCGACGAAGTCGACCGGTTCGGGCGGGACCTCCAGCGGGTCCCAGCGCAGGCGGTTGGGGGTGGGCGCGGCGGCGGCGAACGGCCCGCTTTGCAGGCGCTCTTGGAGGTAGGGCGCATAGGGCCCGTGGCCGGCGCTGGGCCGCAGGCGGTAGAGCCAGCTCCTGCGGTTCTCGTGTCGCGGCGCGGTGAAGGCCGTGCCCGACAGCTGCTCGGCATAGAGCCCGAACGCCGGCCGCTGCGGCGAGTTCTGCCCCACCGGCAGGGCCCTGGCGACGGCCTCGGTCGCGAAGTGGTTGCCGAAGCCGGACTGGTACTGGAGGTCCATGGTTGGGTCCTGGATCGTCGCCAATGCAGAGGAGCCGCCCTCGTCCTTCGACAAGCTCAGGATGAGGGCTACCTCAGATGTCGCAGTAAACACCTCATCCTGAGCTTGTCGCCAAGACAACCTTTGGGGGACGAGGTGTGGTCCCTAGGCCTCGACCGTGATCACCCCGCGGCGGATCTGGTCCAGCTCGATGCTCTCGAACAGGGCCTGGAAGTTGCCGTTGCCGAAGCCTTCGTTGCCCTTGCGCTGGATGATCTCGAAGAAGATCGGCCCGAACAGGTTCTCGGTGAAGATCTGCAGCAGGAGGCCCTCCTCGCCGACCTTGCCGTCGAGCAGGATGCGGTTCTTGCGCAGCCGCTCGACGTCCTCGCCGTGGCCGGGCACGCGCTTGTCGATCAGCTCGTAATAGGTCTCGATGGTGTCCTGCAGCTTGACGCCCCGGGCCCGCAGCCTCTCGACGGTGTCGTAGATGTCGGCCGTGGTCAGGGCCAGGTGCTGGATGCCCTCGCCGTTGTACTGGCGGATGAACTCCTCGATCTGGCTCTGGTCGTCCTGGCTCTCGTTGAGCGGGATGCGGATGGCCTTGTCGGGGGCGATCATCGCCTGGCTGAACAGGCCGGTGGCCTGGCCCTTGATGTCGAAATACTTCTGCTCCTCGAAGCCGAAGACGTCGCGGTAGAAGCGCGACCAGGTGCGCATCTGGCCCCGGCGGACATTGTGGGTCAGGTGGTCGAGCAGGTCGAGGCCGACGCTGTTGGCGGCCTCGGCCTCCGCCGCGCCCGGCACGGCGTCCCAGGCGTCGTAGACCGCGCCCTCGCCCGCGACCAGGTACAGCATCGAGCCGCCGATGCCCTCCAGCACCTTGGCGCCCCGGCCCAGCACGGTCGGGCCGGGGTCGGCGGCCACGGCTCCGCGCTTGATGGCCTCGGCATAGGCCTGCTCGACATCGTCGACCCGGAAGGCCATGCCGTTGGCCGAGGGGCCGTGGGCGGCGCGGAACTCGGCGGCCTGGCCGGCGGGCTCCTCATTGACCAGCAGGTTGATGCGGCCCTGCTTGTAGCGGGTCACGGCCTTGGTCGGATGGGTGCTGGCCGGCACGAAGCCCAGCTGCTCGAACAGCGCCTTCATGGCCGCCGGGTCGGGACTGGTGAACTCGACGAACTCGAAGCCGTGGAGGCCGAGGGGGTTTTCGGTCGTGATCGTCATGGGATGGCTCCAGCGACGCGATCTAGAAGAAAGGTGGTGCGCCCTCGTCCTTCGACAAGCTCAGGATGAGGGCGAATGCCGAGGCGGGTCCCCGTTACACAGCCAGGGCGGCCGGCAGGGCGGCGATCAGGCGGTCGTTGTCGGCCGGGCGGCCGATGGTGATCCGCACCCAGCCGCCGGGCACGGGCGTGGGCCGGACGATAAGCCCTTCGCGCAACAGACGCGCGGCGGTCGCTTCGGCGCCGGCGGGGCTGCGCAGGAAGACGAAATTGGCGGCGCTGGCGGTGCGCTCGACGCCCAGGACGTCCAGGGCCGTCTCGACCCGGCCGCGCTCGGCGATCGTCAGGGCCACGGTGCGGGCCAGGTGCTCCTGGTCGTCCCAGGCGGCCAGGGCGGCGGCCTGGCTGAGGGCGGTGACGTTGAACAGCGGCCGCAGGCGGTCCAGATAGCCGACCAGCTGGGCCGACGAGCAGATCCCGTAGCCGACCCGCAGGCCGGCCAGGCCATAGGCCTTGGAGAAGGTGCGGCCAGACACCCAGGTCCCGCCCCAGGCCTTCAGCAGGTCCAGGGTGTCGAAGGCGTCGTGATATTCGCGATAGGCCTCGTCGACCAGGACCACGGTCGAGCGCGGGGTGACGGCCAGGATCTCGCCCAGGTCGACGCCGGAGAGCGCATTGCCGGTCGGGTTGTTGGGCGTGCACAGCACTATCAGCTTGGGGCCCTTGGCCGCCTCGCGCTTGAAGGCCTCGACGTCGAGGTCGAAGCCCGGCCGCCGCGGCACGTCGATGAACCGGGCCTCGGCGCAGCGGGCGAAGATCTCGTAGGCCGGGAAGGTCGGCGAGCTCAGCAGCACGCTGTCGCCCGGGTGCAGCACGGCGCGGAACAGGTAGTCGATCAGGGCCTCGGAGCCCGGGGTCATGACGATGCGGGCCGGATCGACCGCCAGCCGCGCGCCGATCGCCGCCCGCAGGGTCTCGCAATAGGGGTCGGGATAGATCTCGGGACTGGCCAGGGCGGCCAGCACGGCGTCGGCGACCCTGGGGCTGCAGCCCAGCAGGTTTTCGTTGCTGGCCAGCTTGGCGAGGTCAGTGCGGCCGGCCAGGCGTCCGGCCTGGGCCAGGGTCATGCCGGGCCGATAGGCGACGACGCCCTCCAGGGCCGGGCGGACCGGCGAGATCTCGGCGGGCGACAGGGACTTTTGATCGACAACCAGCATGCGCCGCGCTCCGCCTGAATGAACCGGGGCAGGTTAACGCGGAGTGGAAGGCATAACCTGGCGATTGTGACCATTTTTCCGGATATGAAGGTCATATTATGGCGAATTTTATCCACTTTCGTCACACTTCTTCTTCCCCCTTCCCCCTGGAGGGGGGAAGGGCCGGGGATGGGGTGGAAGCGTTTCAGGATGAATCGCAGGCGCAGAAGCTTTCGCCGGCGGCGGCCTCGGACCTGAAAGTCATCCACAGGCTCATCTTTTGGAGGGGGGAAGCGCTTCAGGATGAATCGCAGGCGCAGCAGCTTCCGCCGACGGCGCCACCCCCATCCCCAACCCTTCCCCCCTCCAGGGGGAAGGAAGCACGCTGGAGTTATCCACAGGGTGGCGCGGCGCCTAGAGACTTGACATGGCCCGGTCGCTGGCGTTCCGATCCGCCCGGGCTCAACTCAAGGCCGCATCCGAGGGAGCGGAGGCGGGCTTGCGCCAGGTGGAAATCAAAAGGGAGAAGACGATGGCCGGCAAGATGACCAACTGCCTGTGGTTCGACCGTGGCGAGGCGCGCAAGGCGGCGGAGTTCTATGCGAGCGTCTTCCCCGACAGCCATGTCGGCGCGGCCATGATCGCGCCCGGCGACTTCCCCGATGGCGTGGAAGGCTCGGAGTTGACGGTGGAGTTCACCGTGCTGGGCGCGCCGTTCCTGGGGCTCAACGGCGGCCCGACCTTCAAGCCCAACGAGGCGGTGTCGTTCGTGGTCGAGACCCAGGACCAGGCCGAGACCGACCGCTACTGGAACGCCATCGTCGACAACGGCGGCGCGGAGAGCGCCTGCGGCTGGTGCAAGGACCGCTGGGGCTTTTCCTGGCAGATCACCCCCCGCAAGCTGATCGAGGGGATCACCGATCCGGACAAGGCGGTCGCCAAGCGGGTGTTCGACGCGATGATGACCATGGGCAAGATCGACGTGGCCAAGATCGAGGCCGCACGGCGAGGCGAGGGCTGAGCGAATGGTCTCTGGCGTGGCCTGAGGTTGCGGCTCAACCTTAGGCCATATTTTGGTCGAACCAAGCCTCTTGATAGCTCGCGACGCATGCGAGAAAGGGGCGATTGTGAAGCATCGAATGCCCGTGGCGGGCCGGGAATGCGGCGCCTGCAGTGCGTGTTGTTTCGTTCCGCCGATCGATACGCCCGAGCTCCAGAAGCAATCGCTGACGGCTTGTCGAAGTTGCCTGCCTGGGGGCGGCTGCGGCGAGCATGCAACGCGGCCTTCCGTATGTCGCGAATGGTTTTGCGGTTGGCGGCTCCTGCCGATGCTTGACGACGGCTGGCGACCAGATCGCAGCGGGCTCCTGATCGTTTTCGACGAAGAGCACATCCCCCCTTCCTATGAGGAACGCGTGGGTCTGAAGTTCATTCTATTCGGTTCCCTGGCCGCGCTGCTGAACGTGAAGACGATGCAGTATCTCGCCGCCCTGATCCACGCGGAGGTGCCGGTCTTTCTGTCGGTTCCGGGCCCACCCGAGCATCACCTAGCGAAGGCGTTCCTGAACGACAGGCTGAAGGCCGCTGTCGAACGCCGGGATGGTGGGGAGATCGCGGCTCTGCTGACTGGAATTTACACCGGCCTTCGTCACGGTGAATTCGAGCCGGTGCGCCTTCTTCATGCGCGAGCCTCGGGCGGCGGCCTCAGACAAGGTCGCCACGGGTCGCTTCCGCGCCCTCCTGATGGTCCGGCAAGCAGATCGCCGCTCCGCGGCCAGTAAGATCCGGTGGCGCTCCAGGACACTGCGGCTTAGCTTCATTGCGATGAGAGATCGAGGCGCCGGTGATAAGGGAATTCCAGGAATCGCGGGTCTGGGTCGCGGCGAACCTCGTGGGCGTCGCGACGTTCCTCTGGCTGGCCTCTAGGACCTGGATCGAACCGGAACTCCGCGGCGAAGACGTGGCGGGCGGCGGCGACGCTGTTGTTTGGGTCGTTACGGCGATGCCGGTCCTCGCAGCGGTCTTCGCTCTGGATCTCATCTGGTGCGCCATGGTCTTCACCAAGGTGGCGAAAACACGGACTTGGCGCGCGCTGTCGCCCCTGGCCGCCATGGCCTTTCTCTGGCTCTGCGCGGTCCTCATCGACCTCGCCAAGCGGTAATGTTTCCCCGCCGCGTCCGCAGGCCGCCTGACGCCCCGCCCCTACTCCAAATACTCCAGCGGCAGCGCCGTGGCGTCCTTGATCGTCTCCAGCACGAAGCTGGAGCGGATGTCCTTGACCGCCGGCATCTTCAGCAGGCGCTTCATGGTGAAGTCGGCATAGGCGTCGAGATTGGGGGCCACCACCCGCAGCAGGTAGTCGTAGCCGCCGGTCATCGCGTGGCAGCCGACCACCAGGGGTTCGCGCAGGATCGCCTCCTTGAAGGCCTCGGCGGCGGTCTCGCTATGGCGGTCGACCTGGACCTCGACATAGGCCAGCAGGTCCAGCCGGGCCTTGCGGCGGTCGAGCAGCGCCACATAGCCGCTGATCAGGCCGCTGGCCTCCAGCGCCTTGACCCGCCGCAGGCAGGGGCTGGGCGACAGCCCCACCCGCTCGGCCAGTTCAACGTTCGTGACCCCGCTGTCCTGTTGCAGGATCTCCAGGATCTTCCGGTCGGCGCGGGTGAGCTTCATCGTGACCGTTCGGCGCTGAAGATTGGCAGGATGTGCCAAGCTAGCATGTTCACGCCCCTCGTGGCGCGGGACACAGCAAAACGCCCGGGGCTCTCACCCCGGGCGTCTCGTTTACGCTTACTGGTACGCCACTAAACTCTTGGAGACTTTCAGTTGGCCAGACGGCGCAGGAAGGACGGGATTTCCAGGTCCTCGCCGTCGTCGGCCTGCGGGGCGTCCAGCGGCTGCAGGGCCGGACGGGCCGAGCCGGTCTGGCGCTGCGGCTGGGCCGGCTGCTGCTCATAACGCTGCTGGCGGCCGCCGCCGAACAGGCTCATCCAGCCGCCCGACTTCTGGGTGCGGCGGTCTTCGTAGGTTTCGCTGTACAGCGGCTCGTCCTCGGGCTCGGCGACCATCGGGTCGACGATGCGGGTGACGCGCGGCGGGGCGGCGGCGATGCGGGGCTCGGGCGCGGCTTCCATCACCGGCGCTTCGAACTGCAGCTCCTGGGCCTCGGCGACCGGGGCGGGCTCCTCATAGGCCGGCTCCGGGGCGTAGGACGCGGTCGGGGCCGAGGCGGGGCGCTCGATCGGGCGCGGCTCGTAGCGCATGCCGGGGCGGGTGGCCTCGACCTGCGGCTGGGGGGCCGGCTGCGGGGCCGGGCGGGTCGGCTCGACCACCAGCGGCTGGGCCGTGGTGTTGCGCGACACCGACTTGGGCTCGATCTGGGCGATGGAGGCGCCGTCCATGCCGGTGGCGACCACCGACACGCGGATCACGCCGTCCAGCGACGGGTCGAAGGCGGCGCCGAAGATGATGTTGGCTTCCGGGTCGACCTGGTCGGAGATCGCGTTCGCCGCTTCATCGACTTCAAGAAGCGTCATGTCCATGCCGCCGGTGACGTTGACCAGCACGGCCTTGGCGCCCTTCAGCGAGACTTCGTCCAGCAGCGGGTTGGCGATCGCGTTCTGGGCGGCCATCAGGGCGCGGTCCTCGCCCGAGCCTTCGCCGGTGCCCATCATCGCCTTGCCCATCTCGGTCATCACCGTGCGGACGTCGGCGAAGTCGAGATTGATCAGGCCCGGCAGCACCATCAGGTCGGTGATCGAGCGGACGCCCGAGTGCAGCACCTGGTCGGCCATGCCGAAGGCCTCGGCGAAGGTGGTGCGCTCGTTGGCGACGCGGAACAGGTTCTGGTTGGGGATGACGATCAGGGTGTCGACATAGCGCTGCAGCTCGCCGATGCCGGCGTCGGCCAGGCGCATGCGGTGGCGGCCTTCGAAGTGGAAGGGCTTGGTGACCACGCCGACCGTCAGGATGCCGCGCTCGCGGGCGCACTTGGCGATGATCGGGGCCGCGCCGGTGCCGGTGCCGCCGCCCATGCCGGCGGTGATGAACACCATGTGCGCGCCGTCCAGGTGTTCGCCGATCTCCGGGAAGCTTTCCTCGGCGGCGCTCATGCCGACCTCGGGATGGGCGCCGGCGCCCAGGCCCTGGGTGACCTGCACGCCGAGCTGGATGCGACGGTCGGTCTTGGCGAACTGGAGCTGCTGCGCGTCGGTGTTGGCCACCACGAACTCAACACCTTCGAGGCCAGCCTCGATCATGTTGTTGACAGCATTGCCGCCAGCGCCACCAACGCCGAACACCACGATACGCGGCTTCAGTTCAGTGGTGCGCGGCGCGGAAAGAGAAATTGCCATGGGACCCTCGCGTCCTAAACGCCGAATTCGTCAACTACCGAGCGGAGCAACCGCCGGGAGTCATCTCGACGATCGGGTTAACAGAACAACCACCAACCTTAATCGGTGGTTAACTGCATAAGCTGAGTCGGCCTCGGGTCGATGCCGGCGGAGCGGAAAAAATCCAGTTATCCAAAGGAATCGCTTGGGATTCCTGGGGTTCGCGAACCTAGTCGACGACGTTGTGCGACGGAACGCCGCTGACCGAAAAAGGCTCGCGAAAGCCGGTTTTTACAGGGGATAAAACTAAGCCGTCAGGTGTTTCCGACACTTAGATCGTAAACAGTCATGCTTAAATTCTGTTAAGACTTTGAAGCTCTGCTTGGGGCCGCCGAAACAAGACAAAAATTTTCGTGGTCACAAAAATTTACAGTCGCGCTTCAGAAGCGTGACTGTCCCCTTCCCCGTCTCCTCGGCGAAGGCCCAGGTGAAACCCGCGAGCCGCTCAAGATGAATCTGGATCCCGGCCTTCGCCGGGAAGACGGCGCTGGGGACGAAGCGCCTCAGCGAGCAAACACGCCCAAAGTCATCCGCTCAAAGATTGTCGCGCAGCCAGGCGGCGGCCTTGGCGACCGGGCTGGCGTTGGGGTCCATCGGGCGCTTGCGGATCGCGGCGCCGGCCAGGGCCTTGGGCGAGACCACCTCGCGCGGGCCGAAGGCCGAGCGGTGCAGCACGCCGGCGGCGGCGCAGAAGGCCGGACCGGAGGCGGCGTCGGCCAGGTGCGGCACCCGGCGCGGACGGCCCAGGCGGACGGGACGGTCAAACACCCGCACGGCGACTTCACGGACCCCGGCCAGCTGGCTGGCCCCGCCGGTCAGGACGATGCCCGCCCCCGGCTCGACCGGCGCGCCCGAGGCCTTCAGCCGCTCGCGCAGCAGTTCCAGCGTCTCCTCGACGCGCGGCTGGATGATGCCCTTCAGCAGCGACCGCGGCGCGATCACCGGGCCGGCGCCCGGATCGTCGCCGCGCGGCGGGGCTTCGATCATCTCGCGGTCCTCGTTGGCCGAGGCGATGGCCGATCCGTGCAGGGTCTTGATGCGTTCGGCCCCGGCGACCGAGGTCTGCAGGCCGCGGGCGATGTCCTGGGTGACGTGCCCGCCGCCGACGGCCAGGCTGTCGACGTGGCACAGGGCGCCGTTGTTGAACACCGCCACCGAGGTCGAGCCGCCGCCCATGTCGATGCAGACCGCGCCCAGGTCCATCTCGTCCTCTTCCAGGGCCGCCAGGGCCGAGGCGAAGGGCGCGGCGACCACGCCCTCGAACGACAGGTGGGCCCGCTCGACGCAGTGGGCCAGGGTGTGGAAGACGTTCTCGTTGATCGAGACGACCAGCAGCTCCAGGCCCAGGGCCCGGCCGAACATGGCCCGCGGGTCGCGGATGCCCTTCTGGCCGTCCACCGACCAGGCGATCGGCAGCAGGTGGATCGGCTTGCGGCCGGGAATGCGGACTTGCGCCAGGGCCGAGGCGATCGCGCGCGACAGGTCGCCGTCGGCGATCGGCCGGGCGCCCAGCGACACCTGGGTGTGGACGCGGTGGCTGGCCAGCTGGCCGCCGGCCGTGCAGACGGAAACGCCCTGGACATTGACGCCGGCCACGGTCTCGGCCCGCTCGACGGCCTGGGCGATGGCCTGGGCGGCCTCGTCGAGATTGACGATCGCCCCGCCGCGCACGCCGCGCGACTGCACATAGCCGACGCCGGCCGTGGTCAGGGTGCGGTTGTCGCGGTGGATCCCGTCGGCCTTCATGATGAAGCAGGTGACCTTGGACGCGCCGAGGTCGACGGCCGCGACGGCCGGCTGGCGCACGAGCGTCGCCTTCAGGCCTTCACGGGCCTGTTTCCGGTCATCCAGTCGCGACATCGTTAAAGCCACCTCACGCCCATTGTTGATCTAAGCCCCGCCGGCCACGGGCTGCCCGGGCAGCGTCGCGTCGCGAGGCCTGACGGCCACCATCTCGGGATCGCGCAGGTCGATGCGCGCGAAGCCGAGATCGAGGATTCGTTGTCTTTGATCGAGCTGGTCCAATTGAATCAGCGCGGACTCTTCGTCAATGGCCGGCAGCTGGATCAGCGAACCATCTTTCAAACGCAGGTCCCAGCGGCGGTCGTCGACGCGCACCAGCGCCTCCAGGCGGTCACGCAGCCGGGGCCGGGCGTTGACGGCCGGCAGGATGGCGCCGGCGGCCTGGTCGGCCCCCTGCCCCACCACCAGCGGCAGTTGGGGGAAGCGCGCGGCGTCGGCCTCGCGGATGATCCGGCCCTCGCCGTCGATGACCCGCATGGCGCCCGAGTGCTGCCAGACGGCCAGGGCCGGGCGCTCCTCGACGGAGATCAGGACGGTGTCGGGCAGCAGGCGTACGACCTTGGCGGCCTTGACCCAGCCCACGCCTTCGACGCGGCTGCGCAGGTCGGCCAGGTCCAGGCCCAGGGTCGGCTGGTCGAGATAGAGCGCCGTGGCGTTCATGATGTCGGCCTTCGCCATCGGCGAGGCGCCCTCGATGGTCACGGTCTTCAGCTTGAAGCCCAGGTCGGCGAACTCGCCGTCGACGCCGCGCCCCAGGGCTGCGCCCAGGCGCTCGAGCCGATGGCCGGTGACGAGGGTGGCGACCAGGGCGGCGAGCAGGGCCGCGCCGGCCACGCCGACGGCCAGCCGCGGCGAAACGCCGACGCCATTGCGGGCGGCGTGCAGCTTCCCGGCCGGCGGCGCGTTGCGCGCGGCCGAGCGGGCCTTGTTCGGACTTGCGGGCGCTTCGGCCCGGGGGCGCGTCGGCTTACGCGGTCCCCCCCGCATGGCAGCGGGCATAAGCGTCCTCCACGATCCAGAACACCAAACGATCAAACGCGAAACCGGCGAGGTCCGCCTGCTCGGGAACGAGCGAAGTGGGTGTCATGCCGGGCTGCGTATTGACCTCCAGAAGGACCAGAAGGTCGTTAATGTCGTCATAACGAAAGTCGGATCGGGTCACACCCTGGCAACCAAGAAGGGTGTGGGCGCGCTCGGCCATGCGCATCGCCCGGTCCCTTGCCGCGTCCGGAATCGGGGCCGGATTCAGGTGGATCGAGCCGCCTTCCGCATACTTGGCGGCGTAGTCGTAGAAACCTGTGGACGAGCGGATCTCGGTCACTCCCAAAGCTCTCGGACCCGTTGTCCCGCTTAGGGTTGCAACCGAAAGCTCCAACCCCGGGATGTAGGGCTCGACCAGCACCTCCTCCCCGAAAGCCCAGTCCGGCGCGGCCACTTCGCGCGGCGGCCCGTTGGCGCCCTGGCGGACGATGAACACCCCCAGCGACGAGCCGCCGGCGTTGGGCTTGGCCACATAGGGCGGCTGCATCACATGGTCGCGGGCGACATCGTGGCGGTCGAACAGGCCGCCGCCGGGCACGGCCAGGCCGCCCGCCGCCAGCACGGCCTTGGCCCGGGCCTTGTCCATCGCCAGGGCCGAGGCCAGGACCCCCGAATGGGTGTAGGGCAGGCGCAGGGTCTCCAGCACCCCCTGCACGCAGCCGTCCTCGCCCCAGGCCCCGTGCAGGGCGTTGAACACCAGGTCCGGCGCCAGGGCGGCCAGGACCTGGGCGACGTCGCGGCCGGGATCGACCCGGCTGACCTTGGCCCCCAGCCGCTCCAGCGCCGCGGCGCAGGCCTCGCCGCTGACCAGGCTGACCTCGCGCTCGGGCGAAGGGCCGCCGAGCAGCACGGCGACGTGGCGGCCGGCCAAGGGCGCGGGATCGAGAGGCGCGGGATCGAGGGTGTGGGTCATGGCCCCTGCCCTAGCCCTCGCCGGTGCAGCAGCGACGGAGACCGCCTGGAATTTCAGCGCAGGGCCTTGGAGCGGAAGCTCAGCTCATCGCCGCGTT
Organism: Caulobacter sp. LARHSG274; assembly: GCF_052871235.1. NCBI lineage: Bacteria > Pseudomonadati > Pseudomonadota > Alphaproteobacteria > Caulobacterales > Caulobacteraceae > Caulobacter > Caulobacter sp. LARHSG274. The sequence goes on along the minus strand of NZ_JBIXJO010000002.1, from coordinate 464,928 downwards.
GAGCTTGTCCACGATGAAGTCGGTCTCGCCGTTCAGGGTCACCTCCGAGCCGTCGCCGAAGGCCACCACCGAATAGGCCTCGTCGTCATCGACCCGCAGCGACCGCACCGACTTGACGTGGTCGGGGTTGATGAAGAACGGCGTGTCGAAATCGACGTGCCTGAACCCGACAAGCTTGGCCATCACTGCATCCCCTGACTTCGAAACCCGGCCTAGGTCCCATTGGAACGCCATCGGCGGGCGATTGACAATGGCGCCGCTCGCCGCGGACGAGCGAAATGGGCGTCTGGAGCGTATTGATTTAGATCGACGCGCGCGCACTTCCTCCGTCTTCCCGGCGAAGGCCGGGACCCAGATTCATCCGGAGCGGCTCGTGGGTTTCACCTGGGCCCCGGCCTTCGCCGGGGAGACGGGTTTGAGAGACGCGATTCAATTTGAAGCAAACGGTCGTCTACTTCACCGCCTTGGCCTTGATCCCCAGCCGGGCCAGCTGGACCTGCAGGCTGTCGGGGCCGGTCAGGTGTCCCGCCCCGACGGCCACGAAGCTGACGCCCGAGCCGGCCAGCTTGGCCTTCAGCTGGCCGGCCCAGTCGCGGTTGCGGTCGACCAGCAGCAGCCGGTAGAGGTCGGGATAGTCGCCGCGCATCTCGTCGACCATCTGGCGCTTCAGTTCGCCCTGGTCGCCGGCCGCCCAGGCCTCGACCAGGGCGTCGATCTTGGCCGGCCCCTCGTCGATGTCGGACAGGGTGGAGTCCAGCAGCTCCCGCTCCTGCTCGGGGGTCATGTCGGCAAAGAAGCGGATCTGCTGCTCGGCGGTCTCGAAGGCCGAGATCGGCTTGCCGGCCGCCTTGGCCTGGGCGGTCAGCAGCTTCTCGACGCCGCTTTCGGGGTCGTAGCCGGCCCGTATCAGCGGGGTCAGCGACACCGTCAGGGCCGCCAGCCACGGCCGCATGGCGTCCAGGGCCTGGGGCGGAAAACCCATGCCCTGGGCGGCGGCCTGCAGCCGGCGATAGGAGTCCGGGCTGAGCCGGGCCGACAGCGGCTTGACCCGGTCGATGCCGTATTTGAGCATCAGGGGCTGCATCGCCGCCGGATTGTCGGGCTGCTCGATCTCCATCACCACGTCGCCGGCGGCGTCGAAGGCCCGGGCGACCTTGGCCGAGCGCCACTGGGTCTGCGGCTTGAGCACATGCACCGTGCCGAACAGGTAGATCGTCGAGTCGCGGTCCTTGATCGCCCACAGGCTGGGCTCGGCCAGGGCCGGGCCGCCCCCCAGGGCCAGCAGGGCCAGGAGGGCGAGGGCGCCGCGGCGCATGGCGTTCAGCAGAATCATCATGCCGCCGAGCATCCCGGTCCCGGCCGGCCGGAGCAAGGCGCCTCTCCGCCTACGATCCCGGGCGCAGGAAGCTTTCGATCTCGGCGGCGAAGGCGACCGGCTGGTCGAGCATGATGAAGTGCAGCGAACCGTCGATGCGCTTGACCTTGGCCGCCGTCATCGGGGCGTAGGCGCTGGTGTAGAGGGCGTCATAGGCCTCCTGCGGGGCGCCGGTCGCCGCGTCCCAGGGGTAGAGCATCACGGTCGGGGTCGTGATCGCCGCGATCTCGCCGCGCAGGTCGGTGGTCAGGTCGTCATAGAGGGCGCGGCCGCTCACCGACGGGTCGGAGGCGATGGCCGCGGCGGTGGCGGCCTTCAGGCCCTCGGGCGACTTGACCAGCCGGGCCAGGGTCCGGGTCTCGCCGGCCGCCCAGGCTTCGGGGGTCGACTTCTCGGCCATGTCGCGCAGGGCGGCGGCCTGGGGCTTCACCGTCTCGACGGTCGCCGCTGGCGAGAACACCACGGGATAGAAGGGCAGGCTGTCGACCACCATCAGCCGGCCGACGTCCTCCGGATGCTGGCGGGCCAGCATCAGCCCCATCAGCCCGCCCATCGAATGGCCGATCACCGCCGGGGCCTTCAGGTGGGCGGACCTGATGTAGCCGTCCAGGGCCTCGACGCTCGGCTGGATCACCGGCCCCTCGGCGTTGCCGCCGACGGGGGCGCCGGCGAAACCCGCCACCTGGATCACGTGCAGGCGGTAGCGGCCTTGCAGCTGAGCGACCGTGGCGTCCCAGACCGCGGCGGACGAGGCCAGGCCGGGGATCAGGATCACGTCCGGCCCCTGCCCGGTCACCGTGACGGTGAAGCGCGGCGCGGCGGCCGAGGGAACGGCGATCGGCGCGGCGGCCCAGGCCGGGTGGAAGACGGCGGCGGCGGCGAGGGCGGTGACGGCGCAGGCGAAGGCGGCGCGCGCCAGGATGGGGCGGACGGTCATGGAAATCTCCAAGGGTTTGGATTCAGGCGGACGACCGACCGGGGGTCAGGCTTCGTCCTGGAAGATGGTTTCGATCGGCAGGGCGAACAGGCGGGCGATCTTGAAGGCCAGCGGCAGGCTGGGGTCGTACTTGCCCGTCTCCAGGGCGTTGACGGTCTGGCGCGAGACCTCCAGCCGCTCGGCCAGGTCGGCCTGGCTCCAGTCGCGCTCGGCCCGCAGGACCTTGAGGCGGTTCTTCACCGGTACCTCCAGCGCACCAGCGGCTGGGCCAGGCCCATGGCCGCGCAGAAGATCGGGAACACCAGGTACAGCGGCAGGTGCGGCACGAGGTCGACGTTCTCCAGGAACCCCCAGGCGGTGCAGCCGGCCAGGGTGACGCCGATCCCCCACAGCATGGCCTGGACCAGCAGGGCGCGGACGAACTCGTCGGTCTCCTCGATCAGGTACAGGCCCATGATGGCGATCACCGCGATGATCGGCGCGGCCGGGGCGATGGCCAGGGCCCAGAGCAGCGGGCCGTGCGGGGCCTGATGCTTGATCAGCCAGACCGAGGCGAACAGCACCGCGACATAGGCGGCCATGGCGGGAAAGAACCGGGCCAGATAGCGCCTGGCGGCCGGGCTCATGGTCTTGGGTTGGCAGAACATGTCTTGCGCTTTCCGGGTCGGGCTCAGGATTGTTCGTTCAGCCAGGCGCCCACCGGGCGGACTAGCCGGCTGGCGGCCTTCAGGACGGCGGCGACCAGCAGGGCCGACAGCACCACGCCGCGGGCCGAGGGCGACAGGTTTGGCCCGCCGGCGCCTAGGAAGGCGGCGATGGCCAGGCCAAGGCTGGCCAGGGATGCGCCCAGCAGAGTGCGGGCGATAAGGTCTTCGCGGCTCAGGGCAGCGAATGGGTTTTGCATGACAAGCCTCCTCGTCGTTTTGACAAGGAAGCTTGTCTTACATCCGCACAGCTATGTCAAGCAAGCTTGTCAAACTATCAAGGAACAGCGACAGTCGGGGCGGCCGTCCGTCAGGCCGCCTGGGCCTGATCGTCGTCGTGCACGTGCACGGCCTTGCCGAGCGAAAGGCCCAGGGCCTGGGCCAGCCAGCCCTGGCCGCGGCCGTCGACGATGGTCCAGCCGTAGCGCGAGAAGCGGTCTTCGAAATCGGTCCAGCGGATCACCCGGCCGCGCTCGTCGCAACGCCAGATCGACTTGTCGCAACCGGGAATGGGCGCGGCCTTGCTCCAGATCGCGACGCGTCTGGCGTGGGTCGAAAACGGCCCGCCGAAGAGTTCGCTCAAGATCAAAGCCTCCGCCAAGTCGGCCCCGGGTGAGTCGCGCCGCTGACAGGGACAAACTAGCACTAGTGGAAGCTCGATTTGCGCCCCACCACATCTAGTGCGACCCCGTGACGCGCGACCGAATAGCCGATCACAGGTTCGTCGAACGACGGTCGGCGTCGAGGCGGATGACGAGGTCGGCGCGGGCCGGCATTTCGGCCGCGATATGCCGCGTCAACCGCTCGTAGTGCTGGACGAACTGCACCACCTCGGCATCGTCCATCGCCCGAGCGCCGGACGGGCCGGCGGCCGCCAGCCGGGCGCGCAGCTTGCGCTCCTGCTCCTGGCGCCAGGCCAGGACTGCGGCGAAGTCGGGGGCCAGGAACTGGACCAGCAGGTCGATGCGCGCGAACAGCGGCCGGTAGGGTCCGGCCAGGGCGGCGTTGACATGGGCCCGCCAGGTCCCGTCCGGGTCGCGCTCGCGCTCCAGGGCGTTGACCGGCGCGGCCAGGGCCTTATCCGGCTGCGGCCGCGCCCCGACGCACCAGCCCTCGAACAGCACCACGTCGACCGGCCCCTCGACCACCGGCCAGGACTCCGACGGGGCGCGGGTGTCGGCGGCCTTGTCGAAGCGGGGGATGGCCGTGCGGCCGGGGCCCGCCAGGCCGTCCAGCACCGCCAGCCCCAGGCCGACATCGTGCGTCCCCGGAACCCCGCGGGTGCGCAGCAGCGGATGGACGTCGCGGGCCAGGGCCTGGCGATCCTCGATCGGCAGGTAGAGGTCGTCGAGCGACAGGATGGCGACGCGCAGACCCCGCGCCTCCAGCAACCGACGCAGCACCAGCACCGCGGTCGACTTGCCGCAGCCCTGCGGCCCGCAGAGCCCGACCACGAAGGCCGGCCCCATGGCCACCGCCGCGATCCGCGCCGCCAGCGGGACATGCAAGCGCTCGACCTCAGCGGCGAAGCGCTCGGGCAAGGCTTCGTCGCGCAGCAAGGCGGCCAGCCAGTCGGGATCGGTCATGCAGCCCCCTTCCCTTCTCCCCTTGCGGGAGAAGGTGTCGGCGCAGCCGACGGATGAGGCGTCGCACGGCGCGGACGCCGCGGACAAGCCCCATGCGGACAGGTTTATCGACCCCTCATCCGACCCCGCTCCGCGGGGCCACCTTCTTCCGCAAGGGGAGAAGGAAGAGCTCACTGCACCCGCCGGACCTTGAACCCGCGGGCCTTCATCAGGGCCGGCAGGCCGTCGTCGCCGGCCATGTGCAAGGCGCCGACCGTGACCAGCTGGACGCCGGGCTTGGCCATTTCCTCGGTCAGGGTCGCGGCCCAGGTCGCGTTGCGGCGCTTGAGCAGGGCGTCGTAGAGGGCCGGCCGGTCGCGCCGCAGGCCGTCGACCACCCGCGGGCCCAGCCGGTCCATCCGCCCGCCGAGCCACGCCGACTGCAAGGCCACGCCGTGGCGCGGCGGCGACAGGGTCTCGGCGGCGACGTCGTCGAGATACTGCACCTCGACCGCCTCGGGCAGGTCGGCGAACAGCCGCACCTGCTGTTCCAGGGTCTCGAAGGCGGCGACCGGCTTGTCGGCGGCGCGGGCCTGGCGGGTGACGGCGGCGTCGGCCCCGGCCTGGACCGAGGCGCCCTGCTGGGTCATCGGCAGCACCGACAGCATCATCGCCGCCGCCCACGGCCGCAGACGGTCGACCCGGTCCAGCGACGCCCCGTCACGCTCCAGCGCCGCCCGCAGGGTCGCCACGGTGCGCGGCGGCAGCTTCTCGGTCAGGGAGCGGGCGGGGTCGACGCCATAGCGGTCGACCAGGGCCTGGACCTCGGCGGGATCGGCGTCGGCCCGGGTCTCGAACCAGACCTTGTCGGCCCGGGCATAGGCGCGGTCGAAGGCGCGGGTGCGCCATTTCACGCTCGGCTGCAGCACGTGCATCGCACCGAACAGATAGATGCGGGTGTCCTTGTCGCGGACCTCCCACATCGCCGGGGCGGCCTGGGCGAGGCCGGCCGCCAAGGCGCAGGCGAACGCGCAGGCAACGGCCAGCCCTCGACGACGCAGACCCGATCCCGACAAAGCCATCCCTCGACGCTGAAACACTGGCGTCCAGCCTACGAAGACAGCGGTTAACCGCGAAAGCCGCGCGGCGCGCGACCTATCGCCACGCCTTGAAGTGCTTGGACAGCTTCAGTCCCTGGCGCTGGTAGTGCGAGCCGCCCTCGCCATAGAGCCGCACCGGCCGGGCGGTCAGGGGCTCATAGACCAGCCGGGCCACGGTCTGACCGTCCTCCAGCAGGAACGGCGTCTCGTGGCTGCGCACCTCGAGCACCCCCTTGGAGCCGACCGCCCCGGCCTCCTCGGTGCCGAAGCCCGGGTCGAAGAAGCCGGCATAGTGGACGCGGAACTCGCCGACCGACGGATCGATCGGGGTCATCTCGGCCGCCTCCAGCACCGGAATCTCGATGTCGTCCTTGGAGGCCAGGATGTAGAACTCGCCGGGATCGAGCAGCAGTTCGCCGTGGCGGGTCTCCAGCGGCTCCCAGAAGTCGCGGGGATCGTGGCCGTCCTCGTGGTCGAGGTCGACGACCCCGGCGTGGCGGCGGCCGCGGAAGCCGACGACGCCGGTGGTCAGGTCGACGCCGACGCTCTTGATCGCCAGCTTGGCCGGCTGGCCGCGCTTGAGGCGCAGCTGGTTCAGCCGGGTGCCGGCCCGCACCAGCACCGAAAAGGTCTGCGGCGCGATCTCGATATAGAGCGGCCCCTCATAGCCGGCCTCGACGTCGTCGAAGGCCTTGCTGTGGTCGGTCAGCAGGCGGACAAACACGTCGACCCGGCCGGTCGAGCTCTTGGGATTGCCGCGGGCGGCGACATTGGCCGGCAGGGCCAGGCTTTCCTGCAGCTCGGCGATATAGACGCAGCCCTTCTCCAGCACCGCCCCCTTGGTCAGGTCGAGCTCGTGCATGGCCACGTCGCGCAGGCGGTCGGGCACGCGCCGGGCCAGGCCCGGCAGGAACGAGGCCCGCACCCGCCAGCACCGGGCGCCCAGGCGCAGGTCGAGGCTGGCCGGCTGCACCTGGTCGGTGTCGAACGGAGTCTGCGAGGTGATCGCCTCTTGCGCGATCAGCTCGTCGATGGATTGGCAGGGCAGAATCCCCGCGGCGTGGGCGTCGGTCATCGGGGCGACACTCGCTAAACCCGGCCCTGAAGGCAAGGCTTGCGGACGATCGGCCGGCCCGCCGGGCCCGCTTGTGACAATTCTAGTGTTGAAATCGGACTTGTCCGCCTTGACCCTGGGGCCGCTGAAACCCCTTATGCCGCCCGTTTCCAGCGTTGAAGGAGGGAACCGCCATGGCCGAGGATCCGAAGGACTGGGATATCGCCACCAAGCTGATCCGTGGCGGCCTGGCGCGCTCGCAATATATGGAGACAGCGGAAGCCCTCTACCTGACCCAGGGCTTCACCTATGACAGCGCCGAGGGCGCCGACCGCCGGTTCTCGGGCGAGGATCCCGGCTTCGTCTATTCGCGGTTCAACAATCCGACCGTCAAGATGTTCGAGGACCGCCTGGCCCTGCTCGAAGGGGCGGAGGTGTGCCGCGCCCAGGCGACCGGCATGGCCTCGATCCACGCCGCCCTGATGGGCCTGGTCCGGGCCGGCGACCACGTGGTGGCGGGCCGCGCCCTGTTCGGCTCGTGCCGCTGGCTGATCGCCGAGTGGCTGCCGCGCTTCGGGGTCGAGACGACCTTCGTCGACGCCACCGATCCCAAGGCCTGGGAGGCGGCGATCCGCCCCGGCACCAAGGCCGTGCTGATCGAGACCCCGTCCAACCCGGTGCTGGAGATCACCGACATCCGCGCGGTGGCGGAACTGGCCCACGCGGTCGGGGCCAAGGTCATCGTCGACAACGTCTTCGCCACGCCGATCTTCCAGCAGCCGCTGCAGCTGGGCGCCGACATCGTGGTCTATTCGGCCACCAAGCACATCGACGGCCAGGGCCGGGTGCTGGGCGGAGCGATCCTGACCAGCGAGGCGATCAACGAGGAGTTCTATCGCGACCCGCTGCGCCACACCGGCCCGTCGCTGTCGCCGTTCAACGCCTGGGTGCTGGTCAAGGGCCTGGAGACCCTGGACCTGCGCGTGCGCCGCCAGAACGACACCGCCGCGGCCCTGGCCGACGTGGTCGCCGAGCACAAGGCGGTCAAGCAGGTGCTCTACCCCTTCCGCGCCGACCATCCGGGCCACAACGTCGCCAGGTCGCAGATGAGCGGCGGCGGCACGGTGCTGGCCCTGGACCTGGGCTCGCGCGAGGCGGCGTTCAAGTTCCTCAACGCCCTGGAGATCGTCGACATCTCCAACAATCTGGGCGACGCCAAGTCGATGGCCACCCACCCGCCGACCACCACCCACCGCTCGGTGCCCGAGGAGATGCGGCCGTCGCTGGGCGTGGTCGAGGGCGGCGTGCGGCTGTCGGTGGGCCTCGAAAGCCTGGCGGACCTGACCCGAGACGTGACCCGTGCGCTCGATCAGGCGTGAGTCCTCCCCGCCGCTGAAGCGCATCCGCCGCCGGCGCGGGGCGGACGCCGGCATCTACGAGGCCCGCACCCGCGACATCGTCGTGCGGGTCTCGCCCGTCTACCTGCCCGACGAGTCCGCGCCGGAAGAGGGCCTGTGGCTGTGGGCCTACACCGTCGAGATCGAGAACCACGGCGTCGAGACCGTGCAACTGGTCGCCCGCCACTGGAAGGTCACCGACGCCCTCAACCGCAGCAACGAGGTCGAGGGCTCCGGCGTGGTCGGCGAGCAGCCCGAACTGCGCCCGCGCGAGGCCTTCCGCTATGTCAGCAACTGCCCGCTGCCCACGCCCTCGGGCGCCATGGTCGGCCGCTACCAGATGATGACCCAGGCCGGCGAAGTGTTCGACGCCGAGATCCCGGAGTTCTCGCTGCATCTGCCGGGAGCGACGCGGCGGGTGAATTGAGACCGGAGCGCCTTTAGACGTCCAGGAGACCGGGCGGCCAACTCTGGCCGAGAAGCTGGACGCCGCCCTCGGAAACCTCGAACGGCATGTCGAATTCGAACAGGGCCGCCACACTCCCATCGGGCGCCGTGATCAGGCAGCCGTCCAATGAGAAGAAACCGGGATACTTCCTCAACAGCTCCAAGCCGTCCGACAAAGTCATCAATGCGGCCGCGTCTTCATCGATCTGCCATCCCACGAACACGCTTAGCGCGGGAAGCCGAACGCTGGCGACGGATCGCAGCGCCGCGGACGCCTGGCTCGTCAAGTCAAACACCCTGGCCTGCGCCTTGGGCAGAGTCCTAACGGCGGCGACCAGCGTGTCCTGCGCGGCGTCCGAGAGCATTGAAAAGGCGAACGGAAAATCCGCCAGTTCTTCGATCAGCCGTTCACGCGCCTCGCGTCGCGCCCGACGGTTGGCGTGTTCGCGGAGTCGTGCGGCCGTCTTCTCTCGCATGGTCCAGATCATGCGAGACTTGATACCCGAAACGCACGGATGGCGTTAGCTTCACCCCGGAGAAGACCGCGCCTCAGCCCGCCGCCTCCGGCGCCAGCGCATAGACCCGCGAGCAGTATTCGCAGGTCACGTGGATCTTGCCGTCGGGTTCGACCATCTCGGCCTTTTCCTCGGGGGTGAAGGATTGCAGCACGGCGCTGATGCGGTCTTCCGAGCAGCGGCAGAAAGCGTGCAGCGGCTTTTCTTCGAGCAAGCGCACGCCGTCCTCGTTGAACAGCCGCCACAGCAGGGTGGTGGTCGGCACGGTCGGGTCGATCAGCTCGTCCTCGCCGGTGGTCTCGAACAGGGCTTGGACGTGGGTCCAGGCGTCCTGGGTCTCGCCGCGGCTCTCGTCGCCGGCGATGGCCTGGATCAGGATGCCGCCGGCCCGCCACTTGGGGCCTTCGCCGGCGTCGGCCTGGCCGACCGCGAGCCGCACCCGGGTCGGGGTCTGCTCGGACTGGGCGAAATACTGCTCGGCGCACAGGGCCAGGGTCTCGCCCTCGATCGGGGTGATGCCCTGGTAGCGGTCCATGTCCGGACCCTGGTCGACGGTCATCACGAAGGTGCCGCCGCCCAGCAGGGTGCGGGCCCCGGGGCGCACGAAGCCCTCCGAGGCCTTGGCGACCTCGTCCGGATCGAACCGGCAATAGCCGCGCAGAGCGCCGCTGGTGTCGTAGTCGACGACCACGTAGCGCACCGGCCCGTCGCCCTGGGCCTGGACGATCAGCCGGCCCTCGAACTTCAGGCTCGAGCCGACCAAGGCGGCCAGGGCGCAGGCCTCGCCCAGCAGGTTGGCGACCGGCTCGGGATAGTCGTGGCGGGTCAGCACCTCGTCGACCGCCGCGCCCAGGCGCACGGCGCGGCCACGCACGGGCAGGCCCTCGATCTGGAAGGCGGAGACGAGGTCGTCGTCGGCGGCGGCGAAGGCGGGATTGGCGGCGGTGTCGGTCATGGGGCGGTTAAATAGTCGCTCGCGGCGAAAATGCGAGCCCCTGGGCCGTTCGCCGGGGCGGAACGTGATTGTCATCGCCCGACGATTGACCGCGATTACAGCTCAAGGCTGTATGAGACCTTGACTGTCCCGGAGACCCCCATGCTGACACGCCGCCGTCTCGCCGCCTCGGCCCTGGCCCTGCCCTTCGCCTCGTCGTTGGCGTGCGCCGCCCGGGCCGATGCGCCACCGATCACGGCCGCGATCCGCCTGACCGACAATCGCGTGCTGATCGACGCCCTGCTCGACGGCAAGGGCCCCTATCCCTTCGTGATCGACACCGGGGCCGTCGTCAGCGGGGTGCGCGACCAGCTCGTCCAGCAATTGAAACTACGCAAGCTGCGCGACGTCTCCCTGAACGGCGGCAAGAGCTTTCCGCTCTATGCCGTGGACGACCTGGTCCTGGGCGGCGCGATCCGCCAGCAGGGCGTGGCCCTGTTCGGCCTGGCCGGAAACAATCTCGGCGGCGACGGCCTGCTGGCCGCCGGCCTGGTGACGACGTTCGACAGCGAGCTCGATTTCGAAGCCGGCCAGTGGCGGGTCTATCCGACCGGCGGGCCGGACCGCGCCGGCTACACGCGGCTGGCTTCGGAACTGCGCGACGAGCCCGGCGCGAACGGGTCCAGGCGCATCTTCGCCGACGTGGCGCTGGGCGAGGCGACGCTGCGGCCGGTGCTGGACACCGGCATGCCGTGGGTCCTGACCATGCCCCACGGCGACGGCCTCAGGCTGGGCCTGTGGAGCGACGACAGACCCTACGCGCCGGTGCGCCTGGCGGGCATAGCCGGCCCCGGCAAGTCGCCGGCGCGGCTGGTCCGGGCCTCGCGACTGAGGGTCGGCGAAGCGGACTACGCCGCCCCGCTGGTGGTGGTGCGGCCGCCCGACGCCGTCGGCGCCGCACCGGTGCTCGGCCTGCCCGTGCTACGCACCCTGAACCTGTCGATCGACCGCGCCGCCAAGGCCGTCTGGGTCAGGCGCAACGGCCTGGCGCCGACGGAAAGCCGCTATGGCGGTTCGGGCCTGTGGGTGGACGCCGAGGACGGCAAGGTCCGGGTCGCCGAGGTCGGCGCCGGCAGCCCGGCGACCAAGGCCGGCGTCCGGCCCGGCGACGTGATCGACGGCCTCTCCACCCTGCGCGAGGCGCTGGCGGTGCTCGGGGCTCCAATGGGAACCTCTGTGTCGCTGAAGCTGCGGCGTCCGGACGGACCAGCCACCGCCGATTTCACGCTGTCCGCCTATCTGTAGCCGTCCCCCCCCTCAGTCGACGAACGGCTTCTCGATCTCGTAGACGGCGTCTTCCAGCTTGTCGCGGAACAGCTGCTGGGCGTCCTGGACGCCTTGGTTGTAGTAGTAGGGGCCCATCTGTTCGGAGATGAAGTCGAGCAGGAAGCCGGCCTGCAGCGGGCTGGTCTCGCAGTCGAGTTCGCGGTCCAGATAGCGGGTCAGCTTGGCGAGCAGGGCGTCGCGCTTCTGCTTGTTGAACTCGATCTTCGACATGGCCGTCCCTACCCGATCGCCCCGAAGCACCAGGCCAGCACCGACTTCTGGGCGTGGATGCGGTTCTCGGCCTCGTCCCAGGCCAGGGAGCGGGGGCCGTCGAGCACGCTGTCGGTGACCTCCTCGCCGCGGTGGGCCGGCAGGCAGTGCAGGAAGACGCCGTCCGGCCTGGACAGGTCCATCAGGGCGTCGTCGACTTGGTAGGGCTCAAGCGCCGCCAGGCGCTCGTCATGGTCGGTGTCGCCCATCGACACCCAGGTGTCGGCCACCACCACGTCGGCGCCGCGCACGGCCTCGCGCGGGTCGTCGGTCATCGTCACCCGGCCCTGCAGGTCGGCGGCGCGGGCCAGGTCGACCAGGTCGGGGTGGTAGACGGCCGGGCAGGCGATCTTCAGCGAAAAGCCCAGCAGCGGGGCGGCGTGGATGAAGCTGGAGCAGACATTGTTGCCGTCGCCGACCCAGGCGATGGTCTTGCCGCCGACGTCGCCGCGGTGCTCCTCGATGGTCAGCAGGTCGGCCATGATCTGGCACGGATGGCTCTTGTCGGTCAGGCCGTTGATTACCGGCACGGTCGAGACCTGGGCGAAGCGCTCGACGTCGGCGTGGCTGTTGGCGCGGATCATCACCGCGTCGACCATCCGCGACAGCACCCGGGCGGTGTCCTCGATGGTCTCGCCGCGGCCCAGCTGCATGTCGGCCGAGGTCGAGATGATCCCCGACCCGCCCAACTGGCGGATCGCCGCATCGAACGAGAAGCGGGTGCGGGTCGAGTTCTTCTGGAAGATCATCGCCAGCACCCGGTCGGCGGCCGGGGCGTCGGCGTCGACGCGGCCCTTGGGCCAGCCGGCGCGGGCGGCCTTGCGGGCCTTGGCGTCCTCGAGCAGGACCCGCAGGGTGGGGCCGTCGAGCTTCCACAGATCGATGAAGTGTCTGGGCTGGGTCATCTTATGTTCCCCCTACCCCGCTCACCCCGGCGAAGGCCGGGGCCCAGATTCATCCTGGAAAGAAGCGGGCTTGATCTGGGTCCCGGCCTTCGCCGAGATGAGCGGAATAAAGAAATCAGGCGGCGGCTTTGGCGCGGGCGGCCTCGCAGGCCTTCTCGAACTTGGCGATCGCCTCGCTGGCTTCCGCGATCGTCAGGTTCAGCGGCGGCAGCAGGCGCACGCAGTTGTCGCCGCCGCCGGCCACCAGCAGCTTCTGGTCGCGGGCCAGGACCATGAACTCGCGGTTGTTGGGGATCAGCTTGACGCCGATCAGCAGGCCCTTGCCGCGGATGTCGACGATGACGTCCGGAAAGCGGTCCTTCAGCCCGTTCAGCTGCTGGGTGAAGTAGCCGGCCACCTGCTTGACGTTGTCGAGGATCTCCGGGGTGTTGATGGCGTCGAACGCCGCCTGGCCCACGGCCATGGCCAGGGGATTGCCGCCATAGGTCGAGCCGTGGACGCCCACGGTCATGCCCTTGGCCGCCTCGGTGGTCGCCAGGCAGGCGCCGACCGGGAAGCCGCCGCCCAGGGCCTTGGCCACGCACATGATGTCGGGGGCGGCGTCGCCCGCCCACTCGTAGGCGAACAGCTTGCCGGTCCGGCCCATGCCGCACTGGACCTCGTCATAGATCAGCAGCACGCCGGCCTCGCGGGTCATGGCCCGCAGTTCGTCGAGCTGGGCTTCGGTCAGGGCGCGCGCCCCGCCCTCGCCCTGCACCGGCTCGATGATCACCGCCGCCGTGGTCTCGTTGATCGCCGCCTTCAAGGCCGCGAGGTCGCCGAACGGCAGCTGGCTGTAGCCCGGCAGGCGCGGACCGAAGCCGTCCAGATAGCCGGGGTTGCCCGAGGCGTTGACGGCGGCGTAGGAGCGGCCGTGGAACGAACCCTCGAAGCCGACGATGTCGACCCGCTCGGCGTGGCCGTCGACGACATGATAGCGCCGCGCCGCCTTCAGGGCGCACTCGATCGCCTCGGTGCCCGAATTGGTGAAGAACGCCACGTCGGCGAAGGTGTTGGCGCACAGCTTGTCAGCCAGCGCCTCCTGTTCGGGGATCCGGTAGATGTTGGAGACGTGCCAGAGCTTCTCGCCCTGGGTCTTCAGCGCCTCGACCAGGGCCGGGTGGGCGTGGCCCAGGCCGTCGGTGGCGATGCCGGCCACGCAGTCCAGGTACTCCTCGCCGTCGGTCGAGAACAGGCGCGCGCCTCGGCCGCGCTCGAACGCCAGCGGAGCGCGGTTGTAGACGCCCATGATGTGCTGTTGCGAGGGGCTAGACGACGTCGGACTGCTCAAGACGGCCTCCCAAAAAGGCAAGAAGCCCCCGCGCTGGAGGCGCGGGGACCGGAAGGCCCAGGGTTGTCGCCGTGTAACCTGGCGCTGTCAACAAACCGGCGGCGAAATTCGGGCGCCAGGGGGCGACGAACTAGCTCTTCAGCCGATAGCCGCTGCGGAACAGCGCCCAGCACCACAGGAACAGGCCGATCGACAGGGCGGCCGTGACCGTCGCGCCGATGGCGATCGAGCCGTCGGCATGGCCGATGAAGCCGTAGCGGAAGCCGTCGATCAGGTAGAAGAACGGGTTGAAGTGGCTGGCCGAGCGGAACGGCTCGGGCAGCTTGTCGACCAGGTAGAAGGTGCCCGACAGGAAGGTCATCGGCATGATGACGAAATTGGTCACCGCCGCCAGCTGGTCGAACTTCTCGGCCCACAGCCCGGCCAGCACCCCGGCCAGGCCGAGGATGAAGGCCGCGCCGATCGCGAAATAGAAGATCGCCCACGGGTGCGAGACCTGCAGGCCCGCGCCCGGCAGCAGGCCGATGACCAGGGCGGTGACCGCCCCGACCACGACGCCGCGGGTCGCCGCTCCCAGGCCGAACGCCGCCACCTGCTCCAGCGGCGACAGCGGCGGGGTCAGGAAGTCCGGCGTCAGCCCCATCATCTTGGCCTGGATCAGCGACGAGGAGGCGTTGGCGAAGGCGTTGTTGAGGATGGCCATCATGATCAGGCCCGGGGCGACGAAATGGCCGAAGGTCACGCCGCCGACCGCCGGCCGGCTGCCGCCCACCGCCACCACGAACACCAGCATGTAGAGCAGCGTCGTGACCACCGGCGCGGCCACCGTCTGGGTGCCCACCTTCCAGAAGCGGCGGATCTCGCGCTGATAGAGAGTGAAGAAGCCGCTCCAGTTCCAGCCGTGGTAGTCGCGCGGCTGCGGGGGGATGACGGCGCTGATGGTGTCTTTCATGGGGCCCAGGGTCCTAACGACGCCCTCGCCATGTGCGCCCGGCGCCGCCGCGGCGCAAGCGCCCTGCCGGCAGAATCAATATCTAGTTCCTGTGGACAGACAGCCTGGCGCCTATTGTGTGTTTTAACGTATTCTTTACACTATGTGGTAGGCCAACCGCCGGCGGGGCGGTTCGTACACTAGATGTAGGGTCTATGGCGAGTCTGGGGTGACGCGCCATGGCTCTTTTCACAGGCGGAGATGGGTCATGAGCTGGACTGACGAACGGGTCACCACCTTGAAGAAGCTCTGGCTGGACGGTCTGTCCGCCAGCCAGATCGCCAAACAGCTGGGCGGCGTGACGCGCAACGCCGTGATCGGCAAGGTCCACCGGCTGGGCCTGTCGGGCCGCGCCGCGCCCTCGCAGCCCGCGCGCCCGGCCTTCAAGGCCCCGCGCCCGGCCCGTCCGGCCGCCACCGCCATGCCCTCGGCCCCGCGCCGGGTGATCGCCGCCGAGCCCAGCGCCCTGCCGGCCGTCGCCGCCCAACCCTCGGTCCCGGCCTTCCGCGCCGAGGAGCCGGGTTCGGCCACCGTGCTGACCCTGGGCGCCCACATGTGCAAGTGGCCGATCGGCGATCCCTCGGCCGACGGCTTCACCTTCTGCGGCCGCCGCTCGTCGGACGGCCCCTACTGCAACGAACACGCCCGGGTCGCCTACCAGCCCCAGCAGACCAAGAAGAAATCGGGCCCGACCGAACTGGCGCGCTCGCTGCGCCGGTATATCTAGCTTCGCGGCGATCGTTCCGACCAACGCGATCCCGGACGGCCGAGAGGCTGTCCGGGATTTGGTGTGTCTGGGGGCTGGTCACACTCCCTTCCCCTTGATGGGGGAAGGGCCGGGGATGGGGGTGACTGCTGAGCCGGTGGCGCAAAGAACGCTACGCGTTCACCCCCATCCGACCTGCTTCGCAGGCCACCTTCCCCCATCAAGGGGGAAGGAGTCCGAGTCGAGTCACGCCCAGGTTGACAGGGCCGCACTGGAGCTTCGAGGATGCCGCCGCGCCGCGGGGCGCGCAGGGGGAGCACCAATATGACGTCCTGGCGCGACATCAGCGTTCCCGAGCGATCCACGACGATCACCGGCTCGCGGGGCAAGAGCCTGCTTTCCCTGGCCGTCAGCCTGGGTTTCGTGGCGATCGGTGTCTTCCTGTTCCGCGACCCCCGCCAGATGACGATCGCCTGGCTCTGCACCGGGTTTTTCGGCCTGGGCGCGGCGATGTTCGCCTGGCTGCTGGTTCACCCCCACACCCTGGTCCTGGACGAGCGCGGCTTCACGCTGAGCGGCGGTCTGGTTCGCGCCCCGAAGACGACGTCCTGGCGCGATGTCGAGGGCTTCTTCACCTACCGGCTGCCCAGGGGCGGCAAGATGGTCGGCTACAATTTCGCGCCCGGCGTCCGGAAGGACACGGTGATGGCCAAGATCGTTCGCGGCCTCGCCGCCGACCGCGTCCTGCCCAAGGGCTGGCCCCAGTCGCCCGACAAGATGGCCGAGACCCTCAATGCCTATCGCGCCCAGGCCCTGGCTGCGAGGCGCTGAGCGGTGGAGCGCTCCCTTCCCCCTTGATGGGGGAAGGGCCGGGGATGGGGGTGACTGCTGAGACGGCGGCGAGAAGAACGCTGCGCGTTCACCCCCATCCGACCGCTTCGCGGCCATCTTCCCCCATCAAGGGGGAAGGAGACTTCGGGGGACCGCCGTCGCCCATTTCCCCCTCCCCCGCATCCGTCCTATCTAGTCCCCCATGACCGACGCCGACCTCGATTCCAACGCGCCGGCCTATTCCGTCTCGGAACTGGCCTTCGCCCTGAAGCGTACGCTGGAGGACCGCTACAGCTTCGTGCGGCTGCGCGGCGAGCTCAGCAAGGTCACCCACCACGGCAACGGCCATGTCTACCTGACCATCAAGGACGACAAGGCCGCGATCGACGGCGTGGTCTGGAAGGGCAATGTGCGCCAACTAGGGATCCGGCCCGAGCACGGGCTGGAGGTGATCGTCACCGGCAAGATCACCACCTATCCAGCCGGCTCGCGCTACCAGATCGTCATCGAGACCATGGAGGCGGCCGGGGTCGGGGCGCTCTTGGCGCAGCTTGAGCGCCTGAAGGCCAAGCTGAATGCCGAGGGCCTGTTCGCCGCCGACCGCAAGCGCCCCCTGCCCTCGATGCCGGCCGTGGTCGGGGTGATCACCAGCCCGACCGGGGCGGTGATCCGCGACATCCTGCACCGCATCCGCGACCGCTGGCCCTGCCAGGTGCTGGTCTGGCCGGTGGTGGTGCAAGGCGACGCCGCCGCCGGCCAGGTCTGCGCGGCGATCCGCGGCTTCAACGCCATCGTCCCGGGCGGGCCCGTGCCGCGGCCCGACATCCTGATCGTCGCCCGCGGCGGCGGCTCGGTCGAGGACCTGTGGGCCTTCAATGACGAGACCCTGGCCCGCACCGTGGCCGAGGGGACCATCCCGCTGATCTCGGCGGTCGGCCACGAGACCGACACCACCCTGATCGACTTCGTCTCCGACCGCCGCGCCCCCACCCCGACCGCCGCCGCCGAGATGGCCACGCCGGTGCTCAGCGAGCTGAAGGCCCTGGTCGCCGACTATGACCGCCGCCTGAGCAACTGCGGCGGCCGGGCGATCGAGGAGCGCCGCACCCGCTTGGTCAGCGCCGCGCGCGGCCTGCCCCGCCCCGCCGACCTGTTGGCCCTGGCCCAGCAGCGGCTGGACCTGGCGGTGCGCGGCCTGCCGCGGCTGGACGACCTGACCGCCCCGGCCCAGCGCCGCTTCGACCAGGTCGCCGCCCGTCTCGACGCGGCCCTGCAGCGCAACACCGACATCCACGCCCGCGACCTGCTGAAGGTCACCGCCCGGCTGTCGCCCGACACCCTGCACCGCCAGCGGGTCGAGGCCGGCCGGCGGACCGTCGACCTCGGCCGCCGCCTGGACCTGGCCGCCCGCCGCGCGCCCGAGCGCATCGCCCAGCACGCCCGCCTGCCGGCCCTGCAGGATCGCCTCAACGCCTGCGCCCATCGCCGCCTGGAGCGCGAGGCCGACCGCCTGGCCGGGCTGGAAAAGCTGCGGCAGTCGCTCAATCCCGAACGGCCGCTGGAGCTGGGCTTCGCCCTGGTGCGTAAGGTCGACGGGACCCTGGCCCGCTCGGCCGCCGAACTGGCCGGCGGCGAGCGGGTGAACCTGAAGTTCAAGCATGGCGACCGCGACGCGGTGATCGACGGCCAGGGCGCCGAGCCGGCCCCGCCGCCCGCGCCGCCGCGTCCGGCCCCGAAGCCCAAGGCCCCGCCCCCGCCCTCCGGCCAAGGCAGCCTGTTCTGACTTCGGAGCGGGCCACAACGAAAAACGGCGGGCCCTCGCGAGCCCGCCGTTCGTCTTTTTGCTTCCGTGAACCGCCGGAATCCAAGGTGGATCGACGTTTAGCTCTGGGGCTCGAAAACCTCGTCCTTCGACAAGCTCAGGATGAGGTTTTCTACTGCCTGGGCCTATAAATGGTCCTCATCCTGAGCTTGTCGAAGGACGAGGACCACGCATGACCCTTGAAGGTCTATCTGCCTAGTTCTTGGCGACGTCGACCAGCTTGTTCTTGGCGATCCAGGGCATCATGGCGCGCAGGCGGCCGCCGACTTCCTCGATCTGGTGCTCGCCGGCCCGGCGGCGGGTGGCCTTGAACGAAGGCTGGCCGACCTGGTTTTCCAGCATGAAGTCGCGGACGAACTTGCCCGACTGGATGTCTTCCAGCACCCGCTTCATCTCGGCCTTGGTCTCGGCGGTGACGATGCGCGGGCCGGTGACATATTCGCCGTACTCGGCGGTGTTGCTGATCGAGTAGTTCATGTTGGCGATGCCGCCTTCATAGATCAGGTCGACGATCAGCTTCAGCTCGTGCAGGCACTCGAAATAGGCCATTTCCGGCGCATAGCCGGCTTCCACCAGCACTTCGAAGCCGGCGCGGATCAGCTCGACCGTGCCGCCGCAGAGGACGGCCTGCTCGCCGAACAGGTCGGTCTCGCACTCTTCGCGGAAGTTGGTCTCGATGATGCCCGAGCGGCCGCCGCCGATGGCGCTGGCATAGGCCAGGCCCAGGTCCAGGGCGTTGCCGGTGGCGTTGTGGTGCACCGCGATCAGGCAGGGCACGCCGCCGCCCTTCTGGTACTCGCCGCGCACGGTGTGGCCGGGGCCCTTGGGCGCGACCATCAGCACGTCGATGGTGTCCTTGGGCTCGATCAGGCCGAAGTGGACGTTCAGGCCGTGGGCGAACAGCAGGGCCGCGCCGTCGCGGATGTTGGGGGCGATCTCTTCGTTATAGATCGCGCGCTGGTGCTCGTCGGGGGCCAGGATCATCAGCAGGTCGGCCCAAGCGGCGGCCTCGGCGACGGTCATGACCTGCAGGCCCTCGGCCTGGGCCTTCTTGGCGGTGGCCGAACCGGCGCGCAGGGCGACGGCGACGTTCTTGGCGCCGCTGTCCCGAAGGTTCAGGGCGTGGGCGTGGCCTTGCGACCCATAGCCTACGATGGCGATCTTCCGGTCCAGGATGCGGGCGAGGTCGGCGTCGCGATCATAATAGACGCGCATGATTTGGTCTCCAGGACTGGTCAATCTGGCCGCCGCGCGCAACGGCGGGGCGACAAAGGCCGGGCGTTTGAGCGTTTTTTTGCCGTTTCGTCAAGGCGACGACGGCAAAACGCTGTGACCTTAAAGCCTCTGCGGCCACGTTTTAGACGCTGAGGCGTTTGACCGCCATGGCCCTTGTTCCGGAACCCGCCGCCGAAACGCCGATCGCGCCGCCCCGAGCGACCGAGGAACGCCCGCTGCGGGTGCTGGTGATCGCCGGCTCGCAGCGCCGGCACAACAGCTGTCCGGGCCTGGATTCCAAGGCCCGGGCCCTGATGCACCGCATGGTCGCCCGCCTGCCGCCCGAATGGCAGATCGACCACGAGGACCTCGGCAACCAGCACGGCCGGCCGAAGATCCAGGCCTGCAACGCCTGCGTCTCCTCGTCGATGGCGCTGTGCGTCTGGCCGTGCAACTGCTACGGCCCGCGCAGCCAGACCCAGCCGGACCTGATGTGGGACCTGGACCTCTACGGCCGCCTGGCCCGCGCCGACGCCTGGGCCCTGATCGGGCCGACCAACTGGTACGGGCCCAGCAGCAATTTCAAGCTGATGTTCGACCGCCTGGTCTGCGCGGCCGGCGGCAATCCGCGTCCCGACCTGATCGACAAGAAGGACACCCTGAAGGCCCAGGCCCTGGAGCGCTCGCCGCAGTGGCGGCGGCTGACCCGCAACCACCTGGAGGGCCGCACGGCGGCGTTCTTCACCTATTGCGACGGCGGCGCCAACGAACTGGGGGCGGACCGGCGGCCCAAGCTGGTCGCGCACAAGGACTGGTTCGATCCCGACCAGGAGCCCTATCCCGACGAGCGCCTGGCCTACCAGGCCCTGGTCTGGCAGTGCCGCTACAGCGGGATCGAGGTTCCCGACGCTCTGTGGGCCGTGGGGACCTTCGGCGAGGGCGTGCCCTATGCCGACGACCAGGCCGACGACATGGCCGCCGATGCGGATGGACTGGCCGGCTTCGACGCCTGGACTGAACGGTTCATCGCCCACGTGGCGCTGAAAGGGATCGTGGCGACCAAGGAAGACGAAGCGGCGGCGAAATCGACGACGAACGTCTAGCTCAGCGCCTGTCCCTCCCCTTCATGAAGGGGAGGGAAGGTTCGTTGTCACCAGAACAGGTCGTAGTAGACGCTCAACACCTGGCCGCTCCAGACGTCGACCAGGACGGCGTCGTCGCCGACCCGCACCCACTCGCAGCCGACCGGCGGCATCGGCAGGTCGTAGCGGAACCAGTCGAGATAGTAGGGCTGGCTGTACCAGCCGCCCGGCAGATAGTCGCCGAACGACCAGCGGTGGACGTAGAAGCCGCGCGGATAGCGGTAGGCCGGCACGCGGTAACGCTGCGGGGCGTTGTAGAACGGCCGGTAGCGGCGCTGGTCGTAGCGCGGACGGTCGCGGTCGCGGTCGCGCCACTGGCCGGGACTGGGGCCTCTGTAGCCGGGATTGCTGTAGCCGGGACGACGACCGTCGCGGTCCCAGCCGCCACGGTCCCAGCCGCCGCGGTCACGGTCGCGGTCGCCACGATCCCAGCCGCGATCACGGTCGCCGCGGTCACGGTCACGGTCGCGGTCGCCGCGGTTGTGGTCGTCGCGGTTCCAGTCGCGCTGGCGGCCGCCGCCGTCGCGGTTCCAGTCGCGGCGGTCGCCGTCGCGGTCGCGCGGCGCCTGGGCCTGGGGCGGGGGCGGGGCTTGCGGCGCCTCGGGGGCTGGACGGCCGCCGCCCCAGTCGGGCCGGCCGCCGCGATCGGGGCGTTCACCGCGATCAGGACGCTCGCCACGATCCGGGCGATCGCCGCGACGCCAGCCGCCACGGTCGCCGTCGTCCTGCCGGGCCTGGGGCTGCGGCTGCTGTTGCGGACGCTGTTCCGGCGCCGGGGCCGGGCGTTGTTCCTGCCGCTGACGCCAACCGCCGCCTTCGCGGGGCGGACCGCGGTCGCCGTCCTGCCGATCCTGCTGGGCCTGTCTCTGGGCGACCACCGCCCCGGCCGCCCCAGCCTGGACCGCGGTTCCGCCCAGCATCGACAGGACCATCGCTGTCGTGATCAGACGTTTCATCTCATACTCCGCAAGGCCTTGCGCCAGGCCCGGTGCTCATCCCTTGTAGACAAGCATCGGCCTTGCTCCATGAACCGCGTTTGAACGACTTGCGGAGGACCTCCATGCTCGCCAAACCTCAGGACGTCCTGGGCTTCTGGACCGCCGCCGGCCCCGACAAGTGGTTCGCCCGCTCCGACGCCTTCGACGCGGCCATCCGCCTGAAGTTCGAGCCCGTGCACATGGCCGCCGCCCGCGGCAAGTACGACGGCTGGGCCGTCGAGCCCGAGGGCGCCCTGGCCCTGGTGATCCTGCTCGACCAGTTCCCGCGCAATCTCTACCGGGACAGCGGCCACGCCTTCGCCACCGACGGCAAGGCCCGGGCGATCGCCAAAGGGGCGATCGCAGCCGGCTTCGATCGGCAGGTGGACCCGGCCCTGCGCAGCTTCTTCTACCTGCCCTACGAGCACTCCGAATCCCTGGCCGACCAGGACGCCGGCGTCGCCCTGTTCGAGGCGCTGCAGATCGAGACCGGCGACACCGAAGGCCTGAAATGGGCGCTGATGCATCGCGACATCATCGCCCGCTTCGGCCGCTTCCCGCATCGCAACCCGGCCCTGGGCCGGACCACCACGGCCGCCGAGCAGGCGTTTCTCGACGAGGGCGGTTTCGCGGGATGAGAGCTCTGCTTGGCGGAACTCGCCTCGCGGTCTAGGGTGGGCTCCAAGCTTGAGGGCGAGGGGCGCATCATGAAACTGTTGTCCGGACTGGCGGCGACCACCGCCATGCTTTCCATTCTCACCCCGGGCGCGGTCCTGGCCCAGGCCAAGCCCAGCAAGGCCCAGCAGATGCAGACCCAGGCGGTGGCCGAGGTCCCGCACTGCGCCCGCAAGCTGGGCACGGTGTCGATCATGGACGGCGACGACCCCCGCGGCTGGATGCAGTACAATCTGGCCTCGCCGCAGAAGCTGCTGAAGGCCATCGTCCAGAAGTCGGGCTGCTTCAACCTGGTCGACCGCGGCGCGGGGCTGAACGCCGCCCAGATCGAGCGCAATGTCGGCGGCAATCTGGGCCTGCAGCGCGGCTCCAATGTCGGCCAGGGCCAGATCAAGGCCGCCGACTACGTGCTGGTCGCCGAGGTCCAGGCCAGCGACAGCAATTCCGGCGGCGGCGCGGTGGCCGGGGCCATCGGCGGCATGCTCGGCGGCCGGGCCGGCGGCCTGATCGGCGGCCTCAAGACCAAGAAGCTGGAAGCCAACACCGTCCTGTCCCTGACCAATGTCCGCACCACCGAGACGGTGGCCGTGCAGGACGGCTATGCGGTCAAGAACGACATCGGCTGGGGCGCGGGCGGCGCCTACGGCTTCGGCGGCGCGGTCGGCGGCGGCTATGAGAGCACCGACATCGGCCGCATCATCACCCTGGCCTTCATCAACAGCTACACCAAGCTGGTCACCGACCTGGGCCTGCTGTCGGCCGACGTCCCGGCCGCCCAGGCCGCGCCGGCCAAGACCTTCGTGGCCACGCGGGTGACCAACATGCGCGCCACGGCCGTCGCCGGCGGCAAGCTGATCCGCGCCCTCCCGGCCGGCGCCATCGTCTATCCCACCGGCCAGAAGAACGGCCTGTGGTGGGAAGTCGCCGACGAGAACGACAATGTCGGCTGGGTGCTCAACACCGGGCTGGAGCCGGCGCGGTAGGCTCCGCAAGCCTCCCGACCAAAACGCCCCGCCGGAACCCGCCGGCGGGGCGTTTTTGTGATTGGCCATCGCCTCGATTCGCGTAGGACAGTGTCGCCATGAACGCCGTCCTGCCCATCCACGCCGCCGCCCCCGCCGACCATCCCGAGCGGCAGTACCTGAACCTGCTGCAGGACATCCTCGACAACGGCGTCGAGCGCGGCGACCGCACCGGGACCGGCACCCGCGGGGTGTTCGGCCGGCAGATCCGCTTCGACCTGGCCCAGGGCTTCCCGGTCCTGACCACCAAGAAGCTGCACCTGCGCTCGATCATCGTCGAACTGCTATGGTTCCTTCGCGGCGACACCAATGTCCGCTGGCTTCAGGAGAACGGCTGCAAGATCTGGGACGAATGGGCCGACGACAACGGCGACCTCGGCCCCGTCTATGGCAAGCAGTGGCGGTCGTGGGCCGCGCCCAATGGTCAGACGATCGACCAGATCGCCAACCTCGTCGAGGGCCTGAAGACCAATCCCAACAGCCGCCGCCACATCGTCTCGGCCTGGAACCCGGCCGATGTCGAGGACATGGCCCTGCCGCCCTGCCACTGCCTGTTCCAGTTCTTCGTCGCCGATGGCAAGCTCAGCTGCCAGCTCTATCAGCGCAGCGCCGACGTCTTCCTGGGCGTGCCGTTCAACATCGCCTCCTACGCCCTGCTGACGATGATGGTCGCCAAGGTCGTCGGGCTGGAGCCGGGCGAGTTCGTCCACACCTTCGGCGACGCCCACCTCTATCTGAACCACCTGGACCAGGCCCGCGAACAGCTGACCCGCGAGCCCCTGCCCTTCCCGACCATGACGATCGCCGACAAGCCCGACCTGTTCGCCTTCGACTACGCCGACTTCCAATTGGAAGGCTACGAGGCCCACCCGCACATCAAGGCGGCGGTGGCGGTCTAGGCAAGTCGCCCACGCCGCGGCGCAACAGGTGGTGGTTCCGGCCGGAGCAGCGTAACATCGCAGCATGTCCGTGATCCTCACCGTCGGCCCCGTGGCCCGCTCGCTCAACGGCGTCATCGGCCGCGACAACGACCTGCCCTGGCGCCTGAAGTCGGACCTGGCGATCTTCAAGGCCGTCACGCTCGGCAAGCCGGTGATCATGGGCCGCAAGACCTGGGACAGCCTGCCGCGCAAGCCCCTGCCCGGCCGGATGAACATCGTGCTGTCGCGCGACGGCTCGTTCGAACCCGCCCAGGCGGTGGTCTGCGAGAGCTTCCTGGAGGCGGTGCAGATGGCCAAGGAGCAGGCGGCCGAGGACGGGGTCGACGAGGTCTGCGTGATCGGCGGCCGCGCTCTGTTCGAGACGGCCTTGCCCAAGGCCCGTCGCCTCTACCTGACCGAGGTGCAGGCGCAGGTCGAGGGCGACGTCGCCTTCCCAGCCTTCGACGAAGCGGCCTGGACCGAGGTGCGGCGCGAAGAGCACCCTGCCGGTCCCGACGACGACCATCCCTTCGTGTTTCGTGTCCTGGAGCGCCGCTGATGCGCCGATCGCTCGCCCTGCTCTGCGCCCTGGCGCTGTCGGCCTTCGCCGCCGCCCTGCCCGCCGGAGCCACGGCCAATATCGACATGGACGACAACCTGGCCCGAGCGGCGGCCACCGACGTGGTGGTGTTCAACGTCCTCAAGGTCCGGCCGATCAGCCGCGGCGAGGTCGCCACCTGCCGGGTGTTCGGCCGGGCGATCCGGGCCGAGCGCGGCGCGCGGTTCAAGCCGCGCCAGTCGGTGCGGCTGACCGTGCCCTGCGCCGACCAGGGGGCCGAGGCCTCCGACGCCACGCCCAAATGGATCGACCGCCAGGCCCTGCTGCGCTCGGCCCACGGCCGCGCCTTCCTCGGCCGCAACGGCGTGCTGATCGCCTATGAGCTCTACGACCTGAACTAAGCTTTCACCCGTCTCCCCGGCGAAGGCCGGGGTCCAGATCATAGGGCTGTGTGTTTCGGATAGGCGGCCAGTACGACGACTGAATCTGGGCCCCGGCCTTCGCCGGGGAGACGGATTGGAGAGGCCGCCGCGTTTAGTAGAGCACCCCGAGCGCCGAGCGTTCGAAGCTCTTGAGCTCGCCCGTCCGCCCTTCGCGGACCTTCACCACCCATTCGGGGTCCTGCAGCAGGGCCCGGCCGACGCCGACCAGGTCGAACTCGTCGCGTTCCAGCCGCGCCAGCAAGCCGTCCAGCGCCGCGGGCTGGCTGGACTCGCCGCCGAACGCGGCGATGAACTCGCCCGACAGGCCCACCGAGCCGACGGTGATGGTCGGGGCCCCGGTCAGCTTCTTGGCCCAGCCGGCGAAGTTGAGGTCGCTGCCGTCGAACTCCGCCTCCCAGAACCGTCGTTGCGAGCAGTGGAAGATGTCGGCCCCGGCGTCGGCCAGCGGCTGCAGCCAGGCCTCCAGCGCCTGCGGGGTCTCG
This sequence comes from Caulobacter sp. LARHSG274, assembly GCF_052871235.1. Classification (NCBI taxonomy): domain Bacteria; kingdom Pseudomonadati; phylum Pseudomonadota; class Alphaproteobacteria; order Caulobacterales; family Caulobacteraceae; genus Caulobacter; species Caulobacter sp. LARHSG274. The sequence goes on along the minus strand of NZ_JBIXJO010000002.1, from coordinate 439,284 downwards.
GCGTTCTTGACCGCGTAATCCTGCTGCTTCCACTGCGACAGCCGGATGATCACCGGATAGTCAGGACCGACGGCGGCGCGCACGGCCTTGAGGATCTCGGCGGCGAACCGGCTGCGTTCGGCGATGGTCGGGCCGCCCAGGTGGTCGCCGCGGACATTGGTGCCGTCCCAGAAGAACTGGTCGATCAGGTAGCCGTGGGCGCCGTGCAGCTCGACGGCGTCGAAGCCCAGAGCCTTGGCGTTGCCGGCGGCGCTGGCGAAGGCGGCGATGGTGTCGGCCACGTCCTCGTCGCTCATCGGTTCGGCGAAGGGCTCGCCGCCGGCCTTGGACAGGCCCGAGGGGCTGTCGACCTTGCCCAGCACCGCCTTGCCCTTGGCCGAGCCCACATGCCACAGCTGCGGCGCGATCAGGCCGCCGGCGACGTGGACCTCGTCGACCACCTTCCTCCAGGCGGCCAGTTCCTGCTCGCCATGGAAACGCGGGATGTCGGGATCGTTCAGCGAAGCCGGCCGGGCCACGCCCGTGCCCTCGGTGATGATCAGCCCGACCTGGTTTTCGGCGCGACGGCGGTAATAGGCCGCGACCTCGTCGGTGGCGACGCCGCCGGGCGAGAACGACCGCGTCATCGGCGCCATCGCCACCCGGTTGGGCAGCTTCAGCGACTTGAATTCGAACGGTCTGAACAGGGCGTCGAGGGCCATGAAGCGCTCCAGGAGAGGGTCGTCGTCGACCGGACTATAGGAGCGGGTTTCGATTGTGGACTATGCAGAAATACTGCAACCGCCTCAGTGCTTATATCAAGCGCCTTTGAGTTCGACTCCTCACCTCCTTGCCGTCATCCCGGGCCTCGTGCCCGGGACCCATTTGTCCGCCGCAGGTGCAAGAGGGTGGCGCGCTGGCGCGCCAAGGCGCCTCACTGTCAGCTGAACCCTGGGTCCCGGGCACGAGGCCCGGGATGACGGCTGAGGTGACGGTGAAGGCGGCCGAAATCAACAGCCGCGCGCCTTATCGAGCGGAAGCCGGTTTGGAACACGGCGAAGTTTGGATCCGGCCTAGCGCCGCTCGTTCCAGCCGTAGGCCACCCAGGAATGTCCGCCCATGTGGCGGGCTTCGAGCAGGCTGGGGTCGCTGGGGGCGGAGGGGGTCGCGTGGCGGGCGCGCAGGGCGAAGGCGGCCAGGCCGAGCAGGGCCGTGGCCATGAAGCCGATGACCACCAGGGTCGCGGCGAACACCACCGCGAGGACGGCGGCGACGACGACGGCGATCGAGGTCGCCGCAGCGCCGGCGATCCGGGCCAGGCTGCGCCAGGCGACGCCGCCGGTCTTGCCGCTCTCGCCGGCTTGGGAAGTGGTGAACTTCTCCATCATCGTCCTCGTCAGGCGAGCCCCGCCCATGGAACCAAGATGGGGCGCCAGTCGTGAACGTCAACTGAACACCCGACCGATGGTTCCGTAAAATGAATTCGACGCTAACCCGCCGCGAATCCGGCCAATTCGCGTCGTTCGCGCATCACCGTGCTGAAGGCCGCATTGATCGCCGCCGACTTGGCCTCGGCCACCTCGATATATTCGATCGGCAGGCCGCGAGCCCGGGCGCGGTCGGGGTGGGCGGCCGACAGCGCGGTCTTCCAGGCCGACCGCACCACCGCGTCGTCGGCGTCGGCCGGCACGTCGAGGATGCGGTACGGGTCGTCCGGCTCGGCGCCGATGTGAGTCGCGGTCAGCCGGCGGAACGACAGCGGCGACATGCCGAACAGGTCGGCGACCCGCTCCAGATAGGTCAGCTCGTCCGAGGTCACCGCGCCGTCGGCCTTGGCGATGTGGAACAGGCCGTCGAGCACGTCCTCCAGCAGCTGCGGGCAGGTGCGGTAGCGCTTGGCCAGCCGCTTGGCGTAGCTTTCGAAGCCGTGGGTGGTCTGCCGGGCCAGGTCGTACAGGCGGTGGATGTTGCCTTCCGAGGCCGGGTCGGGATGGAAGACCTCGGCGAAGGCGGCGAACTCGTCATGATCGGCCGAGCCGTCGGCCTTGGCCAGCTTGGCGCCCAGGGCGGTGACAGCGGTCGAAAAGGCCGGGTCCTGCCCGGGCAGGCCAGGCGGACATTCCTGGCATTCCGCCATGTCCAACCGCCGCGCGGCGAGGCTTGCGATATTGCGCCAGAAGGTCATGGAGCGACGAAAGTCCAGAAGCGTGGCGGAGTGATGACGGACGAGATACGCGCGTCCCGCCAGCGGATCACGCTCCCGTTCCGGCTTCTAGCACAAAAACGCCGCCGCCCCACCCCGCGCCTGCTGCACCGCACATTGAAAGTTCGTAACCTGCGGCGCGCCGAAAATCTTCGCAGTCCGAGGGAGCGTTTCGTCCGGTTGCGCCGTTATGGTCGCGCTTGGCGGCTCCGGCGCCATGCTCTGGTCCCATTGGGGCCGGAAATGCTCTATTCGACGCGCACGACGCCCCTATCAAGAGGACCTCCGCCCGCATGGCGACCGCTCTCCTTCTCGCCCTGGCCCTGCTGGCCCAGGACGCCCCCGTCTCCACGGCGCCGACCGCTTCCGCTCCCCCGCCCCGCACGACCCCGGCCGCCACCCCGCCGACCGACGACTACGGCTATGTCGGCTGGTGCTACGGCGCCCTGGGCGGCTATGTCGAGCTCTACGACAAGGTGATGCCCGAGGTCACCCGCATCGAGAAGGCCTTCCCCGGCCCCGACGGCTTCAACGCGGCCATGAAGGAATATCCGGCCATGCGCGACCAGGCGCGCAGCGACCTGAAGGTCTATCGCGCGGCGATCGTCGCCGCCGAGAAGGCCAGCCCGCGCCCGATCGCTGAATATGGCGCCGCGGCGATCAAGAAGGGCCACTCGGTCTGGGGCGGCGCCGACCAGGTCGAAAAGGCCCGCCTGGCCCAGGTGTGGATGAGTTGGAGCCCGCCCGGCGACTGCGACAAGCGCGCCAAGGCCCTGGAGACCCGCTCCAACCTGTTCGGCCAGGCCCTGAACTACAACGTCAAGAAGGACGCGCCGCCGCCCGAGCCGGCGCCCGAACCCGCGCCTCCGGCCGAGTCCCTGCCGGTCGAGACCCCGACCGCCGAAACCTCAAGCCCGCTGCCGCTCGGCGCGGCGCAGGCCGACCAGACGCCGCCGCCCCCGGCCATGGACGCCCCTGCCCCCGCGGCGCCCGCCAAGACCTCGGGCCTGCCGCCGATCGGCGCCAAGCCGGCCGCCAAGCCCCTGGCCAAGAAGACCGCGGCCAAGCCGGCCGCCCCGATCGGGACCGTCGTCGACCCCGCCAATCCCCAGCCCTGCGCCGGCAGCCTGGTCCCCGCCAAGCGCGGCGGCAAGGACGTGCTGATCTGCAAGGCCGACTAAGAAAACCGGCTCCTTCTCCTCGGCGGGAGAAGGAGCCGCGCGATCTCTCCCGACCCTCTTCAACACCGTGCTCGACGGATCACCGTGCGGGCCCCGCCCACCCGTCGCGGCGCGCCCTGACCCGTGATAATCTCCCCCCATGAACGCGCCCGTTCGCCCCTCCCCTGACCTGCCTCGCCGGCTGTTCACCACGCAGGACGTGTTCCGCATGATCGAGGCCGGCGTGATGCAGGAGGACGAGAACGTCGAGCTGATCGAGGGGGAACTCGTGGTCATGGCCGCCAAGAAGAACGATCACGAGATCGCCAAGAGCGCCTTCAACGAATGGCTGGTGAAGGGCAAGGCCGACGACCAGCGGGTCGGCGTCGAGACCACGCTCTACCTGGCCGAACTGCTGTTCGTCGAACCCGACCTGATGCTCTATCCGCGCGCCTTCAAGCCGCAGGAGCTGTCGGGCGGCGACATCACCCTGCTGATCGAGATCAGCGACGAGAGCCTGTCGCGGGACCTGGGTTTGAAGGCCGCGACCTACGCTCATCACGGCGTGCGCGACTACTGGGTCGTGGATGTCGAGACCCGACGGGTGATCGTCCATCGCGATCCGTCGGATGAGGCCTACAGGTCGATCGAGACGTTCGAGGCCGATCGCGAAGTGGCCGCGCGGCTGGCGCCGGATCTGAGGGTCCGGCTGGGCGATCTGCTCGGCGACGCGTGACCCGGCGCGAAGCGGAACGGCTGGGCGAGGCGGTTGGGGTTTGAGAGGCCCTCACCTTCAGCGGTCCTGCCGTGTGAGATCGCGAGACCGTGGATGAAAACGCTCCCGGTCGCGACGCTCTCTCCCGCCCAAACCTAGAACGGCAGGATGTTGCGCTGGCGGCTATAGGCCAGGTAGCCGATATTGGCCCCCAGGCGCAGGCCGACGCCGGCGCGGATCGGGGCCAGGGTGATGTCGTCGGCGCGCTGGTAGTTCACGCCCAGGCCGCCGACCAGATAGGCCGTGCCCTCCACGCCCGGGAAGCGGCGGAAGATGGCGTCGGGATATTGCAGGTTATAGCACAGGGTGAAGACCCGGCTGGCGTTGCCGCCCCAGTCCCAGCCCACCGACGGTCCCTGCCAGAACACTTCCTGGGTCGGGCGTCCCTTCATGTAGAGCAGGCCGCGGCCGTAGCGCAGGCCGATGGCGATGGCGCCCGAGCCTTCCTCGCCGGCGATGTAGCCGGTCGGCTGGCCGTTGTCGCGGAAGGCCCGCTCGACCGCCGCCCCGGCGCTTTCGGCCGTCACTCCGAGGAAGTCGGAGGTGTTGCGGATCATCTCGTCGGCCGAATAGGTCTGGGCTCGCCCCGTATCGTACTGCGACCGGGGCGGCGGCTCGCCCGGGCGTTCCTGGGCGGTGCTGGCGCAGGCGCTGAGGCCGGCGGTGGCCATGCTCGACAGGATCAGCTTACGACGGTCCATGGATTGCTCTTCTCGTTCCGACAGGCGTCACTGTCGCAAGGCTTTGAGTCGGGTTTGCGGCCTTGAGCTTAACGCAGGGTTAACCATGCCCGGCCCGGGAGGATCGCGCTCGCGAAACCCCGCAAATATGCTAGACGCAGCCCCATGAGCTCGACGCCCCTTGACCGCATTCGCAACTTTTCCATCGTGGCCCACATCGACCACGGCAAGTCCACGCTGTCGGACCGCCTGATCCAGGAGACCGGCGGCCTCACCGCGCGCGAGATGACCGCCCAGGTCCTCGACAACATGGACATCGAAAAGGAGCGCGGGATCACCATCAAGGCCCAGACCGTGCGCCTGGACTACAAGGCCGACGACGGCCAGACCTATGTCCTGAACCTGATGGACACCCCCGGCCACGTCGACTTCGCCTATGAGGTCTCGCGGTCGCTGGCCGCCTGCGAGGGCTCGATCCTGGTGGTCGACGCTTCGCAGGGCGTGGAAGCCCAGACCCTGGCCAACGTCTATTCGGCCATCGACAACAACCACGAGATCGTCCCGGTCCTCAACAAGATCGACCTGCCGGCCGCCGAGCCCGAGCGGGTGCGGGCCCAGATCGAGGACCTGATCGGCCTGGACGCCAGCGACGCGGTCCTAGCCAGCGCCAAGTCGGGCGTCGGCATTCACGAGGTGCTGGAGGCCATCGTCACCCGCCTGCCGCCGCCCAAGGGCGACGAGAACGCTCCGCTCAAGGCCCTGCTGGTCGACGCCTGGTACGACGCCTATCTCGGCGTGGTGGTGCTGGTCCGGGTGATCGACGGCCGCCTGCGGGCCGGCCAGAAGATCAAGATGATGCAGCACGGCTCGACCCACCTGATCGACCGGGTCGGGGTCTTCAAGCCCAAGAACACGCCGGTCGAGAGCCTCGGCCCCGGCGAGATCGGCTTCATCACCGCCCAGATCAAGGAAGTGGCCGACGCCGCGGTCGGCGACACCATTACCGACGAGAAGAAGCCCACCGCCCAGGCCCTGCCCGGCTTCAAGGACGTCCAGCCGGTGGTGTTCTGCGGCCTGTTCCCGGTCGACGCCGCCGACTTCGAGGACCTGCGCGCCGCCGTCGGCAAGCTGCGGCTGAACGACGGCAGCTTCACCTACGAGATGGAGAGCAGCGCCGCCCTCGGCTTCGGCTTCCGCTGCGGGTTCCTCGGCTTGCTGCACCTGGAGATCATCCAGGAGCGCCTCAGCCGCGAGTTCGACCTCGACCTGATCGCGACCGCCCCCTCGGTGGTCTACAAGATCCACATGCGCGACGGCACGGAGATCGAGCTCCACAACCCAGCCGACCTGCCCGACGTGATGCAGATCGAGAGCATCAGCGAGCCCTGGATCAAGGCCACCATCTTCACCCCCGACGAATATCTGGGCGGCGTGATCAAGCTGTGCCAGGACCGCCGCGGCATGCAGCGCGAGCTCAGCTATGTCGGCAGCCGGGCCATGGTGGTCTACGACCTGCCGCTGAACGAGGTGGTGTTCGACTTCTACGACCGGCTGAAGTCGATCTCGAAGGGCTATGCGTCGTTCGACTACCAGGTCGAGGACTACCGGCCCGGCGACCTCGTGAAGATGTCGATCCTGGTCAACGCCGAGCCCGTCGACGCCCTCTCCATGCTGGTCCACCGCGACCGCGCCGAGAGCCGCGGCCGCGGCATGTGCGAGAAGATGAAGGAGCTGATCCCGCAGCACATGTTCGTCATCCCGATCCAGGCGGCGATCGGCGGCCGGATCATCGCCCGCGAGACGGTTAGAGCTTTGCGCAAGGACGTGACGGCGAAGTGCTACGGCGGCGACGCCAGCCGCAAGCGCAAGCTGCTCGACAAGCAGAAGGCCGGCAAGAAACGCATGCGCCAGTTCGGCAAGGTCGAGATCCCGCAGGAAGCCTTCATCGCGGCGCTGAAGATGGACGGGGATTGATGTGGCCGGCGCAATTTGCGCCGACGGCTGTGATCGCTTACATTTACGATCAAATGGACTGGGGTTTCTCGGTCGGCGCTGGGCTCCTGGGATCTCTCGGGGGCCCTTCCGCTTTCTAGGGGAATACCTTCAGGCCATTTGGCGCGAGCTTGAGGCGCAGAATTTCGAAAGCCCGATTTTCCTGCATTGGCCGCAGCACTTTGAGCCCGATCGGACGCGCAATCAGGTCCGCCAATTGCAGACCTGACGAATTGCTCTTCTTGTCCGTGAATATCGCCTCCCAACGCAGGCGGGTGAAATCGAGCCTCTGCCGCCCCCAACCCGCTTCGTTGGCGACGATGCGGCGAAAATGCAGTTCCAATTCGCGGTCCTCGCGCTTGCCGCGTCCTTCGAAGACGACATGCACCGTTCTGCCATCCTGGCCCAACACGAGAAGTCGTTCCAGGAGCTTCTCAAGGCAGAAATGCAACGCCAGCTCATAAGGGCTCCAAGGATCAGCGTATCGTGCGACCAGGCGGACCTTGTCGATCACGGCCGCGATCACCTCGAACGCCGCCTGAGCCACGATGGCGTTGACGGCCGCGATAAAGACCTCGCGGGCCTCGGCATCGACCTGCAGGAACGCAAAGTCCTTTTGCTGCCTACGAATGTCCCGCTCGTGAAGAACAAGCTGGTCGTGTCCAACGGCTTCAAACTTCAAGCGCTGAAGCCGAGGGACGACATCGCCGACATAAGCTTCCTTGCTGACCAGAACAGCGCCAAGAACAAACAGCGGGAAGGTGGGATCGGGGTTTTCGAGGACGGGAGAGCCGCTCTCGTCCATGAAAATGATATAGTCGGCGAAGGCCATGCTCTACTTTTACGAGAGACCAAGGCGCAGGCAAGTTCTAGCCACCGCTCCATGGGATTAAGCCTTGCCATCGCGTCCGATGGCGCGGCAGATCCATAGCGGCTAAACCCGCGCCATGCTCCGCCTCTCCAACCTGTCGCTCCCCCTCGGCCACCCGCCCGAAGCCCTCGCTCCCGCCATCTGCCACCGCCTGGGCGTCCCCGAACACGACCTCCTCAGCCACACCATCGCCCGCCGCGCCCATGACGCGCGGAAGAAGACCGCGATCCTGATGGTCTATACGGTCGACGTCGCTCTGCGCGACGAGGCCGCCGTGCTGGCGCGGTTCGAGCGCGACAGCCAGGTGCGGCCACGGCCCGACACCGACTACCGCCTGGTCGCCCAGGCTCCGAAGGACCTCAAGGGCCCTCGCCCTGTCGTCGTCGGCGCCGGCCCCTGCGGCCTGTTCGCCGGGCTGATCCTGGCCCAGATGGGCTTCAGGCCGATCATCCTGGACCGGGGCAAGGTGGTGCGCGAGCGGACCAAGGACACCTGGGGCCTGTGGCGGCGCGGCGAACTGAACCCGGAGTCCAACGTCCAGTTCGGCGAAGGCGGCGCCGGCACCTTCTCGGACGGCAAGCTCTACAGCCAGATCAAGGACCCCCGCCACCTGGGCCGCAAGGTGCTGGAGGAGTTCGTCAAGGCCGGCGCCCCCGAGGAGATCCTGACCGAGGCCCACCCCCACATCGGCACCTTCCGCCTGGTAACCATGGTCGAGAGTATGCGCGAGACCATCGAGGCCCTGGGGGGCGAATACCGCTGGCAGCACCGGGTCGACGACTTCGACATCGAGACCGCCGCCGACGGCGCGCGCAAGCTGAAGGGCCTGCGCCTGTCGACCGGCGACTATCTTGCGACCGACCACGTGGTGTTGGCCGTCGGCCACAGCGCCCGCGACACCTTCCAGGTGCTGCATGACCGGGGCGTCCACATCGAGGCCAAGCCGTTCTCGATCGGCGTGCGGATCGAGCACCCGCAGTCGTGGATGGACAAGGCCCGGTTCGGGGCCTGCGCCGGCCACCCGGACCTGGGCGCGGCCGACTACAGCCTGGCCCACCACTGCGCCAACGGCCGCACGGTCTACAGCTTCTGCATGTGCCCCGGCGGCACGGTGGTGGCGGCGACGTCGGAGCCGAACCGGGTGGTGACCAACGGCATGAGCCAGTATTCGCGCAACGAGCGCAACGCCAACTCCGGCTTCGTGGTCGGCATCGATCCCGAGCGCGACTATCCGGGCCACCCGCTGGCCGGCATCGAATTCCAGCGCCAATGGGAAAGCCTGGCCTATGCAGCAGGGGGCTCGACCTACGCCGCCCCGGCCCAGAAGGTCGGCGACTTCCTGGCCGGTCGGCCGTCGGAAGCGCTGGGCGAGGTGCAGCCCTCGTACAAGCCCGGGATTCGGATGACCGACCTGGCGCAATGCCTGCCGGCCTTCGCCATCGAGGCCATGCGCGAGGCCCTGCCGGTGTTCGGCCGCCAGATCGCCGGCTACGACCATCCCGACGTGCTGCTGACCGGCGTGGAGACCCGCACCTCCTCGCCGATCCGCATCACCCGCGGCAAGGACTTCCAGAGCCTGAACGTCGCCGGCCTGTTCCCGGCCGGCGAAGGCGCGGGCTACGCCGGCGGCATCCTCTCGGCGGCCGTCGACGGCATCAAGGTCGCCGAGGCGGTGGCGGCGGCCTATGTTGGGACCCCGACGACGGCCTAGACGGAGACCTGCCCCATGCTCAAGATTCTCGGCCGTACGTCCTCGATCAACGTTCGCAAGGTGCTGTGGACCTGCGACGAGCTGGGCCTGGCCTATGAGCGCGAGGACTGGGGGACGGGGTTCGCCTCGCCCCGGAGTCCCGAGTTCCTGGCCCTCAATCCCAACGGCCTGATCCCGGTGCTGATCGACGAGCAGGGGGCGCTGTGGGAGTCCAACACCATCTGCCGCTACCTGGCCGCCCGCTATGACGGCCATCACCTGATCCCGGCCGAGCCGCGGCCGCGGGCCGTGGTCGAGCAGTGGATGGACTGGCAGGCCACCGGGCTCAACCCGACCTGGGGCTACGCCTTCCTGGCCCTGGGCCGGCCGACGCCGGGCTACGACAACCCAGCCAGGATCGCCGCCAGCGTCGCGGCCTGGAACGCGGCCATGGCCATTCTCGACCAGCGTCTGGCCCAGACCGGCGCCCACGCCGCCGGCCACGACTTCACCCTGGCCGACGTGGTGCTGGGCCTGTCGGTCCATCGCTGGCTGAAGACCCCGATGGACCGGGCGGACCTGCCGGCGGTCGAGGCCTATTGCGCCCGGCTGAAGGCCCGCCCGACGTTTGGGCCGTGGGCGCGGGACGACGTGCCCTAGATCGGCGCGCGCACCCGAAACACCCGCGCCTCGCGGCCGAGGTCGTAAAGGCGATAGACTTGGAACGCCTCCGGCTCGGCCCGGCTGAGGGCTAACTCCGCCTCGGTCAGGCGGAACGGCGTGGCGGGACCGCCGGTGGTGGTCTTGACGGCGATGCGGCGGGGGGCGCCGGTGCGGCTGAAGCCGAGCAGGTCGCAGCCCTCGATCGGCGGCAGGGCCAGGCGGACCTCGTCGGCGAGGTCGGGGCGGCCGCGGGCGATCAGCCGTTCCTGCTCGTAGGCCAGGGCGGCGGCGACGCCGATCCGCGCCAACGGCCGAGCCTCAAGGTCGCGTTCGGCCGGGTCGAAGCGGGCGATCAGCCGCCGGACCCGCTCGCCCGGCGCGGGCGGAGCGACGGGCGGCGGCGCGCCCTCGGCCAGGACGGGAGCGGCGATCTTGCCCAGCAGGGCCGGCGGTTGGGACAGGTCCCTGAGCACGGCCGGCCGGGACGAAAGCCAGCGGTCGACCGCCTCGACCAGGCCGTCGGCGACGTCCCAGCGCGGCGGGTGGTCGCGCAGGGTCGGCAGGCCGATCCAGGCCAGGACGGCCGAGATCTCGCCCTGCAGGAAGGCGATCGCCCCGCCCGAGCGGCCGCTGACCAGCCGCAGGCCGCGCTGGTGGCCGACCGGATCGCAGGGACGGCCGGTCATCGCCTTGTCGAGCATGACGAAATAGTCGCCGACCACCAGATCGTATCCGGCCTCGGTCCAGGTCTTCGCGTTGATCGCCGGCTCGCCCACGGGCGGACGATGCCCCAGGGCGAGAGTCGACGCCAGCGCAGCTTGTAGGGGAGGCGCGCGGCGGCGGGGCGTGGTAGAAGGCGCGGATGACCGACCAGCCCGAAGACCCGCCCGAGATTCCCGGCGAGACCCCGATCCAGCGCGCCCTGCGCCTGAAAAAGGCCGCCCTGGCCGCCAAGCCGCAGCCGCCGCGCGGCGGCCGCTTCCAGCGCGAGCAGGCCGCCGCGGCCGCCTCCAGCAGCAAGAACAAGCCCTGGATGACGCGCTAGGGCAATCGATCCGCCTTGAGAAGGCCGCGCTTTGACGGCACGGTGGCGCTCATGCGTTCCTTCGCCCTCGCCCTGATCCTGTGCCTCGCGGCCGGTCCCGTCCTGGCCCAGGCCAAGGCGCCGACCGCCAAGGCCGCGGCCCAGACGGCTCCCAAGCCGCCGCATGAGCCGCCGACCCCGGTCTCGCCGGTCATCGTCATGCCGCGCACCGAAAAGCCCAAGGTGGTGGCGACCTGGCCGGCCGCCGGCCAGGCGATCGCCCCCGGGGTGCTGGTGCTCAAGGTGGTGTTCGACCAGCCGATGACGCCTCGCGACTTCGCCTACGGCCCCGGGACCGGCGGCGAGGCGCCCGAATGCCTGAAGACCCCGCGCCTGCTGAACGACGGCAAGACCTTCGTGCTGCTGTGCCGGACCCTGCCGGGCAAGACCTATGCGGTGTCGCTGAACAAGGCGCCCGGCGTCGGCCCGACCGGCGGCTTCGCCAACCTGGCCGAGAACCGCGCCGACCCGACCGAGCTGACCTTCACGACCCAGACCGGCGAGCCGGTCAGCAAGCTGCGCGACGCCATCAAGGCCGCCGGCCTGGGCGACATCGACGTGCCGGTCGAGGAGTCGCCGCGCCTGGCGACGGCCGCCAAGCCCTGAGCCGAGCCCTGGGCTTGCTCAGCGGCGGTCGGAATGGAACGGCACCACGGTGTGCTCGCCGGAGCGGGCGCCCAGGGTCAGCCGCACCGTCAGGCCCAGGCCGTCGGACTCGTAGGCCAGGGACGCGCCGAGCTGGCGGGCCAGGCCGCGCACCACGCGAAAGCCCAGTCCGCCGTCGTGCTGGGGATCGAAGTCGTCGCTGAGTCCGACGCCGTCGTCGGCGACCTCGACCACCAGCCCCTCGGCGCGGGTCCGGCAGCTGACCCGGATGCGGCCGGAGACCCCGGCCGGATGGGCGTATTTCAGGGCGTTGGTGACCAGTTCGCTGACGATCAGGGCCACCGGCGTCGCCTGGTCGGGCCGCACATGGCCGTGGCCGGCGTCGTCATAGGCGATCACCGTTTCGCCGGCGAAGCTGAGACTGCTCTTCAGGCTCTCGCACAGCCTGGCCAGGTAGCGGCCCAGGTCGACGCCGGCCTCGGCCCGGCCGGGCATGTCCGACAGCAGCCGGTGCAGGTCGCCGACCGTCTCGATCCGCGCGGCCACCTCCTCCAGGGCGATGCAGGCCTCGCGCGGCGACAGCGGCGCATCGGTTCTCTGCACGCTGGCGGCCTGCAGGCGTGCATAGCCGGCGATGAGGGCCAGGTTGTTGGCGATGCGGTGTTGAGCTTCGCTGAGCCGGTCATCAGACCCGACATGGCGAACGACCGCGTCGCCGAATTCTCGGCGCTCGACGTCCATGTACAGGAACTTTCGTTAGCGGCGGGTCATTCCGTCGCCGCATGTAAGCACAATCGAGATCGAAATACGAACACTTTATTAATGATTGATTCTAGGATCTCATCTTAGCTTTAAAAATGGGAGATGAATATGACAATACTTAAGACGCGCCCAATCATCACTTGATGCATCGATCGTGGAATGGGGCCTTTGCAGGAAATGAGTAAGGAACGCATTCTACGCCTAATGCGTTTGCACTAGGACTGAACGGCCATGACGGCGCGCCGCCTGGCTCGTCGAGAAAAGGAGAACCGCCCCCGCCTGGGAGGCCTGAGACCATGAATGCTTTGACCCGACCTGAACGCCTGCAGATCATGCTGACGCAGGAGGAACTGGCCGCCCTGGACGACTGGCGCTTCACGCGCCGCATGCCCAGCCGGGCGGCGGCCGTGCGCGAGCTGCTGAAGCGCGGCCTGGAAGCCGAAGGCATCCAGATGGCCGACGGCAAGCGGCGCTCGCGCGACTTCGGCGTCGTCGACGGGCCGCTGCGTTCGCACGGCTCGAACGGCGGCGAGGCGGCCGAATAGGGCGACCATCAAACCGCCCGAATCCGGCGTGAAATCCCAAGCGCCGCCGCTTGAACGGCGACGCTCGGCAAGGTTAAGTTCGCCGCCCTTCCTCTCCAGCCCCTGGACCTCCCCATGCGCAAGATCCTGATCCTGGCCGCCGCGGCCGCCGCCCTGATGGTTTCGGCCTGCAACACCGTCGAGGGGATGGGCCGCGACGTTTCGGCCGCCGGCCGGGCCGTCAGCAACACCGCGCACGACGCCAAATAGTCGCAGGATCAAAGGTTGCGGGCTCTGCTCAAGTAGAGTCCGCGCCCTCCGACTTGGTTAAGTGTCACGGCATCACAGCCACGCTTGCGGATGAAATTCTCAAGCTTGACGGCAGCTTATCGGCCCTTCGCCGAAAATCTTGTGGTTAATGGACAACCTTTTGGGGTATTATTACTCGCGCGACTCGCGAGCATAGTCTTCGACGCTCGCCATTTCATCTTGACGAGGCTGATTTCCGGAACCGCGCCTGCGACCGCGCGCCCCCTTTCATCAGGACCCAAGCGGAGGCATATGCACCGCCATGAGTGAACCTTCCTCTCCCAGCGTCCTGATCGGCATGAAGCGCGGCGTACGCCATCGTTGCCCCAACTGCGGCGAGGGCCGGCTCTATACGCGTTACCTGAAGGTCGACATCGACTGCGAGGTCTGCGGCCACGACCTGGCGCGCTATCCGGCCGACGACGGCCCGGCCTATTTCACCATCCTGATCATCGGCCACCTGTTCGTGGCTCCGCTGCTGCTGTTCCCGTTCATCTGGAAGGTATCGCCGCTGCTGGTGGTGCCGCTGACCGTCCTGCCCCTGGCCGGCCTGACCCTGCTGCTGCTGCCCCGCGTCAAGGGCGCGGTGATCGGGGCCCTGTGGGCCATCGGCCTGCGCAAGGCCCAGGACTGCCCCGGAACCTAGGCCAAATACCGGCATTCCTTTCCCGAACCGGGCGCACAAGGCGCCGGGATACCGGGAGATTGAAATGCTCGGCACGATCCTGATCATCATCCTGATCCTGGCCCTGATCGGCGCCCTGCCGACCTGGGGCCACAGCCGTTCGTGGGGCTATTACCCCTCCGGCGGCCTCGGCCTGATCCTGATCATCCTGATCATCCTGGTGTTGATGGGCCGAATCTAGCGGAACCGGATCCCGGCGGGGGAAGACGCACGCGCCCCCTCCCCCGCCGATCGATGTTCGCCTAAGGTCGCCGCCGGAACGACAAACGGGGGGACAGATGATCGACACCGCCGCGACGGCGACGCCGCAAGCCGCCCCGCTGAGCGCCTGGCGCCGCGCCCGCGCCATCCTCGGCGGCGCGGCGGGCAATCTGGTCGAGTGGTACGACTGGTTCGCCTACGCCGCCTTCTCGATCTATTTCGCCAAGGTGTTCTTCCCCAAGGGCGACCCGACCGCCCAGCTGATGCAGACCGCCGCCATCTTCGCGGTCGGTTTCGGGGCGCGGCCGGTCGGCGCCTGGCTGATGGGACTCTATGCCGACCGCAAGGGGCGCAAGGCCGCCCTGACCCTGGCGGTCGGATTGATGTGCCTGGGCTCGCTGGTCATCGCCCTGTGTCCCGGCCATGCGGCGATCGGCGACGCCGCCCCGATGATCCTGCTGCTGGCCCGGCTGCTGCAAGGCCTGTCGGTCGGCGGCGAGTACGGGGCCAGCGCCACCTATATGAGCGAGATGGCCGGGCGAAAGCGCCGCGGCTTCTGGTCCAGCTTCCAGTACGTGACCCTGATCATGGGCCAGCTGCTGGCGGCCCTGGTGCTGGTGGTGCTGCAGAACACCCTCGACAAGGGCCAGCTGGACGCCTGGGGCTGGCGCATCCCGTTCTTCGTCGGCGCGGTGCTGGCCGTGGTGGTGTTCTGGATCCGCACCGGCATCGAGGAAAGCATCTCGCACCAGCAAAGCGCCCGGCATGAACCGGTCAGCGGCCGGCAGCTGGCCAGCGTCGGCGGCCTGCTGCTGGGGGCGGTGGCGGCGATGATCGTCGGCTTCACCGCCTGGCCGATCGCCGGCGCGGCCCAGTACGGCGCGGTGGCGCTGCTGGTCCTGACCTATGCCGCCCTGGCCGCGCCGCTGGTCGCGCGCCATCCCAAGCCGACCCTGGCGATCATCGGCCTGACCGCCGCCGGATCCTTGGCCTTCTACGCCTACACCACCTACATGCTGAAGTTCCTGACCAACACCGCCGGCTTCTCCAAGGCGACGGCCGGGGCGGTCAACCTGGCCACCCTGGCCGGCTTCATGCTGATCCAGCCGCTGTTCGGCTGGCTGTCGGACAAGGTCGGCCGCAAGACCATGCTGGTCTTCGCCTTCGGGGTCGGCGCGCTGATCGCCTGGCCGGTGTTCAGCCTGACCGCCAAGGCGACGAGCCCGCTGGTCGCCTTCGGCCTGATCTTCGCCGCCCTGGTCGTGCAGTCGGGCTATACCGCGATCAGCGCCGTGGTGAAGGCCGAGCTGTTTCCCACTCACGTCCGGGCGCTCGGCGTGGCCCTGCCCTACGCCATCGGCAACGCCGCCTTCGGCGGCACGGCCGAATATGTCGCCCTGTGGTTCAAGCACGGAGGCATGGAGAGCGGCTTCTACCTCTATCTGTCGGGGATGATGGTGGTCGGCCTGGTCGTGGCGCTGCTGCTGCGCGACACCGGCAAGCACAGCCTGATCCTCGAGGACTGACCCTCCCCCCTTCACCGACTCCCGTTCCCGACCTAAGCTCCGCCCATGCCCGCCCACGCCCTGCCCCTGCCGATTCTCGACATCGTCGTCCTGGCCTTCTTCAGCTTCTGCTGGCTGTTCTACGAGCCCCTGCTCAAGCGGCTGGGCAAGGGCCGCAACGTCATCAACACCGACATGACGGTGATCCGCCGGCGGTGGATGGCCGAGATGGCGGTGCGCGAGATCGCCCTGCTCGACGGCCAGCTCTTGGGCCACGCTCTGAACTCGGCCTCGTTCTTCGCCTCCAGCAACCTGATCCTGATCGCCGCCGCGGCCGGGGTGCTGTTCGGCGGCGACACGGCGCTGAAGAGCATCGAGGGCCTGGCGGTGCTGGCCCCCGCCTCGACCCTGGTGTTCCAGATCAAGCTGGGGGTGGTGCTGGTCGCCCTGGCCCGCGGCCTGCTCGACTTCATCTGGTCGATCCGCCAGATGAACTACTGCCTGGCCGCGATCGGCGCGACGCCGATGTGGTCGCCGCGCGCGGTGCTGGAGGAATATGCCGAGGCGGCCGGCGCCATCCTCAACCCGGCCCTGTCGGCCTTCAACGCGGGGGTGCGCGGCTATTATTTCGCCCTGGCGGCGGCGGCCTGGCTGCTGGGCCCGATCGCCTTCGCGGTGGCGACCGCCGGCGCCATGGTCCTGCTGCTCTGGCGCCAGCGCCGCAGCCCCGCCTCGGCCGCGGTGCGCAAGGTGCGCGAGATCCTCGAACGCCAGCCCGTGGTCACCGGCCCGCACCTGGCCCAGAACGACAGCGAGCGCCTTTAGAGCCCCAGCTCCGCCCGCGCCTTCCGGGTCAGCTTGGCCGCGATCAGGCTGTGGGCGGTCTTCAGCCAGTCGGCGACCTCGGCTTCGTCCTGGGCGGCCAGGTCCGAAAAGTGCAGCCACTGGGCCCGAGCGAGGTAGGGAGCCGGGGTCGCGCGCCCCGTCTCGACCAGCACCTCGAACGCCACTTCCGAGGCCTTCAGCGAAAAGCCGTTGCGCCCCACCGCCCCGCCCAGCACCGCGAACATCTTGCCGCCCACCTTGTAGACATGATCGTCGCCCCACTGGATGGTCATGGTCGCGCCCGGCAGGGCCATGGCGGCGGCGTCGAAGGCTTCGGGTGTCATGAATTATCCTAAGGTACGACCGTCCCTCCCCCCTGTGGGGAGGGTGGCGGCGAAGCCGACGGGTGGGGGCCGGTGCAGGGCGCCATGGCGACGGGGACCCCACCCGAGCCCTTCGGGCCCACCCTCCCCATAAAGGGGAGGGAAAGCCCAGAGGTCTAGACCCCACCCCCCCATCGGATAGGCCACGCCTGTTCCGCCGCCCCCGCAAGCCTCGTCGGGGTTCCTCGCCAGGTGCTGCTGGTGATGGGCTTCGGCGAAATAGAACGGGCCGGCCGCGCCGATCTCGGTGGCGATCGCTCCAAGGTCGCCGGCGTCCAGCGCCTGCTGATAGACCTCCTTCGACGCCACGGCCGCGGCGGCTTGGGCGTCAGAGGCCACATAGATCCCTGAACGGTGCGAACCGCCAATCTCGGCGCCCTGGGTCGGGTCATGGTTCTCCCAGAAGGTCCGCAGCAGGGTCTCGTAGCGAAGCGCCCTGGGGTCGAACACCACCAGCACCGCCTCGGCATGGCCGGTGCGGCCGCTGCGGACCTCGTCATGGGTGGGGTTGGGGGTGATCCCCGCCGTATAACCGGCGGCGGTGACATGAACGCCCGGCAGCGTCCAGAACAATGGCTCCGCGCCCCAGAAACAGCCCATGGCGAACACCGCCGTCTCCATCCCGTCCGGATAGGGCCCCTTCAGCGGATGGCCGTTGACGACGTGGCTGCGGGCGGTCGCCAGCGCCGCCTCCCGGCCCGGCGGGGCGTTGTCGACCGAGGCCGGATCAGCGGTTTTCGGGATGGACGGCATGGCTTGATCTCGCGACGAAACCCGGCCCGCGAATATAAGTCGCCCGCGGTCGCGTTTCACCCGGATGGCCGCTTGCCCCCGCAACCTTCCTGAGTATATTGCGCCCCTTCCTGCGTCGGGGGCCTCAACCGCCTTCCGCATCTGGTGCGCATGGTGAGGTGGCCGAGTGGTTGAAGGCGCACGCCTGGAACGCGTGTATAGGGGAAACTCTATCGAGGGTTCGAATCCCTCTCTCACCGCCACTATTCTCTTGTAAAATCAACTACTTATAATGCGGCAAGAGCGTCAGCGCGGCAGAGGGTGACGTGTGCGGACCTGTGCTCACCCTCGAAATCCATGGCTGTTCTCGCGTCGACGCCCACGCCGCCATCCGGGGCGTTGGTGGCTTGCGGAAGAATCCGCAGGTGACGCTGCGGCCAAGGCCTCACCGGGCCGACGCGGCGTCCTCGATCAGCGCGGCGACCTTGTCGGGGTGAGAGACCATCAGCGCATGGGAGCCGCCCTCGACCGCGACGGTTTTGCGCGCGTGGGCCCGTTCGGCCATGAACCGCTGGGTTTCGGCGGGGATGTTGCGGTCGGCCGAACCGTAGATCACGTACGACGGAAGCCGCTTCCAGGTCGGCGCGGTCGCCATGTCGGAAAGCGCGCGTCCCGTCACCGGACGCTGGGTCGCGGCCATCAGGGCGGCCTTGGCGGCGGGCACGTCGGCGGCGAACTGGGCCTGGAACTTGGCGGGCTGGATGTAGAAGTCCTCGTCGCCATCCGGCAGCGCCACCGGCGCCAGGGCGGGGGCGAGGGTGGCGCCCGGGAACTTGCCGGACAGCGAGAGCGCCGATTCCCCGGCCTCGGGCAGGAAACCGGCGACATAGACCAGCGCCTCGACATTGCCATTGCCGTTCGCCGCCTCGGTGATCACCTCGCCGCCGTAGGAATGGCCCACCAGGATGACCGACCCGGGGATCGACTTGACGAGCGCCGACACCGTCGCGGCGTCCGAACCGAGGGCCCGCAGGGGATTGGCCGCGGCCACCACCCGGTAGCCGTCCCGGTTCAGCCGCGACACCACGTCGTTCCAGCCCGAGGAGTCGGCGAAGGCGCCGTGGACGAGGATGATCGTCGGCTTTTCGCCTTGCGGCGCGGCTTGCGCCGCCGCCGCGCCCGACAGGGCGAGGACGGCGGCGAACGACAGGGCTTGGAAGGGCTTGCGCATCGATGTCTCCGTGGCGGCCAGGGCGGCCTTGAGCGAAGAATGCGTTGCCGGGCGGGCGCACGCCTATCTCGCGAAAGGGCCTGCCCGCCCCTTCCCAAGGTCTAGGACGACCACGCCGCGGGCGCGGGACCGACCGCGCCAGAGCAGCGTCACGAAACCGGGCCTGGGCCAGGGTTAGCCGACCTAGACCAAAGTACAGTTCCGTTCAGACGGCCCTCGCCGATAACAACGCTGCCGAGCCGTGTTAATCGGACGCGACAGGGATGGCGAACGTAAGAGTTTTTCCGATTTCATCTTACGGCCGACGAAGCGGCAGACGAGCGTCCAACCTGTCCGGCTCAATTGCACGGCGCCCGCGGTCCAGGACCCAAGGCGCGGGCGCCGTGCCCCGACCGCCGGCCAGCGAGGAGACCAGCCATGACGCCCCCCGACCAAAGCCCTTCGACCACCGTCGCTCGTGAGCGCGGTCGCGTCCGCGTGTTATTCGAAGGCCATGACATCGCCGACAGCGACGACGTGGTCGTGATGCACGAGGCCGGCCGTCCGCCGGTCCGTTACTTCCCGCGCAAGGACGTGTTCATGGTCTTCCTGAGCCAGGCCGACAAGACCACGCGCCATCCCGACAAGGGCGAGGCGCGCTACTTCACGATCTATCGCGACCAGCACCTGGTCGAAAACATCGCCTGGTCCTACGAGACGCCCGGCGCCGCCTTCGCCGAGATCGCCGGCCGCATCGCCTTCCGTCCCGAACATGTCGAGTTCCAGGTCCACGGACACACGCCGGCCGACACGGCGATCGAAGACGAGGCCGTCGAGACCGACGGTCTCGGTCGCGAACCAGCGGCCTGATGCGATACGCACGCCAGAGGAGGACAGGATGAGCCAGGCCCCGATCAAGATCCTGCTGCAGACCACCATCGTTCCGACCGCGGACGACTGGTCGATCGCCCGCTTCAGCAAGCTGGGCCAATTGCTCGCCGCGCAGGTCGGACCCGACGGCCGGCGGCTCTATGAGGTGACCTCGCGCGACCGCGATCCGCCGGGCGCGCCCGACGCAGTGCTCTCGACCCTGGACCACAGCGACTTCGACCAGCTCTGGCTGTTCGCCGTCGATGTCGGCGACGGGCTGACGCCGGAGGACTGCGGCGCGATCTCGCGCTTTCGCCAGGCCGGCGGCGGCCTGATGGCGACGCGCGACCACATGGACCTGGGGTCGTCGCTCTGCACCCTCGGCGGCGTCGGCGGCGCGCACTATTTCCACACGCGCAACCCGCATCCCGACCCGTCCGAACGCCGGCCGGACGATCCGTACACGACCGCGATCTCGTGGCCGAACTTCCACTCCGGCGCCAATGGCGACTACCAGGTGATCACGCCGGTCCTGCCGGTGCATCCGGTGCTGAGCGATCCGGCCTCCCCCACCGGCGCCCTTCGATACCTGCCGGCCCATCCGCACGAGGGCGGGGTCCGCGCGCCCGAAGGGACGAGCGCCCGCGTCATCGCCACCGGAACCAGCAAGGTCACGGGCCGGCCGTTCAACATCGCCGTGGCCTTCGAGGCTGACTCGACCGGCGGCCGGGCGATCGCCCAGAGCACCTTCCACCATTTCGCCGACTACAATTGGGACGTCCGGTCGGGCAGTCCCAGCTTCGTCGTCGAGCCCCCCGGCGACGGCCTGATCACCACGCCCCAGGGCATGGCCGACACCCAGCGCTACGTGCTCAATCTCGCCAGCTGGCTCGGCGCCAAGGCATAGGCCGGCCGCACGCCTGCCGCCCGCAAGCCTTCGACGAAGAACGCCCGCTGCCTTTCGTCCCGCATCCGTTCGCGCCTGACAGCCTCCAGCACGCGTTCGCGAAAACCCATCTGGGCTAGACCTTTGGATAGCTGTCGCCGGGTGAGATTTGAGCCGAAGAAGAGGGCTCGGGGCTAAACCAGCCGCGCAAGGGCCCGTAACTTGTCCATTGTGCCTCTTTTCGCGATCGTCGACGACGACAAGGCCATGCGCGAAGCTCTGTGTGAACTGATCGAAGTGTTCGACTTTGCTTGTCTCACCTTCGACGGGAGCGAAAGCTTTCTGGCCGCCCACGCGCCGGGGCGCTTCGCGGGCCTGGTCACCGATCTCAACCTGCTGGGCGAAAGCGGGCTGCAACTCCAGCAACGCCTGAAGACGCTCGACCCGGCCCTGCCGGTCATCATCATCTCCGCCCAGGCCGACCTGGCCACGCGAACGCGGGTCCTGGCGTCGGGGGCGATGGCCTATCTCACCAAGCCCATCAACGACCAGGTCCTGCTCACGCACCTCAACGCCGCCCTGGTCCAGGGCCGCGAAACCTTCGAGCCCAACTGAGTTCCTGCGGGAGCTCGACATCCTTCTGACCCAAGCGCCCCGAGCGGTCGTCTCCAAGTCGGTTCAACCAGGCGGCGGCGACCTATACCAGGGGATAGCCCGCCCCCGCCCTTTCGCCCAATCGACCCATGACCGCTTCCAGTCCTAGCCTTGGAGCCTCGGCGTTGGATCAGGCTTGGATAGCGACATGAAGATCGTGGTGGTAGGCGGCAGCGGACGGATCGGCGGCGAGCTCGTCTACAATCTGCGCCAGGACGACTACAAGGTTCTCGAAGCCTCGCCGACCTTCGGCGTCGACACCGTGACCGGCGCCGGACTGGAACAGGCCCTGGACGGCGCGACCGTGGTGGTCGACGTGACCCAGTCGCCGTCGCTGGACGGCCCGGACGCTAGGGCCTTCTTCGAGACCTCGGGCCGCAATCTGATCGCCGCGGGCTTGGCCGCCGGGGTCCGGCATCACGTCGTGCTGTCGATCGTCGGCACGGAGCGCCTGCAGGCCAGCGGCTATTTCCAGGCCAAGAAGATCCAGGAAGACCTGCTGCAGGCCTCGGGGCTTCCCTTCACGATCCTGCGCTCGACCCAGTTCTTCGAATTCATCGCTGGCGTCGTGCAGGACGGCGCCGACCGCGACGTGGTGATCTCGCCGGCCCTGGTGCAGCCGATCGCCGGCGAAGAGGTCGCCGAATCCCTGGCCGACATCGCCCTGGGCCCGCCCCTCGGCCGGATCGTCGAGGTGGCCGGTCCCGAGCGCCTTGGCCTCGACCGCCTGGCGACCCAGGTCCTCACCGCCTACGAGGACCCCCGCCGCGTCGTCGCCGACGTCCACGCCCGCTATTTCGGCGCGGAGCTCGACGACCGGTCCCTGCTTCCAGGCGGCGACGCGCGCATCGCCGTGACACGCTTCGATGACTGGCTGCGCCAAAGCCTGCAGTCGCCGGCCCCCGCCGCTCGTGTCGCCAACCGCAAAGGCTGAACATCATGAAGATCGTTGTCACGGGCGGTACCGGCGTTGTCGGCTCCAAGATCGTCAAGATCCTCGCGGCCCAGGGCCATCAGGTCACGAGCGCGTCGCAGCGGACCGGCGTCGACGTGATCACCGGGCAAGGCCTGGACGAGGCGCTCGTCGGGTCCGAGGTCGTCGTCGACGTCGTCAATTCGCCGGCCTTCGACGACGCCACGGCCCTGCGGTTCTTCGAGACCTCAAGCCGCAACATTCTCACCGCGGCGGCCGCCACCGGCGTGCGTCACTACGTGGCCCTGTCGATCGTCGGATCCGAGCGGCTGTCTCAGAACGGCTACTTCCGCGCCAAGCTGGTCCAGGAGGCATTGGTCAAGGACGGCGGCGTGCCGTTCACGATCGTCCGCTCGACCCAGTTCTTCGAATTCCTCGACGCCGTGGTCGACGCGGCCGCGGACGGCGAGGAGGTTCGGCTGTCGCCGGCCCGCGTCCAGTTCGTCGCCGCCCAGGACGTCGCCAGCGCCCTGGCCGACGTCGCCGTGCGCGCGCCGATGAACGAAACCCTCGAGGTCGCCGGCCCCGACCCCTTCCGTCTGGACGACCTGGCCAGACGCTATCTGGCGGCGCGCGGGGACAGCCGGCGCGTCGTAGCCGACCCGCAGGCGCTCTATTTCGGCGCGGTCCTCAACGATGAGACCCTGATCGCGGGCGCGGTCCCGCGGTTTGGCCACACCGAGTTCGACAGCTGGCTTCGGCAACAGGCCGTCGCCCTCCAGCCCCAGGACGCTCGGCCATGACCGACATCGCTCCCGTCGACCTCGCTCAGTTGCGCGCGGAATTCCCCGGCCTGCCGGCGTCGCCGCTGATCGACCGGGCCTTCGACTACGCCCGCGAGCGCAGCCCCGCCTTCCTGTTCAACCACGTCGCCCGCTCGTGGATGTTCGCCGCCAGGCTGGCGGCGCTGGAGCAGGTGGTCCATGACGCCGAGGTGCTGGCGGTCTCGACCCTGCTGCACGACCTGGGCCTGACCGATCACGCCCCGGGCCCCAATCGCTTCGAGGTCAACGGGGCCGGGATCGCGGCGGCCTTCGTGCGCGACCAGGGTTTCGACGATCGGCGCGCCCAACTGGTGTGGGACAGCATCGCCCTGCACGCGACCCCCTCGATCAGCGCCTTCAAGGAGTCGGAGGTCGCGCTGTGCGCGCGCGGCATCGGGATCGACTTCGGAACGCCTGACAACGACGTCCTGGGCGCGGCGGCGATCGCCTCGACCCTCGCCGTCGCCCCCCGGCTGGACATGAAGCGCCGGTTCACCGCCTGCCTGTGCCACATGGCCCAGACCAGGCCCGAAACCACCTACGCCAATTTCATCCGCGATTTCGGCGAGCGGCTGGTACCCGGCTACAAGGCGCCGTCCTGGGTGGATGCGGTGTTCAACGGTCCCTTCTCCGAATAGAGCATCGCGCGGAAAAGCGGCCGCCGGTTTTCCGCAAAAGCGATGCGAAAACAAGAAACTGGACCCCTGGAACATGGAAAGGGCCGGCGCCGATGAGGCGCCGGCCCTGAAATCTGGCGGGCTCCGCGTCAGTCCGCGGCCATGGACTCGTCGAGCCAGGCCTCGAAGGTCGTCTCGCCCAGGGTCGCGCCGGCGCCCGGAACCAGGGTCCGATCGTCCAGCACGGCGCCGAAATAGAGCGCCTGGGGATCGGCCACGACCTCGCGGGGATCCTGCTGGGCGCTCAGATACTGCTCGGCGAAGGCGTCCAGGCGGAAGGTCTCGGGGCCGGCGACCTCGAGCGTGCCGTTGACCGGCCGCCCAACGACCACCTTGGTCAGGGCGGCGGCGACGTCGTCGGCCGCGATCGGCTGGATCAGGACGGGCGGCAGGCGGATGGCGTCGCCGGCGGCCGCCGCATGGACGATGCCGCCCACGAACTGGAAGAACTGGGTCGACCGCAGGATGGTGTAGGGCGTCGAGGCGGCCTTGATCAGGGCCTCCTGGGCCAGCTTGGCGCGGAAATAGCCGCTGGCCTGCAGGCGCTCGGTCCCCACCACCGACAAGGCGACGTGGTGCTTGACGCCGGCGGCCTGCTCGGCGGCCAGGAGGTTGCGGCCGGCGGTCTGGAAGAAGGCCATCGCCGCGTCGTCCTCGAACGACGGCGAGTTGGCGACATCGACGACGACCTCGGCGCCGGCCAGCGCCTCGGCCAGGCCCTCGCCGGTCAGGGTGTTGACCCCGGTGTTCGGCGCGGCGGCGATCACCGCGTGGCCCAGGCGGGACAGGTTGTCGACGGTCTTGGACCCGATAAGCCCCGTTCCGCCGATGACGACGATCTTCATGTCATATCTCCTCGACTATTGTCGTCGAAGAATAATATGGAGACCTAGAGGAACGCCACGGATCGACTTTAGTCAAAACGTATAAAGAAAGGCACCCATGGGATCATGTATACGTGCGAATGACATGTCAAATGTCACGATCGTTACATTTCCAAAGTCGATCCATGTCCTTTGGTGTATGAATGGGTGTAATTTCGGTGAATTATCCAATGAAACCTACACCGGTAAGCGACCGGAGTTAGGCAGTACGCCACGCGACCTGTCCCGGCGGCCACGCTCTCCTATGCCCGAGGCCTAGTCCGGCGGGCTTCGCGAACGGTGGCCGCCATCCCGGCGGGCCCGGCATCCTCGGGGCTCTTCAACGCCACCCGAGGACCAGACATGACCCCGCGCTTCGCCCCCTTCAAGATCGTTACGGACCTGACCAACGCCCTGCTGGCCGTCGAAAAGGCCCTGGCCGCAGCGAGCATCGAAACCAGCCTCGCCGACCTGGTGAAGATCCGCGCCTCGCAGATCAACGGCTGCGCCTTCTGCGTCCACATGCACGTCACCGCCGCCAAGGCGCACGGCGAAACCGACATGCGCCTGTTCCTGCTCGACACCTGGCGGGAGTCGCCGCTGTTCACCGATCGTGAGCGCGCCGCCCTGGCCTGGACCGAGTCGCTGACCAAGATCGCCAAGACCGGCGCCTCCGACGCCGACTACGCGCTGGTCAAGAGCCAGTTCACGGAGGTCGAGATCGCGACCCTCTCGGTGATGATCGGCCAGATCAACACATGGAACCGCCTGCAGGTGGCCGCTCGCGCCGTCCACCCGGTCCAGCCCGCCGCCGCGGCCGCCTAGGCGGCGTCACGAGATCCGAAGCCCGCGCTTCGGAGATCCGCGGAGACGACAGTCCTCCCTCCCCCAGGACGAGACGTCGCTCTCCGTGCGCGCCTGGGCTCCCCCCCCCCCAACGAGCCCAGGCGCGGCCGCCGGCCCGCCGCCTCTTGAAAGGGACCATCATGCTGAAATCCACCTGCATCGGCCTGGCCGTCCTGCTCGGCGTCGCGGCCCTGGCCAACGGCGTCTTCATGCTGCTCGCCCCGGAGGCCTGGTACTTCGCCGTGCCCGGCGTGACGACGACAGGGTCGTTCAACCAGCACTTCCTCCGCGACATCGGCCTGATCTTCCTGTTGATCGGCGCGGGCTTCCTGGCCGGCGCGTTCCAGCCTCGCCAGCGCCTCCTCCTCTGGGCCGTCCCGACGATCTGGCTTACAGGCCATGCGCTGTTCCATTTCTGGGAAGTGGCGGTCGGCATCTGCTCGGCCTCGGCCATTCCCCGGGATTTTCCGGCGGTGACCCTGCCGGCGATCCTGGGCTGGCTGCTGACGGCCTGGGCGTTCCGCGCCCGCACGGCGAAGGCGGCGACATGACCCCGCAGTCCGCGACCTTCACCGACCAAGGTCCAACGCGCCGCGACGATGCGTCCACCGCCTCGGTCGTCGCCGACCTGATCCAGGCCGCGCTGGGCGCCGCAGAAGCCCGCAGCTTCAGGCGCCTTGACGAGGGGCCGGCAGATGGCGAGCCGGATTGGGACAGGGACCGCCGCCGTCCTCCGTCGAAAGGCGCCCGGCTGCCGACCTGGCGCATCCGAAAGATCGAGCGCTTCATCGCAGAAAACCTGGATCGTCCGCTGCCCCTGGAGACCCTGGCGCCGCTGGTCCGGCTGAGCTGCAGCCACTTCGCGCGCGCCTGCAAGAACACCTTCGGCCTGACGCCGCGCCAACTGGTCCTGCATCACCGCATCGAACAGGCCCAGGCGCTGATGCGCGACGCGCTCACGCCGCTCAGCCAGGTCGCCCTGGCCTGCGGCTTCGCCGATCAGGCCCATTTCTCGCGGCTGTTTCGCCAGACCGTCGGGACCACCCCGCGCCAATGGCGCCGCGACAATCTCGCCTCCAGCCTCAACAGAAGAGACGCGCCATGAACCCGCAGAACCACCACGCCTCGCGCCGCGTCGTCATGACCGCGGGCCTGGGTCTCGCCGCCGTGGCGACCCCACGGCCCTTGACTGGCGTCGCTCAGGCCAATCCTTCCTCCTCCTCGCAAACATCAGGAACCAGGACCATGGGCAGCGGCTACGTCACCACCACGGACGGCGTGCAGATCTTCTACAAGGACTGGGGGCCCAGGACCGCCCAGCCGATCGTGTTCCACCACGGCTGGCCGCTGAGCGGCGACGACTGGGACAACCAGATGTTGTTCTTCCTGTCGCAGGGCTTCCGCGTCATCGCCCATGACCGCCGCGGCCATGGACGCTCGACCCAGACCGACGCCGGCAACGACATGGACACCTATGCCGCCGATCTGGCCGTGCTGACGGCCCACCTGGGCCTGAAGAACGCCATCCACGTCGGCCACTCGACCGGCGGCGGCGAAGCGGCGCGCTATGTCGCCCGCTACGGCGGCGAGGGCCGCGTGGCCAAGGTGGTGCTGATCGGCGCGGTGCCGCCGATCATGCTGAAGACGCCGGCCAATCCGGGCGGCCTGCCGATCGAGGCCTTCGACGGCCTCCGGGCGGCGCTGGCGGCCAATCGCTCGCAGTTCTACCGGGACCTGCCGTCGGGTCCGTTCTACGGCTTCAACCGCCCCGGCGCCAAGGTCAGCCAGGCCCTGGTCGACAACTGGTGGCGCCAGGGCATGATGGGCGGCGCCAAGGCCCAGTACGACTGCATCGCGGCCTTCTCGGCGACCGACTTCACCGACGACCTGAAGACGATCGAAGCGCCGGTGCTGCTGATGCACGGCGACGACGACCAGATCGTCCCGATCGCCGACGCCGCCCTGGTGGGGATCAAGCTGCTGAAGAAGGGCGCCCTGAAGGTCTACAAGGGCCTGCCGCACGGCATGGCCACCACCCATGCCGAGATCATCAATCCGGACCTGCTGGCCTTCTTCAAGAGCTGACTATCGCGCGTCAGGCGGCGAGGTCTCCAGACGATCCGGGAACATCAGCCGCCTGGCCGGGCGTCCCGCCGGACCGGCAGGATGACGCGGAACACCGCGCCGCCCGCGGGATGGTTGGCGACGGCGATCCTGCCGCCGTGCTCGGCGATGATCGACTGGCAGATCGCCAAGCCGATCCCCATGCCCGTGTCCTTGGTGGTGAAGAATCCGTCGAACACGCGGTCCAGGTCCGCCTCCGGGACGCCGGGGCCAGTGTCGTGGATCGACAAGGTCACGGCGTCGGCCGCATCGGCGTCGATCCTCAGTGCGATACGGCGCTCCTGCGGATCGGCCTGCGCGATCGCTTGGATGCTGTTGATGAGCAGGTTGACGACCACCTGCTGAAGCTGCACCCGATCGCCGACCACGGGCGGAAGCGCGCCGACCTCGGCGCGCGACAGGGTGATGCCCCGCGCGTCGAGATCGTGGCGCACGAAGTGCAGCGCCTCGTCGACCACCTCCGCCAGGTCGAGGATTACCCGCTCCGGCCCCTGCTTGGCCGCCATGCTCCGCACGCGCTGGATGATGTCGTTGGCGCGCTGGGCGCTCGCCGCGACGCGGGTGATCAGTTCGATGGCTTTGGCGAGGTTCGGCTCCTCCCGCGCGAGCCATCGCAGGCTGGTCTCGGCGTTGGTGACGATGGCCGCCAGCGGCTGCTTGACCTCGTGGGCGATCGAGGTGGCCAGCTCGCCCAGCATCGAGACGCGCGCGGCGTGCGCGAAATCCGCCTGCAGGCGGCGAAGTTGCGCCTCGGTCCGCAGGCGCTCGGTGATGTCCTCGATGGTGATGAAGGTGGTGTCCAGGTGCTCCGGCGGCGCGGGATAGGTGACCGAGAACACGACGTCGCGCACCTCGCCGTCGAAGGTCGCCATCCTGGCTTGTTCGACATAGTTTCGCCGGCCCTGGAAAAGGGCCACCATCATGCGCTTGGCCATCTCCGGGGTCGCGGCGAACAGATAGCGGACCGGCCGGATCAGGTCCGCGGCGTTGGCGGCCCGGAACAGGGCCACGGCCGCCCGGTTGATCTCGGTGACCAGGACGATGTCCTGGGCGATCTCCACCAGCTCGGGATGCGCATCGAGATAGGCGGCGATGTCCGTCACGCCCTCGGCGCGAAGACGCTCGAAGACCTCGCCCGCGCCCCGCGCATCCACGTACCAGAGGGGCGTGGGCGTATGGTGGATCAACATCCGAAAACGGTCTTCGCCCGCCTGGCGCGCCGGGATCGTGGCCTGAACGACTTCGTCGCGATCACCTCCGGAGCGAGCGGGCCTCGGCATTTTCCATTCCTGGTCCAAGCCGCCGCGCCCTTCCGCAGCGATGGGATCCAAGCCCGACAGACGCCATGCCATGGTCTAGGGACGCCTTTCGCGCAGGTCTTGCGGGATCGCTTCCCAGGCGCGGATCAACTCGCCGACCGAGCCGGCCCGCATCTTCCGCATCACATTGCTGCGGTGAAGCTTCACGGTGATCTGACTGATGCCGAGGTCGAAGGCGATCTGCTTGTTGAGGCGGCCGCGCGCCACCTCGGCCAGCACCTGGCGCTCGCGCGGCGTCAGTGCGGCCAGCAGGTCGAGATGGCGTTTGACGGCGTGGGCGTCGGCCCGCTGGGCGAGGTCCCGCTCGATCCCGGCCGCGACCGCGTCGAGGAGAGTCTGGTCTCGCACCGGCTTGGTGAGGAAGTCGACCGCGCCGGCCTTCATCGCCTGGACTGTCATGGGGATGTCGCCGTGTCCCGTAAGGAAGATGATCGGCTTGGGATCGCCGCTCCGCGCCAGATGATGCTGCAGGTCCAGGCCGCTGGAGCCGGGCATCCGCACGTCGAGGATCAGGCAACCCGGGCGGTCGACCCCGCCGGACTCCAGCCACTCCCGGGTCGAGCCGAACGTCGCGGCGTCGATCCCCACCGATTCCAAAAGCTCGGCCAGGGCCGTTCGGACGTCCAGGTCGTCGTCGACGATCAGGACAAGCGGGTGTTCCGCCAGGCTGGCCTCGTCGCCGATCTTCGCGCCTCGCGTCGCGGGCGTCGCCGGGCTTGGGGGCTGGCGCCGCGGCTCCTGGTTCATGATGGCCTCCCTCGGGTTGACGACGCGCGCATTCTCCACGGATGGCCGATCGGCGGCGCCCCTGAACCGGTTGGCGGCTCGGCCTGGATCGAGGGATGTTCGCGCCCCTGACTCGGGGGTAGCATCAGGTCCTTTCCAGGCGGCAAGTAGGTGGCGACCTCGGACTTGGGAGCCAGGGAAACGGCGGGACGGCTGTGCGATTGATCAAGGCGATTCTCGTCGCGGCGATGCTGCTGCCCGTGGCGGCGTCAGCGGCCGAGCCGCCGCGACGCCTGGCCCACTACACCCATCAGCGCTGGACCGAGGAGGGCGACGCCCCCGCGCCCGTGCTGGCGATGGCGCAGGGCCGGGACGGCTTTCTCTGGCTCGCCACCGGTGAAGGGCTGTTTCGATTCGACGGGATCAGCTTTGAGCCTATCGAAGCCGAGGAAGGCGACGAGCAACACGACCTGCCGAGCGCGCTGCTCGTCGCGCGCAATGGCGACGTCTGGACCAGCTTTAGCCGGTCGCGCCGCTTCGCGGTCTATCGAGACGGCAAGCTTCGCGTCCTCGCCACGCCGGCCGCGCCCGACCGGGTGACGGCGTTGGCCGAAGGCGTGGATGGGACGGTCTGGGCCCTGACGGCCAAATTCGAAGCCGAGCTGCTGGCGCTTCGCAACGGTCAGTGGCGGCTGTTCGACGCCGACCAGGGCCTGCCGCGCGACGACGCCCTCAGCCTGCTGGTGGCGGCCGACGGCGCGGTCTGGATCTCCCTGTGCAATTCGGTCGTCCGGTTGCCGCCGGGCGCCGAGCGGTTCGAAACCGTGCTGAAAACCCCACGCGCCAACGGCATGCTTTCGCAGGATCCCGCCGGCCGTATCTGGCTGTCCGAGAAGGCGGGGAGCTATCCCATCACCGGACCCGGCGGACGAGGTCCGCCGCCGCCGCTGGCCTCGCCCTACCCCACCGACGACACGCTGATCCGCGGCGCGCCGATGTTCGACCGTTCGGGGAACCTCTGGATCGCCATGCGCTATCAGGGCGTGCAGCGCGTCGCCTCGGCCGCGCCGGCGGGCCCGCCTCCGCAAGGACGTCCCCACGACAGGGTTGAATCGATCCGCGGGCGCGATGGCCTGTCCTCGGACGTGACCACCCAGGTCCTGGAGGATCGAGAAGGCAATATCTGGATCGGCACGGAGAAGGGCCTGGACAAGTTCCGACCCGCGACCCTGCGGTCCGAGCCCGAGCTGACCGATCCCGCCGCGTTCGGCGACAAGCTGATGACGGCCTCCGACGGCAGCGTCTACATCGGCCAGGCCAGGACGGTGTACCGCGTCGCGCCGGGCGGCGATCCGCAGCCCATCTTGCGCGACGTCCGCGAGCCGCAGAGCCTTTGCGAGGCGCCGGACGGCGCCATCTGGATCGCCTTCGCCACCCGTATCGCCGTGTGGAAGAAGGACCGGCCCCTCAGAAGCTTCGCCCGTCCCGACACCGACAGCATCGTCTACGACTGCGCGTTCGACGCACGCGGCGACTATTGGATCTCCGCGGCCTCAGGCGGCCTGCTCCGCTATCGGCGCGGACGGTGGGAGGCGATGTTCGAACCGCCGGGCGCCGGACATCCCCAGCCGATGACCATGGTCCGTGACGCTCAGGGCCGGCTGGTCGTGCAATGGACCGACCGCAAGCTGACCTGGATCGACCAGGCCACGCGCACGATCGCACCGCTGGACGTCGGGGCCGGCGAGCCCACGGCCTTGACGCTCTATCCGACCTCCAACGGCGACCTCTTCGCCGCCGGGGGCTTTGGTCTCTCGCGCTTCCGCGCCGGACGCGTGGAGACCCTCTGGGCCGATCGGACCTCCCCCGACAGCCGCATCAGCGGGATGGTGCGAACGCCGGAGGGCGATACCTGGATCGCCTATCCCCGGACCTTGGCCCGGATCGGTCCGCAGGAGCTGGAACGCGCCTTCGCCGCCCACGTCCTTGCGCCGGCCGCGCTTTCCCTGGGCTTCGGCGACGGCCTGACCAGCCGACCCCATTCGCACACCCAGCGCTCCCTGGTTCAAGGCGGCGACGGGCGACTCTGGGTGGCCACCGAGACCGGCGCCCTGTGGATGGATCCCAGGCGCATCGCGCGGACCCACCTGCCGCCGGGCGTCGCGATCAAGTCCCTCACCGGCAACGACCGCCTCCACCGGGACCCCGGCTTCCTGAAGCTTCGGCCCGCGACGTCCAATGTCGAGATCGACTACGCGGTCCTGAACTTCGCCGACCCCAAGCAGGTCAGCGTCCGCTACAGGCTCGAAGGCTTCGACGAGGCGTGGATCGACCCCGGTCCACGCCGGCAGGCCTTCTACACCAACCTCGGCCCCGGCAAGTATCGCTTCCGGGTGATCGCCGCCAATAACGAGGGCGTCTGGAACCAGACCGGCGCCGCAGTGGACTTCGAAATTCCGCCGACCTTCCTGCAATCGCGCGGGTTCCTGGCCCTGTGCCTGGGCCTGGCGTTCGTTCTCCTCTGGCTGCTCTATCGTCTTCGCGTCGCCCAGATCGGGCAACGCTTGCGGGTCGGGCTCGAGGCGCGGCTGGGCGAGCGCGAGCGCATCGCCCGCGAGCTGCACGACACGCTGCTGCAAAGCGTCCAGGGCCTGGTGCTGCGCTTCCAGTCGGTCGCCAACAAGATGCCGGCCGGGGATCAGTCGCGAGACCTGCTGGAATCCGCGCTCAAGCGCGCCGACGACGTGATCGTCGACGGACGTAACCGGGTCCGCGACCTCAGGATCGCCGAAAGCCCCGGCGACCTGCGCGCGGTTCTTGAGGAGGGCGTGGCCGCGGCCGGCTTCGATCCGCCGATCACCGTCCGCATCGTCGCCGACGGCGCGCCCCGCGCGGTCCATCCCCTGGTCTCGGCCGAGATCGGCCGGATCGCCGGCGAGGCCCTGTTCAACATCGCGCGCCACGCCAGGGCCCAGTCGGTCGAGATCGCGATCAGCTTCGCCGGACACCAGCTGAGCGTTCGGATCCGTGACGACGGCGTCGGCATCCCCGAGGACGTGATGGCCACGGGGCACAAGCTCGGCCATTTCGGCCTGGTCGGCATGCGCGAGCGTGCACAGAGGATCGGCGGCGTCTTGACCATCGAAAGCCAAGCGGGCGCGGGCACGGAAGTGGCCGTGAAGCTGCCCGCCAGACTGGCCTTCGCGGACAAGACGCCGGGCAGGTGGCGGCTGTCCTCGTTGTTGCGTCGTTTCAGGAGTGCGTCCGTTGCCTGACCCCAGTCCCAGTCCGATCCGCGTCCTCGTCGTCGACGACCACCCCATCCTGCGCGAGGGCGTCGCCGCGATCCTCGAGGACCGGGCCGACATGGTGCTGGTCGGCGAGGCCCGGGACGGCGTCGAGGCCATCGTGCGCTTTCGCGAGCTGCTGCCGGACGTCACCCTGATGGACCTGCAGATGCCGGGCATGGGCGGGGTCGAGGCGATCAAGGCGATCCGCGCCGAGCACGCGAGCGCCCGCATCGTCGTGCTCACCACCTATGACGGCGACGCCCAGGCGGTGCGCGCGCTGAAGGCGGGCGCGACGGGCTATCTGCTCAAGAGCAGCCTGCGCACCGAAATGCTGGACGCCATCCACGCCGTGCACCAGGGCCGCCGTTACCTGCATCGCAACATCGCCGACGAGATCGCCATGCACATCGTCGACGACGCCCTCAGCGACCGCGAGGTGGCGGTGCTGCAACTGGTCGCCGTCGGCAAGGCCAACAAGCAGATCGCCTGGGAGCTCGGGATCTCCGAGGAAACCGTGAAGGGACACCTGAAGGCCATCTTCGCCAAGCTTGACGTCTCCGATCGCACCCATGCGGTCACGGTGGCGGCCCGCCGCGGCATCATCGAGCTCTAGAGCTTCACCACCAAACCCCGCCGGGCCATGACATAGCCGAGCAGCCAGCAGACCAGCATGTAGGCGATCGCGCACAGCAGCGAGCCCAGCGCGCCCGGGACCAGCGCCTGGAAGAGGTTCACCCCCACCCAGCCATAGAGGTCGACGCCGGGCGCGACCTCGAACTGGCGCAGGGTGATGACGAAGAGTTCCGAGAACAGGTAGATGATCAGCGGATTGAGGCCGAACACCTGGAAGAAACGAGCCGCGGGATTGGGCTCCCGGCCTTCCAGCGCGAGCGCCAAGCCGGCCAGGGCCAGCAGGTCGATCCCCACCGTCAGCACGACGAAACTGCTGGTCCACAGCTTCTTGGCGATCGGGAACACCAATCCCCAGGCCAGGCCGCCGGCGACCAGGACCAGGCCCGCCAGGGCCAGCTGCGCCACGGCCCGGCGCGCCTCGGCCGAGGTCTTCAGGACCCGCGCGGCCAGATAGCCGGCCAGGACGTTGACCGTCGCCGGCAAGGTCCCCAGCAGGCCTTCGGGGTCGAAGCCGCCATCCTTGCGGTAGAGGTGGTCCCGACCCAGCACGATCAGGTCCAGCCGGGTGCCTGCGTTGCCCAGCTTGGACAGTGGCGCGGCCGGATCGCCCAGGCCCAGCAGGATCGCCCAGTAGCCCAGCAGGACCACGACCGACAGGATCGCCAGCTTGGCCGGCGACAGGTAGCGGACCGCGAAGGCGGCCAGGGCGTAGCACAGGCCGATCCGCTGCAGCACGCCCAGCACCCGGGTGTGCGAGAACGGGATCAGCGTCCAGGCCCCGTCGACCTTGTGCACGAACGGGTACCAGTACATCAGGAAGCCCAGCAGGAAGATCAGCGCCGCCCGCCGCAGCACCCGGGCCGCGAACGGGCCCGCCGGGACCGGCCGCGAAAAGGCGAAGGCCATCGAACAGCCGACCGCGAACAGGAACGAGGGGAACACCGCGTCGGCCGCCGTGAAGCCGAACCACTTGGCGTGGACCAGCCAGGGATAGGCCGGGGCCCCCGGTCCTGAGGTGTTGACGATGATCATCAGGCAGACGGTCAGGCCGCGGAACACGTCCAGCGACAGGAAGCGGGAAGACGGCTTGTCCATGGAAAGGTCCTAGGCCCGGTCCAGCCGGGCGAGAAGAGCCGCCGTCGCGGCGACCGGATCGGCCGGGCGCCGGCGGCGATAGACGGTGTCGCGATCCACCCACGCGTGCTCCCAGGCGACAAGGCCGCGGACCACGGCCGGCTCGTCGAACGGGCCCGTCCCGGCCGCGCGCAGGGCGTCCAGGAAAAGGGACCAGCGCGGCAGGTAGAAGTCGGCATAGAGGCCTTGCCAGGCCTTGGAGGCGTAGTCGTTGAGATTGCCCTCCCCGCCCCAGATCGTCACCTGGGCCTTGGCGTTTAGGACATAGGCGCGGGCGTCGGCCGGGGTGTCGCCATAGGCGCGGGCGGCGTCGATCCAGGTGGCCAGGGTTTCGGGCTGGACGCCGAGCAGACCGTCGACCGCCAGGGCCAGGTCCTCGATCTTGCGCCGTGCGGCGTCGCCACTCGCCAGGTCGCCGCGCCGGTAGGCCAGGACCGCGGCCTGCAGCTGAAGATCGATGTCCTCGCTGGCCAGGTGGCGGGCCGCGTCGACCAGATCGATGATGAACAGCGGCTGGTCGGCGAAGCCGGGCGCCAGGCGCGTCAGCTCGCGGACCGCCGCCGCCAGCTTGGTCCGATCACCGGGATGGGGCGGAAAGTCCTGGATGGCCGCGGTCGGCCGCTTGAAGAACAGGTAGGCGCCGGCCTTGCTTTTCCACCAGCGCGGCGACCAGTAGCGGGTCGAATAGGCCGCCTCGACCAGTTGGCCCAGCGCGGCGTCGAGCGCCGGCGTCGTCCGCCCATAGCGCGACCGGGCATAGGTCGAGAGCCAGGCCGCCTGCGAGGCCTCGCCCGCGTTCCAGGCCAGGTCGTAGGCCGCCTCATAGACGATCGAATTGCTGTGCAGCCCCTCGGGGAACATGCCGAAACCGGCCAGGCGCCTGGTCTCAGGATTGGCCGTCAGGGCCGCGAGGTCGCGGCGGTAGTAGTCCAGGTCGCCATAGACCGGGTTGCTGCCGCCGTAATTGTGGACATAGCCGTAGATCCACGGCTTGCCGCCGAACGCCTGGGCGTTGCGCCAGGTGTCGGGATAGCGGTCGTTGCCGATGTCGAGGATCATCAGCCGGTCGTCGGGGACCTGGCTCAGATAGGCGGCGATGGCGGCCGGATCCCAGAAGTGCTGGTCGGCCCCGAACAGCCAGCCCTGCATCACCCAGACCGCGTCGGGCTGGGCCTGGCGGATGGTGTCGTAGATCGCCTTGCCGTAGGCCGCCAGCCGCCGGGCCTTCAGCGCCGGGTCGATCTCGACCTTGTCCTTGGTCGCCGCCGCCGTATTGGCCTTGCCGTCGCCATAGGTCGCGGCCCGGGCGTCGGCCCCGTCGTCGGCGATCGGCGGCAGCATCTCGTTGAAGGAGTCGGCGAGATAATAGGTCCCGGCCCCGTAGGTCTCGGCGTAGAGCGCCATGAACCGCGCCGCGAGCTTGGCGAACAGCGGATCGGCCGGATCCAGCCAGTAGGTCTCGTGGAAACCCTCCCAGGCCCGCATCCGGTAGATCCTGGCCTCGGGATGCTTGAGGGCGAAGGCCTTGGGCACATAGCCGCCGAAGGCGGGCAGGATCGGGGTCATGCCCAGCTCCCGCATCCGGGCCAGGATCTGGCGCTGCAGGACCTTTTTCTTGTCGATCCAGGCCGGCGGCAGCGGGGCGCGATAGCCCTCGATATTGCCCATGCGCTGCCAGGGCGTGAAGGCCGGCCCGGAAAAGTAGTCGGCCAGTTCCGGCTCGGACAGGCCCGCCTCGCGCCACAGGTCGCGCCAGACATGTTCCTGGCCCTCCATGGCCAGCGGCATGTCGACGCCGTGGACCGCCATCCAGTCGATCTCGCGGCTCCACCGCGGCCAGTCCCACCAGGGCGTGGTGTAGCCGTAGGTGCAGGTGTTGAGATAGGCGCGGTGGGCGAACGGCGTGGCGACCTTGCCGCCCTTCGCGTCGGGGAAGCGGTCAGGCAAGGCCGCGCGGTCCCCCTCCCAACTGACCAGGGCCGCGCCGATGGATCTCAGGTGGGCGTAGACGCCGCGGGTCAGGGCGATCGCCGTGTCGCCGCTGACGGCAAGCCGCCCGCCCCGGCTTTCGACCGCATACCAGGAGCCTTCCGTGGCCGTGGCGCGCGGAACAAGGGTCAGGTCGATCCGCCCGGCCCGATCGCCGAAGCGCCGGACCAGCACCGCCCTGGCCGCCTTGACCGCCTCGGCCTGCGCCGGCCCGGCCGAGGCCGAGGCGGGGATCGAGACCGCCGCGGCGGTGGCGAGCGCCTGCCGCAGCGCCTGACGGCGGGAAGGTCGAGATGGCATGCGCTCAAGCCCCGGCGATCGTTGAAGCCACTGAAAAATCTGGTCGCCGCGAGCGTCCGAGACAGATCAAGGAGCAGACCATTTAAAGACCTATCTAGCCTGTTGGCCGGATCAGCCTAGGTCGAAACGCCCGGCCGACAAAGATCATAAACTGTTATTTTTGATGATTTTTCCTGAGAGATCACGCCTTTGGCGCCGCCTTGGACTTCATCCGGCGGCCAAGGCGGCGCTCCGTGGAGAATTTTTCACAGAAATTCAAAATCTTATCTTGAAAGCGTAGAGAGACCCCGCCGGCCGAAATAGCACCAATCTAGTGCCTTTCCTGTAATCAATGACGCCAGCGTGGCGCGGGAGACGCGCCCGACAACGCCACCCGGATATTTGGCGCTCGCGCGCCGACGTCTCTGGATTATGCGTAAAATCTACCTAACAAGTAGGTTATGGCCTCCAGCAAAGCCCCACCCGTCGTCGCCGTGATCGGCGCAGGCTTCAGCGGCGTGATGACCGCCCTGCACCTGCTGCGCCAGGGCCGGCCGATCAAGGTCGTGCTGATCGAGCGACGCAGCCCGATCGGCCTTGGCGCCGCCTACGCCACAGACGATCCGGCCCACCGCCTGAACGTCCGGGCCGGCAATATGAGCGCCTGGCCCGACCGGCCCGACGATTTCGTCGCCTGGCTGAAGGATCGCGGCCTCGACATCGGCCCCGGCGGCTTCGCCACGCGGGGCGACTACGGGCGCTATCTGCAAGGCATGTTGTCGGGCCTGGCCGAAAGTCCCGAGGCCGCCGGCCGGCTGGTGATCATCCCCGACGAGATCACGGCCATCGCGCCGACCGAGGGCGGCTGGGCCCTGACCTGCGGCATGGGACGGGCGATCGGCGCCGACGCCGTCGTCCTGGCGCTGGGCAATCCGCCGCCGCGCGCGCCGGAGACCGTCACCCCCGAGCTGGAGGCCTCCGGCGCCTATGTCGCCGATCCCTGGCGCTGGAGTCTCGAGACCGCGCCGGACGGCGAGGGTCCGATCCTGCTGCTGGGCAGCGGCCTGACCATGGTCGATGCGGCGCTTTCGCTGGACCGGCTCGCGCCCGGACGGCCGCTGATCGCCCTGTCGCGGCGGGGCCTGATCCCGCGCGAACACCAGGGCGCCCCGCCCTCGCCGCCGCCGGCCCCGCCGCCGGCGCCGCTGCCGCCGCTCGCCGTCCTGGCCTGGCTGCGCGAGGCGGCCGACCGGCATGGCTGGCGGACCGCCATCGACGCGGTGCGCCCCGCGACTCAGGACCTGTGGCGGGGCTGGAGCCTGAAGCAGCGCGCCGCCTTCCTGCGCCACGCCCGGGCGTTCTGGGACGTCCACCGCCATCGACTGTCGCCCGAGGTCGCCGAGCGGCTGGCGCGGATGCAGGCCGACGGCCGGCTGCGCGTCCTGGCCGGCAAGCTCGACCGGACCGACCGGCTGGAGGACGGCCGGGTCGGCGTGGCCTGGCGGCCGCGCGGCGGAACCCGGACCCGGCGCCTGGAGGTCGACCTGGTGGTCAACTGCACCGGCCCCTCGTCGGACGTCGAACGCTCGACCGACCCCCTGGTCGCCGCCCTGGCGGGCCGAGGCCTGGTCCGCGCCGATCCCCTGCGGCTGGGACTGGACATCGACGCCGACCACCATGTGCGCGACGCGCGGGGCCGCATCCAGCCTACCCTGTTCGCCGTCGGCCCCATCACGCGCGGCGCGCTGTGGGAGATCAACGCCGTGCCCGACATCCGCGTCCAGGCCGCCCGCGTGGCGGCGACCGTGTTCGAGACCCTGTCAGAGTTCTAGCGCGGCCTGGTGCATCAGCCCCGACAGCCTGGCGATCGACGGGTGCGGCGCGGCGCCGATCCGGCTGACATAGGCCACCTGCGGCACGGCCGGCAGGCCCGCCTCGATCGGCGGGGTTCCGGGCCGGAACAGCGCGGTGCGGCAGGTGACGGCCAGGCCCGCCTCGACCGCCGCCCGCAGGGCCGACAGGCTGGGTGTCTCCAGGGCGACGCGGAACGGCCGCCCGTCGCGCTCCAGCGCCGCCAGCGCCGCGTCGCGGAACCGGCAGGGCGGGGCCAGTATGGCCAGGGGCAGGACCGCGGCCTTAGCCAGGTCCGGATCGCCATGCCAA
The DNA here is from genome assembly GCF_052871235.1 of Caulobacter sp. LARHSG274. Lineage (NCBI taxonomy): Bacteria > Pseudomonadati > Pseudomonadota > Alphaproteobacteria > Caulobacterales > Caulobacteraceae > Caulobacter > Caulobacter sp. LARHSG274. Next base: position 400,255 of record NZ_JBIXJO010000002.1, on the reverse strand, counting down.
ACCATCGGCGCCACGCGGGCGGCATGGGGATCGTCCGGCGCGCCCATGCACAACACCACGTCCAGCCGATCGCCGCTCAGCAGGTCCAGCAGCTCGGGCGAACCGGCCACCCGGACCTCCAGCTGGACCTCGGGATTGAGCTGGCTGAAGCGGGCCAGCACCCCCGACAGCAGGGTCTCGGCGAAGTCCTGCACCAGTCCCACCCGCACTGGCCCGACCAGGGCGTCGCCGGTCAGGGCGACCACGGCCCGGTCGTTGAGGGCCAGGATCTCGCGGGCGTGGACCAGCAGGGCCTGGCCGGCCGGGGTCAGCACCAGCCGCCGGCCGTCGCGGTGGAACAGCGGCGTCAGCACCGTCTCCTCCAGGCGCTTCATCTGCAGGCTCAGCGCCGACTGGGTGACGAACACCCGCTCGGTCGCCTTCAGCATCGATCCGGAGTCGACGATGGCGACGAAACTGCGCAGCAGCTCGGTGGGCAGGTTGGTGGCCATGGGCGCCCCCTATGAGAAACTCTGATATGACCCCTGAGGATAAGTCTATTGATCCAGTAGGGTTTCAACGCCTTTCTCTCTGGAGCAAAGGCGTTCGCGCCGCAACGGTTCACGGGACGGCACACCCTCAATGTCTCTGGCGGCGACCCATAGAATTTCTGAAGCTTCGCCATGGCGAGGCCCGCGGCGCTGGCCGCGCTGGTCGCGGGCCCGCTGGCTGTCGCCGGTGGCGCTGCTGCTGCTCTGGGAGCTCAGCTCGCGCCTCGGCGTCATCCCCGAACGGGTGCTGGCCGCGCCGTCGATCGTGGCCGAGACCTTCTGGTCGATGATTCTGTCCGGCGAGCTGCCGGGCAATCTGGCCGTGTCGCTGGGCCGGGCCGGGACCGGCCTGGCCATCGCCCTGGTCGTCGCCGTCAGCCTGGGCCTGGCCTCGGGCCTGTCGCGCTGGGGCGAGACCCTGGTCGACCCGCTGATGCAGATCAAGCGCACCCTGCCCGTCGTCGCCCTGACCCCGTTGTTCATCGTCTGGTTCGGCATCGGCGAGACGCCGAAGATCGCCCTGATCGCCGTGGCGGCGGTGTTCCCGCTCTATCTGAACCTGTTCGCCGGCATTCGCGGGGTCGACGTGCGGCTGGTCGAGGCGGCGCGCAGCTTCGGCCTGGGCGGTCGCGAGCTGGTCCTCAACGTCATCCTGCCCGGCGCCCTGCCGTCGTTCTTCGTCGGCCTGCGTTACGCGCTGAGCATCAGCGTGGTGATGCTGGTGATCGCCGAGCAGATCAACGCCCAGGCCGGACTGGGCCACCTGATCAACAACGCCCGCGACTTCATGCGCACCGACATCATCGTCGTCTGCCTGCTCGTCTACGCCCTGCTCGGCCTCGCCGCCGACGCCCTCGTCCGCACGCTGGAGCGCAAGGCGCTGGCGTGGCGGCCCAGCCTCGTGGAGCAATGACCATGGCCCAGCCTCGCGTCCGCGCCTTCGCCGCCGTCGAAGCCGCCCCCGCCCCGACCGTCCGCCTGAAGGGCTTCACCCGCCGGTTCGGCGACCACGTGGTGATCGACGGCCTGGACCTGACCATCGCGCCGGGCGAGTTCGTCGCCCTGCTGGGGGCCAGCGGCTCGGGCAAGACCACCCTGCTGCGCACCCTGGCCGGCCTCGACTCCGCCGAAGGCCAGGACGTGACCACCCCCGCCGCCCGGGCCGTGGTCTTCCAAGACGCCCGCCTGCTGCCGTGGAAGAAGGTCTGGCGCAACGTCGCGCTGGGCCTGAGGGACAACGAAGTCCGGGCCCGCGCCGAAGCGGCGCTGACGGAGGTGGGCCTTGGCCATCGCCTCGACGCGTGGCCCGCCACCCTTTCCGGCGGCGAGGCCCAGCGCACCGCCCTGGCCCGGGCCCTGGTCCGCGAGCCGGCCCTGCTGCTGCTGGACGAGCCGTTCGCGGCGCTGGACGCCCTGACCCGGCTGAAGATGCACGACCTGGTGCTGTCGCTGTGGCGCCGGCACCGGCCGGCGGTGCTGCTGGTCACCCACGACGTCGACGAGGCTGTCGCCCTGGCCGACCGGGTGCTGGTGCTCGACAAGGGCAAGATCGCCGTCGAGGAGCGCATCGCCCTTGAACGACCGCGCCAGCCGGACGCCCGCTTCCACGCCGTTCGCCGCCGCCTGCTCGGCCATCTCGGCGTCGAGGCCCCCCAGGCCGCGCCGGCGCCCGGTCCGGAGCGGGCCCTGGTCGCCTTCCCGACCGGCGAGGTGGTGCTGTGAGCGCCGCCGCCCTGCGCCTGAACCGCGAGCCGCGGCTGCCCGACCTCGACGCCGTCCTGCCCCGCCTGACCGCCGCCTTTGCCGCCACCGCCGGCCAGCACGACCGAGAGGCCAGCTTCCCGTTCGCCAATTTCGAGGCCCTGCGCGAGGCCGGCCTGCTGGCCCTGACCGCGCCGCGGCGGCTGGGCGGGCTGGAGGCCGACCTGCCCACCGCCCTGAAGGTGGTCTCGGCCGTCGCCCGCGGCGAGCCGGCCACGGCCCTGGTGCTGGTCATGCAGTACCTGTTCCACGCCTCGGTCGAGGGCCGCTCCGGCTGGCCCGAACACCTCAAGCAGCGGGTGATCGGCGAGGCGATCGCCGACGGCGCCCTGATCAACGCCCTGCGGGTCGAGCCGGACCTCGGCACCCCGGCCCGGGGCGGCCTGCCCGGCACGGTCGCCCGCCGCACGCCGGAAGGCTGGCGGATCAGCGGCCGCAAGATCTATTCCACCGGCTCGACCGCCCTGACCTGGCTGGTGGTCTGGGCCCGCTCCGACGACCCCGAGCCGCTGGTCGGCGGCTGGCTGGTGCGCGCCGACACCCCGGGCGTGGTCATCGAGGAGAGCTGGGACCATCTGGGCCTGCGGGCCAGCGCCAGCCACGACGTGGTCTTCGAGGACGTGCTCGTGCCGCTGGACCACGCCCTCGATCCGCAGCCGGTCGGCGCGCCGCCGCCCTACCCGGCCAGCTTCGCGACCTGGTCGGCGGTGCTGACCGCGGCGATCTACGACGCCCAGGCCCGCGCCGCCCGCGACTGGCTGGTCGACTTCCTGGCCAACCGCAAGCCGGCCAATCTGGGCGCGGCCCTGTCGACCCTGCCGCGCTTCCAGGAGGCGGTCGGCGACATCGACGGCCTGCTGCTGTCCAACCGCGTGCTGCTGGACGCCGCCGCCCAGGGCGAGCTCGGCGGCATCGAGGCCGGCCTGGTCAAGCACCTGGTCACCGAGAACGCCATCAGCGCGGTCGAGAAGGCCCTGAAGCTGACCGGCAATCCCGGCCTGACCCGCCACAACGCCCTGGAACGCCACCATCGCGACGTGCTGTGCGGCCGGGTCCACACCCCGCAGTCCGACGTGGTGCTGACCAGCGCCGGCAAGGCGGCGTTCGCGGCCTATGAGGCGGCTCGATGAGCCGCCTGGTCGTCGCCAGCCAGCTGCCCGAGCTTTTCAACAGCGTCTTCGCCCAGCATGTCGGCGACGCCGAGATCATCGCCGTGCCGCCGGGCCTGGCCGCGCCCCTGCCGGCCGAGGCCAAGGTCCTGGTCGCCGCCCCGTTCCGCAAGGCCGGCGGCGTGCTGCCGCCCGCGCCGCCCAAGGGCTGGCCCTACGACGTGAAGTGGGTGCAGCTGGTCTCGGTCGGCATCGACTTCTATCCCGACTGGCTGTTCGACGGCCCGGTGGTGACCTCGGCGCGCGGCTCTTCCGCGGTCGCCCTGGCCGAGTTCGCCCTGGCCGCGATCCTGGCCGAGGCCAAGCGCCTGCCCGACATCTGGATCGACAAGGCCGAGCGCTGGGCGCCGCAGCCGTTGAAGCTGGTCGCCGGCACGACCCTGGGCCTGGTCGGGTTCGGGGCGATCGGCGAGGCCCTGGCCCCGCGCGCCCAGGCCCTGGGCCTGAACGTCATCGCCACCCGCCGCTCGGACAAGCCGATCCCGACCTCGGGGGTCGAGCGGGTGGCGGACCTCGCGACCCTGTTCGCCCGCAGCGACCATGTCGTGCTGGCCGCCCCGGCCACGCCGGAGACCCGGCGCCTGATCGGCCGCGAGGTGCTGGCCGCCGCCAAGCCCGGCCTGCACCTGATCAACATCGCCCGCGGGGCCCTGATCGACGACGAGGCCCTGCTGGCGGCGCTGGACGACGGGCGTGTGGCCCGCGCCAGCCTCGACGTCACCCATCCCGAACCGCTGGGCGAAGGGCATCCGTTCTACAGCCACCCGAAGGTCAGGCTGTCGCCGCACACCTCGGTCCATACGCCCGACACCCGCATCAACCTGGCGACCCGCTTCGCCGAGAACCTCGCCCGCTTCCGGTCCGGCGCGCCCCTGGCCGACGTCGTCGACCTGTCGCGCGGCTACTGAAGGACATTCCAATGACCGCCATCAGTCCCGCCAACAGCTTCACAGGCAGGGCCTTCCCAGGCCCTCACCCGGCCAAGATCGAGACCGTGCTGCCGGAGTTCGGCGCCAAGGTCCTGCCAGTGCAGCCGACCCACGAACAGGAGCGGCTCTATCGCAAGCAGCGCCTCGCGGCGTCCTACCGGCTGTTCGGCCGCTACGGCTTCGACATGGGCGGGGCCGGCCACATCACCGCCCGCGACCCGGAACTGACCGACCACTTCTGGGTCAATCCGTTCGGCGTGCACTTCTCGCGGATCAAGGTCTCGGACCTGATGCTGGTCAGCCATGCCGGCGAGATCGTTCAGCCGCCCGCCAAGGTCCCGGCCCGGCTGAACCGCGCCGCCTTCGCCATCCATTCGCAGCTGCACGCGGCGCGGCCCGACGTGGTCGCCGCCGCCCATTCGCATTCGCTGTACGGCAAGGCCTGGTCGGCCCTGGGCCGGCTGCTCGATCCCCTGACCCAGGACTCGGCGGCCTTCTACGACGACCACGCCCTGTTCGAGGAATTTTCCGGCGTGGTGCTGGACGCCAGCGAGGGCCAGAAGATCGCCAAGGCCCTGGGGCCGAAGAAGGCGGTGATCCTGCAGAACCACGGAATTCTCACTGTCGGCCAGTCGGTCGAGGCCGCCGTCTGGCGCTACCTGGCGCTTGAGAACGCCTGCCAGACCCAGCTGCTGGCGCAGGCCGCGGGCCCGACCAAGCCGATGCCGCCGGAAGTGGCCAAGCACACCGCCGGCCAGGTCGGCGGCGAGGCGGGCGGCTTCTGGGCCTTCCAGCCCTATTGGGACGTGGTCACCGAGGAAGAACCGGACCTGTTCGACTGATGATCCTGTCCCGTCGCTACCTGCTCGCCGGCGGCCTTTCTGTTGCCAGCCTCTCGGCGCTGGCCGCCTGCTCGCCCGCCAAGCCCGCCGGTCCGAAATCCCTGGACGCCCTGACGCTGCGGACCGCGACCTATCGCGGCAATCTGGAGACCTTCTTCGACCAGGCCGGCGTCGCCGACACGCCCTACAAGATCGCCAAGTCCGAGTTCGCCAGCGGCAACCTGATCGCCGAGGCCATCAACGCCGGGGCGCTGGACGTCGGCGGCATGAGCGAGATCCCGCCGATCTTCGTGGCCGGCGCCCCCGGCAACCAGGTGCGGATCGTCGCGGTGCTGCAGGGCGACGTCAACAACCAGGTCGTGCTGGTCCCCAAGGACAGCAAGGCCCAGGCCTTCGCCGACCTGAAGGGCAAGCGCATCGGCTATGTGAAGGCCACGACCTCGCACTACATCCTGCTGCGCCTGCTGGACGAGGCCGGGCTGAAATGGACCGACATCCAGCCGGTCGCCCTGTCGCCGCAGGACGGGCTGGCGGCCTTCTCCAGCGGCGCGGTCGACGCCTGGATCATCTACGGCGTCATCGTCCAGCAGGCCCGCCAGGCCGGGGCGCGGGTGCTGCGCACCGCCAAGGGCATCCTGTCGGGCAATTATCTGATCGCCGCCGCCAAGCCGGCCCTCGACGACCCGCTCAAGCGCCAGGCCCTGGGCGACTATCTGGGCCGCTACGCCAAAATCGCCGACTGGGTCAACGCCGACGGCGCGCGCTGGGCCCAGGTCCGCAGCGCCGCCACCGGCGTGCCGGCGGCCCTGTACCTGCGCGAATTCCAGGAGCGCAGCGGCCCGACCCGGCTGATCAAGGTCAGTGACGCGGCCATCGCTTCGCAGCAGGGCGTCGCCGACGCCTTCGCGGCCGCCGGCCTGCTGCCCGGCAAGGTCGACGTGCGGCCGCTGTGGGACGATCGCCTGAACAGCGCCCTTCGCGATGCCTAGGGTCCATTCCTCGCCGGGGAGGTGGATCCAGCCACCGCCGCCCTCCTGGCGAAGGCCGGGATCCAGATTCATCCTGAGCATCGCGTGGGTTTCACCTGGACCCCGGCCTTCGCCGGGGAGACGGAAGAAAGAACCGAACCTCGAAGAGAAACCTCAGTTTAAGAATATTCATAACTCATATTCACATCATCGATATGAGATGAACTGCAAGTCTACTGATTTTATATGGATTGAGACGCCGCAGATATTCGACCCTTATCCTCGATAACAAGAACGGGGATAATGATGTCGCGTCGCTCTACTTTTATCTACTGGATTTCCGGAACCTCCGCCTTGGCCCTGGCCGGCGTCGCCCAGGCGGCGCCGGCCGAGGTCGACGCCGCCAGCGCCCCCGCCGTCGAGCAGGTGGTGGTCACCGCCGAGCGTCGCGCCACCGACCTGCAGAAAACCGCCATCGCCATCTCGGCCTTCAGCCAGCAGCTGCTCGCCGACCGCAAGATCGACAGCATCCGCGACCTGTCGGGCCAGATCCCCAATTTCAGCATCAGCCGCGTCACCATCAGCCACACCACCCAGACCTACGCCCTGCGCGGCGTGGGCGAGGCCGATCCGATCCAGGAGCCGGTGTTGGCCGTCTATGTCGACGACGTCTACATCCCGCGCCAGATCGGCTCGATGGTCGAGTTCAACGACCTGGAGCGGGTCGAGGTGCTGCGCGGGCCGCAGGGCACCCTCTACGGCCGCAACTCCAGCGCCGGCGCCCTGCGGATCATCACCCGCGACCCCGGCGAGGCCTTCCGGGCCAAGGCCGAGGTCGGCCTGGGCAACTATGGCGCGGTCGACGTGCGCGGCCTGGTCGAGGGCCCGCTGGTCGCCGGCAAGCTGGCCGGCAGCCTGTCCTACATCCACCACGAGCGCGACGGCGTCACCTTCGACCCGACCCTGAACCACGACGTCAACCGCATCGACCTGGACGCCTGGCGCGCCAAGCTGCGCTGGACACCGACCGATCGGCTGGACGTGCTGCTGACGCTCAACGCCCTGAGGGACCGCAGCGACACCCGCAGCTATGTGCCGGTCCGGCAGCCGAACGGCGAGCACCGCACCGACCGCTCCTATTCCGAGGTCGAACCGGTGCAGGACCTGGACCAGATCAGCGGCGCCGTGCGCGTGCAGTACGCCCTGAACGACAACCTGAAACTGAAGTCGGTCACCTCCTATGGCGGCTTTAACCTCAATCCCGTCGCCTATGACAACGACGGCGAGGCGGCGCTGATCCAGAAGAACCTGATCCACTACAACGACCAGTACGTGACCCAGGAAGTCCAGCTGAACGGCGACTACGGCAAGCTGACCTTCACCAGCGGCGCCTTCTATCTGCACGAGCGGTTCTTCGTGCAGCGCGACGGCTACAGCCGCCGCAACGCCCTGCCCACCGACCCGGTCGCGGCGCCCGGAAACTACGGCTTCGCCCGGGCCCACAACATCACCAACACCGACGCCTACGCCCTGTTCGGCGAGGCGACCTATGCGCTCAGCGACCGGCTCAGCCTCACCGGCGGCCTGCGCTGGACCAACGAGAAGAAGGACTTCACCTTCGACAACAAGGTGCTGAACCTGCAAGGCCAGGTGGTCGGCCAATCGATCGCCGGCCAGGCCGACAAGATCTTCTCGTCGATCACCCCCAAGCTGTCGGCCCAGTTCCAGTGGACGCCCGACGTCCTGCAGTATGTGACATGGTCCAGGGGCTTCAAGTCCGGCGGCTTCGACAACCGCGCCACCCGGCTGGACCTGGCCACCCGGCCGTTCGCGCCCGAGAACGTCGACACCTACGAGACCGGCCTGAAGACCGAGCTGTTCGACCGCCGCGCCCGGGTCAATCTCGCGGTGTTCTACAACGACTACAAGGACCTGCAGGTCAGCTACATCGACCCGGCCTATCCGGGCAATTCGGTGCGCGCCAACGCCGGCAAGGCCCACACCTACGGGGTCGAGCTGGAGAGCGACCTGCGGGCCACCGAGCATCTGTCGCTGCAGGCTTCGGCCGGCTACCTGTTCGCGGTCTACGACAAGTACCGGAACGCCGGCGGGATCGGCGTCGACGCCGACGGCCACCGGCTGCTGAACTCGCCGCGCTGGAGCCTGTCGGGCGGCCTGACCTACGACGTGCCGGTGTCGGTTCCGGGTTCGATCCGCATCGGCCTGAACGCCCAGTACCAGACCAAGACCTATTTCAACGCCCTGCAGCGGCCGCAGGACGAGGCCCCGGCCCAGACCTTCGTCAACGGCACGGTGACCTGGCTGACCCCGGACCCGCGCTGGAGCGTGGTGCTGTCGGGCCGCAACCTGCTCGACTCCGACAAGCCGGTCAGCGCCACCTACACCCCGTCGACCGGCGTCTACTACCAGAACTTCCCGGACCCGCGGACGGTCCTGGTCACCCTCAAATACGCGCTGTGATCCGATGACCCAGCCCCGCCCCAACCTGTCCAGGCTGGCCGATTTCGTCGGCGCCCTCGGGACGCTGATCGATCAGGGCCCCGACGAAGGCCTGATCCTCGCCGAGGGCGGGCGGCTGCTGGCGGGGCTGGTCGCCGAGGACGACTGGCTGCCCGACGCCTACGCCCGCCCCGACCCGGCTCGCTACCAGCAGTATCTGCTGCATTGCGACGGCCGCGAGCGGTTCAGCGTGGTCAGCTTCGTCTGGGGCCCCGGCCAGGCGACGCCGGTTCACGACCACACGGTCTGGGGCCTGGTCGGCGTGCTGCACGGGGCCGAGCTGTCGCAACGGTTCGCGCGGCGCGGCGACGCCTTCGCCGCCGTCGGGCCGGTCCACCGGCTGGAGCGCGGCGAGGTCGAGGCGGTCTCGCCCACGGTCGGCGACGTGCACCAGGTGACCAACGCCTTCGACGACCGCGTCTCGATCAGCATCCACGTCTACGGCGCCAACATCGGCGCCGTGCGGCGCTCGACCTACGACGCCGCCGGCCGGCCGAAACCGTTCGTCTCCGGCTACGCCAACACCACCCTGCCCAACCTTTGGGACCGCTCGAAGGTCCTCACCGAGGTCGCCCCATGACCCTGCTCACCGTCACCCCGCGCGAGATCCGCCAGGACTGGATCGCCCGCCGCGAGATCGCCCTGCTCGACCTGCGCGAGGAGGACCCGTTCGCCCGCGCCCACCCGCTGTTCGCCTCGCAGCTGCCGCTCAGCCGGCTGGAGCTGGAGATCCTCGACCGGGTCCCGCGCCGGGACACCAAGATCGTGCTCTATGACGACGGCGAGGGCCTGGTCTCGCCGGCCGGCCGACGCCTGGCGGCCCTGGGCTACAGCCAGGTCCGGGCGCTGGAGGGCGGCCTGCAGGGCTGGCGAAACGCCGGCTACGAGCTGTTCCAGGACGTCAATTCCTACAGCAAGGCGTTCGGCGAGCTGGTCGAGGCCCGCCGCCACACCCCGTCCCTGCCCGCCCCCGACGTCCAGAAGCTGATCGACGCCAAGGCCGACCACGTGATCCTCGACAGCCGCCGGTTCGAGGAATACGCCACCATGAGCATTCCAGGCGGGATCAGCACCCCGGGCGCGGAGCTGGTGCTGCGGGCCCGCGAGATCGCCCCCGACCCGGCCACCACCATCATCGTCAACTGCGCCGGCCGCACCCGCAGCCTGATCGGCGCCCAGTCGCTGATCAACGCCGGCCTGCCCAACCCGGTCTACGCCCTGCGCAACGGCGCCATCGGCTGGACCCTCGCTCAGCAGCGCCTGGAGCACGGCCAGAGCCGCCGCTTCCCCGCGGTCTCCGACCAGACCCTGGCCGAAGCCCGGGCCAAGGCCCGCGACGTCGCCTACCGCGCCGGCGTCCGCCGGATCGACGCCGAGGGCCTGGCCGACCTGGCCGCCGACCGCAAGCGCACCCTCTACCGCTTCGACGTCCGCACGCCCGAGGAATACGCCGCCGGCCACCCGCCCGGCTTCCGTTCGGCCCCCGGCGGCCAGCTGGTGCAGGAGACCGATGTCTTCGCCCCGGTGCGCGGCGGCCGCATCGTCCTGGCCGACGACCTGGGGCCTCGCGCCGACATGAGCGCCTCGTGGCTGGCCCAGCTGGGCTGGGACGTCTACGTCCTCGACGGCGGCTTCGACGGCGAGCTGGAGACCGGACCCTGGCGGGCGACCCTGCCGCCGATCCCGACCGTCGAGACCATCACCCCTGACGACCTGGCCGTGGCGCTGGGCGACGCAGCGGTGGTGGTGCTGGACCTCGCGCCCAGCCCCGTCCACCGCAAGGGCCATGTCCCCGGCGCCTGGTTCGCGATCCGCGCCCGCCTGGCCGAGGCCTTCGAGCGCATTCCCGAGGGCCTGCCGATCGTCCTGACCTCGCCCGACGGTCGGCTGGCGCGGCTGGCGGCGGCCGAGGTCGAGGAGATCTCCGACCGCCCGGTGCGGGTGCTGGACGGCGGCACCGATGCCTGGGCGGCCACCGGCCGCCGGCTGGACGCCGGCCTGGTGCGCGCCGCCTCCGACCCGGAGGACGTCTACAAGCGCCCCTACGAGGGAACCGACCACGCGGCCGAGGCCATGCAGGCCTATCTCGACTGGGAATACGGTCTGGTCGACCAGCTGGCCCGCGACGGCTCCCACGGTTTCTTCGTCATCTGAGGCCGGCCATGACCCTCAAGCTCTATTTCGCGCCGGGCGCCTCGTCCCTGGCCCCGCTGATCGCCCTGGAAGAGATCGGCGTCGCCTATCAGAGCCACCGCCTGGACCTGGCGGCCGGCGACCAGCACAGCCCCGACTATCTGCGGGTCAATCCGCGCGGCCGGGTGCCGACCCTGGCGGTCGACGGCGAGCCGGTCACCGAGGTGCTGGCCGTCCTGACCTATCTGGCCCACGCCTATCCGCACAGCGAGCTGCTGCCCCTGGCCGACCCGCTGAAGCTGGCCCACGCCTATGAGGTGATGAGCTGGTTCGCCAGCACCGTGCATGTGGCCTTCTCGCAGATCGCGCGGCCCGAGCGCTTCGCCGACGACGACGGGGTCAAGGCCGCCCTGGCCACCCCGGGCGAGGCGCGGTTCGCCCGCACCCTGGCCGACATCGAGCGCCTGGCGCGCAACCCCGGCCCCTGGCTGATGGGCGAAAGCTTCAGCGCCGTCGACGCCTACGCCCTGGTGATCTGGCGCTGGGCCGAGCGGCGCAAGATCGACACCGCCGCCTACCCCGCCTGGGGCGCCAAGGCCGCCCGCGCCCTGGCCCGCCCCGCGGTCCGCCGCGCCCTGCTCAAGGAGGCCGCCGCCCAGGTTCCGGCCTGATGAGCCGTCCTGATCAAGCCCTTGAGAAAGCCTCGCTTTTCCCGCCTTCGCCCGCCCCTAGACTTCCCGCCCATACCAAGATCGGAGCCTCCCCATGCCCGTCGAATTCATCGGCTATATCGGCACCCAGCACCAGTCCGAGATCCATCCGGCCAGCGGCCCGGTCATCGACCGCGACTATGTCGACCGCGTCGCCAGCGCCCATGAGGAGGGCGGCTTCGACCGCGCCCTGGTCGCCTTCGGCTCGACCTCGCCGGAAAGCCAGCTGGTGGTGGCCCACGCCGCCTCGGTGACCCAGCGCCTGGGCTTCATGATCGCCCACCGTCCCGGCTTCACCGCCCCGACCGTCGCCGCCCGCCAGCTGGCCACTCTGGACCAGTTCACCGGCGGCCGGGTGGCCGTCCACATCATCACCGGCGGCTCCGACGACGAACTGGCCAAGGACGGCGATCACCTGACCAAGGACGAGCGCTACGCCCGCACCAGCGAATATCTCGACATCGTCCGCCAGGAATGGACCAGCGACCGGCCGTTCGACTACGAGGGCCAGTACTACCGGGTCAAGCAGGCCTTCGGCGGGGTCAAGCCGCTGCAGAAGCCGCACATCCCGGTCTATTTCGGCGGCTCCTCCGACGCCGCCATTCCGGTCGCCGGCAAGCACGCCGACATCTTCGCCCTGTGGGGCGAAACCCAGGCCCAGGTCGCCGAGACCATCGCCCGCGTCCGCCACGCCGCCGCCAAGCACGGCCGCCAAGTGCGGTTCTCGCTGTCGCTGCGCCCGGTGATCGCCGCCACCGAGGAAGCCGCCTGGGCCAAGGCCGACGACATCGTCGCCCAGGCCAAGGCCCTGCGCGAGAAGGCCGGCCTGCCGACCAGCGGCCACACGCCGCCCAACGCGGGCTCGCAACGCCTGCTCGACGCGGCCAACCAGGGCGCGCGCCTGGACAAGCGCCTGTGGACCGGGGTCGCCGCCGTCACCGGCGCCCAGGGCAATTCCACCGGCCTGGTCGGCACGCCCGAACAGGTGGCCGAGGGCCTGCTCGACTATTACGACCTGGGGGTCTCGACCTTCCTGATCCGCGGCTTCGACCCGCTCGACGACGCCGTCGCCTACGGCCGCGACCTGATCCCCCTGGTCCGCGAGCTGGTCGCCCAGCGTGACGCCAGGCCGGCGGCGGCCGCGGGCTGACGGCCATGGCGCTCGACATCGATCCGCGCTGGCTGGGCGACGCCGCCTGGCCGGTCGCCGCGCCGTTCGGCGACGCCTCGTCCGGCGCGGAGCCGCCCTACGCCGTCCACGCCGCGCCCGCCGCGCCGCTTGTGGCGTCGGGAAGCTTCAAGGAGGCGCTGGCGCAGCTGGCCAGCGGCGTGGCGATCGTCTCCTGCTGGGACGGGACGACGCCGCGCGGCCTGCTGGTCAGCTCGATCACCGGCCTGTCGGTCGATCCGCCGCGCTTCCTGTTCTGCGTCCGCAAGGAGGCCTCCAGCCACGACGCCCTGCGCCGCGCGGCCCATTGCGGGGTGGCGGTGCTGGCCGAGGACGACCAAGGCGAGGCGCTGCGGTTCTCGGCGCCCGGCCTCAGCCACGAACGCTTCGATCCCGGTCGCTGGCGGCTGGCGGCCGACGCCCCGCCGGCCTACCAGGGCGGGCTCTCGACCGCCCGTTGCGCGATCAGCCAGGTGATCGACGCCGGCACCCATTCGGTGTTCATCGTCACGGCGACCGCCCTCCGGCTCGCGCCCGGACCGCCCCTGATCGCCCACGCCAGGGCGTTCCAGGGCCTGGGCCGTCCCGCTGCCGACTCGTGAGCCAATGGCGCGGCCGCGGCCCCTCGGCTCAGTCCCAGGCTGTGCTTGCGGACGTTGCAATCACGACGGCCCTGGGGCAAGCTGCCGGCTTGGCTGAGGGGGACGCGCAATGCAGGTCAATCGCAAGGCCTTCGAGGGCGACAACTACATCAAGCCCAGCGGCGAACTCAGCAAGGCAGAATATGTCAGCTGGGTCGGCAATCCGTTCCTGACCAAGCGAACCCGGCAATATATCCGCGACGTCTATGCCGGCCGGGACTCGTTCAACAACGGCAAGAACAACTTCGCCCTGCGCGTGCCGATCACCCGCAAGCGCACCTCGAACAAGTTCTATCGCAAGATGGACCAGGCCGAGCACAACAAGATCGCCGCCGACGGCGTGCTGGGCGCGGCGCTGAAGTACAACAACACCTTGCACTACCGGGTCTGGATGTCGACCTCCCTGCCCATGGTCCGGCAGTTCTACAACGCCAATGCGCCGGGCGGGAACGTCATCGTCGAAATGACCTTCGACGCCGACCTGATCCAGGCCCTGGCCCTGTCCTGCAAGCCGCACCAGAACCCCGGCGTGCAGAGCGATCCGACCGTGATCGCCGTCCACCGCGAGGACTTCGCCCATTACGGCGTGGTTGACGACGCCGAGCTGATCGAGGTCCGCGACAACCTGTTCGACTATAATCTGGGCGTCTGCCTGGAGAAGCGGAAGGCGGTCGAGGACCGGCTGACGGCCTGGCGGGTGGTGGTCTGAGGACCGGCTAGGCCAGGCGGTCCGACGCCTCCAGCGCGAAGCCCTCGTCGAGCCAGCCGGTGACGCCGCCGGCCATGATCTTCACCGGCCGTCCCAGCCGGGCCAGACGCACGGCGGCGCGGGCCGCGCCGTTGCAGTGCGGGCCGGCGCAATAGGTCACGAACAGGGTGTCGGGGGCGTAGGCCGCCAGCTTGCCGGCGATGATCTTGCCATGCGGCAGGCTGACCGCGCCGGGCACGTGCCCCTGGTCGAACAGCGCGTGGCTGCGGGCGTCGATCAGCACGAAGTCCGGGTCGCCGGCCGCCAGGGTGGCCTGGACGTCCGAGCAGTCGGTCTCGAACCGGAACTCGTCCTCGAAATGGGCGAGCGCCTGGTCGGCGGGGGCGGCGGGAACGGCGGTGACATTGGACATGGCGGGCTCCAGAAGTCTGACGGCCTGGGGAATGCGCCCGGCGCGGCGTTGCCGCCAGTGGCGGATTTGCCTATCATCGTCAGGATCATGCCAAAGCCCTTTTCACCGCCTTCGCCAAAGGTCGCCGTGCTGGTCTATGACGGCCTGTGCACCTTCGAATACGGCATCGCCGTCGAGGTGTTCGGCCTGCCGCGGCCGGAGCTCGGGCCCGGCTGGTACCGGCTGGCGACCTGCGCGGTCGAGCCCGGGCCGATGCGGGCCTGCGGCGGCCTGCGGGTCGAGGCCGACCACGGACTGGAGGGCCTGGACGACGCCGGCCTGGTCATCGTCCCCGGCTGGAAAGGCCCCGACGTCCTCCCGCCGGCGCCGCTGGTCGAGGCGCTGCGGCGGGCCCACGCCCGCGGCGCGCGGCTGATGTCGATCTGTTCGGGCGTCTTCGTGCTGGCCGCCGCCGGGCTGCTGGCCGGCCGGCGGGCCACCACCCACTGGCGCTACGCCGAGCGGCTGACGGCCGCCTATCCCGACATCGTCTTCGATCCCGACGTGCTCTATGTCGACGAGGGCCAGGTGCTGACCTCGGCCGGCAGCGCCGCGGGCCTGGACCTGGCCCTGCACCTGGTCCGCCGCGACCATGGGCCGAAGATCGCCAACCATGTCGCCCGCCGGCTGGTCCTGCCGGCCCACCGCAACGGCGGCCAGCGGCAATATGTCGAACGGCCGGTGGCGTCCGAGCGCTCGCGGCTGTCGGAGCTGCTGGACGCCATGCGCGGCCGGCTCGACCATCCCTGGACGATCGGCGAGCTGGCCCGGCGGGCGGCGATGAGCGAGCGGACCTTCAACCGCCGCTTCATCGAGGCGACCGGATCGGCCCCCGGGGCCTGGCTGGCGTCGGTCCGGATCGACCGGGCCCGCGAGTTGCTGGAAGCGGGCGACCTGTCGATCGAGGATGTCGCCCGGCGCAGCGGGTTCGGCAGCCCGGCCACCCTGCGCCACCATTTCCGCCGCCAGCTGGGCGTCAGCCCGACCGACTATCGCGACCGGTTCGGCCTCCAGGCCCGCGCGGCCGGACTGGCCTAGCGCATCTGGAGGCCTATACAGGGCGTACAGCAGACCGCGCGAGGCCCGATGGCGACCCGTCCCTATGTCAGCGCCGTCCGCAGCGCCGCCGCCGACGCCAAGCGCGAGCATGTGGTCGCCACCGCCGTGGAGCTCCTGCGCCGCGAACCGATCGCGGCCTTTTCGCTGGAGACCGTGGCCCGCGCGGCGGGGGTGACCCGGCTGACCCTCTATAACCAGTTCGGCTCGCGCCGCGGGCTGCTGGAGGCGGCTTTCGACCATATCGCCGCGCGGGGCCAGCTGGGGCGCATCCCGGCCGCCCTGGCCGATCCGTCGCCGCGCCAGGGCTTGCAGGCCCTGGTCGGGATCTTCTGCGACTTCTGGGGTGGCGACCTGGCGGTGCAGGGCCTGCATGACGCCATGACCACCGATCCGGAGTTCGCCCAGGCCCTGGGGGCGCGCAACGATCGCCGCCGCCGGACCCTGGCCGCCCTGGTCGAGCGTCTCGCGCCCGGCGACGCGTGGAGCGCCCGGCGGGCCGAAACCGTCGACCTGCTGTTCGCCCTGACCAGCTATCCGATGTTCCGCCTGCTGCGCGACGGCCCCTCGGCGACCGACCCCCGCCGTTTGGTCCAGCAGGCCTGCGACGACGCCCTGGACCGGCTCGAGCGCGAGGCGGCGGGGTCTTCCTAAAGCGGCGGCAGCCGGCGTGCGACCGGGGTGGACTTGATGATGGCGGTGCTGGTCTCGGCCTTGTCGGTGATCCGGTCGAGGATCTGGTCGAGATGCTCGATCGAGCGCAGGCACAGGCGGGCGATGAAGCAGTCGTCGCCGGTGACTTTGTCGCACTCGATGAACTCCGGAATCTCCTCGATCAGCGCCCGCACCACGTGCAGCCGGCCCGGCAGCGGCTTGATCCGCACGATGGCCTGCAGGCTGTAGCCGAGCAGGCGGGGGTCGACCTCGACGGTGAAGGCGCGGATCACGCCGCGCTCCTCCAGCCGCCGCAGCCGCTCGGCGACGCTGGGCGAGGACAGCGACACCTGCTGGGCCAGGGCCTTGAGCGAAAGCCGAGCGTCGCGGGCCAGGGCTTCGATGATCTTATGATCTACGGCGTCGAGGGCTTCCATGGATACATCCCTATCGCGTTCCGCCTAATATATGAAGGCAAATTGGCCGACACGCCTCATCCTATCCATATCATCCAGGCGCCCGGCCGCTATGATCTTCGCCAAGGTTTCGGCAGGAGACGAGCATGACGACGCAGACCCGGGGCGCGATGGAGATGGTGCTCGCCATGACGGTGTCGGGCACCATCGGCTGGTTCGTGGTGATCTCGGGCCAGCCGGTGCTGGACGTGGTGTTCTGGCGCTGCCTGTTTGGCGCGATCACCCTTCTGGCGGTCTGCGGCGCCCGGGGCATGCTGCGGCGCGACGCCCTGACGGGGCGCCAGCTCGGCCTGGCCGCCCTGGGCGGGGCGGCGGTGGTGCTCAACTGGCTGCTGCTGTTCGGGGCCTATTCGCGGGCGACGATCTCGATCGCCACCACCGTCTACAACACCCAGCCGTTCATCCTGGTCGCCCTGGGCGCGGCGTTCCTGGGCGAGCGCCCGGCCGCCAGCAAGCTGGGTTGGCTGGCCATCGCCTTTGTCGGCGTGTTGCTGCTGGTCCAGGCCAGGCCCGGCGGCGCGCCGTCGCCCGGCTATCTGCTCGGGATCGCCATGGCCCTGGGCGCGGCGTTCTTCTACGCCCTGGCCGCCTTCGTCGCCAAGCGGCTGACCGGCGTGCCGCCGATCCTGCTGGTGCTGGTCCAGGTCTGGGTCGGCCTGCTGATGCTGGCCCCGTTCGCCCACCTGCCGCCGCCGCGCTTCGCCAGCGGCGCGACCTGGCCGGCCTTGATCACCCTGGGCGTCGTCCACACCGGCCTGGTGTTCGTGCTGCTCTATGGCGCGATCCAGAAGCTGCCGACGGCCGTGGCCGGAGCCCTGTCGTTCACCTATCCGCTGGTCGCCATCCTGGTCGACATCGTCGCCTTCGGCCACCGGCCCCAGGCCCTGCAGATCCTGGGCGGCGGCGCCGTCCTGCTGGCGGCGGCCGGGACCACCCTGGGCTGGCCGCTGGTCTGGCGGCGGTCTGCGCCGGCTGCGGATCAGGCGTAACGCGCCGTCACCATGCCGATCGCCGTCAGGGCCAGCAGGATCGCCGCCAGCCGGTGGCCCAGGGCCAGCCGCGCGCGGGCCGGGTTGTCGTCGGCTGGGTTCTTCCCCAGCGCCGCCAGCGCCCGTCCGACGATCACCGCCTGCAGGCCCGCGGCCAGCAGGGCGCAGAGCGCCGCGACTTCCAGCACCCGCTCGGCGGGGCCGCCGGCTCCCTCGTGATGCAGGCCGAACCACAGATAGGCGCCCGACAGCACGGCCAGGGCGGCGGCCCCCATCTGCGGCCGGAACAGCGGTCCGGCCAGGCCTCCGCCGGTCCGCGCCAGGGTGAAGGTGGTTCCCGCCCAAAAGATCGCGGCGAGCACATGAATCGACAGGGCCAGGATGATCGCCCACGGCATCGGACAGCTCCCTGATGGCGGCCTCCAGCGGCCGCGGCAATTTGAATATACTGTCTGTTTATCTAAATTCAACAGCGGACCTTCGCCGACGATCGCGGCCGCGAAGGCGCACCTAAATTTCTTCGGATCTGAACCGGCTTTGCTGTTGAGGCGTTAAGATTCAGACCTAGATTGTCGGCTGACCGACATCGCTTTCGGGGCAGCGCTTTCATGGACGACACGGCTGATCGGGCGGCGTTGGACGTGTCTCAGGGCGTGTCTCGACTGGAAAATCCCTTCCGCGCCCTCCGTGACGTCCTGTCCCGCAGCGGACCCAGCGACCGCCAGGTGTTGGACGCCCTGGCCGCCGCCGTCTATGTCACCGACGCCGCGGGCCGGATCACCTATTACAACGAGGCGGCCGCGGCCCTGTGGGGGCATCGGCCGACCCTGGGCCACGACCAGTGGTGCGGGTCGTGGAAGCTGTTCTGGCCCGACGGCCGCCCCCTGCCCCACGACCAGTGCCCGATGGCGATGACCCTGAAGGAAGGCCGGCCGATCCGCGGCGTGGAGGCGATCGCCGAACGCCCGGACGGGACCCGCGCGCCCTTCATTCCCTATCCGACGCCCCTCTACGACTCGGCTGGACGCCTGACCGGGGCCGTCAACATGCTGATCGACATCAGCGACCGTCGCGACACCGAACGCGCCGCCCAGCAGCTCAGCGCCATTGTCGAGTCGGCCGAGGACGCCATCCTGGCCAAGGACCTCAATGGCGTCATCACCAGCTGGAACGCCGGGGCCCAGCGCCTGTTCGGCTACACGGCCGACGAGACCATCGGCAAGCCGGTCACCCTGCTCATTCCCCCCGACCGGCTCGATGAGGAACCAAAGATCCTTGGCCGCATCCGGGCCGGCGAGCGCATGGAGCACTTCGACACCGTGCGCCGTCGCAAGGACGGCAGCCTGGTCGATATCGAGCTGACCATCTCGCCGATCCGCGACCGCATGGGCCGCATCGTCGGCGCCTCCAAGATCGCCCGCGACATCACCGAGCGGCGCCAGGCCCAGGCCCAGCAGCGCCTGCTGCTGCGGGAGATGGACCACCGGGTCAAGAACCTGTTCACCATCGCCAGCAGCGTGGTCGCGCTCAGCGCCCGCTCGGCCAAGAGCGTCGCCGATCTGGGCGCGGCGGTGCAGGAGCGCCTGTCGGCCATGGCCCGCGCCCACGCCCTGACCCTGCCGGCGCTGCTCGACGGCGAGCCGTCGATCGACCGCTCGACGACCCTGCACGCCCTGATCGGCGCCATCGCCGCGCCCTATGACGACGACCGTTCGCAAGGCGCGCGGATCACCGTCTCAGGGGCGGACGCGCCGATCACCGGCCAGGCCATCACCAGCTTCGCCCTGCTGCTGCACGAGTTCGCGACCAACGCCGCCAAATATGGCGCGCTCTCGACCCCCGACGGAAGGGTCGAAATCGCGTGCGCCAAGGACGGCGAGCTGTTCAGCCTGGTCTGGACCGAGCACGGCGGCCCGCTCCTCCATGATCAGACGATCAACGAAGGCTTCGGCAGCCAGCTGGCCCGCCTGACCGTCACCGGCCAACTGGCCGGCCAGTTCTCCCGCCACTGGCGGCCGGAAGGCCTGGTCATCCAGATGTCGGTGCGGCGGGAACGTCTCGCCGGCTAGGAATGCGTTTGCTGGCCGAGTTGATCCATATCCAAAATCCGCTCATCCCGGCGAATGCCGGGACCCAGATGGAATGGCTTTGAGGCCGACGCCAAGAGCGCTGAGCCCTTCCAATCATCCTCACCGCTATAGGATCTGGGTCCCGGCATTCGCCGGGATGAGCGGGAATAGGAGCGCGATCCTGCCCCTCACCGCGCGCCGGTGATCACCCCCAGCTCGGCGAAGGCGACGAAGGCCTCGCCGCCGGCGGCGCGGGTGATCTCCAGCTTCAGATAGCGGCCGTCGCGCGGTTCGAAGCGCACCCGCTGGGGGGCCAGGCTGGCGGCGATGTTGGCGAACTCGCCCTCGCCGGCCGGCGTCCAGGCGCCGTCGTCGCCGCGGGTGGCGACCCGATAGCCGGCCGGCGCGCCCGCCCCCTGCGGCCGGTCCCAGGCCGGCAGCAGTGTGAAGCCGGACAGCCGCCGCACCCGGCCCAGATCGAGCACCACGACGGAGGGGCTCGGCGCCCGCCAGACCGAGCCGCGGTCGTCGTCGATCAGCGCCTCCGCGCCCGGGGCGCTGGCCTCAGCGATCCGCCAGTCGGACTTGCGCACGTCGAACGCGACCTGGGCCGGCCCGCTGGCCACGCCGCTGGCCGGCTCGATGGCCATGGCCCGCACCACCCCGCCCTCGGGCAGCGGGAACGGCGCGGTGAACCGCGTCGAGCCGCGGTTCGGCGCCGTTCCGTCGAGCGTGTAGCGCAGCTCCAGCCCCGGGGCGTCGCCGATGATCGACACCAGCCCCTGCAGGTCGCGCTTGATGGCCGGCGGATCGACCAGCACCGGCTGGCGGAACAGGCTGATCTCGCTGATCGCCGGACCGGCCGGGGCGTCCAGCACCCGCAGCCGCAGCTTGCGGGTCGTCACCGGCGCGGCCAGCCGCACCAGGCGCTGGGAGCCGATGCCCTGGTGCTCGGCGATCTGGCGCCAGCCGCCGTCCCAGACGTCGAGGGCGAAGCGGCCGACCCGCAGGCCCAGCGGCAGGTGCTCGCGCAGGCGCACCACGTCGAAGGTCCGCGCCGCCGGCAGGGTCAGCACCAGCTCCGGCGCGGCGACGCCGTCGTCGCAGGCCCAGTAGGTGTCGCGGACGCCGTCCAGCACCTGGGCGGCGGCATGGCCGGGCCGGGCGTTGCTGGCCTGCGCGTGAGCGCCGGCCGCCAGGTCCTTGGCGAACAGCGCCTGGCGGGCCGCGCCCCAGGCGGCCAGGGCCGCGACGTCGGGGTCGGCGATGCGGCCGCGACGGTCCGGCGGCAGGTTGAGCAGCAGGTTGGTCCCCCGCCCGACCGACTCGAAATAGATCTTCTGCAGCCGGCCCGGCGACTTGACGTCGCCGTCCTCATAGGCGTGCCAGAACCAGCCGGGGCGGATCGAGACGTCGACCTCGGCCGGCCACCAGACCGAACCGCCGCGCACGCCGCTCTGGCCCTTGGCCTCGGTATAGGGCCCCTCGTCCATCGTCGCCCAGCAGGGGTCGCCGGCATAGCCCTCCTCGGTGCCCACCCAGCGCAGGTCCGCGCCCTTGGGGTCGAAGGTCACCGCCATCGGCTGCAGCTCGTGGACGTAGGCGACGATCGACGGCCAGTTGTAGTAGTTGGGGCCGATCTTGCGCACCTCGCGGGCCCCGCCGTAATAGCCGTCGCCGCCATTGGCCCCGTCGAACCACACCTCGAACAACGGGCCGTACTGGGTCAGCAGTTCGCGCAGCTGGTTGCGGTAATAGGTGACGTATTCCGGCCGTCCGTAATCGGCGTGGTTGCGGTCCCAGGGCGACAGGTAGAGGCCGAACTTCAGGCCGCCGCGGGCGCAGGCCTGGGCCATCTCGGCGACGATGTCGCCCTTGCCGTCCTTGTACGGACTGTTCTTGATGCTGTGCTCGGTGAACCGGCTGGGCCACAGGCAGAAGCCGTCGTGGTGCTTGGCGGTCAGGATCAGGGCCTTGAGCCCGCCGGCCTTGGCGGCGGCGACGAT
Source organism: Caulobacter sp. LARHSG274 (assembly GCF_052871235.1). NCBI lineage: Bacteria > Pseudomonadati > Pseudomonadota > Alphaproteobacteria > Caulobacterales > Caulobacteraceae > Caulobacter > Caulobacter sp. LARHSG274. The sequence continues at coordinate 378,474 of NZ_JBIXJO010000002.1, read as the reverse complement.
CTGGTCGGCGCTGAAGTCGGTGGGATTGAACAGGGCCGGCGACTCGTCGCCATAGCCCCACTCGCGGTCGGTGAAGGTGTTGATCGAGAAGTGCACGAAGCCGTAGGTCTCCAGCCGGTGCCAGGCCAGCTGCCGGGCCGAGGGCGTGGCCCCGAAGGGCGCCGGACCGGCGGCGGCGGCCAGGCTCACCCCCGGCAGGGCGGAGGCGGCGGCGCCGGCGAGGATCAGGCGGCGGGACGGCGACAGGTCGGGACGCATGGGACGGCTCCGGTCAGGGATGGTCAATGGAGGCTCACGCGAACAGCGGCGCCGAGGGCGGCCGGGCCTGGCGGGCCGTGCCAAAGGCCAGGTTGGGCTTGTCGCCCATCTGGAACACCAGCCGTCCGCCCTTGGCCAGTTCGGCATGGGCGATCCAGCTCTGGTCGTGGGGCTTGCCGTTCCAGGTGACCGACTGGATGTAGAACCGGTCCGGCCCGACGCCACGGGCCTCGATCACCAGCTCGCGCCCGCCGCCGACCGCCACCCGGGCCTTGGGAAACAGCGGCGAGCCGAACACATAGGCCCCGCCGACCGGATCGACCGCATAGAGACCCAGCGCGCTGATCACGTACCAGGCGCTCATCTGGCCGCAGTCCTCGTTGCCGGACAGGCCGTCGGGTTTGGCCTGGTACTGGCCCTTGAGCAGCATCCGCACCTGGGCCTGGGTCTTATGGTGGGCGCCGCAATAGGCGTAGAGATAGGCCACGTGGTGGCAGGGCTCGTTGCCGTGGGCGTACTGGCCGACCAGGCCGGCGATGTCGGGCGGCGAGCCGGGCGGCATCTCCGAACTGGCGGTGAACAGCCCGTCGAGCTTGGCCTCGAACGGCTTGTCGCCGCCGAACAGCGCCATGTAGCCGTAGAGGTCGTGCTGGGTCAGGAAGGTGGCCTGCCAGGCGTTGGCCTCGGTGAAGTCGCGCCACTTGTCCATGTGGCTGATGGCGCGCGGCTCGAACGGCGTCACCCAGGACCCGTCGGCGTTGCGCGGCCGCATGAAGGTGGTCGAGGCGTCGAACTGATGGCGATAGTTGCGCGACCGCTCCAGCAGGGCGCGGGCGTCGTCCTTGGCCCCCGCCGCCCAGGCCAGGTGGGCCATGGCCCAGTCGTCATAGGCGTATTCCAGGGTGCGGCTGGCGCCTTCCTCGACCTGGTCGACCGGGATGAAGCCCAGCCGCTTGTACCAGTCCAGGCCCAGCACGTCGTCGTCGAAGGCCCGCTTGCGGAACGCCTTCCAGGTCCGCACCCAGTCGATGCCGGCCACGCCCTTGGCGTGGGCCTCGGCCAGCACCACCGCCGAATGCCAGCCGTTCATGGTGCCGGTCTCGATCCCCTGCAGCGGCCAGACCGACGGGCCGCGCGGGCTCTGCTCGGCCATCGGCACGAGCCCCGCCACCACGTCGGCGGCCCGCTCCGGCTGGGCCAGGGTCAGCAGCGGATGCAGGGCGCGATAGGTGTCCCACAGCGAATAGGTGCTGTAGTTGCGCCGGCCTTCGGCGACCGTATGGACCTGCTGGTCCATGCCGCGATAGCGGCCGTCGACGTCGCTGAACAGGGTCGGCGCCAGGAAGCTGTGATAGAGGCCGGTATAGAAGATCGTCGCATCGGTGTCGGACGCGCCGTCGATGCGGATCGACGACAGCGCCTTCTCCCAGGCCGCCCGGGCCTGGCCGTGCACGGCGTCGAAGTCCCAGCCGGGGACCTCGGCCCGCAGATTGGCCAGGGCGCCGTCGATGTCGACCGCCGACAGCCCGACCTTGACCACCAGCGGCGCGGCGCCGGCGTCGTCATAGTGCAGGGCGCATTTGAGATGCTCGCCCCGGGCCTCCCGCGCGCCCGCGGCCAGCGGCTGGTCGTCGCCGTAGAGCTGGGCGGTCGTGAACGGCCGCGACACCTGCAGGGCGAAGTGGATCACCCGTCCCGGCGCCCACTGGAACACCTGGCGCGAGCCGACCAGGGTGTCGTCGCCGACCAGGCGCAGGACGGCGTTCTTGACCCGCGTCGCCGGGGCCTTTTCCCACCAATCCTTCTGGCCGTGCTGCAGGTCGATCAGCAGGTGGCCGGCCTCGCCCTTGGGAAAACTGTAGCGGTGCACCCCGACCCGGTCGGTCGCCGTCAGCTCGGCGTCGATGCGGGTGTCGGTCAGGCGGACGCGGTAGTAGCCGGGCGAGGCCGTCTCGGTCGCCCGGTCGTAGCGGGAGCGGTAGCCGTCGTCCGGATGGCCCGGCTCGCCCGGGGTCAGCAGCACCGGGCCGGTGGCTGGCGTGACCAGCACGTCCAGCAGGTCGGCGCAGCCGGTGCCGCTGAGATGGGTGTGCGAGAAGCCCATGATCGAGCCGTCCTGCTGGTGATAGCCCGAGCAGGAGTCCCAGCCGTTGTTGCTGGTGTCGGGGCTGAGCTGGACCATGCCGAACGGCGTCGTCGCGCCGGGATAGGTGTGGCCGTGGCCGCCCGTGCCGATGAACGGGTCGACGTGGTCGCACAACGACCGGCGCGGCTTGGCGCCCGCCGGACCGGCGGCGGCTAGGCCGGCCAGGCCGGCGCCGACCAGCAGGCGGCGGCGGTCGATGGGCAGGACGTCGGTACGCTTACTCATGCCTTGGCTCCAAGGGGTCTGGCCAGCAGGGCCGGCCGGCGGGCGGCGATCTCGACGATCAGCTCGCCAAACAGGGTGTTGGCCCAGGCGAACCAGTCGCGGGTGAACCTGGCCGGGTCGTCCTTGTGGAAGGCCTCGTGGATGAAGCCCTTGCCGGCGTGGGTGGCTTTCAGGGTCCGCAGGCAGGCCAGCACCCGGCCGTCGTCGCCGTCGGCCAGGGCGTTGAGCGCCCGCATGATGATCGACATCGGCCAGATCATGTCGAGGCCGGCGTGCGGCCCGCCGATCCCCTCGGCCGCCGAGCCCTGGAAGAAGTACGGATTGCGCCCGCTCCAGGCCAGCTCGACCGTACGGCGGAACACCGGGTCGTCGTGCGGCACGCAGCCCAGATAGGCCAGGCTGCACAGGCCCGGGGCGTTGGCGTCGTCCATGAACAGCGCATTGCCGAAGCCGTCGACCTCGTAGGCCCAGACCGGCTCGTCGTCGAGGTCGCGGGTCTGGCCGTAGGCCTTCAGGGCCGTGGTCAGCTCGTCGGCGAAGGCGGCGCAGTCGGCGGCGAAGGCCGGGTCAGCCATCACTTCGGTGGCCAGTTCCGACAGCTGCCGCAGGCTGGCGGCGGCGAACAGGTTGGACGGCACCAGGAACGGATAGACGCAGGCGTCGTCGGAGGGGCGGAACATCGAGTGGATCAGGCCGACCTTGCGGGTCGGGGCGCCGCGGCCGTCCAGCATCAGGGTCTCGGTCGCCGCGGTGGCCGGGCGCTCGAATCTGTAGGGCCCGGGGCCGGTCTTGCGCTGCTGCTCGCGGAAGGTCCGCACCACCAGGGCCATGGCCGCCCGCCACTCGGCGTCGAACGGGACCGGGTCGCGGGTCGCCCGCCAGTAGCCGTGGGCCAGGCGGATCGGATAGCAGAGGCTGTCGACCTCCCACTTGCGCTCGCCGACGCCGGGCCGCATCTCGGTGACGTCCTCCTGCGACCACTTCAGGTTCGTGCGCGCCTTGGGGTCGCGCATATAGGCGTTGGCGTAGGGGTCGATCAGGATGCAGCGAGCCTGGCGGCCGATCACGCCGCGGAACAGGGCCTGCAGGTCCGGGGCCTGCGCGGCCAGCGGCAGGTAGGGCCAGACCTGGGCCGAGGAGTCCCGCAGCCACATGCAGTCGATGTCGCCGGTGATCACGAAGGCGTCGCGCTTGCCGTCGACCTCGCCCAGCGTGACCGTGGTGTCGAGGGTGTTGGGAAAGCAGTTCTCGAACAGCCAAGCCAGCTCGGGATCGGCGATCTGGGCCTTGACCCGGGTGATCAGGGCCTCGACCGACGGGCTGCTGAAGCGGCGCTCGGCCGCCGGGGGACGGCGCGAGACGAAGGGCGCGGCCTTGGCCGCGGCGACGGCGGGCGCGGCCAGGGCGGCCGCGGCGCCGGCCAGCAGGGCCTGGCGGCGAGACAGGGATCGGCTCATCGCGGCAACTCCTGGGTTCCTTCGATGGTGAAGCTGGCTTCGCGCCCCGGCGCCTGGCCCGGCTGGCCGCCGCCGACGAACAGGGTGTAGCGGCCAGGGACCACGGCCCGGACGCCTGCGCGGTCGACCTGCGACAGGTCGCGCGGCGTCAGGGTGAAGCGGACCTTGCGGCGCTCGCCCGGCTGCAGCGCCACCCGGTCGAAGCCGACCAGGGCGCGCAGCAGGACGCGCTCGCCCGCGCCGCGCGAGACCGGACCCGCCGGCCTGGGCGGGACCAGATAGGCCTGCACCACCTCGTCGCCGGCCCGGTCGCCGACATTGCCGACCTCGGCCTCGACGACCAGGTCCTGGCCGGCCTTCAGCGTCGCCGCCGACAGGCCGGGCGCGCCGTAGTCGAAGCGCGTGTAGCTGAGGCCGTAGCCGAACGGATAGACCGGCTGGCCTTCGAAATAGCGGTAGGTGCGGCCCTTCATGGCGTAGTCGACCAGCGGCGGCAGGTCCTTGGCCGAGCGGTAGAAGGTCACCGGCAGCCGGCCGGCGGGGTTGTTGCGTCCCGCCAGGGTCTCGGCGAGGGCCACGCCGCCCGACTGGCCCGGATACCAGGCCGCCAGGATGGCGTCGGCATGGGTCTTGGCCCAGTCCAGCTCGACCGCGCCGCCGGCGGTCAGCACCACCACCAGCGGCTTGCCGGTGGCGGCCAGGGCCTCCAGCAGGCGGCGCTGCGGGGCCGGCAGGGCGATGTCGGTGCGGTCGCCGCCGTCGAAGCCCGGCACGGCGATCGACAGCGCCTCGCCCTCGACCTCCGGCGACAGCCCGACCACGGCCACGACCACGTCGGCCTGGCGAGCGGCCTTGACGGCCTCGGCGATCTGCGGCGCGGCCGGGGCCCGCCATTGCAGGCGCACGCCCTGGTCCTGCCCGGTGTGCGACAGCTCCAGGCGGATGCGGCGCGGCCGGGTGTCGGCGAAGGTCAGCGCCGCCTCGACCGCCTTGCCCGAGCCGTCGTCATCGACCACCAGTTTGCCGTCGACCCACAGCCGCACCGGGTCGTGGCCCTTACAGTCGAAGCAGCGGGCGACGCCGACGACCAGGGCGTACTGACCGGGGCCGGGCGGGACCAGCACGCCGGTCCAGCGCACGCCGTAGCGGGCCGGATCGAGCCCGGGCACGGGCGCGGCGCGGTCCCAGTCGAAATTGATCACCCGGTCGGTGCGGGTCAGCCGCGGCGCGCCGCTTAAGGCCGGGTCGTCGAAATAGGCCCCGGTCAGGCCCTGGGCCGCGCCGGCGCCGGTCCCGGTGCGCAGGGCGGTCTCCGGCACGGCGATCGGCACCCCCTCGGCGACGGCCGAGCCCTGGGCGTAGCCGACCTTGGCCGCGCTCCACTGGGCCCGCAGGCCCTGCAGCGGCGTGACCGGGTCGAGGGCGGTCCCGTGGTAGTTGGCCTCCAGCACCTCAAGCGCGTCGGCGTCGGGCCCGATCACCGCGATCCTGGCGGTCGGGGCCAGCGGCAGGCGATTGCCCGCGTTCTTCAGCAGCACGATCGACTTGCGCGCCGCCTCCAGGGCCAGGGCCTTGTGGGCGGGCGAATTGACGTCGCCGGCGCCGAGGCCGGCATAGGGATCGGTCGCCGGGTCGGGGGCCAGCAGCGCGCCCAAGGCGGCGCGGGCCTCGAACAATCGCACCAGCGAACGGTCGAGCACGCTTTCCTCGACCTCACCGCGGGCCACGGCGACCGGCAGCTTGGCGTAGGCGTCGCCGCAGTTGAGATCGTCGCCGGCCTTCAGCGCCGCGGCCGAGGAAGCGGCGTTGTCGACGCGGAAGTAGTGGAACTGGGTCATGTCGTCGACGGCGTCGCAGTCGGAGACCACGAAGCCCTTGAACCCCCAGTCGCGGCGCAGGGTCTGGTCCAGCAGCAGCGGCGAGGCGCAGGCCGGGAAGCCGTGGATGGCGTTGTAGGCGCACATCACCGAGCGCGCCCCGCCCTCGACCACCGCCTGGCGGAAGGCCGGCAGGTAGGTGGCTTCCAGGTCCTGCGGCGAGACGTCGACGTCGAAACCGTGGCGGCCGGCCTCGGGTCCGGAATGGACCGCAAAGTGCTTGGGCGTGGCGATGGCGCGGGGATGGGCCGGATCGGGACCCTGGATCCCGCGCACGAAGGCCGCACCCAGGGCGCCGGTCAGGTGCGGGTCCTCGCCATAGGTCTCCTGGCCGCGGCCCCAGCGCGGATCGCGATAGATGTTGATGTTCGGCGACCAGATGGTCAGCCCCTCATAGCGGCCCGGGTCGCGGGCCCCGACGGCGTTGAACTTGGCGCGGGCCTCGACCGACACCGCCTCGCCGACCTGGCCCATCAGGGCCTTGTCCCAGGCGGCGGCCAGGCCGATGGCCTGCGGGAACACCGTAGCGGGACCGTTGCGGGCCAGGCCGTGCAGGCCCTCGCTCCACCACTCGTAGCCGCGGATCCCCAGGCGCGGGATCGGCGGCGCGGCGCTCTGCAGCTGGGCGGCCTTCTCCTCCAGGGTCAGGCGCGAGACCAGCGCCGCCGGGAGCTCGGGCCCGACGGGCTCGGCGGCGTGAGCAGCGGTGGCCAGGGCCAGGACCGCCACTAGTGCATTCGCCGTCCCAATTGCCCCCCACTTCCGCTCATCCCGGCGAATGCCGGGACCCAGGTGAAACCCACGAGCCGCTCTGGATGAATCTGGGTCCCGGCATTCGCCGGGATGAGCGGAGATTTGAGTTCGCGCCAACTCGGCCAGCGATCGCGATCGAACCATCCCCCGGCTCCTAGGGCGTCATCGGCGTGGTGGCGCCGTACAGCGTGCGCAGGGTCAGGGCTCGCTTCAGCTGGTCGAGCGAAGCCTTGGACGTCGCCTTGAGGGTGACGCTGTCGCCGGGCGGCAGGTCGAAGGCGTTGTCCGACAGCCTCACGTCGAGGTCGCCGAAGTCCAGCCAGACGGCCCGCGCCAGCTTGGCGGCCTTGATCGTCACCGCATAGCCGTCGCCGGTCTTCGACCAGGCTGCGGTCAGACCGGGATTCGGCAGGGCCATGGCCTTGGCCGGAACCTGGGTGACCACGCCGCGCGAGATCACCTGGCCGCCTTCGATCAGCTCGACCACCGCCAGGGTCCGGGCCGGGTCGGCGCCCTTGAACAGCTCGGCGTCGCTCAGCCTGGCCACCGGGGTCGCCGCCAGCGGCGCGAGCACCGCGTCGGCCGTGCTGTCGGACAACAGCTTGCCGTCGACGTCCATCACCCGCACCCGCCAGCGGACCGGGGCGGCGGTCGTGCGGTCCGACAGCAGAGTGATCGTCGTCGCGCCCTGGTCATGCACGGCCGCGACCGCCACTGGCGCGTAGAAGCGGCGGGCGTGATAGTGCAGCGCCTTCCAGCGGTTGTAATAGTCGAGGCTGGACCACGAGGCCCCCGGCCAGACGTCGTTGAGCTGCCAGTACATCGAACCCATAGTCTGGGGCCGGGACGAGCGGTGGTGCAGCGCCGCCAGCTCGATGCCCTCGGCCTGCATCACCTGGCTCAGATAGACGAAGTCCGCGAAGCTCTTGGGCTCGCCGTAGTTGCGGCGGATGTAGAACAGGATCCGGCTGTTGCCCTCGCCCTTGGCGTACTTCTGGTGGGCCCGCATCACGGCGGAATCGACCGACAGGTCCTGCGGCTTGGCGAAGGCCTTCAGGGTCCGCATTTCCGGCAGCGATTGCAGGCCGTATTCCGACATGAAGCGCGGGGTGACGTGGAGATATTCCTCGACCGGCAGCGACCCGCCCCAGACGCTCCAGTAGTGGCGGTCGCCGTCAGTCAGCTGGTCGGCCGGACCGTCATAGTCGGTGCTCGGCGACCCCGCCCAGTACGGGGTGTCGGGGTCGTTCTCGGCCACCGCGCCGCGCAGCACCTGGCCGAACAGCGTGGTCATACCGATGACGATCCGTTCGCGCTCGTCGGCCGAGATCGCGGTCTTGAAGGCGACGCGGTCGCTCCAGTTTTCCCAGCCGGTCTGGACCTCGTTGTTGCCGCTCCACAGCACGATGCTGGGATGGTCGCCCAGGCGCTTGACCTGCTCGACGGCCTCGACCCGGGTGTTCTCGCGGAACGCCACGTCATAGGGCGGGATGGCGCCGCCGAACATGAAGTCCTGCCAGATCATCAGGCCCATCTCGTCGGCCATGGCGTAGAAGGCGTCGCTCTGATAGTGGCCGCCGCCCCACATCCGCAGCATGTTCATGTTGGCGTCGCGGGCCGATTGCAGGATCGCCTTCATCTGCGCGTCGGTGACCCGCGGCGAGAAGCTGTCGAAGGGGATCAGGTTGGCCCCCTTGGCGAACACCGGCACGCCGTTGATCACGAAGGCCATGCTCTTGCCCCAGGCGTCGGCCTCGCGGCGCACCTCGACGGTGCGCAGGCCGCTGCGGCGCTCGGCCGTGGCCAGGGTCTGGCCGTCGAGGCTGACCGCGGCGCTGAAGCGATAGAGGTTCTGGGCGCCGTAGCCGGCCGGCCACCACAGCTTGGGCGCGGCGATCGGCACGGCGACCGGGATGCGGTTCAAGCCGGGGGCGAGGGTCACGGTCTGGCTGACCGTCGGCAGGGCCTGGCCGTCCGGCGTGGTCGGGGTGACGCTCAGCACCACGCTGCAGGTCGCGTCGGCCTCGATCTCGAACTCGGCCGACAGCCGGGCGTTGTCGGCGCTCAGCTGGTCCTGGCGGATGCGGAAGCCGTCGAGCCGGGCCTCGTCCCAGGCCTCCAGCCGCACCTCGCGCCAGATCCCCTCGGTGACATAGCGCGGACCCCAGTCCCAGCCGTAGTGATAGGGCGACTTGCGGACATAGGTCGAGGTGTGCTTGGCCGGCGGCTCGTCGCCGAAGGCGGAGTCATAGGCCCCCGGCAGCACATAGGGCCGCTTGAGGATGTCGGGCTGCAGTTTCTTGATCGGCGACTTGAAGTCGATGGTGATCAGGTTGGCGCCCGGCTTCAGCACCGCCTTGACCGGCACGCGCCAGCGGCGGTGCTGGTTGTCGGCCGACAGCAGCTTCGTGCCATTGACCGAGACCTCGGCGAAGGTGTCCAGGCCCTCGAACACCAGGTCGACATGGTCGCGGGCCAGCAGGGCGGCGTCGGCGTCCAGCGTGCGCTGGTACTGCCAGTCGGCCAGGCCGATCCATTGCAGTTGGGCCTCGTTGGCGCCGGCGAACGGGTCGGGGATGCGGCCCGCCGCCAGCAGGTCGGTCTGCACCGTGCCCGGCACGGTGGCCGGTCGCCATGGCAGCTCGGCCGCATGGGTCTTGGCCGCCGCGTCGGCGGGGTCGAGCCGGAAGCTCCAGCCCTGGTCGAGGCCGCGGGTCTCCACCGGACCGGCGACGGCGGCGGTCGCCGAAACCGCCAGGGCGGCGAGGGCGAACAGGACGGAACGGACGGGCATGGCGATCACGTCTCTCATGGGGTCGGCGAGCGGGGCGTCAGGGCCAGGGCCTCGACCGTGTAGAACGGCCCCGACAGCGGCGCTGTGAACAACAGGCAGAGGTCGGAGTCGCCGGTCCCCGGCGGCAGGCTGGCCTGGAACTTCAGGCGGTTGTCGGCCGTGGCCGGGTTGGGCAGGGCGAAGGTCGCGGCCACCGGCCCTTCGCAGCCGCCGGTGCGGACGATCAGCTCGCCGTACTGGGTGGCGTTGTAGTGCCAGCGGACCTTGTCGGTGTCGCCGGCCAGGCCGTAGTGGCGCGCCAGGCGCGCGACCTTGACCTCGAAGCCGCCGGCTTGGTCCAGCGGCGCGGCCGGATAGATCGCGCAGGCGTCGAACAGGTTGATGTTGAAGGCCGGCGCGTCGGCCGTGGCCTCGGAGGTCAGCGGCGCGCGCAGGCCCAGCTCGCCCTGGGGACAGGCGGTCAGTTCGGCGTTGCCGCGGGTCAGCAGGGCCGTGCGGCCCAGGTCGAAGGCGCGCGGCGCGGCTGTCGGCCGGCCGTCGGCGGTGAAGGCGGCGGCGCGGACCGTGGCGCCGACCGGAACCTTCAGCGGCTGGGCGTAGAGCGGCGACCGCGCGGTCGGGGTCTTGCCGTCGAGCGTGTAGCGGATCTGGCCGAAGCCGGCCTGGGTGGACAGGGCGAGGCTGGCCTGGCCCGAGCGCAGGGCCGCGCCGCGGCCGCCGTCGAGGGCGAAATTGACCGCGAAGGCCCCGTCGGCGGCTTCGATCCCCTGGCGGGCGTAGCGCAGGCGCTGGGGATCGAGCCGGGCCAGGAACCCCGTCCAGTCGCGCTTGTCCTTCGGCGACCAGGTGATCTCCGACACCGCGTCCAGGCGCGGGAAGATGGCGTGGCGCAGCTGGGCCGGGGTGACCAGAAGTTCGGTCCAGGCGTTGGCCTGGGCGCCCAGCACATGGCCGGCCTTGTCGGCGGCGATGCCCTTGGGCATCGGCTCGTAAGCGTAGACGTCCTTCAGGGTCATGATCGACATCCGGCCGGGCGGCTCGTCGGCGCGGGTGCTCTGCAGGCTGTCCAGATAGAGGGTCGGGGCCGGCGACAGCACCACGTCATGGCCCTGGTTGGCGGCGTCGATCGCCCCCTGCTCGCCCCGCCACGACATCACCGACGCCGAGGCCGGCAGGCCGCCCTCGAGGATCTCGTCCCAGCCGATCAGCCGGCGGCCGTGGGCGGCCAGGTAGGTGCCCAGATGGTCGATGAACCAGCTCTGCATCTCGTGCTCGTTCTTCAGCCCGAGTTCGCGCATCTTGGCCTGGATGGCCGGCGAGCGCTGCCACTGGTCCTTGATCGCCTCGTCGCCGCCGACATGGATGTAGGTCGAGGGGAACAGGGCCATCACCTCGTCCAGCACCCCTTCGATGAAGGTCAGGCTGGGCTGGTCGACGTCGAACAGATAGGGATTGACCCCCCAGTCGACCGAGACCGGCGGCCGGTCGCCGAACACCCCGACCTCCGGATAGGCGGCGACGGCGGCCTGGGCGTGGCCGGGCATGTCGATCTCCGGCACGACGGTCACCGAACGCTCGCGGGCGTAGGCGACCAGGTCGCGGATCTGGTCCTGGGTGTAGAAGCCGCCGTAGCGCTGGCCGGACGACGGCTCGCCGGCCGTCGGCGGCGTACGCCAGGCCCCGATCTCGGTCAGCTTCGGATAGCGCTTGATCTCCAGCCGCCAGCCCTGGTCGTCGGTCAGGTGCAGGTGCAGCACGTTCATCTTGTGCGCGGCCATGGCGTCGATCAGCGGCTTCAGCGAGTCGGCCGGCTGGAAGTGGCGGGCCACGTCGACCATGATCCCCCGCCAGGCGAAGCGCGGCTGGTCGCGGATGACGAGGGCCGGAACCTTGACCGGCCGGCCGAACGCCGCGTCGGGGCTGAGCAGCTGGGCCAGGGTCATGGCCCCGTAGAGCAGGCCGGCGTCGTCCTTGGCGGCGATGCGCGCGCCCTTCGGCGTCACGGTCAGCACATAGCCCTCGGCCGCCGTCACCGACGGGTCGCGGACCAGGACGATCGCCCCCGCCCCGCCGGCCTGCGCGACGAGGTCCAGGCCCCGGGTCTGCTTGACCTGGCCAGCCAGCAGCCGGGCCGCCGACAGGGCCGCGGCGTCGTCGGCCGGCGTGGCGATCACCGCCCCCGAGCGCACCACCAGCGCGCCCTTGCCGGGGGCCAGCTCGGCCGGGACCGGGATGATCGGCGCCGGCGCGGCGGCCAGGGCGGCCCCGGCGCTGAGGGCCAGGGACAGGACCGCCAGGCTGGCGGCCGCGAGACGGCGGGCGGGTCGCGACATGGATCGATCCTCAGCGCTTGACGACGGGCAGTTCGTTCCAGATCGCCGGATCCTCGGAACCCAGGACCCAGGCGCTGAAACCGTTCAGGCGGTACTGTTTGACCACGTCATAGCGGACCTTGAAGCTGCGGGCGTCGGGCATCGACACCCACTCGTTCATCTGGTCGCGATAGAGCACGTACCAGCTTTCCTTCTGGACATCGTCCCATTGCACCTTGACGCCGTATTCGCGGGCCATCGGCATGGACTCGTCGGCGTCGAAATAGACGCCGGTGATGTTGACGGCCTCGGTCCCGTCGGGCTTGACCGGGCTGTCGGCGAACCAGCGATAGCCGTAGAGGGCGATGCCCAGCGACAGCTTCTGGGGCGGGATGACCTTCAGCGCATAGTCGAGGTTCTCCATCACCCAGGGCATGCCGCCGACCGGGCCCGGCGGGGTCCAGCGGGTGTGCTGGTCATAGGTCATCAGGCTGACCTCGTCGGCGATCTTGCCCAGGGCCTCGATGTCATAGGCGCCGCGCCAGTATTCCCACATCCACTTGGAATAGGCGCCCTTGCCCGGATGGCCGGGAGCGTTGGGCACCACGGCCACGCCCATGGTGAAGCCGTTGGCGTGCAGGGCGTCGGCGGTCTGCTTGGCCATCAGGGTGAAGGCGTCGCGGTCCAGATAGCTGATGTTCTCGAAGTCGAAGTGGAAGCCGACATAGCCGTTGGCCTTGGCCTCGCGGACCAGGGCCTCGTTCATCGCCTTCTTGGCCGCCTCGTCGTGCACCAGCTGGTGCAGGCCGGCCCGCTCGCTCAGCGAGATGATGGGCATCACCGGCAGCCGCGCGGCCTTGGCCTTGGCCAGCACGCCGGGATTGGCCGCGCCGGTGACCAGGCCGTCCTTGGTCACCCCGTACCAGGTGGGGACCAGCAGGCCGATCTTGTCGATGTTCTGCTCGAAGGAGCGCGTCGATTTGGGCGTCTCCATCATGTAGAACAGCGCCACCGGCTGGGCGGGCGCGGCGGCCTTGCTCTGGGCGTGGGCGCCGCCGGCGAGGGCCAGCCCCAGGCTGAGCGCGAGCAGGGTTCGAGTCATGGTGCGGCGCATGGTGGCCCCCTTTGTTCAGCTAACTAGGCGAGGTCGATACGATAGACGTAGGCGGGATGGCCGGCCGGCTGGCCGCCGACCGCCAGGCGCAGCCCTTCGGGCGTCTGGGTGAAGGCCACGGGACGGCCGGTGCTCAGGGCGGTGACGCCGCGGACCGCGTCGGTCGGCTTGATCGCGGCGATCACCGCCTCGGGACCGTCCGGTTCGCTCAGCTGCAGGGCGTAGAGCCGGCCGTCGCGGGTGGTGAAGCGGAAGTCCCGGGCGGTGTAGGGCTTGGTCTTGGTTTCCTGGAACGAGCCGTCGGCGATCTCGGTCGGGCCCTCGCCGAACACCCGCCAGGCCCGCGAGCCGTAGATCGCCTCGCCGTTGCGCTCCAGCCACTGGCCCATGGCCAGCAGGGTGTCGCGGGCGGCCGGCGGGATGCTTCCATCGGCGTGCGGGCCGACATTGAGCAGCAGGTTGCCGTTCTTGGAGACCACGTCGATCAGCAGGTGGATCAGCTGGACGGGGCTCTTGTAGGTGTCGTTCTCGATGAAGCCCCAGGCCTTGTCGCTGATCGAGGTGCAGGTCTGCCACGAGGTCGGCTGGATGTCCGGCGCCTGGCCGCGCTCGATGTCGAGCACCCCCGCCCCGATCGGCATCGCGCCGAGCTTGTAGTTGACCACCGCCTGGCGGCCCTGGGCGGCCTTGCTGTTGTAGTACTGGGCCAGCATGGCCGGCAGGGCGGCGCGGAACTCGGCCTTGCCGATCCACCAGTCGAAATAGATCAGCTCGGGATCATAGAGCTCGACCAGTTCGGCGGTGCGCGCCAGCCAGTCGTCGACCCAGGCCGGATAGACGGCGGTGAAATCGCCGAACAGGTCGGAGTCGTCCTTGCCCATCAGCCGCAGCTGGGCCGGGCCGTAGAGCTCCAGATAGCGCGGATCATTGACGTCGGAGGCGATCTTGCGGCCTTCGTCGAAGAACCAGTTATGCTCGGCCCGGTGGCTGGAGAGGCCGAAATGCAGCCCCTCGGCCCGGGAGGCCTTGGCGAAAGCGCCGATCAGGTCGCGCTTGGGACCGGTCTTGACCGCCGTCCAGTCCGACAGGCGGCTGTCGTACATCGCATAGCCGTCATGGTGCTCGGCCACCGGCACCACATAGCGGGCCCCGGCCTGCTTGAAGAGCCGGGCCCAGGCGGCCGGATCATAGGCCTTGGCGGTGAACTGCGGGATGAAGTCCTTGTAGCCGAAGCGGTCCTGCGGCCCGTAGGTGGCGACGTGGTGCTCGTATTCCTTCGAGCCCTGCTGGTACATCAGCCGCGAGTACCACTCGCCGCCGAACGCCGGCACCGAATAGACCCCCCAATGGATGAAGATCCCGAACTTGGCGTCCTGGTACCAGAGCGGCGGCTGGTAGGTCTGCAGCGACGGCCAGTCGGGGCGGAACGGGCCGGTGGTCGCCATGGTCCGGGCCCGCTTGAGCACCGCGGCGCGCGGGGCGTCGAACTTGGCGGCCGCCTTGCGCCAGGCCTGGTCGATCGCCTCCGGGCTGAGGGTCTTGGCGGTCGGGGCGGTGGGCGAGACCGGCTCGGCGGCCAGGACCGGGGTCGTCGTCGCCGCCGCGCCGACCGCCGCGGCGCCGAGGAAGGCGCGGCGGTCCAGGCCCTTGGAATGGGAGTCTTTGCTGTTGGCCATCAACGCACCGCCGGGCTGGAGGGAAGCTGCGCCGGATCGGGCGGGAACGGCGCCGAACCGAGCTTGAAGGGTCGATAGTCCGCCGTCTGGCCGCCGGCCCGAACGCCGGTGGAGGTCAGCACGTCCAGGGTCAGATGGACAAGGCCGTCGACCGGCTTGTCCCAGGCGCCCGTGACGGTGGTCGGCGCGGCGAGGTCGAGGTCGGCCGGCGCGCCCTGGCCGACCACCGCGCCGTTCTGGTCCAGGGCCGTCCAGCGGACCTTCAGGCCGGTCAGCGGATAGGACGGCAGGGCCCCGGCCGGGCGCGGCGCGAGCTTGGCGGTGAAGCCCTTCAGCCCCCCCTCGCCCACCGTCCAGGCCACCGCCGCGTCGAGGGCGCGGTTGCGCTGCTCCCAGGCCGCATAGGACGGCTTGCGCTGGCGGTATTCGTCGACCACCCCGTGGTCGACATAGCCGTCGACCGACCCGGCATAGAGGTTCCGGTTGGAGTGGTAGTCCTGGTAGGTCCAGAAGATCGCGCCGCCGACGAAGGGGCGCTTCTCGAACGCCGCCATCTGGCCCAGCAGGTTGTCGATCCGGGCCGCGTCGGCGGCCTTGGGATCGGCCGAGAACGGGCCTGGCCAGCCGAACTCCGAGATCACCAGCATCTTGTCGGGATAGGCCTTGGCGAAGAAGTCGAGCCACGGCTCGACCGAGTCCGCCCCGCCGCTCCAGGTGCCGAAATAGGCGTTGGCCATCACGAAGTCGGCCTCGCGCAGGGCCTGGGCCGGCTTCCACGGCGCGATCGAGACGTCGGAATCGGCGAAGGTCACGAAGCGGCCGGGATCGATGGCGTTGATGTGGGCCTTCATGGCCCGGAAGAACGCCAGGCCGCCGGGCTTGGAGGCGTCGCTCTCGTTCATCACGCTCCAGGCCAGCACGCTGGGATGGTTGCCGGCCTCGGCGATCATCTCACCCATCATCTGTTTGGCCAGGGGCAGCAGCCGCGGATCGGCCAACTGGGCCTCGGTCATCTGCCAGATCGGGATCTCGGGGATCAGCAGGATGCCGTCGCGGTCGGCGGCGTCGAGCACGGCCTGCGGCTGGGGATAGTGCACCGGCCGGGTCAGGGTGACGTGCAGCGCCGCCAGGTCGTTCCAGTCCTGGCGGATGGTGCCGGCGCTCTCGGCCTGGCCCTCCCAGGGCGAGTCCTGGTGGCGGGTCATGCCGGTCAGTCGCACGGCCTGGCCGTTGACGTAGAGCCGGCGGTCGCGGATCTCGATCCTGCGGAAGCCGACGGTGTCGGCGCGCTGGTCCAGCAGCCGGCCGTCCTCGCCGCGCAGTTCGACCGACAGCCGGTAGAGCCTGGCCGCGCCGACGTTCCACAGCTGCGGCCGGGCGACCTCCAGGCTCAGGGCCGGCGCCGCCGCGCCGCCCGCCGCCACCCGCAGCGCCTGCTCGGCCCGGGCCACGACGCGGCCGTCGGGATCTTCGAGACTGGCCGCCAGGCGGTAGTCATGGGCCCGGGCGTCGACGTTCTCGACCTGCACCCGGGTCAGGGCCGTGGCGCGGTCGGCCGCCAGCGTCTGGGTGATGGTCTGCCGGCGGATCAGGCCCTGGTCGGCGGCGCTCAGCCAGACGTCGCGCAGGATCCCGCCGTTGCGCCACCAGTCGTACCAGACATTGCCCGAGGCCTGCAGCCGCATGGCGTAGCCGGGGATGGTCGCAAAGCCCGGCCGGTTGTCGATGGCCACGGCGATGCGATTCTCGCCCGGGCGCAGCAGCTTGCCGACGTCCAGGTGATAGGCCGTGAAGCCGCCCTCGTGGCCGCCGGCCTCGACGCCGTTCACGAACACCCGGCTCTTGTAGAAGGTGGCGCCGAAGTTCAGCTCGACGTGCTGGCCCGCTAGGTCGGCGGGCAGGACCACGGTCTTGAAATACCAGCCGACGCCGTCGAAGGCCTGGTCCTGGCCAAGGTTCCAGGTGTGGGGCACGGTGACGGCGCGCGCCCCGTCCGGCGTCCGCCCAGCCCAGCCCTGGGCGAGGCCCTGGCCCTGCGGGTCGGTGCGAAACCGCCAGTCGCCGTCCAGATCGATCCGCACGGCGGCGGCCGCCGCCTGGGCGAAGAAGGCCATGAACAAAATCAGCAGGCGGGAAAGCAGGCCTGTCCTCGTCACGCGCTCACCACCCTCCCAGGCCGCTTCGAGCGGGTCGCCCGGCCAGACCCAGCCTAGACGCGCCCGCAATCATCTTCATCCGCTCGTCCGCTCCCCGGAAGAAAAAGAGGGCGGCCATCGCCTTGCAGTGCGACGGCCGCCCAGGGGGAGGAAGGGGAAGAACTACATCTTGTAGCTGAAGCTCAGGGCCAGCACGCGACCGTTCTTGTAGAAGGCGGTCGGCGCAGCCTTGTCGCCGCTGTACGAATAGTAGGTCTCGTCCAGCAGGTTCTGGGCGTTCAGGGTCAGGGCCATGCGGTCGGTGAACTGATAGGACGCCGACAGGTCGAGCTGGTTGTAGCCGTCCGTGCTGTCCTTGGAATTCAGGCGGCCGATGCCGGTGAAGTAGGACGAACGGTAGTTGTAGCTCAGGCGCGCCTGGAACGGACCCCGCTCGTAGTACGGGATGATGTTGACCGTGTACTTCGACAGGAACGGCATGTTGTAGTCTTTGACCTCGGCCTCGGCGTAGGAGACGTTGGTCTGAATGCCGAAGCCCCAGGCGATGTCGCTCTGGTAGGAGATCAGCAGGCCGGTGACCTTGGCGTCCTGCGCGTTGACGGGCGAGCTGACGCTGTAGGTCTCGTTCTGCTGCGTGTTCGGATTGAACAGGCTCATGTCCGTCGTCTTGGAGACGATGTACGAGCTGATGTCGCGGTGGAAGACTTCCGCCGAGACCAGAGCGCCTGGCCGGAAGTACCACTCGCCCGAGAGCTCGAGATTGAGCGCCTCGTAGGGCTTCAGGTTCGGATTGCCGCCGCTGGCCGTGTGGAAGGTGTCGCTGCGGGAGAACGAGCCGGCCAATTCTCCATAGCGAGGACGGGCGATCACCTTGGCGATGGCCCCACGAACGACGACGTCCGGGGTCACCGAATAGGCGACGTTGAACGACGGCAGGAACTTGTTGTAGTCCGTCGAAGTGGTCGCTGGGTTGAAGGTGTTGCCGTCGTCGGTGCTCAGCCAGTAGTGGGAGTCATCCTTGGTGCTGACGAAGCGGCCGCCGATGTTGCCGCGCCAACCGTTCTGCTCGAAATTGCCCTGCACATAGGCGTTGGCGATCTTCTCGTCGACCTTGAAGCTGGCGCCGTAGTCGGTCGAAAAGAACGAATACTTCCGCGCCATGATCAGGCGGATGACTTCCGCCTTGGGAATGGTGGTGAACTGGGTGGCGTTGCCGCTGGCGCCCAGGCCGTCGAACAGGTTCGAAGGCGTCTTGGCCGTTTCGATATCGGCCAGGCTGAAGGGCGTGTCCGAATAGTCGGAGGTGCCCGACGAGGTTTCCTGGTTGGTGTGGTCGGCGTATTTCAGGCCGAACAGGATCTTGGTGAACGGACCCCATTCCACGTCACGCTTGAAGTCGATCTGGCCGTAGGCTTCCTCGTCCGAGGTCACGCCCTTGTAGACGCCGCCCAGCTGGAAGCCGGTGAAGGTCTGGCCGTTGCGGGTGACCGTGCCGTTCTTGCGGCTGGCGAAGGTGCCGGGGACGCTTGGATCGGCGGTGTAGTTCACCATCGTGTTCTTGCCGTCGAACTCGTAGGTGAAGCCGGCGCTGGTCATCGCCGAGAACAGGTATTCGGGGTCCTTGCCGCCGGTCGCCTTGGTGTAGCCGACGTCGGTGTGGATATCCCACGCGCCCGGCTTCCAGTTCATGGCCAGGTTCAGGCTGTCGTTCTTGATGGTGGTCTTGCGGAAGTTGGTGTCGAGCTGGGCGGTGTCGCCGTTCGACTTGGGACCGAAGACGCCCTTGGTCATCAGGCCGTTGTTGACCGTGGCCGCCTGCAGGGTGGTGGGCGTCCAGACGGCGACCGAATATTCCGCCTGGCTGTAGTTGTCGTACTTGCCGTCGATGTGCAGGCCGGTGGCCAGGAACTCCAGATCGTCGGTCGGCTTGTATTGCAGCGCGCCCGACAGGCCGACCCGCTCGCGGGTCTGCTCGAAATAGTCGAAGTTGATGCAGCACGGCAGGCGCGAAGCCCGCAAGGTGGCCAGGCTGGCGTTGGTCGGGGCCGCGCCGTTGATGGTCGGGCCGCCGGTGACATTGCCGTTGGCGTCATAGGTGAAGGCGCTGTCGAAGCTGTCGCCGCCGCTGTAGCCGAAATATTCGATGCCGGCCCGGGCCAGGTGCTGCTTGTCGTAGGTGGCGCCCAGCAGGACGCCGAAGGTGTCGGTGCTGTCCTTCCAGCTGTAGAGCCCCGAGGCGCGGGCGTTGCCCTTCTCGGAGCGGTCGTTATAGGCGTAGCCGGCCGAGGCCGAGAGGGTGTTGGCGTCCAGGTCCAGCGGCTTGCGCGTATGGACGATGACGGTGCCGCCCAGGCTGCCTTCGTCGATCCGGGCTTCCGGCGACTTGAAGACCTCGGCGCGGGCGACGATCTCGGGGGCCAGCAGCGAATAGTTGAAGCTGCGGCTCGACCGGTCGGATGGGTTGCCGCCCCAGTCGGCCGAGGCGATGCTGTGGCCGTCGATCAGCACGCGGTTCAGGGCCGGGTCGGTGCCGTGGATGGCGACCCGCTCGCCTTCGCCGAACTGGTGGTCGACGCTGACGCCGGGCACGTGAGCCAGGGCTTCGGCGACGTTGCGGTCAGGGAACTTGCCGACGCCGTCGGCGGTGATCACGTCGATGACCGCGTTGGCCTCGCGCTTGACCTGGATGGACTTCTTGAGGCTTTCGCGCAGGCCGGTGACGACGACCTCGTCGACCGTCGTGGCGCCGCTGGCGGCCTGGGCCATCGCTGCGCTGGTCACCGACATCCCCGCCAGCGCCGTGGTCAGCAGAATATATGATCTGAGGCTCATGTTCCGAGTCTCTCCCCTTTGGGCGCCGTAGCCCTCCCTCGCCAGACCGTCAGCGCGACGGCCGCTCAGAGCGTCCCAAGGCCAGGCCCATACCACCTAGGACCATTGAGATACCTGATACGACCAAGAGCCTAGGATTGGGCTTGCCGTGTCGTCAATTAGTAAATCAAATTCCATTTATATTTCACGCGAAGCTGTGCGAAATTGTTACATAGGGCGGCGGCGGCGGCCGACCGAAAGGTGCAGGGATTTTGGGGAGGTAATTATAAAATTCAATGAAAACAGTGATCTATATCGATCTCAATGGCGACCGTCGGCTGGCCACGGCGCCGCTCTTTTCACCAGCTGCGTGCCCAGCGTGGCAATTAAATAAATTTGATGATAGTTCTGGCGCGACCGCGGGTTGTCCTTTGGGTGGTCGCATCCCCTACAGCCTGGTCATGTTTCTTGAGGGCGTCATGAGTCATCGGCCGATCCCCGAACGTCTCGCGGAGCGATCCGCGACCGGTCGGCGCGCCTCGCCCTCCCCTCGCCCTTCGTCCCTGAGCAGCGCCGTCGCGCCCTTCCCCGGAGCCTTTAGGTAAACCGCCCATGTCCTTTTCCGACGTCGTCGGCCGGCTCGAATCCAGCGATTCCATGCCGCTCTACATGCAGCTCCAGCGGGTTCTGCGGAACGCCATCAATCGCCGGGTCCTGACCCAGGACGTGGCGATCCCGCCCGAGCGCGACCTGGCCGAGGAATATGCGGTGTCGCGGATCACCGTGCGCAAGGCGCTCAGCGGCCTGGTCGACGAGGGCCTGCTGAGCCGCCGCCGCGGTGCGGGCACCTTCGTCACCGGCAGGGTCGAGAAGAGCTTCTCCAAGCTGTCGTCGTTCTCCGAGGACATGCTGTCGCGCGGCCGCCGCCCGCACAGCGTCTGGATCAACCGCTCGATCGGCGCGGTCACCCCCGAGGAGTCGCTGTCCCTGGGCCTGTCGCCGGGCGCGGCGGTCTATCGCTTCCACCGCATCCGCTACGCCGACGACGCGCCGATGGCCCTGGAATATTCCACCATCCCGGCCTACTGCCTGCCGTCGCTGAACGCCGTCGAGGACTCGCTCTACGACGCCCTCGACCGGGCCGGCTATCGCCCGGTGCGGGCCCTGCAGCGCCTGCGGGCGGTCAGCTTTTCCGACGACCAGGCCGAAACCCTGGGCGTCTTCCCGCGCGACGCCGGCCTGCTGATCGAGCGGCGCGGCTTCCTGATCGACGGCCGCGCGGCCGAGTTCACCCAGTCCTATTATCGCGGCGACGCCTATGACGTGGTCGCCGAGCTCAACAGCGCCAGCTAGGGCGCCGGGCTAGCGGGATGAGATCGCCCTTCACCCGTCTCCCCGGCGAAGGCCGGGGCCCAGATCATAGGGCTGTGTCTTTCGGATAAGCGTGCGGCGCCACGGCTGAATCTGGACCCCGGCCTTCGCCGGGGAGACGGCTTAGGGTCGGGCCTTGTCCTGCCCCTAGAGCCCCGCCGCATAGAGACTGTGGTGGCTCAGGATGAACAGGGTGCGGCGGTCGGGACCGCCGAAGATCAGCTGTATCGGCCGCTCGGGAACCTGGATCTGGCCCAGTTCGCGGCCGTCGCGGTCGTAGACGAACACCTGGCCGTTGGCGACATAGACTCGGCCGTCCGGCCCCTGGACGACGCTCTCGCCGCCGCGGTTGGCGAAGGGCTTCAGATCGGTGACCGCCCCGCCCGGGCCGACCAGGCCGCTATAGGTGCGGTCCTCCGAGCCGTTGCTGAGGAACACCCGCGCCCCGACCTTGGCGGTGACCAGGCCATAGGCGTCCAGGGTGTCGGAGAACCGCCAGCCCAGGTGGTTGGGCGGTCCCTGCTGGACCACCCGGAAGGCCGGCAGCACCAGCGAGCCGTCCGGCGAGACATATTGCCGGGCCTTGGGCCTGGCCATGTCGCGGGCGAACATCTCGGCCAGGGTCGTGAAGCGGTAGGTGTCGCGATCGATCTGGTCGCGGAACTCGCCATTGTTCCACAGATTGCCCGGCAGGGCGGTCAGCGCCCCGGCATGGTCGGCGACCGGGGTGGGCCGGATCACCTGGACCTGGCCGTCCGGCGCGCCGGGCTTGAAGGCGTAGACCGTCGCCTCTGGACCGTCGGAGGACAGCACCAGCAGGTCGCCTGAACCCTCGAACACCAGGTTGACGGGGTCCAGCACATGATCGCGCTCGGTGACCAGGCCGCGGTCCTTCGACCAGCTCCAGATCCGCTGCCTGGCCCGCTCGACGAAATAGAGCTTGCCGGCCGCGTCGACCGCGGCGCCGGAGATCGAATGGAAGCCGTCCTCCAGCCTTTCCACCTTGGCCAGGCTTGGGGTCGCCGGGGCGGTGGGGGTCATCGGCACGTCGAGCGCGGCGAACTCGCGCTCGCGGACCTCCAGCTTGTGGGTGACATCCTGGATCGCGGTCTCGAACGGGAACTTGCTGGCCCGCAGATAGGTCCCGCAGCCGCCGGCGTCGCAGAAGGCGAAGCCGCTCTCGGCGTTGACGTGGACATTGCGGAAGCGGATGTCGCCGCTGTCGTAGAGCCTCACCGCCGCCGGGGCCGGCTTGACCGAGCGGGTGACGCGATAGGCGTGGTAGTTGGCGAACAGCAGATTGCGCGAATTGCGGATCTCCAGCGACACCGCGTCCTGGCCGTCCAGCCCCGCCTCCTGCTCGGTCTGCGGGGCCAGGAACTCCCAGTTCTCGACCCCGTCGAGCACGATCTCGGCCCGCACATGGTGCTCGGCCGACAGCTCGTAGACATGGCCGGGAGTCCTGGTGTTCGACACATAGAACCCCGCCTGGGCGTAGGTGTTGGGGCTCCACAGGTTGGTGAAGGTCCCGCCGCCGCCGTCGGTGACCCAGATGCTGGGATACTGGCCGTCCCAGCGCTTGCGCGGGTCGGGGTCGGCGGTGTGGGTGGCGTTGTAGGAATCGAAGCGGGAGCCGTCGGCCAGGGTCGTACCGTGGCCGCCTTGGATCTTGACGTCGTCGACCAGGGAGTCCGCGCCGGCCTTCCACAGCAGGGCCGTGGCTCGCGGATTGATGCCGCCGGTGAACAGGCCCAGGCCGGAGACCATGGCGTCGCCGCCCCGGGCGCTCTCGATCAGGGCCTTGGGCCCGCCGCCGCCGGCATAGGCCGGCAGGCCGTCGGGCAGCACGATCTGGGTCAGGCTGGGATGCAGGCCGATCAGCACCGTGTCGGGCTTCAGCCTCAGGGTGTCGCTGACCACATAGCGGCCCATCGGGAAGTACAGCACGCGGTGGCCGTCGATCGCGGCCTGCAGCGCGGCGGTGTCGTCGGTGAGGTTGTCGCCCTTGGCGCCCAGGGCCTGGACATTGGTCCATTCGGCCACCGGCGGCAGGGGGCGGACGGCGCGGGCCGCCGGCTTGGGCCAGGCGGCCAGCGGCGCGGCCTCGAAGCTGGTGGTGAACTTGCCGGTCGCCCCGAGGCCCGGCAGGGCCAGGCCGTAGCTGAACGCCTTGACCTGGTAGCGGCGCCCCGTCCCGGCCACGGCCTTGCCGCTGTCGCGGAAGCGGGCGAAGGTCGGCACGTTGTCGGCCAGGGCGTTGTCGAAGCCGACCTGGGTGTAGGCGTTGTCCTCGTTGCTGACGATCACCGCGGCCTTCGAGACGTTCTCGAAACGGACGTCCTTGCCCCACAGCCAGTCGCCATAGCCCTCGTCGATCTCGATCCCGACCGGCACGTTGCGGATGCGGGTGTTGACCAGGGTCAGTCCGGCCTCGTGCTCGCGGATCGCCGCGTCGCGCTGACCCTCGAAGCTGGAGTCGATCAGGGTGAAGGGCCAGGCCGGCGAGGTCTTCTCCGCCAGAATCCCGTAGCGGCCGCCGAAGAACCGCAGGTCCTCGGCCTCGTTGCCGACCTGGTAGACCCCGGCCAGGCCCGAGCCGATGTGGAAGTCGATGTGGCGCAGATAGGCGTGCTGCGCGGCGTGGAAGCGCACCGCCGTGGCGGCCGGATTGCCGTCCCCGATCTCGAAATCGACATTGCCGAGGGCCGGGTAGAAGGTGCCGGAATTGGCGTCGGCGACCTTGTCGTCGGCGGGAACGAGGTCGGGCAGCGGGACCGGGACCGGCTTGTCGGAACCCGGGCCGGTTCCGGGGAACACCACCATGCTGGCCACGCCCTTCTGGAAGCCGGGGGTGCGATCGGCCAGCACCAGGACCGGGCGCGTGGGCCCGACCCCGATCAGCCGCACGCCGGGCCAGACCAGCAGGGTGCGGGTCAGGGTGTAGCGGCCCGAGGGCAGGAACACGACGCCCCCGCCCCCCTTGGCCGCCGCCGCGTCGAGCGCGGCCTGGATGGCGGCGCCGTCCCCGGCCTTGCCGGGCTTAGCGGCGACCGTGACCGCCCGCGCGTCGACCGGCGCGGAGAGATAGACGGACCCGGCCCAGGCCGGGACCGGCGCGACGCACAGCAGGGCCGCCGCAACTGATTTCCATCCCACGTCGTCGCACCCGATTCTGGCTGTTCGGGAACGCCGGGCCCGCCGGGCTTCCGCCGATCCTGCGATGTGAATAGTCGCCTTCGCGGCGGGCGACGACTACGACCATGGTCGTAACCGCCGAACGCCCTGTCACGCCAGCCCGCGTGGGCGGCGGGGCGCCGCCGGCGGCAAGATTTGCTGGCGACCGTCCGCGGGTCTGGCTAAGTACTCAGACAAATGCCTGGAGGGGAAACGCATGGCGCAAAGGTCTGGAGCGGGCTTGCGGATCGCCGCGGCGGTCTGGGGGACGGCGTGGCTGAGCCTGGCGCCGGCGCTGGCCGCGGCGGCTCCCCCGAATGGCGCCGCGCCGATCGACGCCCATGCCGTCGCCGTCGCCCGATTCGGCCACGACGCCCCCTGGTACGAGGGCAATGTCCCGCTGTTCGAGTCGTCGGACCCCAAGCTGGACGAGATCTACTACTACCGCTGGCGGGTGTTCCGCGCCCACCAGCGCGACCTGGGTCCGCGCGGCTACATCACCACCGAGTTCCTCGACGACGTCGGCTGGCAGCGCGAGCCCTATGCCAGCCTCAACGACGCCTCGGCCTTCCACATCCAGGAGGGCCGCTGGCTGCACGACCGGCGCTATGCCGGCGACTATATCGACTTCCTGCACAGCCAGGGCGGCAACGACCGCCACTTCAGCGAATCGATCGCCGACGCCACCTGGGCCCGGTTCCTGGTCGACGGCGACCAGGCGGCCGCGACCCGGCACCTGGCGGTGATGAAGCACATCTACGCCCTGTGGGACGACCATTATGACTTCGACAAGAAGCTGTACTGGGTCGAGCCGCTGGCCGACGCCACCGAATACACCATCAGCTCGATCGACGCCTCGGGCGGCAAGGACGGCTTCTCCGGCGGCCAGGCCTTCCGGCCCTCGATCAACAGCTACATGTACGCCAACGCCCGGGCGATCAGCCGGCTGGCGGCCCTGACCGGCGACAAGGCCACGGCCGCCGACTACGCCGCCAGGGCCGCCGACCTGAAGGCCCAGGTGCAGAAGAGCCTGTGGAGCCAGGACTTCGCCCACTTCATCGACCGCTACAAGGTCAACAACGAGCATGTGAAGTACTGGGACCCGATCCGCGGCCGCGAGCTGGTCGGCTACCTGCCCTGGACCTTCGGCCTGCCGGACGACACCCCGGCCTATGCGGCGGCCTGGAAGCACGCGATCGATCCGAACGAACTGGCGGGCCCCGCCGGCCTGCGCACGGTCGAGCCGTCCTACGAATATTACATGCGCCAGTACCGCTACATCAAGGAAACCGGCGAGCGCGAGTGCCAGTGGAACGGGCCGGTCTGGCCGTTCCAGACCACCCAGGCCCTGACCGGCCTGGCCAACCTGCTCAACGATTATCATCAGTCGGTGATCACCCGCGCCGACTACGCGCGGATGCTGGCCCAGTACACGGCGCTGCACTTCAAGGACGGCAAGCCCGACCTGGAGGAGGACTATGACCCGGCCACCGGCAAGGCCATCGTCGGCCTGGCCCGCAGCCACCACTACAATCACTCCGGCTATGTCGACCTGGTGATCAGCGGCCTGGTCGGCCTGCGGCCGCGGGCCGACGACGTGCTGGAGGTCAATCCCCTCGCCCCCAGCGACCCGGCCGACCCGCATTTCCTGCGCTATTTCGCCCTGCAGGACGCGCCCTATCACGGCCACCGGATCAGCATCGTCTTCGACGCCGACGGCCGCCGCTATGGCCGCAAGGGGCTGGTGGTGTCGGTGGACGGCAAGGTGGTCGCCAGCGCCCCGACCCTGGCCAGGCTCACGGTCCCGCTGGCCCGCAAGCCGGCCGCGCCGATCGCCCGGCCGATCGACCTGGCGGTCAACCTGGTGCGCTCGGACTATCCCAAGGGTTCGGCCTCGGCCGGCGAGGATCCCAGGACCGTGCACCAGGCCCTGGACGGGCGGGTGTGGTTCTTCCCGGAGATGGCCAACGGCTGGTCGCCGGGCGCCGGCCAGGCCCAGCCGTGGTTCGCGGTCGATTTCGGCAAGCCGGTGTCGGTGCGCGCGGCCGAACTCAGCTTCTTCGCCGACGGCAAGGCCCTGGCGGCCCCCAAGGCCTATCGACTGGAGGCCTGGATCGGTGGGAAGTGGGTGGAAACCGCCAAGGTCGCTACGCCCCTCGACAATGGCGTCGACCGCACGACCTGGAAACCGCTGACGACCTCGAAACTGCGGGCGGTCTTCGACCTGGCCCCCGGCCAGGACATGCGGCTGGTCGAGATGAAGGTGTTCTGAGCCTCACCTTTCAACCGTCATCCCGGGCCTTGTGCCCGGGACCCATGGTTCAGCTGACGGCGAAGCAAAATGGCGCGCCTGCGCGCCAAACCCCTGCCCTTGCGGCGGACAAATGGGTCCCGGGCACAAGGCCCGGGATGACGGTGTGAAGGAAAAGCGGGGGAGCGCCAAGCTCCCCCGCCCGCGCCCTAGAGCCGGCCGCACGATGTAAGAATCGCGCGCCCGGCTCTAGGTTTTTACATTCGCATCGTTTCTGCGGAAAACCGGTGTCCACTTTTCCGCACGATGCTTTAGTTCAGATCCAGCACCACCACCGACTTGCTCGGCAGAGTGGCGGTCAGGACGTCGCCCTTGATCGAGGCCGTCGTGAAGGCCGCCGGCTTGACGGCGTTGGGGGCGTCGAAGGTGTTGTGGGCGGCCATGGTCGAGGCCGTCAGCACTCGGCCCTTGACCGCCTTGCCGGCCGCGCCCGTGAGCTTGACCGTCACCGTCGCCGACTTGTTCGGATCCACATTGACCAGCGCCAGGTGGACCACGCCCGCGGTGTCCCGGGCCGCCGAGGCGCTGACCGCCGGGACGCTGGACTTGCCCAGGGTATAGTTCGGGCTGTTGACCTCCAGCGGCAGCGAGGTCGCGCCCTGGAACGGCTTGTAGAGGTCGTAGACCCAGTAGGTCGGGGTCAGGACCATCTTTTCCTTGTCGGTCAGGATCATCGCCTGCAGCACGTTGACCATCTGGGCGATGGCGGTCAGCCGCACCCGGTCGGCGTGCCGGTGGAAGATGTTGAGGTTCAGGCCGGCCACCACCGCGTCGCGCATGGTGTTCTGCTGGTAGAGGAAGCCGGGGTTGGTGCCCGGCTCGACGTCGTGCCAGATGCCCCATTCATCGACATAGAGCCCGACCTTCTTTTCGGGATCGTACTTGTCCATGATGGCGCTGTGCTTGCTGACCAGCTCTTCCATGCGCTCGGTCTTGACCATGGTGTCGGCCCACAGCTGCTCGTTGAACTCCGTGGCCGAGCCCTTGTTCTTCCAGTCGCCGGTGGGGATGGTGTAGTAGTGCAGGCTCAGCGCGTTCATGTTCCGGGCCGCGCCGGCCATCAGGGTCTCGGTCCAGGCGTAGTCGTCGGCGTTGGGGCCGCTGGCCACCTTCACGGTGTTGGTCCCGCCCGGCACCCGCACGAACTCGGCGAAGTTGCGATAGAGATTGGTGTAGTGGGCCGCGGTCATCTGGCCGCCGCAGCCCCAGTTCTCGTTGCCGACCCCGAAGAAGTCGAGCTTCCAGGGCTTGTCGCGGCCGTTGGCGCGACGCATGTTGGCGATCGTCGACTTGGTCGGCGAGACCATGTACTCGACCCACTCGGCCATTTCCTGCGGCGTGCCGCTGCCGACATTGCCGGCGACATAGGTCTTGGCGCCGATCAGCTCGGCGAAGTCCATGAACTCGTTGGTGCCGAAGCTGTTGGGCTCCTCGACGCCGCCCCACATCACATTGACCTTGGTCGGGCGCTTGTCGCGCGGGCCGATCCCCTCGCGCCAGTGGTAGTCGTCGGCGAAGCAGCCGCCCGGCCAGCGCACGACCGGCACGTGGATCTGCTTCAGGGCCGCGACCACGTCGTTGCGATAGCCCTTGGTGTTGGGGATCTTGCTGTCCTCGCCGACCCAGACGCCCTCATAGATGCCCCGGCCCAGGTGCTCGGCGAACTGGCCGTAGACCTCCGGCTGGATCACGGCGCCGGGCTGGTCGGCGCGCAGGGTGGCGGTGACGGCGGTCTGGGCGACGGCGGCCCCGGCCGTGGCCAGGGCGGCGACGGCGAGGCCTGCGACGAGCGCGTGCTTCAGCGTGGTGAGCTTCACGATATTCTCCCTAGGTCGCCGTTCTCGGCGTTTGTCTTCGGTGGATTGGATCAGTGGTTGTCGCGCGGCAGGCCCTTGGTCTGGGCGATGCGCTGGTACTTGACGGCCGGCTCCAGGGCCGCCCCGGTCTCCATCTGGCCGACGATGGCCCGCTGGATCTCCTGCCAGGGCGTCTGGCTTTCCGGATAGGCGAAGCCGCCGGCCGCTTCGAGCGCGGCCCGACGGGCGACGATCTCCTTGGGGTCGATCAGCACGTCGACCCGCGACTTGCGCAGGTCGACCCGCACCCGGTCGCCGCTCTTCAGCAGGGCCAGGCCGCCGCCGGCCGCCGCTTCGGGCGAGGCGTTGAGGATCGAAGGCGAGCCGGAGGTGCCCGATTGGCGCCCGTCGCCGATGCACGGCAGCTGGTGGATCCCCTGCTTGATCAGGTAGTCGGGGGCCCGCATGTTGACCACCTCGGCCGCGCCGGGATAGCCGACCGGCCCCGCCCCGCGCATGAACAGCACGCTGCGCTCGGTGATGCCCACCGCCGGATCGTCGATCCGGTGGTGATAGTCCTCGGGCCCGTCGAACACCACCGCCTCGCCTTCGAAGGCGTCGGGGTCGGCGGGGTCGGACAGGTAGCGGTCGCGGAACTCCTTGGTGATCACGCTGGTCTTCATGATCGCCGAATTGAACAGGTTGCCGCGCATGACCACGAAGCCGGCGCGCTCGACCAGCGGCTTGTCGAACGGGCGGATCACCGCCTCGTCCTCGATCAGCGCGCCGCGATACTGCTCGCCGATGGTCTGGCCCGACACCGCCCGGGCGCCCTCGTGGATCAGGCCCTGGCCGATCAGCTGGCCGAACACCGCCGGCACGCCGCCGGCCCGGTAATAGTCCTCGCCCAGATATTCGCCGGCCGGCTGCAGGTTGACCAGCAGCGGCACCTCTTCGCCATGGGTCTGCCAATCGTCGACGCTCAGTTCGACGCCGATGTGGCGGGCCAGGGCGTTGAGGTGAATCGGGGCGTTGGTCGAGCCGCCGATCGCCGAATTGACGACGATGGCGTTGAGGAAGGCCTCGCGGCTGAGGATGTCGGACGGCTTGAGGTCCTCGCGCACCATCTCGACGATGCGCAGGCCGGTCTCGTAGGCGTTCTGCTGCCGGTCTCTATAGGGGGCGGGAATGGCGGCCGAGCCGGGCAGCGACATGCCCAGGGCCTCGGTCAGCGAGTTCATGGTCGTGGCCGTGCCCATGGTGTTGCAGTAGCCGGTCGACGGGGCCGAGCTGGCCACCAGCTTGATGAAGCCGGCATGGTCGATCTCGCCGGCCGCCAGCAGCTCGCGGGCCTTCCAGACGATGGTGCCCGAGCCGGTGCGCTGGCCCTTGTGCCAGCCGTTCAGCATCGGGCCGACCGACAGGGCGATGGCCGGGATGTTGACCGTGGCCGCGGCCATCAGGCAGGCGGGGGTGGTCTTGTCGCAGCCGATGGTCAGGACGACGCCGTCGATCGGATAGCCGTACAGGGTCTCGACCAGGCCCAGATAGGCCAGGTTGCGATCCAGGCCCGCGGTGGGCCGCTTGCCGGTCTCCTGGATCGGGTGGACCGGGAATTCCAGGGCGATGCCGCCGGCGGTGCGGATGCCTTCGCGCACCCGCTCGGCCAGCACCAGGTGGTGGCGGTTGCAGGGCGACAGGTCGCTGCCGGTCTGGGCGATGCCGATGATCGGCTTGCCCGACTGCAGCTCTTCCAGCGACAAGCCGAAGTTCAGGTAGCGCTCGAGATACAGCGCCGTCATGTCGACATTGTCGGGGTTGTCGAACCAGGCGCGCGAACGCAGGGCGCGGGGCGGAACGGCGGCAGAGCTCATGACGGTCCTTGATAGGGCGGCCCTTGATCGAAGAGGGGGCCTTGGGTCGGCGACAACGGCGGAGGCTGGCGGGAGGCCTGGAAGCTCGTTCCGCGGTCCCGCGAAACCTGCGACGCCCCGTTCGCTTCGCCCTTGTTCATTTGTCTGACTATACCGCTGACGCCGCGCCGTCAATCTGGCGGCGGCTCGGCTCGACAACGGTTGTGAGCCGCGCTTTCCAATTGAAGAAACTGACGATTCGCCGCCGCTAGTTGTCGGATGATAGCGCCGGCCAAGAGCGCCCTGGGCTCGAAAGATCCGGCCGCGGCGGGGCCATTCCGCCCGATTCGTCGCCCTGCCCCCCCGTGGCGGGGTCCGGTCGCCTGGGCCGCTAGGCTCACCGGGAACCCGGCGCCGGACACGCCCCGGGCCGTGGCCGCGTCCTCTTGCCGCACGGCGGCGCCGTCGACGTGAAAGTTATCCACAGGCCTTCTCCCTTCCCCCTGGAGGGGGGAAGGGCCGGGGATGGGGGTGGAAGCGGTTCAGGATGGACGTTGGCGCAGAAGCTTCCGCGACGGCTTCGGACGCGGAAGTTATCCACAGGGCTTCCTCTTTCACCGTCTCCCCGGCGAAGGCCGGGGCCCAGATCGAACCCAGAGCGCCGGTCGTGCGGCCACCGTCCGCGGGCGCGTCATCCCCAAACGCTCAGGCTGAATCTGGACCCCGGCCTTCGCCGGGGAGACGGGAAAAGTGGAGGAGGCCGCGCTCTATCCCCGCTGTTCGCGAAACAGACTTGCGTAAAATCAACCCCTTACAGGAAAACGCAGGTTTCCGATCCCCACCCTCCAGGACGGCCGCACACTAGCGGCATGACCCAACCTTCCTTCCCCGCCTGGTGCGAAACCCAGCAAACCAAGCTCATGGCCGCCCTCGATGCGGTCTGGGCGATCCTGGAGACCAGCGACGATCCCGCTGAGATCCGTAAAGCCCGCGACAAGGCCAAGGCCTGCGGCGAGCTGGCCGCCGTGGTCCGCAAGGTCGCGACCATGACCGGTCCGGGCCGCAGCAAGCCAGCTGTTGAAGCGCCGGAGCCGGCCCTTGCGGTCCCGGCGATGGCCCCCGCCGCGGC
This sequence comes from Caulobacter sp. LARHSG274, assembly GCF_052871235.1. Taxonomy (NCBI): domain Bacteria; kingdom Pseudomonadati; phylum Pseudomonadota; class Alphaproteobacteria; order Caulobacterales; family Caulobacteraceae; genus Caulobacter; species Caulobacter sp. LARHSG274. The sequence goes on along the minus strand of NZ_JBIXJO010000002.1, from coordinate 347,261 downwards.
CGTGGCCCAGGTCTCGGCCCAGGTCGAGCACGCCGTCCGGGCGCTGGAGAAGCTCAAGGGCCGGCGACGGGGGCGGTTTTAGAGCATTGGTCGGCTGAGTTGGCCTGGAAATCTCCGCTCATCCCGGCGAAATGCCCATAGGCGGCAAGTTACGATGTTCCTCATCCTGAGGCGCCCGCGCAGCGGGCCTCGAAGGACGCAGGGCCGGCCCGCTTCGTGCGTCCTTCGAGGCTCGCCAGTGGCGAGCACCTCAGGATGAGGAAGATCAAGCCAGGCCCAAGGCCCAACTTATCGCCTACGGACCTTCGTCGGGATGAGCCGCGGTGTGATTGCGAATGCGGACCCTCAGCTCACCTCAAACGTCGCCCCGGCCCGCCCCGCGGTGTCCTCGGCCGGGCCGACCACCACGGCGCCGTCGCGGTGGCGCAGATAGCCGCGGCCCGGCTCGACGGCGGCGAACGACACTCCGTGGCCGGCCAGGCCGCGCACCCGGCGAAAGCCGCTCCGGGCCGGATCGTCGGCCGCGGCGGCCAGCACCACCGCCCCGTCGGGCGACGCGGCCAGCACTCGGCCGGGGCGCAGGATCGGCTCCAGCGACACCAGGCCGGCCGGCCCGAGCTTCTGGCGAAACTGGGTGGTCGCCAGGGGCCCCTCGCCGACCGCCAGTCGGTCCCCATCGAGGCGCAGATAGGCGCCGGGCCGATCCAGCGGCGCCAGGCGGTCGGGGATCTCGCCAGCCCCGACCGGCACGCCGAAGTCGGGCGTTCCGTCGGGATGGTAATAGAGCCGCTGCACCCGGGTGTGGCGGTTGGGGTCGAACAGCGGATCGCCCTGGATGGTCTTGTAGTCGCGGCCGTGGAAGACCAGCAGGTCGCGGCCCCGCTCGTCGACGGTGAAGGAATTGTGGCCCGGCCCATAGACGCCGGTCTCGTCCGACGACACCAGCACGGGGTTCGGCGACTTGCGCCAGGCGCCCGGCGACATCAGGTCGGCGTCGGCGTCGGCGGTCAGCAGGCCCAGGCAGTAGCGGGCGTCGGTGGCGCTGGCCGAATAGGCCAGGAACAGCCGGCCATTGCGGGCCAGCACGGCCGGCGCCTCGTTGACCTTGAAGCCCTCGGTCTCCCACGCCAGGGTCGGCACGCTGAGGCGGACCGGCGGGCGGGCCAGGGTCAGCGGCGTGGCCAGCGGCCCCAGATAGAGGTTGCTGTTGGTGTCGATCCCCGGCTCGTGCTGCGCCCAGCACAGGTAGCGGACGCCGCGATGGCTGAAGACGGTGGAGTCGAGCGTGAAGCTGTCCCACGGCGTCTGCAGCTGGCCCAGCACCGCCCAGCGGCCGGTCAGGGCGTCGCGGTCCTGGCAGCGCAGCACATAGGTGCGGATATGGAACGGCTCGCCCGCGTCGCCGGCCGCGAAATACATGTGCCAGCGGCCGTCGATCCAGTGCAGCTCCGGGGCCCAGATGTAGCCGCCCAGCTGGCCCTGGCTGGGCCGTCGCCAGATCACCGCCTCCTGCGCCGTCGCCAGGCCGGCCAGGGTCGGCGCGCGGCGCAGGACCAGCCGGTCATATTCTGGGACCGAGGCGGTCATGTAGTAGTCGCCGTCGTCGTGGCGGAACACCTGGGCGTCGGCCCTCTGCCGCACCAGCGGGTTGCGCACGGCTTCGCCGGGGCCTTCGGCCGAGCTCGCGAACGGCGCGGACGCGCAGCCGCCCAGCACGGTCGCGCCGGCCCCGGCCATCACGGCGCGCCGCGACGGCGGAACATCGAAACTCATGGCGGTCTCCGAACTCAGTCCTTCGGGTCGATCGCCGCCCGGGTGTCTTCCAGGGCCAGGCCGACCAGCTTCTCCATCGCCTGGCGCGCCTGGTCGGGACGGCTGGCGGCGATGGCGTCGAACACCTTCCAGTGGTCGGGCATCGGGTCGCGGGGCAGCTCGCGCTTGCGCTGCTTGAAGATCGTCGTCCAGCGCACGGCCGCGCCGATGCTGCTGGAGAGGGTGAACAGCGGCGCGTTGCCGGTGGCCTCCAGCACGGTGTCGTGGAAGTCGCGGTCGGCGGCCTGGCCGGCCTCGGTGGCCAGGGTCTGGCTCTCCATCTGGATCAGCGCCTTGCGCATGCGCTCCAGCTGGCCGTCGTCGCGGCGCTCGGCGGCCAGGGCGGCGGCGGCCGGCTCGACGATCATCCGCAGTTCGTACAGGCCCTTGAGGAACTCCTCGCTGGGCTCGGACTCGAAGAACCAGGCCAGCACCTCGGGATCGAGCAGGCTCCAGCGGTTGCGCTCGGTGACCCGGGTGCCGGTCTTGGGGCGGCTCTCGACCAGGCCCTTGGCGGCCAGGATGCGGATCGCCTCGCGATAGGCGCTGCGCGAGACCTGCAGCTGCTCGCTGGAATCGATCTCGTTGTTGAGGATGTCGCCGGGCGCATACTGGCCCGAGACGATGGCCACGCCGAGGGTGCGGGCGATCGAGCCGTGGATCCGGCTGGGATAGAGGCCCTCTCGCCCCCGGTCGCCTTCGTGGCCCCTGTCGTTCTTCTTCCGCACCTGCGCTCGGTCTCCGGCCCAGCCGGCGGCCGAGGCCCGCCAGTCTTGACGTGCGACGACACTAGCGAGACAGCTTGTCCGACGACAAGGGATTTCGAAATCCATGGTGAAGGTTGGATCCGCTTTCGCCGTCGCCTCGAAAAGTACGACGATTGTGGTAGAGGTCGCCCCGGGCCTGTCCCAGGGCCGATTCCCCGCCGTCGCGAGCGCCCTGCGGCGGCTTGGGCGAGGCCTGACGGGACGATCCGGGTTTGACAGCGCCCCCTAGATCGCTATTTGTCCGACTAAATAGCCAAGGGTTTGGAGACGGTGACGGCCATGGTGCTGCGGTTCGTGCAACTGAAGGAACAGGGCGGGACGCGAATCCTCGCGGCGGTCAATGACGCGGGCCTGGCCCGGCGGGTCGAGGGGGTCGACACCCTGCACGCCCTGGCCCAGGCCGCCGTGGCGGCCGGCGCCACCCTGGCCGAGACCGCCCAGGCGCGTCCGCTTGGCGCCGAGATCGACCTCGCCGCGGCCCTGGCCGAGGGCCGGGTCCTGGCCCCCATCGACCATCCCGATCCGGCCCACCTGGTGCTGACCGGCACCGGCCTGACCCACCTCGGCTCGGCCGAGGGTCGGGACAAGATGCACAAGGCCGCCCAGTCTGGGGAACAGCTGACCGACTCGATGCGGATGTTCCTGATGGGCGTCGAGGGCGGCAAGCCCGCAGCCGGCGCGGTCGGGGCCCAGCCGGAATGGTTCTACAAGGGCGATGGCTCGCACGTGGTCGGTCCCGGCGCGCCCCTGACCTCGCCGGCCTTCGCCCAGGACGGCGGCGAGGAGCCCGAGATCGCCGGCGTCTACCTGATCGGACCGGACGGCACGCCGCATCGCCTCGGCTTCTGCCTGGCCAACGAGTTCTCCGACCACGTGATCGAGCGCGGCAACTATCTGTGGCTGGCCCACTCCAAGCTGCGCCAGGCGGCCCTGGGCCCGGAACTGCTGACCGGCGAGCTGCCGGCCGACGTGCGCGGCGCCAGCCGCATCCTGCGCGGCGGTCAGGTGGTGTGGGAAAAGCCGTTCCTGTCGGGCGAGGCCAACATGTCCCACACCATCGCCAATCTCGAGCACCACCACTTCAAGTACGACCTGTTCCGGCGGCCGGGCGACCTGCACGTCCATTTCTTCGGCACCGCCACCCTGTCGTTCTCCGAAGGCTTCCAGACCCAGCTGGGCGACGAGTTCGAGATCGGCGCCGCGCCGTTCCTCTATCCGGTCCGCAATCCCCTGGCCCAGGCTGAGGCCAAGCCGGTGACGGTGCGCAGCCTGTGAGCAAGATCCGCCTCGCCCCCATTCGCTTGGCCCTCGTCGGCCTGGGCAAGATCGCCCGCGACCAGCACCTGCCCGCCATCGCCGCCGACGACCGCTTCGAACTGGTCGCCATCGTCAGCCGCAACGCCGACCTCGAGGGCGTCGCCCACTTCACGACCCTGGCCGAGCTGCTGGCCAGCGACGTGGCGGTCGACGCGGTGTCGCTGTGCACCCCGCCGCAGCCGCGCCACGCCATGGCCCACCTGGCCCTGGCGGCCGGCAAGCACGTGATGCTGGAAAAGCCGCCCGGCGCGACGCTCAGCGAGGTCGAGGACCTGCGCCTGACCGCCGCCGCCCGCGGCCTGACCCTGCAGACCACCTGGCACTCGCGCTACGCGCCCGGCGTCGCCCCCGCCCGCGAATGGCTGGCCGACAAGGCCGTCCAGGCCGTCCGCATCAATTGGCGCGAGGACGTCCGCGTCTGGCATCCGGGCCAGGACTGGATCTGGGAGGCCGGCGGCCTGGGCGTCTTCGACCCGGGCATCAACGCCCTGTCGATCGCCACCGCCATCCTGCCGCGGCCGTTCTTCCTGACCGGCGCGGTGCTGCACGTGCCCGAGAACCGCCAGTCGCCGATCCAGGCCGAGCTCGACTTCGTCGACGCGGCCGGGGCGCCGATCCGGGCCGAGTTCGACTTCCTGCAGACCGGTCCCCAGAGCTGGGACATCGAGGTCGACACCGCCGAGGGCCGGCTGAAGCTGTCGCACGGCGGCGCCAAGCTTTGGGTCGACGGCGCCTTGACCCTCGAGGCCCCGGACGCTGAATATCCCGGCCTCTACGACGCCTTCGCCCGCCTGGTCGCCGACCGCGCCAGCGACGTCGACGTCAGTCCCCTGCGCCATGTCGCCGACGCCTTCCTGCTGGGCCGGCGCGTGGTCGCCCCAGCCTTCGTGGAATAAGCGAGACCTCCGATGTCCAACGCCGCCCTGCGGGCCCTCAACCCCGCCACCAACGAACAGTTCGGCCCCAGCTTTCCCGAACCCGATGCGGCGACGATCGAGGCCGCCTGCGCCGCCGCCGCGGCCGCCTTCGACGTCTATCGCGAGACCGACCTGGAGACCCGCGCGGCCTTCCTGGAATCGATCGCCGCCGAGATCGAGGCTCTGGGCGACGAGCTGATCCAGACCGCCATGGCCGAGACCGGCCTGCCCCAGGCCCGGATCACCGGCGAGCGCGGCCGCACCTGCGGCCAGCTGCGGCTGTTCGCCCAGGTCGTGCGGCGCGGCGACTGGATCGGCGCCCGGATCGACCCGGCCATGCCCGAGCGCACGCCCCTGCCGCGCGCCGACCTGCGCCAGCGCTTCATTCCGGTCGGACCGGTGGCGGTGTTCGGGGCCAGCAACTTCCCCCTGGCCTTCTCGACCGGCGGCGGCGACACCGCCTCGGCCCTGGCGGCCGGCTGCCCGGTGATCGTCAAGGGCCACTCGGCCCATCCCAACACCGGCGCGATGATCGGCGGCGCGATCAGCCGGGCGGTCAAGGCCGCCGGCCTGCCCGCCGGGGTGTTCGCCATGCTGATCGGTCAGCAGCGCACCCTGGGCGCGGGCCTGGTCGCCGATCCGCGCATCAAGGCCGTGGGCTTCACCGGCTCGCGGGCCGGGGGCGTGGCCTTCATGCAGATCGCCGCCGCCCGTCCCGAGCCGATCCCGGTCTTCGCCGAGATGAGCAGCGTCAATCCGGTGGTCCTGGGCCCCGTCGCCCTGGCCGCCCGGGCCGAGGCCCTGGGCGCCGCCTTCGTCGGCTCGCTGACCATGGGCGCGGGCCAGTTCTGCACCAATCCCGGCCTGATCCTGGCCCTGGACGGCCCGGACCTCGACCGCTTCGAGGCCGCCGCCGCCGCCGCCCTGTCCGCCGCCCCGCCGCAGGTCATGCTGACGCCGGGCATCTTCAGCGCCTACCAGCAGGGCGTGAGCCAGCTGATCGACCGCGACGGCGTCCGGCTGCTGGCCCGCGGCCAGGTCGGCGACGGCGTCAACCAGGCGGTCGGCGCCCTGTTCTCGGTCGACGCCGAGACCTTCCAGCGCGACGCCGTGCTCGGCCACGAGATCTTCGGCTCGTCGTCGCTGATCGTCCGGGTCAAGGACGTCGCCCAGCTCAAGGCCGTGCTGGAGGGGCTGGAAGGCCAGCTGACGGCCACCGTGCACATGGACCCCGCCGACGCCGAACTGGTTCGCGGCCTGCTGCCGATCCTGGAGCGCAAGGCCGGCCGGATCCTGGCCAACGGCTGGCCGACCGGGGTCGAGGTCTGCAACGCCATGGTCCACGGCGGCCCCTTCCCCGCCACCTCCGATCCCCGCAGCACCTCGGTCGGCACCCGCGCCATCGAGCGCTTCCTGCGCCCGGTCTGCTACCAGGACATCCCCGACGCCCTGCTGCCGCCGGCCCTGCAGGCCGACAACCCGCTGGGCGTGCGGCGAGCGGTGGACGGGGTTCTGTAGAGTCCCATCATCCCGGGCCTTGTGCCCGGAACCCATGGTTCAGCCGACGGCTGCGCTGCCTTAGTGCGCCTGCGCGCCGCAACCACGTCTCCCTAGATCTTCGCCGCCCGCGCAAGCTTTGCTGAATGCTGGCCAAGGCCTCGTTGTGGTCTATGGTCAGGCCTCACATTGGAGTGTGGTGCTGGAGTGGTTCGCGGCCCACTGAGGCGGTCGGACAGGCGGTTAGCTGGGCTCGATGGGGGAGCGATGGACAAGGCATTACAAAGCCTGGGCTACTTCTTCGCTTGGCTGGACCCCAAAGACGGATGGCTGCCATGGTTCGAGCACAACCAGGGGATGTTGTCGGTCATGGCACTGGCTCTGACGGCGTCGGCTCTCTGGTGGGAATTTCGACAGGCCCGGCGGGCTGAACGCGATGCGGCCAAGGCAAGGTCCGAGACCGAGACCAAGGACAGGCAAGCTCTGCTGACTTCCCGGAAGAAGGAGCGCGAGGACCGGGTCGCCAGGGAGCGCGACGAAATCACCGGCTATTGTTTCACAGTCAAACAGACCTTCGAGGCGCTCCAGCGCGCTGCTCGAGTCGAGCTTGCGGCGCTGGCGGTCGTCCAGCCTGGCGGACACGTAACCAGCGCTGCGTTCATCGCTGAGGGTTGGCGCGTAAAGCGCGCTGTGGAGGCCCTGATGCTGCGCCCGCCTTCAGACAAGGACGCGATCCTGGCCACCTGCGAGGGCCTGGATATCTTCGCGAACTGGTCGAACCTCGAAGTGCTTTTTGAACCCGACAACATGATCACGGCGATCAGGTCGAACATGGATAAGCTGGCTGTGGCGCAGGCAAAACTAGACGAAGCGCACCAGTCGGCCGTGAACTGGGCGAACGAGCAAATCATCCGGATCTATGAAGAGGACTGACTGGCTGCGCCCTGCCCAATGCGCGGCACTATTCTGGCCAGATCATCATCTCGGCCTCGTTGTGGCGAAAAAGCTCGCCACCTAGAGCATATTGATTTTAGATCGAAGCGCTCTCCCTTCTTCCGTCTTCCCGGCGAAGGCCGGGACCCAGATTCATCCTGAGCGGCTCGTGGGTTTCACCTGGGCCCCGGCCTTCGCCGGGGAGACGGGGATTTGAGAAGCGCGATTCAGCTTGAAGCAAACGTGCTCTGTACTCGCGGAATACGGTGACGGCGAGCTAATTGGCACCGATCGGGCCGGCCGAACCCAAAGCGCCGCCTTCACCCCGGCGTGTCGTTGACCACCCGGTACCAGACCATCTCGGTCTTCCAGCCGTTCGCCCGGGCCATGTCGCCGAAGCGTTGCAGCCAGGCGGCGTCGACCAGCTTGCCTTCGTTGGTCGTCTGGGCGTCCGGCAGGGCCAGGTCGAAGGGCTTGCGGCCGGTGACCAGCAGCTGGCCGACCAGGCCGGTGCGGTTGTTGCACACCGTCGAGCGGTACTGGTCCGCCCCCGTCGGCGTCATGAAGGCCGGGAAGTCCTTGGCGAAGGCCTCGGTGGCGGCGCGGTCCTTGAACAGCTGCTGCAGCTGCCCGGTGCCCTCCATCCCCACCAGGGTGAAGTCGGAACCGGCCGGGACCTTGATATTGACCACGGCCTTGGCGTTGGGCGAGCCGGGACAGGGGTCGTTGACGTCCTGCATTTCCCAGTTGGCCTGCTCGGAGACGAAGTCGCGCCCGAGTTCCGAGGTCGGGCGGCGCAGGGCTCGGAAGGTGTCGAGCGGCGCGCAGGTCTGCGGCCCGACCGGGAAGACGTTGCTGGCGTCGACCAGGTCGATCCGCTGGCCGGTGGCCTCGGCGGCCTTGGTCAGGGCCTGCTGGGCCTGGCTGGGCTGGCCGGCGACGCCCGACAGCCGCAGGCTGACCCCGGAGGGACCGTCCGAGACCTGGTCGACGTCGATCCAGGTGCAGGCGACGCCGGGGAGCGCCGCCTCGACGGCGCGGCGCACCTGCTCGGAGCCGCGCTGGCTGGCGTCGGCGACGACCGGCGGCGGGGCCTCGGGGGTCTTGTGGGAGGTCATCAGGATCACCCCGACGACGATGGCGACCAGCACGGCGGCGGCGCCCGCCCCACCCAGGATCAGGCCCAGCGGCGGCCCCTTGCCCGCCGGCTTTGACGCAGGCTTGGCCGATCGGCCGGCCGGCGGCGGCGAACGGGTCGAGGACGGCTGGGCCGCGCCGGAACCCGCGCCCGGCGACTGGCCGTCGAGGGCTTCGAGCACCTCGGCCATCGAGCGGTAGCGATCGGCGGGATTGGGCGCCAGCATCTTGGCCAGCACCGGCCGCAGGCGGTCGGGGATGGCCGCCAGGTCGGGTCCGGAGCGGCGCTTGTCGATGGCGTCGACCAGGGTCGCGCCCATGTCGATGGTCTTGCCGGCGGCGACCGACAGGATCACCAGGGCCAGGCTGTAGACGTCGGTCCACGGCCCGACCTCGCGGTCGTAGTCGCCGAACTGCTCGGGCGCGACGAAGCCCAGCTTGCCGGCGAAGCCGTCGCCGACGATGGTCTTGTTGCTGGGGTCGAGGTCCTTGGCGATGCCGAAGTCGATGATCTTGGCCTGGCTGAGCCGGCCTTCCGGCAGCAGCACGTTGTCGGGCGACATGTCGCGGTGGATCGCGCCCAGCTCGTGGGCGGCGGCCAGGCCGGCGGCCAGCCGGCGGGTCAGCTGCTCCAGCTCCTCGGCGGTCGGAATGATCTGGCCGATCACCTCGGCCAGCTGCGCGCCGTCGATATATTCGGTGACGATGTAGAAGGCGTGCAGCGACGGCTCCTGGGCCAGCACCCGGTACTGCACCAGGGCCGGGTGGGACAGCCGCGTCAGGGTCCGGGCCTCGCGGCGGAACATCGCCTGGACATTGGGATCGTCGGCCAGGTGGCTGAGCATCACCTTGATGGCCACCCGCTCGTCGGTGTGGGTGTTGACGCCTTCATAGACCTCGCCCATGCCGCCGCGGGCGATGAACCGGCGCACCTCGTAGATGTTGTTGAGCAGCGAGCCGACGGCGATGCGGCCGGCGGCGCGGGGCGGCGGCGGCGGGGTCCAGGCCGGCGGCTCCGGCGCGCCCGGCGGCGGCTGAGGCGGCGGCTGAGGCGTGGGAGCCGCGGTCGTGGCCCAGCTGTCGGCCGGATCGGCCGGCGGCGGCGCGACAGGTTCCGGCGCGCCCGCGGCCGGACCGCTGGCGGGAATGAACACCGTCCGCTCTTCTCCCGGAGCGTCTTCGTCGTGGCTGTCGCCCATGCCCGCTGTTAACCCCTCAGACCGGCGCGCTCGTAAACGCCTGACCCAGCACCAGCTGGGTCATCTCCTCGCACGCGACGGCCACCACCGTGACATTGTCGGGAGCCCCGCGTGATAACACCAGTTCGACCAATCGCCGACAGGCCGCGTCGACCGGCGACTGCGACAGGCGCTCGGCGATCTCCGGATCGCTGACCACCCCGGTCAGGCCGTCGCTGCACAGCAGGAACACGTCGCGCGGCCGTACCTGGTCGCTGACCGCGTCCAGGGTGACCTCGGCCTGCACGCCCACGGCCCGGGCCAGGATGTGGCCCATCGGATGGCGGACGGCCTCCTCCGGGCTCAGCAGGCCGCGATCGACCATCTCCTGCACCTGGGTGTGGTCGACGGTCAGCCGGTGCAGGGCGCCGTCACGCATCAGATAGGCGCGGCTGTCGCCGGCCCAGGCGCAGGCGAAACGGTCGCCGGCCAGGCGCAGGATGGCGACCGTCGAGCCCATCTGCACCCCCGCCTCCTGGGCGGTGTTGAAGATCGTGGCGTTGGCGGCCTGGACGGCGGCGCCGATCGCCGCGACATCGCTGGCGATGTCGGCCCCGTCCAGCTCCAGGGCAGCGAGAGCGGCGACCACGGTCTGCGACGCCCACTGGCCGTTCTGGTGCCCGCCCATGCCGTCGGCGACGGACCAGACGCCGGCCGCCTCCCGCTCCAGCAGCGAGTCCTCGTTGACCTTGCGCACGCCGCCCGTATGGGTGGCCGAGGCGCTACGAATCCGAAAGCGGGGGGTCATCGGCTCTCCAGACGGCTGTATCGGACCAGCTCAGGATCAGAAGGTCGGCGGGCGGCTCGGCCCCGCGGCGCGCCAGGGCCACGGCCCCGCTCATGTCGAGCGTCCACCAGGCGCCGTCGTCGGCCAGCGGCGCGGCTGCGGCGTCCTCGGTTTCGGCCAGGTCGCCCAGCCGCGCCATGACCTCGTCGGCGGTCAGGCCCTGGCCGATCGCGTCATAGGCCAGGGCTTCCATGGCCTGGCCGCAGGCGCCGGCCAGGCGGTGGGCCTCCTCCACCGGCAGGCCGTCCCAGCCGAGGGCCAGCACGAACCGGCGGCCGGCCGAGTCGACGGAGGGGGCCAAGACTCCCGCCCGCCAGTCCGGCCCCAGGGGACCGGGACCGCAGACGAACCGCCAGGGCGGCGCCTGGCCATGGGCCTCCGCGAAGTCCGCGCCCAGGCGGCTCTGGGCGGTGTCGAGCAGGCGCGAGGCGGCAACGTCCCAGGCGTCCCGCCCGGCCCCGTCCAGGCCCCGCGACACGAAGTCACCGTGGGCCGGAAGCTTGCCGAACAGGAAGGGCGCGCTCACCGCCATGGCTAGAGCCGCGGCGGGCAGCGGAACGACCACAGGCCGCCGCGGCTGAACGGGTTCTTGTCGGAGGGCAGCACCACCCGGAAGGTGACGTAGGAGGCCCCGTCGCCGAAGGTGGCGCGCAGGGCGGTGGGGCCGGCGTTCTCCTTGCGCGCCGCGTCCATCAGCCGGAACAGCGCCCAGGGCCCCTCGAAGCTGAAGGTCTTGACCGCCTGGGTCCCGCTGAACAGGGTCACATGGGCCTCGGGCAGGGCCGAGGGCGACCACTGCACGGCGCGCTGGCCGGCCTGGCCGGGCTCGAAGCGGTAGGTCTGGCCGCCGGCCGCCAGTTCGGCGCTGGTCACCGCGCCGCCGAAGCCGGCGCTTTCGACCTTCACCGCCAGGCCGGAGATCAGCAGGTCGCGCAGGTCCTGGGCCTTCTGGAACTCGCCGGCGCTGGTCGGGTCGAAGCCGGCCGCGACCGGGTCGTCGGCCCGCCAGCGCCAGATCGGGCCGGAGGTGTCGAGGAACGACATCAGCCGCGTCGAGATGAAGCTGTCCATCTGGCCATTCATGCCGAACACCCGCAGCAGGTCGCCGACCGGCGCGTCATTGGCCGAGGCGGTGACGAACGGATAGCGCTGCTCGGAGGCGCTGCGGCAGGCGGGGCTGATGTTGTCGGCATAGACCGTGCCGACCGCCCCGGCCGCCGACGAGATCTGCGCCTGGTCGCCGGCCTTGGACGACTGGCCGGCGAACGGCTGGACCAGGGCCGGGGCGGTCGCCGAGACCGCCGCCAGCTCGCTCATCGCCTTGGCCAGCTCGGCCTGGGCCGCGTCCCCGCCGCCCATCTGGGTGGCGCGGTCGGCCGTGCCCTTGGCCGTGACCGCCGCCCTCAGCTTGGCCACGAAGTCGTCGACCGGAGCCGGGGCCTTGCCGTCGCCGACGAAGGCCTGCAGCGGCTTGAAGGCGTCGGTGATGGTCTGGGCCGCGTTGACGCCGGTCTCCGGCTGCGGGGCCAGTCCGGCCGCGCCGGCCGGCAGGTTGACCTTCTTCATCGCCGCGGCCTGCAGCCCGCCGGTCTTGGCCTTGGCGAAGGTGGTGTTGCGCACCACCTCCTGCAGGATCAGCTTGAACGGCGGCGGCGAGCCGGTGGCCGCGCCGAAGGCGGCCGCGTCGCTGAAATAGTCGGCCGGCCGCAGCGCCCCCACCACCTGCTCCCAGGCGTGGATGTAGTCGCGGGCGTAGAGGGCGGCGACGCCGGGGCGCACCTGGGCCATCTGGGCGCTGATCGACTGGGTCGACTGGTCCTCGCCCAGCACCCACAGATCGGCCTCCAGGGCCTTCTGCACGTCGGCCATGCCGTCGCGATAGGCCTTGTCGAAGCCCTCGCGGGTGTAGAAGTACGGCACGGTTAGCGAACGGACCGCCTCGCCGTCGGCGAAGGCGCGGGCGTCGCCGGCGCTCAGCACCGTGCGCGCCGTCCAGTCGGCCTGGCCGGAGGCGGCGGCCTGCTGCTTGAGCACGGCGTAGGCGCGATCGGCCATCGACAGGGTCTGGACCTGCGAGCGGGCCGCGGTGATCACCGCCCCGTCCAGCGGCGCGCGGCGCTCCGGCCACACCTGGCCCAGCTGCGGATCGGCCAGCAAGGCGTCCAGGTGGCCCGACAGCTCCTTGCGCAGGTCCTCGCGGTCGGCGCCGGGGAAGAGCTGGGTTTCCCAGTCGTTCTCGACATAGGCCTTGACCGCCTTGCGATCGAGCTTGGGGGCCTGGCCGCCGAGCATCAGATAGCTCTTCAGCGGCTCATAGAGGGTCAGGGCGTCGCTGCTGTTGTCGCGCAGCACCCGCTCCAGCCGCAGCAGGATGCGCGGCAGCATCACCCTTTGCAGCGCCTCCAGATAGGCCTGTTCCGCCGCCCGGCTTTCGCCGCGCTGGTAGAGGCCGAAGCCCATCGACAGCGGCGCGCCGCCCTTCTGGCGGTCGCCATAGCCGCGCGGCAGGTCGCGCAGGCCGCGCAGCACGGCCAGGGCCGATTCCAGGTCCGGGTCGCTCTCGCGGGTCTCGACCAGGTCGATCCCGGCGGTGCGCATGGCCTGGGCGCTGTCGGTGGCGCTGGCCAGCAGCTGGGTCTGCAGGCGGCGATTGGCCGAGAAGCTGACCGCCCAGGCGACCAGCAGCAGCAGCGAGATCACCCCGATCGTCGCGAAGCCGGCCATCATCATCATGCGGCGACGACGCGTGGCGGCCGGCGAGCTCTGCACCAGCCCAGCCTCGGCGAACACCACGTCGTCGAGCAGCTTGTTGATGAAATAGGCGCGACCGCCCTGCCCCGGCGCCCCGGGCCGCGGCTGGGCCGGCGCGTCATAGACGTCGGCCATGCCCGACAGCAGGCGGTCCAGCGGCGCGCCTTCCTGCACGCCGCTGGTGAAGTAGAAGCCCCGCAGCGGCGCGGCGGCGTCGCGGCCCTCGACCGGGAAGGCCCCGTCGAGGAACCGCAGCACCCGCGAGCGCAGCGCCGCCACCTGGCTGGGGAAGCCGACGATCAGGCCGCGGCGGCGCACGTCCAGCTCGTCCTGCAGGCGGCGCGACATCCGGTCGGCGACGGCCTGGGCCACGACGTCGAATTCGCGCGCGACCAAGCTCGGATCGGCCGGCTCGCCCGGCGTCCACGGCAGGGTCGCGCCCAGCACGGCCCGGCGGCCCTCGGCGTCGAGATCGTCGTAGAACTCGCTGAAGCCGGCGATCAGGTCGGCCTTGGTGAAGATCACATAGACCGGGGTCGACTGCTCCAGTCCGGCCTGCAGCTCGTGCAGGCGGCGGCGCACGGCGATGGCGTGGGCGTCGATGCGGGCGACATCGCCGCCGACGATCTCGTCCAGGCCGATGGCCACGAACACGCCGTTGATCGGCTGCAGCGGCCGGTTCTTGCGCAGCAGGGCCAGGAAGGCGTTCCAGGCCCCCTGGTCGCGGGCGCTGTCGGAGTCCTGGGTGGTGTAGCGGCCGGCGGTGTCGACCAGCACGGCCTTGTCGGCGAACCAGAAGTCGAGGTTGCGCGTGCCGCCGACCCCCTTCATCGCCGTGTTGGAGAACGGAAAGCGCAGGCCCGAATTGACCAGGGCCGTGGTCTTGCCGGCCCCCGGCGGGCCGATGATCACGTACCAGGGCCGCTCGTAGAGATAGTCGCGATTGGCGCCGCCGGCCGATTTCAGCCCCGCCAGCGCCTCGCGCATCCGGGTCGCCAGCACGCCGGCCTCGGCGTCGGCGGGGTCGGGCTTGATCAGTTCCTCGGCCAGGCGCTGAGAGGCCTTGCGGGCCGACAGCAGCCGCCACAGCGTCAGGCCGCTCCAGATCGCCGCGACGACCAGGACGACGATCAGCCGCATCCACCACGGCCGCAGGAAGCCCACGAACAGGGGCAGCAGCACCGCGAGCACCAGGACGGCCAGGACGGCCGCGCAGATGGAAAGGAACCACCAGCCGCCGAAGAACTTCTTCACGCCTTAACCCCCACGCTGGACGACGATTTCGACGCGACGATTGCTGGCCTTGCCCGCGGCCGAGGTGTTCGGCGCGATCGCCTGGTCATCGCCATAGCCGATGGCCGTGACCCGGCCCGGATCGCTGAGCCGTCCGCGGACGATCGCCGCCACGGCGTCGGCCCGGGCCTGGCTGAGGGCGATGTTGTCGGGGAAGGCGATGGTGCTGACGCGGTCGCTGTCGGTATAGCCCTCGATCCGCACCGGCCCCGGTTCGCCCTCCACCGCCTGGGCGATGCGGTCCATCAGCGGGCGCTGGCCGGGCTCCAGCTGGTCGGAGCCCGAGCGGAACAGCTGGCCCACCGTGGTGCGCACGCGGGCGGTGGACGCATCCTCGACCACCGTCACCAGGCCCTGCGAGATTTCCGGCGCCAGGAAGGTGCGCAGGCGCTGGGCCTGGAGGCCGGCCGGGGGGGCCGGCGGCGCGGGGGCGGTGCGCGAGAGCCGCAGGGGCTGGTCGGGATTGATCGCCTTCAGCGCCGCCAGGGTCGGGGCGCCGGTCTGGGCGAGGATCACCCGCAGGACGATGTAGATCACCACCAGCAGGGTCGCCGCGATCGCCGCGGCCAGGGCCATCGGGGCCCAGAAGCTGACCTTGGCCAGCGGCGTCGGCTCGCCCCGCCAGTGCGGCGCCAGTTCGCTGCGCGCAGCCTGCGGGGGATGCGGCAGGGCCAGGAAGACCCTCTGCATCATCTGCTGGTGGGCGTGGCGGCCGTCGGCCATCACCCGGTAGCGGCCCTCGAACCCGGCCGCCATGCAGGCGTGATAGAGCTCCAGCACGGCGGAGAACTCGGCCGGGCGGGCGATCATCTCTTCCAGCAAGCGCCAGAACCGGTCGCCGCCGACGTTCTCGCCGAAATAGCGCACCATCATGCTGCGGCGCGCCCATTCGGCCGCGTCGTTCTCGTGGCCCGGCAGGTTGAGGGCGACGTCGTCGGCCACCGAGCACAGGGCGTACTTGCCGCGCTGGACGTGATCCTCCGAGGCCTTGCCGCGCAGGCCCTGCTCGAAACCGTCGATGGCGGCGACGACGCGGCCATGCAGGTCGGGCAGGCTCAACCGCACCCGTCCGGCCCGGATCGACGACAGCAGGGCCAGCAGCGGCCCCGCCTGCGTCATCATCGGATTGCGGGCGGCGACCGGCGGCTGGCCGGCCGGCGGCACGTCGTCCTGGCTCAGCCTGGCGCCCGGACGGGCCGGCGCCAGCGGGGCGGGCGCGGGCGCGGCGGCAAAGCCCGCCGGTGGGAGCGGGGCCGGGGCGGCCGGCGGCGCGGCCGGATCGGGCCCGCGGTTGCTGCTTTGCAGCGGCGACGGGCGGAAGACCGTGCGGTTCGGCCCCTGCGGCCCTTCGGCGTCACTCATCGAGCGGCCCTTTTCACCCACCAGAGTTCAAGCTTCAGTTCCGGCCAGTCGCCGGCGACGTGCAGCCCCATGGCCGGCGCATTGGCGAAGTCGCGCCAGTCGGGAGCCGAACGGTCGAGTTCGAAATAGACATAGCCGGGCAGCACGCGGATCTGCGGCGGCGGGCTGGGCGTGGGGCTGATGCCGACGCCGGCCGCCAGGGACGAGCTGACGATCTGGCGCATCTTGGTCACCGAGCCGATCTTGACCACCCCGGCGAAGCGGGCCCGCAGCTCTTCCAGCGGCACCTTGGCGCTGACCGCCAGGTAGAAGTTGGCGGTCTGGAACAGGGCGTGGTTGGTGATGGTGGCCGTGTAGGCGCCGGGGCCGGCTTGGTCCAGGCGCATCTGCTCGGCCGAGCGGTCGAACATCGCCGACAGCTCCTGCTGCAGCAGTTCGTAGACCGGTTCGAAGGTCTCCTGCAGGTTCTCGTGGTCGTAGGGCGCGAAGGCCGGCGGTCGGCGGTAGTCGGGCCGGGTCAGGGTCGCCAGCTCGCCGGCCATCGACACGAACACCTCGTACAGGCGCTCGGGATGCACCCCGGGCAGCGACCGCAGGTGGACCAGCACCGGGGTCCACTTGTTGAGCGCCTGCAGCAGCAGGAAGCTGGCGAAGGTCTCGGCCCCGCCGTCGGTGGACTCCACCGCCCGCTGGGCCAGTTCGTTCACCCGCTGCTCGGCCCGGCCGATGATGTCGTTGAGGAAGCCGGCCAGGCGGCCCCCGGCCCGGATGTCGGTGACCGGCGGGATATAGCGCTCGTCGAGCATCACCGCGCCGTTCAGCACCTCGCGCACCCGGGCCACGCCCAGGCACAGCCGGCCGTCGGTCTGCTCGCGGCTGACGCCCAGGCGGATGTTCGGCCGCGCCACCTCGATCGACTCGGCGATCCGCTCGGACGCGAAGGCGTCATAGACCTCGACCTCGTCGACGATCTGGCGGGCCACGGCCAGGACCGAGGCCCGCGCCTCGTCGCTCTGGGCGAATTCGACCGCCCCGACCTGCCGCACCGGCAGGGTCAGGTAGATGACGGCGTCGCGGGTGTCGGGCGGCACGTCCAGCGGCTCCGGCGGGGCCTGGTCGGCGGGCACGGCGAAGATCGAACCGTCGGAAAATGCGCCCGAACAGGCCTCCAGCCCGAACTTGCCCAGGGAGAACAGCGAGGCGTTGATCTCGAGCGCCGAACACCCCCAGCCGTACGGCCGAAGCGCCGCGGTCCTGGCCCGAACCAGGGCCTCCAGATACCGATCCTGCTGCTGGAAGTGCTGCGGGCGAAGAAACAGCCCTTCGCGCCAAGCCACGCGGCTCTCGCCCGCCATTCACTCTCTCCCCCAAGCCGCGACTTGACAATATAAGGTTTAGCGAACGTCGTCATCCAGCAAAAGGCGATCATCGGGGGAACGATCGGTGGACAACGAGACGGGCGACAAGAACCTCGCCGAGGGCCCGGACCCGCAGCCGTCCCTCGATCCCCGCAGCTGGGTCAAGCCGCCGGCGGACAAGGCTCCTGCGCCGCAAACCCCGCCTCCGCCAGGGCCGGCCGGGCCCGAGCAGACCAGCTTCGACATCCGCTCCTGGGGCGCGCGCCCGGCCGCGCCGGCCGCCGAACCGGTCGCCAAGGCGGGGCCCGACCGGCGGGCGCTGATCCTGGGATCCGGCGCAGCGCTGGCGGTCTGCGCCGGGGCGGGCGCAGTGTTCCTGCTCGGCAGAAAGAAGAAGCCCGCGCCCCAGGCCGCGGCGGGTCCGGTCCCGGCCTCGGCACAGGACGCCAGCGCGGCGACGGCGGAACGGCGGGTGCTGCGCCTGGCCTCCGGCGGCGACCTCGAAGGCGCCCTCGCCGCCCAGGGCGTCGCGGCCGACCAGGCGGCGGCGGCCAGCGCGGCGGCCAAGCCCTCGCTGCGCCCCGGCGACAGCGAGCTGCGGCTGGAGATCAAGCTGGGCCGCACGGGCGCCGGCCTGGTCCTGATCGGCTTCCAGCTGCAAAGGCCCGACGGCTCCGGCGTCGCGGTGGCGGGCGCCGACGGCCGCTTCACCGCCCAGGCGCTCACCGCCGACACCCATCCGGTGATCCGCGTAGCCCGCGGCCAGATGGACAACGAGAACTTCTACTCCTCGGCGGTCGCCGCCGGCGTCAATGACAGCCTGATCCCGGAATTCGCCCAGGCCTTCGCCTTCGACTTCGACTTCCAGCGCGAGATCAAGCCCGGCGACGTGTTCGAGACCGCCTATGAGGAGCAGGTCAACGGCCAGGGCCAGGCGGTCGGCTCCAAGCGCCTGCTCTATGCGGCGCTGTCGACTCCGGCCAAGTCCAGCGCCCTCTACCGCTTCACCCCGCCCGGCGGGGTCGAGGAGGACTGGTACGACGGGGCCGGGCGCAGCAACAAGCGCGGCCTGATGCGCACCCCGGTCGAGGGCGCGCGGATCTCGTCGGGCTTCGGCATGCGCAACCACCCGATCCTCGGCTTCCAGAAGCTGCACAAGGGCACCGACTTCGCCGCGCCGACCGGCACGCCGATCTACGCCTCGGGCGACGGGGTGGTGACCTGGGCGGCGATGAAGGGGCCCAACGGCAACCTGGTGATCCTGCAGCACGACAACGGCTGGCAGACCTACTACCTGCACATGAACGCCTTCGCCCCCGGCATCGCCCCGCAGGTGCGGGTGCGCCAGGGCCAGGAGATCGGCCAGGTCGGCACCACCGGGCGCTCCACCGGTCCTCACCTGCACTACGAGCTGCACATCAACGGCGAGGCCGTCGACGCCATGGCCGTGCAGATGGACGAGGGCCGCCGGCTGGAAGGCCCGGCGCTGGAGGCCTTCAAGGCCGAGCGGGACCGCATCGACGCCCTGCGCCGGGCGAGCGTCTAGGGCGCGTTTGCTTCATGTTGAATCGCACGTCTCAAAATCCGTCTCCCCGGCGAAGGCCGGGGAGACGGAGTGAAGGGGAAACGACGCGCGAACTCAAGAGCCGCCGGTCTAGGGCTTTTGCTTTCGCCTCACGACCGCGGCAAGCCAGCCGCCGCCTTTCCGCGCGACGTCGTGGACCGCAGCGCCGCGCAGAGCACGATCGCGGCGACCAGCACCGCCGTGGCGGTGATCGAGCCGTTCAGCTCGTCGGGGCCTCCCCCCAGCCAGGGCGGGCCGCCGAGGTCGAGGTCCCAGACCGAGCCCAGGGGGTCGAGGCCGGGATTGGGCGTCAGGCCCAGGCCCGACATCTCGGCGGCGTTCCAGGCCCAGTGGGCCGCGACCGGCGCCCAGAGGCCGCCGGTGCGCAGCGCCAGCACGCCGAACAGCACGCCCGCCAGGAAGACGTTGAGGAAGGCCAGCGGACCAGGGACCACGACCACGGCGTGAGCGACGGCGAACAGGACCGAGGCCAGGGCCAGGCCGATCCACGGCCCGCAGCGCGCCGCCAGCAGCGGCTGCAGCCAGCCGCGGAAGAACAGCTCCTCGCCGAACACCTGGAACAGGGTCAGCAGGCAGGCGGCCACCAGGCCCAGCGGGCCCAGCGGCGTCGCCCCCGGGTGGTTGGCGCTCAGACCGCCGGCCAGCCCGGCCGTGACGGCGGCCAGGCCGAAGGCGACGAGGCCGGTCCAGAAGCCGAGGTTCGTCGCCGCCAGACGCGGCATCCGCTCGACCGAGGCCGGCCGGCCCTCCCAGGCCCCGGCCAGCACGGCGCACAGGATCAGCGGCGACATGATGGCGGCGAACTGGACCAGGCGCTCGCCCAGGGGATTGGACATCGCCGGCAGCAGGCCCAGCACCCGCGGCGCGCCGAACATCGCCGCCGCCACCGCGACGGCCGCCAGCAGCAGGCCGAGAACCAGCGAAGTCGGCCGACGCGCGGCGTCCACCGACCGAACCCAAGGGTTTTCAAAAGTAATTGGAAACAAGGCGCCCCCCGACCTTTGGCCGCGAGGATAGGACAACTGCGTCAGGTCCGCCATCTGGAAACCGGACGTTTCATTTCGCGCAGGCCCGCCAATGCTTCATCGAACCGTTGGTTTATGAAGTTTAACTGTCTTTGTTTTCATTTTCTTGTTCGACGAGGTGCAGTGTCTCCGCGCAAAGGAGAAACCGTCATGCGACGCAACCGTTTTGCCTCAGTACTTGCAGTTCTTGCACTGGTCCCGGCGGCGTCTTCTCTGACGGCCTGCCAAACCGCCGCGCCTGCACCTGCGCTGTCCTTGGCCAAGCCCGCCAAGATCGCGACTGCAGCCCCGACGACCCGCGACAGCGCGGACGACTCGGCCGGCGCCGTGATCTATATCGCCCGCGACGCCGCCTATGCCCGGGTCGAGCGGCCGGAAAAGATCGCCGCGGCGTGGTCGAACAGCGCGCAGTAGCCGCTTCCCGGACCGACCGGTCCGAGCGTACTGATTTTAGATCGACGCGCCCTCCCTTCCTCCGTCTTCCCGGCGAAGGCCGGGACCCAGATTCATCCTGGGCGGCTCGTGGGCTTCACCTGGGCCCCGGCCTTCGCCGGGGAGACGGGGTTTTGAGAAGCGCGATTCAGCACGAAGCAAACGTTCGCTAGGCGCTGTGAATGGCTAGGCGTTTAGCGCGGAGGGGCCGCCCTCGTCCTTCGACAGGCTCAGGATGAGGGCTACTTGTAGGGCGGTTCAGTAGAATTCCTCATCCTGAGCCTGTCGAAGGACGAAGAATTCGGCCCAAGATCGTCAACTGTCCGCGGCGCCTAGACCCCGTGCTTGCGCGCAAAGGCCTCGACCAGGGTCGGCCAGGCGGCGGTCGTCAGTCCGGCGATCGACCGCAGGCCAAAGCCGTGGCCGCCCAGTTCGAAGACGTGCATCTCGGCCGGGATCGCCTTGGCTCTCAGGGCCGTGAACATCATCAGCGTGTTGGCCACCGGCACCGCGCCGTCGTCGGCGGCGTGGACCAGGATGGTCGGCGGCGCGCGGTCGGGCACGCCCTGGTCGGGCGAGTAGCGGACGATCTGCTCGGCGCTCGGGGTCGGGCCCAGCAGTTGCCTGCGCGAGCCGGCGTGGACCGGGCCGTCGACCATCGAGATCACCGGATAGATCAGGGCCGAGACGTCCGGCCGGGCCGACAGGTCGTCGGCGGCGTCGACCCGGGCGTAGACCGGGGCCTCGAAGCGGGTGGTCAGGCTGGCGGCCAGGTGACCGCCGGCCGAAAAGCCGATGATCGCGATGCGGCCGGCCCCGAAGCCCATGGCCCCGGCCTGGGCGCGGACCAGGCGCATGGCGCGCTGGGCGTCCTGCAGCGGCGCGTCGGGCCCCGCCGCCCAGCCGTCGCGGGGCAGGCGGTAGGTCAGCACGAAACAGGCGTAGCCGCGGTCGGCCAGCCAGCGGGCGGTCTCGAAGCCTTCCTTGTCGACCACCACCCGCTCATAGCCGCCGCCGGGCATCAGGATCACCGCCGCGCCGTTCGGCTGGGCCGGCCGGAACACCGTCAGGACGGGCCGGCGGGTGTGGATCACGGCGCGGTCGCGCAGGCCCCGAGGGTCCTTGCGCTCGATGATCGTCTCGACGACGGTGACGCCGCTCGCGCCGGGCGGATCGCCGGGCCACAGGGGCAGGACCTCGGTCGGGTCGGCCAGCGGCGCCTGGGCCCGCGCGTCGGCGGCCACGGCCGCGGCCAGCAGGCCGCCGGTCAGGCTGGCCAGGGTTCCCCGACGGTTCAACATGCGACCTCCCAAAGCGATGCGGGGCGGACGGTATGGCGGGTCTCGGGCCGCCGCAAGCTACCGGTGTCACATCCGCGCCGTGATCCCCCCCGTCATCCTCGGACTTGTTCCGAGGACCCCGGCTTCGGCTGTGAAGGAGGACGATCCGTGGGGTGGTGAGGTCGCGGTCAAGCCCCACCGGCAGCGCGGCGGATCAAGGGGTCCTCGGAACAAGTCCGAGGATGACGGGTGTAAAACTGGACCAGGTTACGAACCCGCGAACCGCAGGTGGTGCAGCACCACGCCGCTGGTGGTGGCGACGTTCAGCGAGTCGAAGCCGCCGGCCATGGGGATGCCGATCGTCCGGGTCCGGCTCATCACCGCCGGCGACAGGCCCGGCCCCTCGGCCCCCAGCAGCACCGCCGCCCGGGCCGGCGGCCGCAGCCGGGCCAGGATCTCGTCGGCCGCCGGGCTGAGGGCCAGGGGCTGGAAGCCGTGCCGCTCCAGCAGGGCGACGACGTCCTCGCCCGGGGCCAGCCAGGCGGTCGGCACGCCCAGGGTCGCGCCGATCGAAACGCGGATGGCCTTGCGGTAGAAGGGGTCGCAGCAGTCGGCGTCGAGGATCACCCCGTCGACCCCGAAGGCCGCGGCGTTGCGGAAGACGCCGCCCAGATTGTCGTGGTTGGCCACGCCCATCAGCACCAGCACCACGGCCCGCGCCCCGGTCGCGGCCAGCAGGGCCTCGGCGCTGGGCGGCGTCGGCTTGCGCCCGACCGCCAGCACTCCGCGATGCAGGTGGAAGCCGGTGATGGCGTCCAGCACCGCCTGGCCGACGACATGGACCGGGACCCCGTCGGGCAGCGCGTCCAGCACCGGCGCCAGCTTGCCGGCCCGCTTGCCGTCGATCAGCAGCGACAGCAGCCGCTCGGGCGCGTCGCGGACCAGGGCCCGCAGCACGGTCTCGCCCTCGGCCATGAACAGCCCCTGTCGGCCGACCAGGTCGCGCTCCTTGACGTCGCGATAGGCGGCGACTCGGGGGTCGTCGGGGTCGTCGATGGGGATCAGCTCGGCCACGGCGGTTCGAAATCCAGTCTACCGCACGCCCCGTATCGGAAGGATCGCCAGGGCGCCAGCCGCCGCCAGGCCGGCGGCGACCAGGAACAGGGCGTGGTAGTTGACGTGGGCCGGTCCCAGGAACCACAGGGCCAGCATCGGCGCCAGGGCCTGGGGCAGGGTATTGGCCAGGTTGATCACCCCCAGGTCCTTGCCGGCGTCGTTCTGCGACGGCAGCACCTGGCTGACCAGGGCGATGTCGACGGCGTAGTAGCAGCCCGACCCGCAGCCGAAGATCACGAAGCCGGTCACCACCACCGGCCAGCCCGGGACCAGCGAGAAGGCCAGCATCGCCGCCGCCAGGATCAGGGCGGCGCCGGCCGCGAACAGCTTGCGGCGGCGCAGGCGGTCCGACAGCATGCCGCCGATCATCGCGCAGGCGACATTGGCGCCGGTGGCCACGGCGGTCAGCAGGGCCAGGCCCTGTTCGGCCCGGCGGCCCGGGAACAGCTGTTCGTAGCCCAGCGCGTCCTGCAGGTAGTAGAGCATGTAGCTCTGGGTCAGGGTGATGGCGACCAGCACCATGAACCGGCTGATCCAGGCCAGGCCGAAGTCGGGATGGGCCAGGGGATTGATCCATAGCCCGGCCACGAAGGCGCCCAGGCTGAGCGGCGGCCGCTGGCCGGCCCGCAGCGGCGGATCGTTGAGGCGGAAGGCGAACGGGGCCATGGCCGCCAGCAGCACCACCGCGATGGTCAGGTAGCGCGACCACTCGCTGACCAGCAACCCGCCGACCAGCACCGCCCCGGCCATAGCCCCGATCGGGTGGCCCAGGCTGAGGAAGGCCGCCACCCTGCCCTTCTGGCGGTCGGGCACCTGGTCGGGCAGCACCGCCAGCAGGGCCGCGAACATCATGTTGAAGGCCAGCTGGAAGCAGATCACGCCCAGCAGCAGCCCGACCAGGCTGTCGGCCGCCATGATCATCCCATAGGAGCCGACCGAACCCAGGGCCCCGACGACGATCCACGGGCGCCGGCGGCCGAATCGCGAGGTGGTGCGGTCGCTGATCGCCCCGGCCAGCAGGTTGGCGACGCTGGCGATCAGCGCGCCATAGATCGCCACCTGGCTCAGCAGCACCGCCTTGCCGACCGGGTCGATGGCGGCGGCCTTCAGCGGCAGCAGCACCTGGATCAGCGGCATGAAACTGACGAAGGCCCCGATCTGGGCCAGGGTGAAGGCGGCGATGAAGCCCGACTTCACCGGCAGGGTCGGCTTGGCCGTCTGGATCGCCTCGAGCCCCACCGCCGTCATCACGCCCCTCGACCTCGCGCGGTCTGCGCCGCGATTTGGTCGGACACTGGCCCCGCCGGTCGGCCGACACAAGCCGGGGATTTAGGCGCCGTTCGGGTTTTTTGGCCAGGAGCGTCGCCTTATGCCCCGCAGTTGCTCTAGGCTGGCGGCATGGAGATGAGTCCCAGCAACCCAGACCTGGCGGGCCCATGGCGTCGGTGACGATCTATGACGTGGCGGCGCGCGCCCAGGTGTCGATCAAGACCGTCTCCCGCGTGATGAACAACGAGCCCAATGTGCGGCCGGCCATGCGCGAGCGGGTGCTCGACGCGGCCGGGGCGCTGGGCTACGCCCCCAATCTGTCGGCCCGCAGCCTGGCCGGGTCGCGCTCGTTCGTGATCGCGGTGTTCGTCGACGCCCCCCTGACCATCGACCACTGGCGCAGCGAGCGCGGCTCCGACTACCTGTCGCGCATCCAGCTGGGGGCGACGCTGGAATGTCGCGGGGCCGGCTATCACCTGCTGGTCGAGCTGATCGACCATGACGGCCCGGAAGTGCGGCGGGAGGTCGCCGCCCTGCTGGGGGCGCTGAAGCCCGACGGGGTGATCCTCACCCCGCCCAGTTGCGACAACGCCGTGGTGCTGGAGCTGCTCGACAAGGCCGGCACGCCCTATGTGCGGCTGGGCCCGGAGAAGCCCGAGGGCCTGGGCGCCCGGGTGCACATGGACGACGTCGCCGCCGCCCGCGAGATGACCGAGCACCTGGCCGACCTCGGCCACCGGCGGATCGGCTTCATCACCGGCGACAAGCGCCTGGGCGCCAGCCAGGCCCGGCGCGAGGGCTATGTCGCCGCCATGCAGGCCCGCGGTCTGCCGGTGTCGCCGGACTGGATCCGCGAGGGCGACTTCAACTTCGAGTCCGGCCACGAGGGCGGCAAGGCCCTGCTGGCCCTGGCCGACCGGCCGACGGCGATCTTCGCCAGCTCCGACGAAATGGCCGTGGGGGCGCTGACGGCGGTGGCCGAGGCCGGTCTGACCGCGCCCGCCGACATCTCGGTGGCCGGCTTCGACGACAGCCCTGTCGCCCGGCTCAGCCGACCGCAATTGACCACCATCCGCCAGCCCCTGGTCGAGATGTCGACCCTGGCCACCCGCATGCTGATCAAGGGCGTGGCCCGCAACGGCGGAGCCCAGCCGCGGGACGAACTGCTGCCCTTCACCCTGATCCAGCGCGCCTCGACCGCGGCGCCGAGGGGTTAGGCTTCGGGACACTGGTCACGGGACACTAAACCATCTTTCATCCGTCTCCCCGGCGAAGGCCGGGGTCCAGATTCAGCCGTCGTATTGGACGCTTATCCGAAACACACAGCCCTATGATCTGGGCCCCGGCCTTCGCCGGGGAGACGGGATAGGGTGGACGTCTCTATCGAGCCATTCCGCCTCGACAAGGCTCCACCCCTCACGCGCTCCAGAGATAACGCCAGGTCTCGGAGATCGGCGCGCCGCCGCGCAGCAGGCGCAGGGACAGGTTGACGCTCGTCCCGACAGGCTTCAGGCCGAACGCCGCGCGGGCCGCGGCCGCGCCGGGATAGGGCGACAGGTCGCGCCAGGCGATCTCGCCGCCGTCGGCCTGGACGTCCAGTTCCACCCCGTCCAGCCCCTCGGCCAGGGCTCCGCCCTCGAAATCGACCGTGAACAGCCGCAGGGCCGCCCGGGCGTCGGCCCCGGTCCGGGTGCGGAACACCCGGGCGCCCGGGCTGGCGAAGCGTTCCTGGCCCCAGTGCAGGCGATAGCGCAGGTCGACCCGCGTCCCGGCCGCCCACGGCGCCTCGGGGCGCCAGAACAGGGCGATGTTGTCGTCGGTCTCCTTGGTGGTCGCCAGCTCGGCCAGCACCACCGCGCCCTTGCCCCACGAGTCCAAGGGTTCGACCCACAAGCTGGGTCGCAGGTCGTAGCGGGCCTGCAGGTCGCCATAGTCCTCCAGCCCCCGCGCCCGCTGGACCAGGCCGAAGCCGCGCGGGTTGTCGTCGGGGAAGCTGCTGAGCCGGTGGGCCTTGGGGTTCTGCAGCGGCCGCCACAGGTGCTCGCCGGCCCCCGTCCAGATCGCCAGGCCGTCGGAATCGTGAACGGCGGTGCGGAAGTCGTCGACCGGCGAGGCGTCGCCGACATTGAACAGGTACATGCTGCTCATCGCCGCGACGCCGCCCTTGGCCATCGCCACCCGCGGGAAGACGGCGGCCGTCACGTCGAACACCACGTCCTCGCCCGGCCGGATGGTGAAGCTGTAGGCCCCCGCGCAGCTGGGGCTGTTCATCAGGGCGTGGACCACCACCGCCGCGCCGTCGGCGGGGCGCTCCAGCCAGAAGGCGGTGAAGTCGGGGAACTCCTCGTTCGGCTCGCCCGCCCCGATCGCCAGGCCGCGCGCCGACAGGCCGTAGCGCTGGCCGCGGCCCAGCGAGCGGAAATAGCTGGCGCCCTGGAAGACGGCGACCTCGTCCAGCTTGTCCGGCGCATTGAGCGGCCACAGCAGGCGGAAGCCGGAAAAGCCGCCCCAGGCCTTGGCCACGTCGGCGTGCTCGCCGGGGATGTCGAACATCGCCGGATCGAAGGCGATCGGCCGGGCCAGGCCGTCGGCGACCTCGAACAGCGGCAGCGGCCGCGGATAGAGATAGGCCGGCGGGAAGAACTCGGCCCGGAAGGTCAGCGGCGGATTGTTCCACAGCGCGTATTGCGACCGAAAGCGGATGCGGAAATAGTCGTCATAGGTCAGGCCGGTCATGGCCGGCAGCGGCGGCGGCGGGCTGTAGGGCGCGGCGGCCAGGGCCTGGGCCCGGGCCTGCAGGATCTGGACGGAGAAGGGTTCGCCCACGGCCGCCCCCTGAGGAGTCGCGGCAGTCTGCGCGGCCGCCAGCCGGGGCGCCAGGGCCAGGAGCGCCGACAGCGAAAATCCGCCGAGCGCCCTCCGCCGGTTCACGGAACTGGTTAACATTCACGCCTTCTAGAACAACCGCCCGCCCAGGCGCTAGACAACGCAGCTTTGGCGACATTGGTTCGCGGTTTTCGCCTCGCCCGCGGTCATCGCCGCCCTCAAGGGCGTCAAATCCGCGGAAAGCCGCGATGATTCCGCGACAGAATCAGGGTCCGGTCGCGGCGTCGTTCAAGCGCCGAACGCCCGCGGCGGAACCAGGCGGCTCGCCGGGACTTGAAGCTGTGCTGGTGTCGCCGCGCGCCGCCGACTATGTCTGGCGCGGGGGGCCGCGCCTTGATGCGTCGGGGCATGGCCTTTCGCGAGGCGGGACGTCGGGAAGAGGACCTGCAGGCTTTCATGGGCGCTCCGGCTGACTTCACCTTCGAGACCGTCGACGGCCAGCGCGCCGTCGTGCTCACGGGGGACTGGACCGCCCGCGGCATGGTCGACGCCGGCGAGCGGCTGATCGCGGCCCTGGACGGCTCCGACGTCGTCGACCTGGACCTGAGCAACCTCACCCGCTGCGACACCGCCGGGGCCTACGCCATCCTCCGGGCCGCCAACGGCCGGGCGGCCGACGGCCACATCCGCGCCCGGCCCCAGACCCAGCGCCTGCTGCAGCTGGTCGGCGACGCCATCAAGGTCGAGCCCGACATCGCCCCGCCGGTCGGCGCCTTTCGGGCCATGCTGGAGCGCATCGGGCGCGGCGTCATCGGCCTGTTCGACGACGGCTACGGCACCCTGGCCTTCCTGGGCCACCTGCTGGTCGCCATCGGCCGCTGCATCGTTAAGCCCAGCCGGATCCGCTGGGCCCCGGTCGTGTCGCTGTCGGAGCGGGCGGGCCTGGACGCCATCCCGATCGTCGCCACCACCACCTTCTTCATCGGCGCGGTGGTGGCCCTGCTGGGCGCCAACCTGCTGACCCAGTTCGGGGCCCAGGTCTTCGCCGTCGAGCTGATCGGCGTTTCGGTGCTGCGCGAGTTCAACATCCTGATCACCGCCATCCTGCTGGCCGGCCGCTCGGCCTCCAGCTTCGCGGCCGAGATCGGCTCGATGAAGATGAACCAGGAGATCGACGCCATGCAGGTGATGGGGGTCGACCCCTACGAGGCCCTGGTGCTGCCGCGCTTCGCCGCCATGCTGATCACCATCCCGCTGCTGACCTTCGTGGCCACCCTGGCGGGCCTGGCCGGCGGCCTGCTGGTCACCTGGATCGTGCTGGACCTGTCGCCGTCCTTCTTCCTGCAGCGGATGGTCGACTCGGTGGGGGTGCAGCACTTCTGGATCGGCCTGTCCAAGGCCCCGGTGATGGCCATGGTCATCGCCGCCATCGGCTGCCGCCAGGGCATGGAGGTCGGCAACGACGTGGAGTCCCTGGGCCGCCGGGTCACCGCCGCCGTGGTCCACGCCATCTTCGCGATCATCGCCATCGATGCGGTCTTCGCCCTGATCTATATGGAGCTGAACCTGTGAGCGCGGCCCAGACGCCCGCCGTCGAGGAGGACGCGCCCTCGACCGCCGAGGCCCCGCCGATCCGGGTCACGGGCCTGGTCTCGCGGTTCGGCGACAATGTCATCCATGACGGCCTCGACCTCAGCGTCAACCGCGGCGAGATCTTCGGCGTGGTCGGCGGCTCGGGCGCGGGCAAGTCGGTGCTGCTCAACACCATCATCGGCCTGAAGGTCCCCGACGGCGGGTCGGTCAAGCTGTTCGGCCAGGACATGGCCGACGCCTCGCGCCATCGCTGGAACATCATCGAGCGCCGCTGGGGCGTGCTGTTCCAACAGGGCGCCCTGTTCTCCAACCTGACGGTGCGCGAGAACGTCGCCGCGCCGCTGCACGAGCACACCCGCCTGCCCCGACAGGAGATCGACCACTTGGCCGACCTGAAGATCGCCCTGGTCGGCCTGCCCGCCTCGGCCGGCAATCTCAAGCCGGCCGAGCTGTCGGGCGGCATGCGCAAGCGCGCCGGCCTGGCCCGGGCCTTGGCCATGGACCCCGAGCTGCTGTTCCTCGACGAGCCGACCGCGGGGCTCGATCCGATCAGCGCCGGGGCCTTCGACGAACTGATCAAGGACCTCTCCGACAGCCTGGACCTGACGGTGTTCATGATCACCCACGACCTGGACACCCTCTACGCCATCACCGACCGCATCGCCGTGATCGCCGACAAGAAGGTCGTCGCCGACGGATCGGTGGACGAACTGGAAAAGTCCGATCATCCCTGGATCAAAGAATACTTCCTGGGACCACGCGGTCGCGCGGCCGCCGGCAAGTCGACGCCACCCCAGTCGACATCCCCCAAGTCGACCTCGAGGACGAGCTGATGGAAAGAAACGCCAACTACGCCCTGGTCGGCGCGGCCACCCTGGTGCTGTTCATGGGGCTGGTGATCTTCGCGGTCTGGCTGGCCAAGCTCAGCTTCAGCCAGGAATACGACATCTACGACGTGCTGTTCGTCGGCCCGGTGCGCGGCCTGTCGGACGGCGGCGAGGTGCATTTCAACGGCATCAAGGTCGGCGAGGTCACCAAGATCGCCCTGGACAAGCGCGACCCCAACCGGGTGATCGCCCGGGTCCGGGTCACCTCGGACGTGCCGATCAAGACCGACAGCTACGCCACCCTCGAGCCCCAGGGCATCACCGGCGTCAACTACATCCAGATCACCGCCGGCGACCCGGCCAAGCCGCTGCTGAAGACCACCGTCAAGGACGGCGAGGCGCCGGTGATCCGCAGCCAGCGCAGCGCCCTGTCCGACCTGCTGGAGGGCGGCGGCACCGTGCTGACCCGCACCATCGAGGCCCTGGACCGCATCAACCGGGTGCTGTCGGACGACAACGTCAAGACCTTCAGCGCTTCGCTCAACGACCTCCAGGCGGTCACGGGCGAGCTGCGCGAGCGCAAGGCGATCATCGCCGACGCCCAGGCCGCCCTGCAGAGCCTGGAGGCGACCTCGACCAAGATCGGCGAGCTGTCGGACTCCTCCAAGGGCCTGGTCGACGGCGACGCCAAGCGCACCCTGAAGAACCTCGGCGACGCCGCCGACGAACTGCGGTCCACCGCCAAGGAGGTGCACGGCATGGTCGGCAAGCTGGACGGCCCGACCAGCGATTTCGCCACCACCAGCCTGCCGCAGCTGTCGGCGGCCGTCGTCACCCTGCAGTCGGCCGCCGAGTCCCTGGACCGGCTGGTCGGCGAAGTCGAACAGAACCCGCGCGGCCTGGTGTCCAAGGCGCCGGCCAAGGAAGTGGAGGTCAAGCCGTGAGCATTCCCCCCGTGCGCGCCTTGGGCCCCGCCCTGCGGTCGCTGGGCCGCGCCGTCCCCGCCCTCGCCCTGTGCCTGGCCCTGGGCGGCTGCATCAGCCTGTTCCCCAAGGCCGAGCCGTCGGGCCTGTACCGGTTCGGCCACGATCCGCTCGGCGGCGCCGCCCCGGCCCCGGCCGCCGCCCGGACCTTCGGGGTGCTCAAGACCCCGACCGTCTTCACCCGCGCCGCGGCCGCCGACCGGATCCTGACCGTCACCAACGGCGAGGCCGCCTATATCGCCGGGGCCCGCTGGGTGTCGCCGGCCTCGGTGCTGTTCGACGAGGCGGTGTCGCGGGCCTTCGAGTCCGACGCCAGCCGCGCCCGCCTGGTCACCCGCGGCGAGACGGCCAGGGCCGCCCTGGCCCTGCGCCTGGAGGTCCGCTCGTTCGAGGCCGACTATGTCGACGGGCCCAAGGCCGCGCCGGAGGTGCTGGTCGAGATCCGCGCCGTCGCCACCCGCGCCGCCGACCGCACCCTGGTCGGCGACCAGGTGTTCGTGGCCAAGGTCAAGGCGACCGACAACCGGGTCGGGGCCATCGTCCAGGCCTATGACCAGGCCAACAGCCAGGCCCTGGCCCAGATCGTCGCCTGGGTCAGCGCCGCGGGGGCGAGCTTGCCGCAGAGCTGACGGCGGGGCGCATCAGTCGCCCGATAGGGACAGCCCCGCGAGCAGCGGCGCGTAGGCGGCGAGCCTGGCGGAGATGAACTCCGTGAAAAGCCGCACGCGCTTGGTCTTGCGGGTCTCGCCCTGGGTGAGCAGCCATAGCGTTCCGTACAGGTGCAGGTCGACGCCCGGCGCCCTGGCCAGCAGCGGGTCGGCGTCGCCGACGAAGCACGGCAGCGTCGTGATCCCCAGCCCTTGCCGTACGGCGGCGATCTGCGCGCCGGCGTCCGTGACCCTGAACGGAACCCCCGCGGCGGCGACCTCGCCCGCGCTGGCCCAGTCCGGAACGCCATGGGCGCTGATGACGATCCACCGCGGGGGATCGGGCGCGCCCGCCTGCCGCGCGGCCAGTCGATCGCGGGAGATGTAGACGCCGCCGAACACCTCCGGTCCCTTCAGGCCGTGAAGATTGAGCGGCAGGGTCTTGCGCTCATAGACGACGCGGATCGCCACGTCGGCCTCGCGGTTGGTCAGGTTCGCCAGCTCGCCGGATGAGATGATGTCCATCTCGATATCCGGATGCAGGCGCGCGAAATCGGCGAAGTCCGACATCAGCAGGTGGGTCGCCAGGGGCGGCGCCAGGGTCACCCGCAGACGCCCGCGCACGCTCTGGTCGCGCCCGAAGACGCGGGTCTCCAGCTGGTGCGACGAGGCCTCCATCTGGTTGGCGAGCTCGAGCACCTCCTCACCCGCGGTCGTCAGGCGGTAGCCCGACGGCAGCTTTTCGAACATCTGCGCCCCGAGGCGTTGCTCGAGCTGGGCGATGCGCCGGAGCACCGTCGCGTGGTTGACGCCCAGGCGCTCGGCGGCGGCCCGCACCGAGCCCGCCCGCGCGACGGCGAGGAAATAGCGAACGTCATCCCAGTCGATCATGGTGCATTCCCGCGCCGCGCCGTGCGCCGTCCGAAGTCCGTATCCAGCACGTCGAACGGCCGTACGGCGGCCGCCATGGCCCATGTCGACGAGCGTGGCCCGATCTTGCATGGCGGACGCCGATCGTCGAGCCGGATCGTTTTCGCACCACCGATGTGCGCGCTTCCGCACTCAACCCCTGACCCAGGCCGACCCATCTGGAGCGTCTCGGGATCTGCCCGAACAGCCAAACACAGAACCCCGAAGGAGAGACATCATGGGAAAGCTTGAAGGCAAGGTCGCCGTCGTCACCGGCGGATCGAGCGGCATGGCGCTGGCGAGCGCCAAACGGTTCGTCGAGGAAGGCGCCTATGTCTTCATCACGGGCCGCAGACAGGAGACGCTGGACGCGGCCGTCAAGCTGATCGGCCGGAACGTCACCGGCGTGCATGGCGACGCCTCCAACCTCGCCGACCTCGACCGCCTGTTCGACACCGTCAAGCGGGAGAAGGGCAGGATCGACGTCCTCTACGCCAGCGCCGGCGTCGGCGAAGCCGCCCTGCTGGGCGAGATCACCGAGCAGCATTTCGATACGGCCTTCAACCTGAATGCGCGCGGCACGCTGTTTACGGTCCAGAAGGCGCTGCCGCTGTTCAACGACGGCGGATCGATCTTCATGACCGGGTCGGTGGCTTCGATCAAAGGCTTTCCCGGCTACAGCGTCTATGCGGCCAGCAAGGCGGCGCTGCACGCATTCGCCCGCGGGTGGCTCAACGAGCTCAAGGGCCGGAACATCCGGGTCAACGTGCTGCACCCGGGGCCGATCGCCACGCCGATGCAGGACGAGGTTCTCACCGAAGAAGCAAAGCAGATGTTCGAATCCCTGATTCCCCGGGGAAAGATGGGTCGTCCCGAGGAAATCGCCGCGGTCGCGCTGTTTCTGGCCTCGGACGATTCGAGCTTCGTGAACGGGATGGCGCTGTCCGTCGACGGCGGCTTCTCGGCCATCTGAACGGACCGCCGGACCGGGAACCGGCGCGCGCGCCGGCGCCGTCGAAGGCCGGGACATCAAGATCGACACGGATCGGAAAACCATCATGACTTATGCAATCATCGGCTTCGGCAAGATCGGCCAGGTCCTCGCCAAGGCGTTCGCCCGCAAGGGCGTCGAAGTCTTCGTCGCCACCACGCGCGACCCGGAAAGCTTCGCCGCCGATGCGGCCGCGATCGGACCCACGGTCCTTCCCAGGACACTGGCGGAAGCGGTCAAGGCGGACACCGTCTTCCTGGCGGTCCGTTTCGAGGCGCACCCCAAGGTCGCCAAGGCGCTGCCCAGCTGGAAGGGCAAGACCATCGTCGACGCGACGAACCTGTTTCCGGTCCCCGAGGGGCTGGAGGTTCCGTCCTCCGCCGTCGTCGCCAAGGCGTTCACCGGCGCCAAGCTCGTCAAGGGGTTCAATCACTTGCTCGCGGCCACCCTGGCGGCCGATCCGGTCGTCGAGGGCGGCCACCGGGTCGTCTTCCTGTCGAGCGACGACGAGGATGCGATCGGGCCCGTGGCGGCCCTGGCCAGACAGCTCGGGTTCGCGCCCGTCGAACTGGGCAAACTCGACGCGGGCGGCGCCCTGGTCCACGCCCACGGCCGCACCTGGGGCCCGCTGATCTTCCAGGACCTGTTCAAGAAACAGCCGTAGCGGAGCCGACGGCCGGAGGCCGAAACTCAGCCCACCGCGGCCTGGACCTGATCCGCCAGGCGGTCGACGCGGTCGAGCAGGTAGTCGGCGTCCTCGCGCGACACCGTGGTCGACGAGGTCAGGAAGCGCTGGATCATGTGCGCCTGGAAGCGTTCGCGATCGCCCGGACCGCCGTCATATTCCAGGTCGTGGAAGGCGTCGACGCCCGCCCGCAGGGCGGCAAACAACCGCGGCGGCAGGCCGGCCCGCTCGCAGATCGCCTTCAGGCCCAGGGGGCCGGCGTCGTGGATCATCAGCCAGGTGCGGTGATGCGGCACGCCCGCCAGCTCGGCCACCCCCCACTCGAAGAAGGTCATGTGGCCATGGGCCAAGGCCCGTAGCAGCAGGGACGGCGTCAGGCGCTCGACGCTGTTGAGATGGGCCACGAAGCCCTTGGCGTCGGCGGTGCGGCCGGCCTGGTCGACGAGATCGAGGGTCGCGCGCTCCTTGGCGCCGACGATCAGGTCCAGCACCCGTTCGGCCGACAGGGCGTGGTGGGTCAGGATATGGTCGCGAAGCTGGTCGCCGACCATGTCGATCAGGCGCTCGGTCACCGACAGCGGCAGCACCGAGCGGTAGGCGACGGCGGCCAGCACCTGTTCGGACTTGGCGAAGCGATCCAGGGCCTTCTGCAGGGCCAGGTCGGTCAGCCGGGCGTTGTCGTTGGCGCAGACGGCGGCGACCACCTCCTCGTCGCCCTGCTCGACCAGCAGCGCGCCGATCCGGCTGGACAGCTTGGGGCGCTTGGCCACGGCCAATTGCCGCACCGGCCCGCCCAGGCGGATGATCTCGGCCAGGTCGTGGTCGCTGAACACCGGCGAGAAGCTGATGACCGGCAGGGCCACGCTCTCGACGTCGCGAGCCAGGCGGTTGGCGACGTCGGACGGCAGGGTCGGCGAATTGCGCAGGGTCACCGCCATGGCCCGGCGGACCAGTTCGGCGGCGTCGGCGGCCATCACCCGCAGGATGTCGGCGGCCAGGGCCCGCTGGGCCTCGTCCATCTCGGCCCGGTCGATGGTCCGGCACAGCTTGTGGGCGGCCAGGGCGCGCTCGTCGGGCGTGGCGCCCTTCACCAGCATGCGGATGTCGTGGTCGGTCAGAGCGGCGCGGGTGGTGGCCATGGGGTCTCCCCTATCCTCGGGGGATAGCTGAATCGGATCATCGCTCGTTAGGCTTAACGATTGTTTGCCCGCATTCGCCTGTGGATTAACGATAAGCCGTAACCGGCCGCAAACCGCGATCTCCTACGGTCCTGGCTCACCAGCCGGGGAATCAGACTGTTGTTCGTCGAGCGCCGATCCGAAGACCTCGCCGCCCCCGGCGCCGACACGCGGCTGGCGCTGGACGCCCAGACGGCGCTGCTGCCCTACGCCCTGGCGGTGTTCGCGGTCAGCCTGCCGATCTATGTCTGGGCCGGTTCGTTCGCCGCCAACGCCGGCTGGCTGTCGGCCAGCTTCGCGGTGTTCGCGATCAACTGGGGCGCTTTCTACGGCGTCGCCGGCTGGCTGCGGACGCCGCAGGCCGAGGACATTCCACGCCGCGCGCGGGTGCACCTGCTGTCGGGCCTGCTCTGGGCCTCGGCCGTGGCCCAGATGGCCGCCTTCGCCGAAGGGGCCGGGCCGGCGCGCGAGACCCTGCTGCTGCTGGCGGCCGGGGCGGCGGTGATCTGCATCTTCTTTTCGGCCCCCTATCTGCTGGCCCTGCTGATCACCGCCCCGGTGGCGGCCGCCGCGCCGCTGGTGTTGCTGTTCTCGCGCCCCGACAGTCATCGGTCCGGGACCCTGGCCTGGGGAGCGATCGCCCTCGCCATGGCCCTGTCGCTGGTGCTGAACCGCATGCTGCGCCGCCAGCACGCCCTGGCCCTGGCCCACGAGGCCCTGCTGGAGGAGCGGCTGCGGGTGGTGGAGGCCGCCGAGCGGACGGCGCGCTCGAAGTCCGACATCGTCGCCACCCTGAGCCACGAGATCCGCAACGGCCTGACCGGGGTGACCCACGTCCTGGCCGCCGCCGCCGGCAAGGGCGGCCGGGCGGCCCCGTCGCGCGAGCAGCTCAACGCCGCCCTCGACGCCGCCCAGGACCTGGTCGCCGTGCTCAACGCCACCTTGGACTCCGAGACCGCCGAGTCGGGTCGGCTGGCGGTCGACAGCGTCGCCTTCGAGCCGGTGCGGCTGATCCGCGACCTGGTCCTGCTCGACCGGCCCCACGCCGTCGCCAAGGGCCTGGAGCTGTCGGTCCATGTCGAGGCCGACCTGGAGCATCGGCAGGCCGGCGCCGCGATCGGCGATCCCCTGCGCACCCGCCAGATCATCGCCAACATCGTCGGCAACGCCGTCAAATATACGGTGCGCGGCCGCATCGAGGTGCGGGTCGAGCGGCGCGGCGACCAGATCGCCATCGAGGTGGCCGACACCGGTCCGGGCCTGTCGATCGACGAGATGGAGCAGGCCTTCGAGGCCTTCCGCCGGATCGAGCGCACCGGGGCCGGGGTCAATGGCGCCGGCCTGGGCCTGTCGCTGTCGCGCCAGCTGGCCCGGCTGATGGGCGGCGCCCTGGAGGCCCGCAGCGCCGTCGGCGTCGGCAGCTGCTTCACCCTGACCCTGCCCTATGACGAGCACGCCGCCTGCGCCGTCGACCTGGTCGGCGACACACCCCAGGTCACCGAGCCGGCCGGCGCCCCGCCGCGCAACCTGCGGATCCTGATCGCCGAGGACGACGCCCTCAACGCCGCCATGCTGCGGGCCATTCTCGAGCAGCTCGGCCACCAGGTGGTCCACGCCCAGAACGGCCGCCGGGCCCTGGACCTGGCCCGGACCTGCGACTTCGACCTGGTGATGCTGGACGGCCGCATGCCGATCCTCGACGGCCCCCAGACCGCCGCGGCCCTGCGCGCCCTGGACGGCGGCAACCGCGACGTGGCGATCATCGCGGTGATCGGCGGCGACGCCGACGAGGCCCGCGACTGCCTGGACGCCGGGGCCGACACCGTTCTGCGCAAGCCGGTCAGCGTCGCCGCCGTGGCCCGCGCCGTGGCCGACGCGGCGACCCTGGACCGCCGGGGCCTCGGCCAGGCGGCGGTGGCCTAAGGGATTTTAGATCGGCACGCTCTCCCCAACCACCGTCTTCCCGGCGAAGGCCGGGACCCAGATCCATCCTGAGCGGCTCGTGGGCTTCACCTGGGCCCCGGCCTTCGCCGGGGAGACGGGGATTTCAGATGCGTGTTCGACTTGAAGAAACGTGCTCTGGACCAGTCTACTGGACCTTGAACGTCACCTTGTAGTGTCCGTCGCCGCCGCTCTCCTTGAACTCAAGCAGCGTGGTCTTGCCGGGGGCGACGACGAGCCGCCTGGGCAAACCAATGCGATCATCGGGATCTTTCGGGGCCCTGATCGTGGCGCTGGCAGCGCCCAGGAAGGCGTTGACGACGCCTGCCGCCGCGGCCGCTCTCTGCGGTTCCTGACCCGTGCCCAGGCCGGCGACGGTCTGGCTGACCATCATCGCCTTCCAGGCGACATCGGTCATGGTCTTCCATAGCCCCAAGGCTTCCGCGTCGATGTCGCGGCCGCTGTCCTGATCGACGAGCATGACGACATAGACAGCGTCCGAACGGAACTGCGCGATGGGGATGTCCTGCTTTCGGACTTCGGCGGCGTCGAAGTCATCCCAGAAATTTCCCGGTCCCTGAACGCCGACATTGCTGGCGAAGGGCGCGGTCGTATTACCGCGGAACGTCATCAAATAAATATCGTCGGCTGAATCCGACGAGTCCACGCAACGCATTTCATCAACCAAGACTGCGGCCATGGTGTCTTTCCTCCGTCTTCATCCAGGCGCGTGTCGCCCATTGTTTTTACGCGCACTGTCATGAGGCGAAACGACATCGGCCGCGCCGCTCGCACACTGGTAGAAGGGAGGCGATGGAAATGCAACCAACTATATAGATCGCTTTAAAACTCTCCCAAAGAGAGCGTTCATGCTGAACGGATCGTGAGCTGGCGCTGCGCCCTTGGACCGTCGGGGCCTCAGCCAGATGGCGGCCTATTTTTGAAGCTTGGCCGGGATGAGCGGAAGTGTGGTTTGGCGGCGAACGCCTTAGCGCCCCGCCTTGTCGCTGGCGTCCGACAGCACCCGCAGCATTTCCGACGAGAACATCGAACTGGTCATCCGCTGGGCCGACGAGCCGCCGGCGTTCGAGGCCAGGCCGAAGCCGCCGCTGTCGACGCCCTGCGAGCCGCGCAGGATCAGCTCGACCAGGGCCTGCTGCTGCTGGATGCGCTCCAGCCGCCGGCCGGAGGCGTATTGCACGAAGCCCTGGTCGGCGTCGGGTGCAACGCGCGCGGCGTCGGGGACAGCGGCCTCCTCCGCCCCGCCGGTCCGGGTCAGGTTGGCGTAGACCTCGCCGACCGTGGCGGCGCGGCCGTCGCGGTAGAAGATCGACCGGTTGGCGGCCGCCGCGTCGGGGAACATCGCCGCGGCGCTGGCCCCGGGGGCGGCGTTGGCCGCCTCGATCAGCCGGGCCGAGCCCTGGGGTCCGAGGAAGTGGGCGGCGTACAGCTCGCCGGCCGTGGGCGAGCGCCCGACCCGGCCGCGCAGGTAGGAGGCGTGGTCGGAGGCCAGCTCGCCGGCCATCAGCGAGGCGGCGTGCGGGTCGAGCTTCAGGCCCAGCACGGCCTTGCGGGCCTCGTCGCCGGCCACCCGGTACTTGCCGTCCGGCCCCTGCTGGATCAGGTCGGCGTAGCGGGCGTAGCCGTACTTGGCGCCATGCTTCTTGAGGGTCGACAGCCAGGTCTGGTCGACGAACTGGAACAGGCCCGAGGCCGAGGAGGTGCGGGCCTGGGCGTTGGGGTTGTAGCCGCTCTCGCGCTTGGCCGCGCCCATCAGGAACGTGAAGTCCACCCCCGTCGCGCTGGAGGCGCGCTGGATCGCCGACTCGACGACGCTGCGAATGGAGGTGACGTTCGCCATGCGCTCCTGTCTGGACCCGCGTGGTTAATACGCGATTAACCATGACCGGGCGCGGGGCCGCGAGGCCTGCGTCAGGGTGTCTCGGCAGGTTCACGCGTCGTTTTGAGCGCTGCTCTCCCATCGCCGTCTTCCCGGCGAAGGCCGGGATCCAGATTCATCCGGAGCGCTCGTGGGCTTCACCTGGGCTCCGGCCTTCGCCGGGGAGACGGAGTTTGGGCGACCTCCCGAGAGCGAAAGCCATGCTCGCGCTTACGGTCGTAAAAATTCTACGGTCGTAATATTTACATCAGTAAATTTCCATGCTTGGCTATCGTCGTCGGCTCGTCAGAGGCCGGCGCCCAAGGAGGTCGCCATGGTCGCCCAACACGCTGTGATCGGTTCCTACATCCCCGGCCTGGACGCGCCGCGCGGCAAGCCGTCCAAGGCGCTGGTGGCGGCGCTGGTCGTCGTCTCCGCCGCCCACGCGGGGCTGTTCGCCTATCTGGCCTACCAGAAGTTCGTCGTGCCGCCGGCGATCGACGATGGCCCGCCGGTGACCAGGATCGAGAAATGGATCCCGATCGAACAGCCCAAGCCGCAGCCGGACAGGCCCAAGCCGGTCCAGTCCAATCCCATCCAGCCGCACGCGCCGGCCGAGCCGCCGCCCCTGGCCAGCACCGAGAAGCTGGTCGTGCCCATGCCGCCGGCGAGCGACGTCAAGGGTTCGGGTCCGCCGGTGTTCACCGCCGATCCGCCGGTGATCGCCGATCCGCCGGCCCAGCCCCTGCCCCGGGTCGTCACCCGCCCCAACTGGCTGAAAAGGCCGGGGGCCTCGGAGTTCAGCCGCTTCTATCCCGAAAGCGCCATGCGCCGGAGCGTCGGCGGCCTGGCCGTCCTGAACTGCACGGTGGCGGCCAACGGCTCGATCCAGACCTGCACCGTCGTCGACGAGACCCCGGCCGAGGAGGGCTTCGGCAAGGCCGCCCTGAAGCTGTCGCGGTTCTTCAGGATGAGCCCGCAGATGGAGAACGGCCAGGCCGTCGACGGCGCCAGCGTCCGCATCCCGATCCGCTTCGACGCCGCCGAGGGCTAGCGATCGGAGGGGGGGCGGGGCGGGGCCGGGGGCCTCCCCGCCTCCTCAATAGCTCTTCGGCAGACCCAGCACCCGCTCGGCGATGTAGTTGAGGATCATCTCGCGGCTGACCGGGGCGATGCGGGCGATCATGGCTTCGCGGAAATAGCGCTCGACGTCATATTCCCGGGCGTAGCCCATGCCGCCATGGGCCAGGACCGAGGCCTCGCAGGCGGAGAAGCCGGCCTCGGCCCCCAGGTACTTGGCGGCGTTGGCCTCGGCCCCGCAGTCCTGGCCGGCGTCGTAGAGCGCCGCGGCTTTGAAGGCCATCAGATTGGCCGCCTCCAGCTCGGCCCAGGACCGGGCCAGCGGATGCTGCACGCCCTGGTTCTGGCCGATCGGCCGGCCGAACACCACCCGCTCCTTGGCGTAGGCCGCCGCCTTGGCCAGGGCCGCCCGCCCCAGGCCGATAGCCTCGGCCGCGAACAGCACCCGCTCGGGATTGAGACCGTGCAGCAGGTAGGAAAAGCCCCTGCCCTCCTCCCCCACCAGATCCTCGGCCGGCACGTGCAGGTCCTCGATGAACAGCAGATTGCACTCGACCGCCTTGCGGCCCATTTTCGGGATCGGCTTGGCCTCGATGCGGTCGCTGTCGGTATAGAACAGCGACAGGCCCTGGGTGGGCTTGGCGCACTGGTCCTTGGGCGTGGTGCGGGCGATGATCAGGATCTTGTTGGCCCGCTGGGCCCCGGTCGTCCAGATCTTGCGGCCGTTGAGCACATAGCCGTCGGCGGTGCGCTCGGCCCTCGTCTCCAGGCTGGCGGTGTCGAGGCCGGAATTGGGCTCGGTGACCGCAAAGCACATCTTGTCCTGGCCGCTGATCAGCCGCGGCAGGTGCCGCTGGCGCTGGTCGTCGCTGCCGAACTTCACGATCGGCATCGGGCCGAAGATGTTCAGGTGGATGGCCGAGGCCCCGGTGAAGCCGGCCCCGGACTGGGCCACCGCCTGCATCATCACCGCCGCCTCGGTCAGGCCCAGGCCGGCCCCGCCGACGCTCTCGGGCATGGCCACGCCCAGCCAGCCGCCGGCGGCGATGGCGGCGACGAAGTCCTCGGGAAAGACGCCGGTCTCGTCGGTGCGGCGCCAGTAGTCGTCGTCGAACTCGGCGCACAGCCGGGCGACGCCGTCATGAATGGCTTGCTGCTCCTCGGTCAACCAGAACCCGGCCATCCGCCCCCGCCCCGCTGTTGTCGCTGTCGTTCAGGCCTTCTCGAACCGCCGAGCGTCGAAGCGCGCGGCGTCGGGACCCGGGTCCTGCCCCGTCAGATACGCCGCGACCAGATCGGCGACAAGCGGGGCCAGCAGCCAGCCGTTGCGCCGCGCCCCGACCGCCAGCATCACCCCGGGCGCGGCGCTCCAGCCGACCAACGGCAGGCCGTCGGGGGTGGCGGCCCGCACCCCGACCTCGGTGGCCAGGACCGCCTGGGCCAGTTCGGGGCGCAGGCGGAGCGCGGCCTGGCGCAGGGCCTCGGTCGCGGCCGGATCGACCTGCAGGTCGTCGCGGCCGGTCTCCATGGTCGCGCCGATCGCCGGGCGGGGGCCGGGGCACAGATAGACCCCCTCGCCGCGCAGGACCGGTCCGGCGGCCGGGCCGCGGTCGGCGCGCAGGATCTGGCCCTTGATCGGGGTCAGGACGGCCAGCTCCGGCGCCAGGCCGAGGTCGCGCGCCGCGCCGGTGGCCAGCACCACGGTCGGGAAGGCCTCAAGGTCGTCCGGCGTGAAGGCTCGGGCCTCGATCTGTGCGCCCAGGGCCAGGGCGGCGTCGCGCAAGGTCGCCAGGGCGGGGCGGGCCTCGATCCGCCAATCTTCGCGGCTGAGGAGAGCCTTGCCGCCCTCCAGGCGCTCCACGGGCGCGCCCAGGGCCGTGAACCGGGCGGCGATGGTCGCCAGCCATGCCGCCTCGCCCTCGACCCTCAGGCCGTCGCGCAGGATCGGCAGGGCCAGGCCCTCGGCGAAGGCCGGCCAGAGGTCGCGGGCCCGGCGCAGCAGGTCCAGGTGGGCGCCCGATATGGGATCGAAAACGGCCTCGGCCGCCGGGGCCAGCATGCCCGCCGCCACGCCCGAGGCGTTGTCGGCCCAGGGGCGCGGCTCGAACAGCGTCACCGCCAATCCG
Organism: Caulobacter sp. LARHSG274; assembly: GCF_052871235.1. Classification (NCBI taxonomy): domain Bacteria; kingdom Pseudomonadati; phylum Pseudomonadota; class Alphaproteobacteria; order Caulobacterales; family Caulobacteraceae; genus Caulobacter; species Caulobacter sp. LARHSG274. The sequence goes on along the minus strand of NZ_JBIXJO010000002.1, from coordinate 305,720 downwards.
GCGCGCGCCAGGCTCAGCGCCGCCGCCGATCCGATCGCGCCGCCGCCGGCCACCGCCACGCGCGCGCCCTGCCTCGTCTTCATCAGCGGCAGACACTCTGGCCGAGGCAAAAGGTCAACCCCGCCGCGCGAATATCAGGCAAAAGATGAGATATGTCAGAGGCGTGACTAAGCAGGCCACCTGGGTCTATTCTGCACCGATCAAGCTGGGCCGCGCGGCCGCGTCGATCGAGACGCCGGCCGCTATAGGACGTTAGGCAGATGACCGAAAAATCTATGGCCGACATGGCTCACCCGGTCGATCTCTATGTCGGGGCGCGCCTGCGGATTCGCCGCAAGGTGCTGGGATTGAGCCAGACTCAACTGGCCGACGCCCTGGGCATCACCTTCCAGCAGGTGCAGAAATACGAGCGCGGCGCCAACCGGATCAGCGCCTCCAAGCTGTACGAGGCTGCGCGGCTGCTGCAGTCGCCGGTGTCCTACTTCTTCGAGGGGCTGGACGAAACCGCCCAGGGCGGCGACGACGGCCTGGCCCACCGAATGACCCAGTTCGTGGCCACGCCCGAGGGCCTGGAGCTGGCCGGCCTGTTCCCGCGCCTGGGCGACCGGCGGCTGCGCCGCCGCGTGGTCGACCTGGTCCGGGCCATGGTCGACGACGAACCGGTCGCCGCGGTTCGCTGAGGCGCGCGGCGGCCAGCGGCGCCGTGCCGCAGGCCGCCGCCCTATCGAAAAGCCGCGCTTCGGCGCAGTCTCCTGGACAGGGAGCAGCGCGGCAACGTCCGCGCGTCAGTTCAGGAGCGTGGCGTGAAAACGGCTTCAGGCATGGTGTTGGGCAGGGTTCGCTACTGGTGGCAGACCCGCCCCATGGCCGGCCTGACCGTCGGCTGGATCGCGATCGCCCTGGTCGCCTGGCGCGTCTGGGCCGTCCTCGTCGGCTAGGCCCCAATGAAAATGGCCCGGCTTGCGGGCCGGGCCATTTCAGCGCTTGCGATGGTACCACCTCTCGGGCTCGAACCGAGGACCTCTAGATCCACAATCTAGCGCTCTAACCAACTGAGCTAAGGCGGCGTATCGCGAGGCCGTGTGTTTAGTCGGAGGCGAGGACCGGATCAAGCACCGAAACGCCCCTGTCATACGAAAACGCCCCGGAGCGATGAAGCTCCGGGGCGCCCGTTTCCTGGCCTGTCGCGAAGGTCCCTAGCGGGGGACGTTCATGACCACCGGCACCGTGACCTGGCCGCCTTCCACCGGAGCGCCGTCAAGCGTCTTCGGCTTCATGCGGAACAGCTTCGACATCTGCAGAGCCGCCTTGCCGAACTCGTAGTCAGGCGGGGTTTCCGAGACGACCGAGCAGTTCTCCAACGTACCCTTGGCAGTGACGGTACATTGGATCGTCGCACGGCCGGAGACTTCCATCCGCGACGCCCTCTCCGGGAAGTACCGGGCCAGATCGTCGCCGCTCGGCTTGCGCAGCCAATCGGGTCGGGTCACGACCGAAGCACGGACCGGCGGGTTCGTGGGAACCGGCGGCACGTTCGAGATCACCGGCGGCGCCGTTTGCTCGACCCGTTCCTTGACAGGCGGGATCGGCAGCGGCGGCGGCGGAGTCACGTCCGGCGGCGGCGCGATCGGCGGCCTCGGCTGCACCACCGCCGGCGGCGGGGGCGGAGCGTTGGTCGGCGGCGGCGGCGGGGGCGGAGGAGGCGGCGGCGGCGGCGGGGGCGGCGGAGGCAGCTCCACGTCCACGGCGTCGTCGTGATACTCCTTCATCACCGCTTCGAACTTCTGCTTCGCCAAGTAAGCGAACAAAGCAGCGTGGAAGCCGACGACGACGATCAGCGCGATCCCGAAAGCGCCGAGCCCCTTCTTGCGGCGCGGACCATCCGAAGTGAGCGGGTCGTAGTGGCGATGCTCAGGCGCTTGTTGTTCAGCCATGCATCACCCCTAGCTGTTCTGATCCTTGCCGATTAGAGCCACGCTATAGAAGCCATTGTCCTGGAGAGTGTTCATCACCTCCATGAAATTGCCGTAGCGCGTCTTTTCGTCGGCGCGGATGAAGATGCGCTCCTTGGTAGGGTCGCGTCTGCCGATGTCCTTCGTCAGGTCTTCACCCAGCGTGTCGATCGTGGTGCGATCGTCGCCAATGTAGACCTCGCCCGATTTCTTAATCGAGATGTAGACCGGTTTCGGCGGATTGGGCGATGCCTTCGCGACCGCCGGCGGCAAGTTCACTTCGATCGACACGGAGGCGAGCGGCGCCGCCACCATGAAGATGATCAGGAGCACCAGCATGACGTCCACGAAGGGCGTGACGTTGATGTCGCTGTTCTGTTCGACGTTGAACCTGTCGCCCCCACCGCCTGAGAGTTTGGCGGCCATCGGTCTTAGGCTCCTTTGTCGAGCTGACGCGAAATGGCGTTCATCAGTTCAGCGACGAAACCTTCCGAGCGGGTGCCGTAACCCGAGATGCGGGTCTGGAAGTAGTTGTAGAAGATAACCGCCGGGATAGCGGCGAACAGACCGATACCGGTGGCCAGCAGCGCCTCGGCGATGCCGGGGGCGACGACGGCCAGGTTGGTCGTGTTGGTGTTCGCGATGCCGATGAACGAGGTCATGATCCCGTAAACCGTACCGAACAGACCGATGAACGGACCGGCCGAACCGACCGAGGCCAGGAACACCATGCCGCCCGACAGGCGCTTGACCAGCGAGGCTTGCACCGCGTTGATCGCGTAGGTGGCGCGAGCCAGGGTGGAGTCGCGATGCTCGCCGCCGACGGCCAGACCGGCCTGACGCGACAGTTCGACTTCCTGGGCGGCCGCGGCGGCCATGTCGGCCATCGGGTTGCCTTCGAACTCTTCCGACGACCCGATGCGGGCGATGTCGGCGATCGAACGGGCGCCGCGGAAGGCTTCCAGGAACTTGTCCGATTGCTTGTTCAGGGCGCCGAACTCGAAGATCTTGGTGATCAGCAGGACCCACGAGAAGATCGAGGCCAGGATCAGGCCGATCATCACGACCTTAACGACCGCGCCGGCGGCGAGGAACATGCCGACCGGGGTCAGGCCATGCGACTTCATCTTTTCAGTCGCGGCCTCGCCGGCGTTGGTCGAGGGCGCGTCAGCGGCGGGAGCCGGAGTCGGAGCAGCGGCGGCCGGAGCGGCGGCCTCGGTGGTGGCCGGCGCAGGAGCCGCAGCGTCCTGGGCGAAGGCCGGGGCGCTCACCATCAGCGCCATGGCGCCGACGAGAGCGATGAGGGGGGTCTTCCGTTTAATGTCGAGCATCTGTCGCCAGTTCCTGATTGGTCTAGCACGTTTGGACCGAGGGTCGTCGCGCGAGAGCGTCTCCACCCTAACTTGAATAGCCCGCGCGGTGGCCGATCGCTCGGACGCCTCGCGAACCCGCTTCGCTGCGCTCGACCCGTTACGCCCCCCTTGCCGGGCTCATGCCCCTCAGAAGGATCGTTTCGAAGCGCGAGTGATCACCGCCCCCTGCGAGGCACTGACCTTACCGCAATGTTAGAATTGCGGCAGGGGTCCTTTGGCAACCCCTTTTCGCACCGTCAAGGGGTGAGGGGGGGCATAAATTTTCCATCCCTTCCGCGCACCACCTATCGTTGCCGCGGCGCACAAAAGGGAAATCAGGATTTGAGGACGGTTTTTCCCTGCCAAAGAGAATGGCCGCGCTGCACTGCAACATGGCCACAAAACAATGATCTCGCGGACCGGACCAGGACGGGCGCCGGGACAAAGCACAATCCTTCGTAGAGCAGGTTGATCGCCGCCCCGCGCTTTCGGCCTAACTGTCCCTTTGAGCGGGCGGCGCGCAAACGGGAGAGGTTTTTCCGCCCTGGCCCGCGGAAGCGCTGTTCTTGGGCCTGATATGTCCCGGCCGCGATCGGAATCGCCCTCTTCTGCCTAGTGCATCCGGTTCGACTTCCCCGCGCCCGGACCGCGACGCGCCCATCGGGGCGGCGCTCTATGGCGGAGCTGTATCGGGCGCCGCCCGGCCCCTTGTCGCGGCGAATTTCCGCTCCCAGAGCATGACCGCCGGGCCTGCCGGAGCCGCCCCAAGGCGGCGCTGTTGGAAACACCAAGCGGAGCCGGTAAAATTTCACACCTGCACAAAGCGGCGGACGCCGGTGATGAAAGTGACGGCAGCCGCTTGCGGTCAGAGATGGAAGCGACAGCGGAAAAATGCCGCCTCGCCTGCGTCCCGGTCCCGGGCCCCAGGGATTCTTGACGCCCGCCGTCCGGCATCCCAAAAGCGCGGATCGCCGGAGCGCCTCGAACATGACCGCCACGCCTCGTCATGACGCTTCCCGGTCGGCCAACAAGGTGGCGACGGTCACCCTGGCCTTCTGGGTCATGAAGATCTGCGCCACCACCGTGGGCGAGACCGGCGGCGACCTGCTGTCGATGACGCTGAACGTCGGCTACGCCGCCAGCTCGCTGATTCTGATCGGCCTGTTCGTCGTCACCTTGCTTGCGCAGTTGAAGGCCGACCGCTTCCATCCGGCGCTCTACTGGGCGGTGATCCTGTCGACCAGCACGGCGGGGACCACCCTGTCCGACTACATGGACCGGACCCTGGGTCTTGGCTATGCGACGGGGGCCGCGCTGCTGGTCAGCCTGCTGATCGCCGTCCTGGCCGCCTGGCGGCTGACCCTGGGCTCGCTCAAGGTCGACCATATCGGCGAGCCCCGGGCCGAGGCCTTCTACTGGGGCGCCATCCTGGTCTCCAACACCCTGGGCACGGCGCTGGGCGACTATCTGGCCGACAGCTCGGGACTTGGCTATCTGGCGGCCAACCTGCTGATCTCGGCCGCCATTCTGCTGACGGTCATCGGATACCGCTTCACCAGGATCTCGCGCACCGCGCTGTTCTGGGCCGCCTTCGTCCTGACCCGGCCGTTCGGCGCCACCATGGGCGACCTGCTGACCAAGCCCCACGTCAAGGGCGGGCTCGCCCTCGGAACGGTCGGCTCGACCCTGGTCCTGCTGGTGGTGCTGGGCGCGTTGGTCGCGCTTTCGACCTGGCGAGGCCGGCGGGACCTTGAGGCGACCTGGTCCTGAAAGGAAAGTGGTGCCTGGGGCCGGAATCGAACCAGCGACACGCGGATTTTCAATCCGCTGCTCTACCAACTGAGCTACCCAGGCCCTAGGCCTAGAGGGCGGCGAAAGCCGCCCCGGCGCCCGCCCGACGGCGGGGAGCCGCGTCTATAGGTGAGCCGAAAAACGAAGTCCAGCCCCCTTCAGCATTGGCGGCTCAATCGCGGTCGAAGTCTGTGGACGGCGGGTTTTCCTCGTCCTCGTCGGCGCCGGGCACGACATAGCGGTCCGAGAGCCAGCGGTTGAGGTCGACGTCGGCGCAGCGCTTGGAGCAGAACGGCCGGGCTTCGGGAATGGCGGGCTTGCCGCAGATCGGGCATTTGCCGGCGGCGGGAGCGATGCTCATGACGCGGAGACCTCCAGGCGGTCGTTGGGCCAGTCGGCGACGACTTCGAGCGTGAAGCGGCGGCCGATGCGTTCGGCCAGGGCGGCGTCCAGGGCCTCGAAGGCCTGCGCCACCGCCGGTCCGCAGCGGCCGGCCAAGCGGCCGCCCGGATCGGCCCGGCCTTCCCGTTCGAACGCCCGGACCAGGCGCAGGGCTCCCGTCCGGGCCGACAGCCCGCCCGATTCGTCGAGCAGCCGGTCGAGAATCGGCCGGGCCCGGCGCGGCACGGTCATTTCCAGCGCCCCGAACCGGCTGATCGCCCCCAGAGCGACGCCGGGATTGTCGATGGCGAAGGCGTTGCGGGCCGCCGTGGTCATGGCCTGGCCGTCATGGCCGCGGCCGACCAGGTCGAAGACCACCAGCCCGCCCAGACCCTTCAGCCGCAGCACCCGGGCCGCGACGTTGAAGGCGGCCAGATTGGCGGCGCGGGCGGCCTTCTTGGAATCGCCGTCGCGATTGCCCAGGTCGACGTCGACGGCCACCAGGGCCCGGGTCGCCTCGATCGCGATGTCGCCGCCGCCCGGCAGGGCGAACACGGTCATCAGCGCCTCGGCCTCGGCCGCCTCGACCGCCTCCAGGGCGGCCAGGCCCTGGGTCGGCGAGCCGGACTTGACCCACAGGCGCAGCAGCTCCTCGATGCTCGGGGCGGCCTCCAGGATCCGAGGCTCGCCGTCGGTCTCGGCCACGAAGCGGGCCACCGCCAGCTTGTCGCGGCGCGAGGGGGTGCGGATCTCGATCTCGACCAGCTGGCCCTCGACCAGCTTGGGCATGTCGGGGCGCAGCGGCAGCAGCACGTCGGCCCCGCCCGGCAGGGCGACGAAGGCCGAGGCGAAGGCCCGCTCGATCTTGCGGACCCGGGCCACGCCGCGCACGCCCTCGGCGTCGAGCGGATCGTCGCCCTCCCAGTGGGCGACCAGGCGCTCGGGGCGGCCGTCGAGGGTGACGACCCCGACGGTCTCGCCGATGCCCTTGTAGAGGTAGGCGCGGCGCTCGCTCATGACGGCTTCCAGCCCAGGCCCTGCAGCAGGTTCAGGGTCTCGTAGAGCGGCAGGCCGACCACGGACGTATAGGAGCCATGCAGGTCGATGATGAAGCCGCCGGCCACGCCCTGGACGCCATAGCCCCCGGCCTTGCCGCGCCATTCGCCGCCGGCCAGGTAGTCGGCCTGCTCCTGGGCCAAGAGGTGCTTGAACTGCACGCGGGTCTCGACCAGCCGCGAGGCCTCGCGGCCGTCCGGGGCGATCACGGCGACGCCGGTCAGGACCTTGTGGTTGCGGCCCGACAGCAGCTTCAGGCAGGCGGCCGCCTGCTCCGGCGTCTCGGCCTTGGGCAGGATGCGGCGGCCGACCGCGACGACGGTGTCGGCGGCCAGGACCAGGGCGTCGGGCGAGCGCGGCGCCACCGCCCTGGCCTTCTCGACGGCCAGGCGCAGGGCATGGCGCCGCGGGGTTTCGTCCCGCAGCGGCGTCTCGTCGATGTCGGCGGGATCGACCCGGTCCGGGGCGACGCCGACCTGCGCCAGCAGGTCCAGGCGCCGGGGGCTCGCGCTGGCCAGGACCAGCGGCGTCCGCTGGACGACCATTCGCCAGCCCTACTTGAAGCGGTAGGTGATGCGGCCCTTGGTCAGGTCGTAGGGCGTCATTTCCACGAGCACCTTGTCGCCGGCCAGCACGCGGATGCGGTTCTTGCGCATCTTGCCGGCGGTGTGGGCGATGATCTCGTGATCGTTCTCCAGCGTCACGCGAAAGGTCGCGTTGGGCAGCAGTTCGCTGACCGTACCGGGAAACTCGAGCAGTTCTTCCTTAGCCATCAGGCCTCTCAAAACGGGTGACGCCACGGCGACAAAGCCCCGCGACGGTTGAGTCGGGGAGCGCGTCGCGGCTGCGAGGCGCGGTGTATAGCGCATTCACCCCCCGAACGTCGATGGCGCGCCGAAACGTTGTCGAATCGCCGCAGCCAGGGCGTCGCGGACCTCGCGATAGGCGGCCAGCATGGCCTCGCGCGAGCCATAGGCCAGGGTCGGGTCGTGGGTCGGCCAGTATTCGATGTCGGTGGCCCGGTCGCGGGCCAGCTCGACCGCCCGGTGCTGGGCCTCGGGGGTCAGGGAGACGACCACGTCGAAGCTGTCGTCCTCCAGCTCGGCGAAGCTCTTGGGCTGGTGGCCGCTGACGTCCAGGCCCATCTCGTCCATGACCACGGCCACGAACGGGTCGACGCCCTCGTCGGCCGGGTCGGGCTTGAGCCCGCACGAATCGACGAAGGCCCGGGCCCCGTAGAAATGACGGAACAGCGCCTCGGCCATCGGCGAGCGCACGCGGTTGTAGTTGCAGGCGAACAGCACCGCGTCCGGAAGCCCGCCCACCGCTCAGCCCCGCCAGTGCAGCGCGCAGATCAGGGTGAACAGCCGCCGGGCGGTGTCGAGGTCGGTCTTGACCTTGCCCTCCAGCCGCTCGCGCAGCAGCGACGAGCCCTCGTTGTGCAGGCCGCGCCGGCCCATGTCCAAGGCCTCGATCTGCTGCGGCGTCGAATTGCGGATCGCCGAATAGTAGCTGTCGCAGATCATGAAATAGTCCTTGATCACCCCGCGGAAGGGCGACAGGGACAGCAGGTGCCGGCGCTCGTAATCGGCCCCGGCGATGTCGAAGGCCAGGCGGTTCTCGACCAGCGACAGCTTCAGGTCATAGGGCCCCTGCCCCGCCTCGGCCGGCTCGAAATAGTTGCCGTCCAGCAGGTCGAAGATCGCCACCTGCCGCTCCTGCTCCTGGTCGCGCGAGACGGCCGCCAGGCTGTCCTCGTCGATGAGGATGGATTTCAGGAACTGGCTGGCCTTGGCGTCGGACATCGCAGGGAGACTGGCCTCTCAGGGCTTGGAGGACAACGGGTCGGCGGGCAGGCGAATCGACGCCGACAGGGCGTGGGCCGGCAGGCCCTCGGCCCGGGCCAGGGCGGCGGTGTGCGGCCCCAGGATCGCGAAGGCGGCCGCGTCGCACTGGACGATCGAGGTGCGCTTGAGGAAGTCGTAGATCGACAGGCCCGACTGGAAGCGAGCCGCGCGGCTGGTCGGCAGCACGTGGTTGGAGCCGGCCACATAGTCGCCGATCGCCTCGGGGGTCAGCCGGCCCAGGAAGATCGCCCCGGCGTGGCGCACCCGGTCGGCCAGGCGCTCGGGATCGTCGACCGCGAACTCGACGTGCTCGGGGGCCAGCAGGTCGACCAGCCGCGGGCTGTCATCCAGGTGGCACAGGATGATCGCCCCGTGATCGCGCCACGATTCGGCGGCGTCGGCCCCGGTGGCCAGGGTCTTCAGCAGGGCGTCGACGGCGTCCGACACCGCCTGGGCGAAGTCCTCGTCGTCGGTGATCAGGATCGCCTGGGCGGCCGGGTCGTGCTCGGCCTGGCTGAGCAGGTCGGCGGCGATCCAGTCGGGATCGTTGTTGGCGTCGGCGACCACGACGATCTCGGACGGCCCGGCCAGGGCGTCGATGCCGACCACGCCGTAGAGCCGGCGCTTGGCGGCGGTGACATAGGCGTTGCCGGGGCCGACGATCTTGTCGACCGGCAGGATGGGACCGGCCCCATAGGCCAGGGCGGCGACGGCCTGGGCCCCGCCGATCCGCCAGATCTCGGTGACCCCGGCCGCCTGGGCGGCGGCCAGCACCGCCGGCTCCAGCTTGCCCGGCGGGGTGACCATGGCGATGCGGTCGACCCCGGCCACCTGGGCCGGCACGGCGTTCATCAGCACGGTCGAGGGATAGGCCGCGCGGCCGCCGGGCACATAGACGCCGACGGCCTCCAGCGGCGTCCAGCGCCAGCCCAGCCGCACGCCGGCCTCGTCGGTCCAGGCCTGGTCGGCCGGGCGCTGGCGCTCGTGGAAGGCGCGGATGCGGGCGGCGGCGAAGGCGATGGCCGCGCGCACCTCGTCCGAGGCCTGGGCCGCGCCGGCCGCGATCTCCTCGGCGGTGACCCGGATGGTCTGTTCGGTCAGTTCGACGCCGTCGAAGCGCTGGGTGAAGCTCAGCACCGCCTTCAGCCCGTCGGCCTGGACGGCGTCCAGCACGTTGCGGGCGGCCGCATCGACATTCTCGGGCGCGCCCCGGCGCTCGTCGAGGAAGGCCTTGAAGGCGGCGGCGAAGGCGGGATCGGCGGAATTGAAGCGGCGCATTTGGCCTAGATGCGGGTTTTTGGGTGGGATGCAAGTTTTGATGCGCCGCTGGGCGCCTTCCCTCCTGTCCCGGGGAGGGCGGCCCTGGCGGAGCCGGGGTCGGGTGGGGCCTGCTGAACCCGCCGACGGACCCGAACTCAGGGCTCGAACGCCGCTACCGGACGTCCGCTCCCCCGGCGCTCGCCAACCCGCATCGCCGCCCAGTAGGCGCCCGCCGCCAGTCCCGCCCCGGCGAACCAGGCGTAGTCGTACAGCCCCGTCCACGGCGCCCCCAGCCCCGCCGCCGCCGGCAGGCCGGCCGTCTTCAGGAAGCCGGGCAGGCTGGGCGCGACGCCGATGGCGAAGGCCGCCACCGCGGCCGGGTTCCAGCCCTTGGCGTAGGTGTAGCGGCCGGTCCGGTCGTAGAGGGCGTCGACATCCAGCTGCGTCCCGCGCAGCAGCCAGTAGTCGGCGATCAGGATGCCGGCCACCGGCCCCAGCAGGGCGCCGTAGCCGGTCAGCCAGACGAAGATGTAGCCCTGCGTGCTCTCCAGCAGCTTCCACGGCATGATCAGCGCGCCCAGGGCGGCGGTGATGTAGCCGCCGGTGCGATAGCTGATCCGGCTGGGCCACAGGGTCGAAAAGTCGTAGGCCGGCCCGACCAGGTTGGCGGCGATGTTGCAGGAGACGGTGTCGAGGCTGATGATCAGCAGGCCGACCAGCACGCCGAGGCCGCCGATGTTTCCGGCCAGGGCCACCGGATCCCAGATCGCCTTGCCGAAGATTAGCACCGTCGCCGAGGTGGTGATCACGCTCAGGGTCGCCATCAGGGCCATCGGGCCCGGCAGGCCGGCGACCTGGCCGACGATCTGGTCCTTCTGGCTGCGGGCGAAGCGGGTGAAGTCGGGGATGTTCAGGGCCAGGGTGCCCCAGTAGCCGCTCATGGCGGTGACGATCGGCCCGAAGTCCCGCCAGAACCGGCCGGCCTTGGCGCCGCCGGGGTCGTAGGCGCTGGGGGCGTGCAGGATCGGCCCCAGGCCGCCGGCCTTGCTCAGCGCCCACCAGACCAGCAGGCCGCAGACCACGACCTTGACCGGCGCGGTCCAGGTCTCGAGCTTGCGCACCGCCTCCAGGCCCTTGGTGACGAACAGCAGCTGCATCGCCCAGAAGGCGGCGAAGGCCAGCAGCTGGCCGACGCCGATGCCCAGCCCCGGGACCATCGGCCCGACCAGGCTCCTGCCGGCCATCACCCCCAGCAGGGTCAGCAGGGCCCCGCCGCCGATCCAGGTCTGGATGCCGTACCAGCCGCAGGCGACCACCGCCCGGGCCAGGGCCGGCAGCCGGGCTCCGCGCCAGCCGAACGCGGCCCGGGCCAGCACCGCATAGGGCACGCCCCAGCGCGCCCCGGCGTGGCCGATCAGCAGCATCGGGGCCAGGACGACCAGGTTGCCCAGCAGCACGGCCCCCACCGCCTGTCCGGCCGACAGCCCCTGGTCGATCAGCCCGCCGGCCAGCATGTAGCCCGGCACGGCGATGACCATGCCCAGCCACAGGGCCGCGAAGTGCCAGGCCCGCCAGGTCCGCTGGGCCGGGGTGGTCGGCGCCAGGTCCGGATTCCACAGCCCGTTGTCGCTCGTCTGGTTCAAGGCCGCCCCCACAATCGTATCGAGGGCCGAACTTGGGCCAGGCCGCCGGGGGCGTCACGCGCTAAGTGGCCGCTTGGGGTCTGGACGATCCGATCGGCCCTGCCCAGGTCACCGACTGCGACGCGACCGGACAATCGACGGCAGCCTTGAGCTCATACCCGCGACCCACGATTTCGGCCGTTCTCACCGCACGCCGTCATCCCGGGCCTTGTGCCCGGGACCCATGGTTCAACCCGCAAGCGAAATGCAATGGCGCGCCTGCGCCCCTTGCGGCGGACGGATGGGTCCCGGGCACGAGGCCCGGGATGACGGTGTACAAAGGGGGCGAGCGGCTCGGAGCCCTTGCTATCAATCCGCGTGGCCCGGCTTGCGCGGGGTCGACCAGGGCTCGGAGACGTCGACCAGGATCACGTCCAGGCAGTCGACGCTGACCCGCAGGTCGCCGCCGCCGGCGAAGGTCAACAGGATCGTCCCGCCGGGGGCCTCGCCCGGCTCGAAGGCCACCGCCAGCAGCTCGACCACGGCCGACTTGGCCTCGCGGCGCAGCTTGCGGGCCCGGACGCCGGCGACGTCGCCCAGCTGCAGGGCCGAGCGCACCCGCTCTCCCTTGCGGCCGCCCGACTCCCAGCGGAAGCGGTTGCAGGCCAGGGTCAGGGTGCGGGCCTGGGCGTCCCAGCGGATGTCGCCGATCTTGGCGACCGCGTCCTGCAGGGCGGCGGAGATCACCGCCAGGTCCTCCGGCTCCTGGGCCAGCAGGCGAAGGGGCGTGGCGACGTCGGCCATGGATCAGTCCTCGCTCAAAGCGTCGCCGTCACCCTTGATGCGACGCACCTGGGCCCCGCAGGCGCCCAGCTTTTCTTCCAACCGTTCGAAGCCGCGGTCCAGGTGGTAGATGCGGCTGACCGTGGTTTCGCCGCGGGCGACCAGGCCGGCGATCACCAGGCTGACCGAGGCCCGCAGGTCGGTGGCCATCACCTCGGCCCCCTCCAGCCGCTCGACGCCGCGCACCCGCGCCTCGCCGCCCGACGCCGAGATGTCGGCCCCCAGCCGCCGCAGCTCCGGAGCGTGCATGAAGCGGTTCTCGAAGATGGTCTCGCGGATGTGGCTCTCGCCCTTGGCCGTGGTCATCAGGGCCATGAACTGGGCCTGCAGGTCGGTGGCGAAGCCGGGATAGGGCTGGGTCTCGACGCTGACGGCGTTGAGGCGCGACCCGTCGCGCTTGATGATCACCCCGTCCTCGGTGCGGACCACGCCGGCCCCGGCCTCCTCCAGCTTGACCAGCAGGCTGTCGATCAGGTCCGGACGGGCCTTGGTCAGGCGGACCTCGCCGCCGGCCATGGCCGCGGCCACGGCGTAGGTGCCCATCTCGATGCGGTCGGGGATCACCGCGTGGGTGGCGCCGTGCAGCTTGGCGACGCCGGTGATGGTGATGGTCGGGGTTCCCGCCCCCTCGACCTTGGCGCCCATGGCGTTGAGGCAGAGCTGCAGGTCCAGCAGCTCGGGCTCGCAGGCGGCGTTGCGGATCGTCGTCACCCCGTCGGCCAGCACGGCGGCCAGCATGGCGTGCTCGGTGGCGCCCACCGACACGAACGGGAAGGCGATCTCCGCCCCCTTCAGGCCGCGCGGGGCCTGGGCGTAGACATAGCCCTCGTGCAGGTCGATCTTGGCCCCCAGGGCCTCCAGGGCCTGCAGGTGCAGGTCGACCGGCCGGGCCCCGATCGTGCAGCCGCCGGGCAGGCTGACCTTGGCCTGGCCGGTGCGGGCGACCAGCGGGCCCAGCACGTTGAACGAGGCCCGCATCTGCCGCACCAGCTCATAGGGCGCGATGCCGCTGGTGATCTCCGGCGCGTGCAGCAGCGTCTCCGAGCCGTCCGGCCCCTCGCGCTCGTCGACCTGGACGCCCAGGCGGGCCAGCAGCTTGCCCAGGAACTTGGTGTCGGCCAGGCGCGGCATGTTGGTCAGGCGCAGCGGCTGGTCGGTCAGCAGGCTGGCCGCCATCAGCTTGATGGCCGAGTTCTTGGCGCCGCTCACCGGGATGGTCCCGTTCAGCTGCGCGCCGCCGGTGATGACGATACGATCCAATGAAAGTCCCTCGTGGCGCGGCCGAGGGAAACGCCGCGCGGTCGCATGTGAAGGGGCGGTTCTACTGGTTGCAAGAGCCCGCGCAAGGGCCTGCACCGATTCCTCAAGGCTCCTCCTCAGCTGGAGGGGGTCTCGTCGTCCGACGCGGACGATTCCGGCTTGGCCGCGCTCTTGTCGGCGGCGGGAGGCGCGGCCTTCCTGCGGCGGAGATTGGTCCGCAGCGCCTGGGCCAGCCGCGCTTCGCGCTCGGCTTTTTCGTTATGGGGCTTGGGGTTCCGGCTCATCTTTCCACAGGTGAAAGCCATGCGACGATCGGTCAAGACGATTTTGGCTTTGCCAACCGCGTTTGGTTCGCTATACGCCCCCTCCTCTTCGCCGCCGTAGCTCAGTGGTAGAGCGCATCCTTGGTAAGGCTGAGGTCGGCAGTTCAATCCTGCCCGGCGGCACCATCGGGACCCAAAGCAATTCAAGGCTTTGGGTCCCGACCAGTTCACAGACATCATCATCGAAGAGGCTCCGGTAAGCACGGGGTAAGCGCGGGTTCGTTTGGCGACGCCCTTAACGCTGGGCTGCGGCCTCCAGCGTCGCTCAGTCACCGAGGCAAGATTTTGCGTTTTTGGGTCTGGCTGCGTGACCAGGACCTGGTCAGTCTCGTCTTCCACAGGTCCGCAACGAAGAACGCGGCGACGCTTCGGATTTGGGGGCCGTTGGACATGGCTGTTCGTTTTTGATCGCGTGCGCCCAGCGTCAAATCGGACAGATCCGGCGCCGCTAGAAAGCCCGTCTCGACCGATCCCAAATCTCCCGTCTCGTCGGCGAGACGCCTAGGGCCGCATCAGACGACGATATCCTGGCGCACGTGGCGACGCCGATGCGAAATCGCCTTTTCTGTGGTCCCGGCAACCGCCCCCGGGGGGAGCGAGTCCAGAATCGTGGCTGTTTCAAGTGAACTTCGCCCGCCCGTGTGAGCGTTAAAAAAATCGCGCGCGCCGTGCCCGAAGCCGCCTTCTGGTTCGTCTACCAGGGATCAGCCGCTTGGAGCGCACAGACCTTGCCCCATCCCTCACCCGATCCCGTCGATCTGCATGTTGGCGCGCGCGTGCGCCTTCGGCGCAAAATGGTTGGCGTCAGCCAGAGCCAACTGGGTCAGGCGCTTGGCCTGACCTTCCAGCAGTTGCAGAAGTACGAGCGCGGAACCAACCGGATCAGCGCCTCCAAGCTGCATGCCCTGGCACACCACCTGAAGACGCCGATCGCCTGGTTTTTCGAGGGGCTGCCAGACCCCGCCCAACCCGCAGCGGAAGACGACCGACGCGCGTCCGACCAGCAGGCCTTCCTCGCCATTCGCGAGGGTGTGGCCCTGGCGGCGGTCTTCCCTCGCCTGCCCGTGCGCCAGCGTCGAAAGCTGCTGGGTCTGATGCAGAGCCTGACAGAACCTGACGGTCTGACGAACGCCGTCTGATCCGTTGATGCCTTCGACCGCCGGGCTGAACTCGGCGTCTTCGCCACCTTCGAGATGCACCTCCTGAACGGCGCGAAAGAGTCCGATGTCTCGACCATCCCCCTTGAGCGACTGCTAGACCGCCGATCGCTTTCGGCCGCGTACGAAGCCTCGATCGGAGGCCATGAACCGCGCTAACATCGGGGCGATCAGCTTGAACGGTTCGGCCGGCTTGGCGCCGGTTTCGGCCGCCAGGGCCTTGGCGTAGTCGACCAGATCGCGATGCACCGCCGCGGGCAGATCCACCGTGACCTTTACTGGCGCATCGTCCTCCAGCGGCCCAAGCTTGAGCTTGCTCATGGGATCGTCTCCTCCTCGTAGGGCTCCAGCACCAGATCGCGGGACAGCAGGACCCTGAGCGGCGCGCCGGGCCGGATGGTCAGGGTCGGCGTCAACGAAAGGCCGCGTCCCACCGCCTGCTGGCCGATATCGCTGACCGACTGGCTGGCGCCTCGGCGGATCGCCCGCTCCAGGTCGCTTCCATCGCTCGATTGTCCGGCCTGGGCCCCGATCGCCAACACCGTGCTCAAGGCCGCGGCGGCCAGCACCGCCTTGCCGTGCCGGTCCACGCTGTCCTGCAGTCCCGCCATGCCTTGCGCGTCCGCGGCCGGCAGCTTGTCCAGAACGATCGAACGCCCCGAGGGCAGGATCAGGCGGGTCCAGGCCACCGACAGCCGGCTCTGGCCGGCATGGGTGGTGGTCTCATATTCCCCGATCAGTCGCGCGCCCGCCGGGATCAACCGGTGATGGCCGCCCAGGCTGTCATAGACGTCCTGGCTGACCTGGGCGAGCGCCAGACCAGCGACGTCGGACCTCAGGCCTGTGACCAAGGCGGCGGGGATGATCGATCCGGCCTGCAGGACGTAGGGCGAGACCGGAGCCTGCAAGCGCTCGGGACTGGTAATGCGCTCGTCGGGGCCGGGGGGGCGCGATCGGCTCGCCACGACCGCTTGCCCATTCGAGCGGCCCGGTTCGTCCGGCGTGAACAGGCCGCTGACGCGCGCAGCCTGCCCAGCCTCGATCCGAGGATTGGGCCGGGCTGGGACCGGCCCTGACGCTGACGAGGCCGTCTCCGGCGCCGGAAGGGAAACCTCCGCCGACGGCGCGGCGGCTCGCGCCCGCTCGGCGCTGAGGATCGGCCGTCCAAGGTCTCCGGGCAGCGGCGGCCCCAGGATCGGCGCCGGACCACGATGCAGATAGTCCCTGGGCAAACCTGAGATCTGTTCGGGCGGCGGCGCAGCGGGCTGGAAGGCGGGTTGGGACGCAGCGCGGTCACGCTCGCGCAGCGACCAGGCCAGGGCCGCGCAAACGCCGATCGCCACCACCCCGCCAGTCAGGATCAGCGCCTTGCGCGAGACGCGGGCCACGGGCCTGGAAACGCCGCGCAGGCGCAGGTCCTTGGCGATGGCCTTCTGCTCTTGCTCGATCGTCTCAGTCACTGGCCAATCTCCCGATCGCTCGACTGTCGGTCGATCCGAACGCGGCGCTCCCAGCGCTTGAGCCCGAACCGCAACTGGGCGTGGTCGAACAGGCGATCGACGACCAGCCGGCGGCCGACCACGCGGTAGTTGACCAGTTCGGAGGTCCTCCCGTCCGGTCCGGCGATGAACAACGGCGGCAGGTCGCTGAGAGCGACTGTCGGCCCGAACTCGACATAGGTCCGCGCCCCGTCGTCGAAGACGCGCGCGGGCCGCCAGGGCGCCGCCCCCTTCAGCCGATAGCCGAAGTTCAGGCGCGCCGGATCGGGGGCTGGGGGCGCGACGACGATCACCGGCGCCGTCGCAGGCGAAGCAACAGTGGGCGTCGACGGCATGGCCGGCGCCGGATAGCGCCAGGCGACCTGGGACAGGAAGGCGCGGCGGGAGGCCCGAAGTTGCAGATGGTAGGTGCGGCGGCTGGTGTTGATGATCAGGTTGGTCGACAGGTCGCCTTGGACCGGCTTGACCAGGATGTGGACACGGCGGCCCGCGCCCTCTCCGCTGGTGGTGTCGCCGATCACCCAGCGCACGGTGTCGCCGGCCGCGATCGGATGGGCTTCCACCAGGGTTTCGCCGGGCTCCAGCACAATATCGGTGATCCGCCCCGGCGCGGCCACCACGTCATAGAGGCCACGCTCGGTGAACTGGAACTCCGTGAAGGCCACGCCCTGGGGCGCCTCGGCGACGGCCGCCGCCAGAGCCGGCTGCGCCGCGCCGAGGACAGCCACCAGCGCAATCGACATCAACCGGATCATGCGCCGTACTCCCGAGACCACGACACGGCCCGCACGAAGATCCCGAACGGGTTCTTGACGAAGGCGTCGGGCGAGGTCGGGGCGGCGATGACCAGGGTCAGGATGGCGCTCCAGCGCTGGGTCGAGACCAATTGCCCGTCGACATAGCGCCGCTCGATCCAGGCCAGGCGAAAGCTGTCGGGCGAAGCGCGCACGACGTTGCTGATATCGACTGAGACCTGCGCCTTGCCGATCTCCCCGAAGGGATCAGCGCCCCTGGCATAGTCCGACAGCGCCGCCGCACCGCTGGCGTCGGTGAAGTCGTAGGCCCGCCGCCAGTTTTGCCCCAGCACCACCGCGTCGGCCGGCACGGCGCGGGTGTTTTCGATGAAGCGCGACAGCGTCCAGGCGATCACCGGATCGGGCGGCCGGTATCCACGCTGGGCCGGACCGACTGCCAGGGTCTGGCCCAGGCGATCGACCTCCACCACCCACGGCGTGACCGAACCGCGGGCGGCCTGCCAGATCATGCCGCCCGACTGGACGATGTTGCTGGCCAGCAGGCCCAGGGCGATCAGCCGCCAGTTGGCGGCCTGGACGCGGGCGCTTCCGATGCGCTCGTCCCAGGCCTGGCCGGCCCGCTGGTAGGGGGTTTCGGGGACGGGGGTCGCGCCCAGGCGCGAGGCTCCCCTGAACGAGTTCATCAGCTTTGCTCCGAGAGTGAGGGACTGGCGCCGCCGCTATGGTCGTCGCCGCTGGCCAGGCCGTGGGCGGCCAGGCTCGCGCCATGGGCCAGGGCCTGCTGTTGCTTGAGCTCGCGCGCCCAGGACGGCGCCTCGGCGGGCTCGGCCGATCCGTCCGATGGCGTCCCCGAACCGGGTTCGCCGCCGCCCGAACCGGTCGCCGGCTTGGTCTGCGCGCCGCCCGAAACTGCTCCGCCGCCCGACGCGGGGCCAGAGGGGCCGCCGCCGCTCGGTCCGTCAGGCATCGGCGCGCCAGGGCCAGGCCGCGGGCCGCCCGCGCCGCCCGCGCCCGCGGCGGCCGACGCCAAGCTCGCGCCGCCGCCGGCGGCCATCTGCACAGCGCTGGCGCCGACCATGGCCATGCCCGCCACCGTGAGACCGGTTCCGACCGCCGCGCCCACGCCCAGCTGCGGCGCGCCCGACACCAGGCCCGAGGCGATGCTGGGTCCAAAGATCGACAGGCCCAGCAAGGTCAGAGCGGCCAAGGCGATCGCCAGGACCTCTTCGAAGGTCGGCTGGCCTGAGGCCGCGCTGGTGAACTCCGAAAACAGGCTCGAACCGATCCCGACGATCACCGCCAGGACCATGACCTTGACGCCCGAGGCGATGACATTGCCCAGCACGCGCTCGGCCAGGAAGGCGGTGCGGCCAAACAGGGCGAAGGGGACGAGGACGAAGCCGGCCAAGGTGGTCAGCTTGAACTCGATCAGCACCACGAAGATCTGCACCGCGATCACGAAGAAGGCGACAATCACCAGCAGGGCGACAGCCAGCAGGATGACGATCTGGACGATGTTCTCGAAGAAACCGGGAAAGCCGCTCAACTGCTTGGCCGCCTCAAGCATCGGCTTGCATGACGACACGCCCAACGCCGCCACCTTGCCCGGACGCAGGAAGTCCTCAGTAGACATTCCCGCTCCGGACGCCTTCAGGCCCAGACCCGAGAAGCTCTTCAGGACGATCAGGCTGAGGGCGTGGAAATTGCCGATCAGGAAGGCGAAGAACCCGACATAGAGGGTCTTCTTGACCAGGCGCGCGGTCACATCGTCCTGGGCCCAAGCCCAGAACAGCGCCGCCAGGGTCATGTCGATGGCCACCAGGGTCGTGGAGAGATAGCCGACCTCGCCGCCCAGCAAGCCAAAGCCGCTGTCGATATGCTGGGTGTAGACGTCCAGCATCCGGTCGATAACACCGGTGTCGCTCATGACGCCGGCTGCCCGAAGAACCGGTCCCACGCGGCCGCCCAGGCGGCCCGACAAGCCAGATCATCCTGGCTCGCCGTTCGGCACCGCGCCAGTTCGGCGTCGACCAAAGCAGGCGGCGCTGGTTTTGCCGGAGCTGGGGCCTGGGACGCCCTGCCCGCCAAGACAGCGGCCCCAAGCAGCATTAAAAGTGCGATCCCCCAGACGAGGGAACGGTTCATGGCTGAGGCGAGGCCCCCATGAACTTGGCGAAACGAGCCTTGGCGTCGGCTCGCGCCGCGGCGCGATCGGCGGCTTCCAGTGCTTGCGCGCGGCCGTTGGCGACGATCACCGCCGTCAGGGCCGACAATTGCTGCGCCTGCAAAGCCAGAAGCTGATTGCCGGCCTGAGCAGCTTGGAGCGCCCCGTCGGCGCCCTGACTGGCCGACACCAGGCTCTGCATCTCGCCCCGGCTCGTCTCCAGGCCCTGGACGACGCCGGCCTGCACCGTCAGCGCGTCCTCCAAACTCGCTACCGAGGTCGTCCAGCGTACTTCAGCGCGGGAGGTCAGCTCTGCGTCACTGGCCGCCAAGTCCGCCAGTCCATAGCGCCGATGAAAGGCGTCCTGGATGTCCTGAACGTTGTAGGCCAGGGCGCGAGCCTGACCGAGCAGCGCTTGCGTGGCGACAACCTGCTCCTGCAGCGCCGACAACGACGAGTACGGCAAACTGGCGAGATTGCGCGCCTGGCCGATCAGCATCTGGGCCTGGTTCTGCAGGCCGGCGATCTGATTGTTGATCTGCTGCAGGGCCCGGGCCGCCTGCAGGACGTTCTGGGCGTAGTTGCTGGGGTCATAGACCGCGACCTGCGCCATGGCCGGTGGCGCCAGGGCGGCCGCTGCGGCGATCGCGGCCGCACAGCCCAGCAGCGCCGTCATCTGGCGACGGGTGGAGCGAGATCGAGACAGGTTCATTGGGAGGCCTCCGGAAGGGCGATGGACGTCAGGAGATCGGCGGCCCAGGGCAGCCGACGATGGCGCAACCAGGCGGCGGCGAAGCCCTCCGGCCCGTGGCCTTGGAGAACCGCGGCGATATCGGCCTGATCGGACTTGGAGGAGGTCGCGCAGAACGCCAGGGCGATCGGCCCCAGACCCAGATCAATGAGGCGCTCGCCAGCCCGCGATTGGACATAGTAGTCGCGCTTGGGCGAGGCTCGGCTGAGGATCTCGACCTGGCGGGCGCTGAGCCCAAAACGGCCATAGATCGCCGCGCTCTGCGGTTCCAGGGCCCGCGGGTTGGGCAGGAAGATTCGCGTCGGGCAGCTTTCGACGATCACCGGGGCGATCGGGCTGGTGTCAATGTCGCTCAGGGACTGGGTGGCGAAGACGACCGACGCATTCTTCTTGCGCAGGGTCTTGAGCCATTCGCGCAGCTGGGCGCCGAAGGCTGGATCATCGAGCGCCAGCCAGCCCTCGTCGATCAGGATCAGGGTCGGCCGACCATCGAGCCCCTGGGCGATGCGGTGGAAGAGATAGGCCAGCACCGCCGGCGCGGCCGGCGTGCCCAAGAGCCCTTCGGTCTCGAAGGTCTGGACCGCGCCGCCGGCCAGGACCTCATGCTCGGCGTCGAGCAGTCGCCCCCAGGGTCCGGCCAGGGTGTAGGGCGCCAGCGCGCTCTTGAGGTCCAGGGTCGGCAGCAGAGCGGTCAGGCCCGTCAGGGTGCGCTCCTCGATGGGGGCCGAGGCCAGACTCGCCAGGGCCGACCAGACATGGTCCCGGACCATCGGCGTCAGGACGACGCCTTCGGCGACCAGCAGCGCGCCAATCCAGTCGGCCGCCCAGACCCGCTGCGCCGGATCATCAAGTCGGGCCAGAGGCTGCAAGGCGACGGCCGGACGCTCTGCGTCCAGCAGAACCCCGCCCAGATCATGGAAGGCTCCGCCCATGGCCAGGGTCGCAGCCCGGATCGAGCCGCCAAAATCAAAGGCGACGATCCGCGCGCCCTCATAGCGGCGAAACTGCAGGGCCAGCAGCGCCAAAAGGACGCTCTTGCCGGCGCCCGTCGGGCCCACCACCAGCGCGTGGCCGACATCGCCAACATGCAGCGACAGACGAAACGGCGTCGAGCCTTCGGTCCTGGCCATCAGCAGCGGCGGCCCGCCCAGATGCGAATTGGCTTGCGGCCCCGCCCACACCGCCGATAGCGGGGCGATGTGGGCCAGGTTGAGGGTCGACAGCGGCGGCTGGCGGACATTGGCGTAGGTCTGGCCCGGCAAGGTCCCCAGCCAGGCTTCGACCGCGTTTATTCGCTCCTTGATGATCGAAAAATCGCGACCGGTGATGACCTTCTCGGCCAGGCCCAGCTTGGCGTCGGCGCGGTCTGGATCGACATCCCAGACCACCAGGCTGGCGGTGACAAAGGCGTAGGCGACCGCATCGCCGCCCAGGTCCTGCAAGGCCTGGTCGGCCTCGCCGGCCTTGTTGGCCGCGTCGTTGTCGACCAGGGCCGAGGGCTGCTGGGTCAGGGCCTCTTGCAAGAGGACGCCGATCGACTTGCGCTTGGCGAACCACTGGCGCCGGATCTTGCCGATCAGGCGATTGGCCTCGACCTTGTCCAGACACAGGGCGCGGGTCGACCACCGATAGGAAAAGGCCAGGCGATTGAGCTCGTCCAGCAGACCCGGCAGGGTATGGCTGGGGAAACCGACGATGGTCAGGGTCCTCAGGTGAGCCTCGCCCAACCTTGGCTCCAGGCCGCCGTCCAATGGCTGGGTGGCCAGCAGGGCGTCCAACTGCATCGGGGTTTCGGGAACACGAACGCCCTGGCGGCTGGTGGTCACCGCCCCGTGCAGGAAGCCCAGGGTCTGCGTATCGTCCAGCCAGTCGGCCTGGCGGGTCAGGCCTTGGACCAGGGCCAGCAGGCGGTTGGAGCGATCGATGAAATCGGCCAGTTGGGCGCGCCAATCGACCCCGTCCAGTCCGCGGCCTTCGACGAACAGGCCCTCCAGGCGCCCAGTCCGTTCGGCCGGCGGCAGGAAGACCAGGGTCAGGAAATAGCGGCTCTCGAAGTGGGCCCCCTCTTCCAGGAAGGCCTGGCGCCGCTCGATGTCGACCAGGGCCGAGACCGGATCGGGAAAGACGCTGCCCGGATAGGCCATGGCCGGGTCGCGGCGGGCCTCGATGAAGATCGCCCAGCCCGAGCCCAGCCGGCGCAGGGCGTTGTTCAGCCGCGCGGCGACGGCGGCGACCTCGGCGTCGCCCACCGAGTCCAGGTCAGGCCCCCGGAAACTGGCGGTGCGCTGGAACGCTCCGTCCTTGTTGAGCACCACGCCGGGGGCGACCAGGGCCGCCCAAGGCAGGTAATCGCAAAGCAACTTGGGGCGGCGGGCATATTCGCGAAGGTCCAGCATCGCTCAGACCTCCAGTCGTGCTGGGATCCGCACGTGGCGGCGGCCGACCTCGAAGACCAGCGGGTCATGGCGCGCGGCCCAGACGGCCAGGCCATGGCCGACAATCCAGACCAGGAGGCCGACCAGCCACAGGCGCAGACCCAGACCCAGGGCCGCGGCCAGGGTGCCGTTGACCAGGGCGATCGCGCGGGGCGCGCCGGCCAGTAGCATCGGTTGCGTCAGAGCCCGATGGACAGGCGCGGCGAAGCCATGGTCGCGATCGCCCGACATCAGATCAGCGCTCCGCCGCCGAACGAGAAGAACGACAGGAAGAAGCTGGAGGCGGCAAACGCGATCGACAGGCCAAAGACGATCTGGATCATCTTGCGCGAGCCGCCGGAGGTGTCGCCAAAGGCCAGGGTCAGGCCGGTGACGATGATGATGATCACCGCGATGATCTTGGCGACCGGCCCCTCGATCGACTCCAGTATCCGCTGCAGCGGCTCTTCCCACGGCATGGACGAGCCGGCGGCCTGAGCCGACCGACTGGTCAACAGCGCGGCGAGCGTCAGCGGCGCCAGCCGGGCGATGTGGCCCAAGGGATCGAGCGTCGATCCGGACATCAGGCGCGCACGCAGGGAACGCGAGGATTGGACAGGCATCAGGCAATCTCCTCTTCTGGGGGGCAGGCGGGGCTGAGCTGGTAGGCGCCGTCGGAGCCAAGGCCCCACAGGCGAACGAGATCGACCAGGCGGCGCTGAGCGCCGCGGCCGGCGATGACGGCGACAAGGTCGATGGTTTGCGCGATCAGGGCGCGTGGCACGGTGACCACCGCCTCCTGGATCAATTGTTCCAGGCGCAGCAGCGCGCCCACCGCCGAGCCGGCGTGCAGGGTGGCCACCCCGCCCGGATGGCCGGTGCCCCAGGCCTTGATCAGGTCGAGCGCCTCGGCGCCGCGGACCTCGCCGATGATGATCCGATCGGGGCGAAGGCGCAGGGACGAGCGGACCAGATCGGCCAGGCTCGCCACGCCGTCCCGGGTGCGCAGGGCCACCAGATTGCGGGCCGGGCACTGCAGCTCGCGTACGTCCTCGATCAGGACGACGCGTTCGTCCAGCGCCGCGACCTGCGCCAACAGGGCGTTGACCAGAGTTGTCTTGCCGCTGGAGGTTGGCCCAGCGACCAGGATGTTGCGGCGCTCAAGCACGGCATCGGCAAGCGCCTTGGCCTCCCGCGCGCTCATCACCCCCTGCTCGACATAGGCGCCGAGCGGAAAGACCATGCTGGCCGGCTTGCGCAGCGAGAAGGTCGGACCCGAGACCAAAGGCGGCAGCAGACCCTCGAAACGCTCGCCGCCGCCCGGTAATTCGGCGGCCAGGCGCGGCCGGCCCGTATGGACCTCGACCCCGACATGATGGGCGGCCAGGCGGATGATCCGCTCGCCGTCGGCCGCGCTCAGCGACAGGCCAGCGGACCTCAGCCCGACATCGAACCGGTCGATCCACACCGCGCCGTCGGGATTGAGCATGACCTCGGCGACGCCGGGATCTTCCATCTGGGCCAGCAGCAGAGGACCCAAGGCCGTGCGCAGCATGCGGTGGCTGCGCGACATCTCCAGATCGGACTTGGAAGGCTCCACGGCGCATCCCCTTTGCTCACGGGGACGAGTAAGAAGACCGCGTTCACGGCGGTCTCAACAGCCAAATCGGCCAAGAAAGCAGCGGCTACGAAAGAGAACCGAATGGCAGCATCGATACGCTAATTGGACGAGCGGCCGCTGCTGGTCGTGGTGCTGAAACCCGACGCCGAGGCCAGCAAGGCCGACCTGGTGACGCACCTGGACGGCAAGATCGCTCGTGATGGATGCCCGACGACGCGGTCGTCACTCAGGACGTCTCGCTGGGAGCGACGGGCAAGATCGACAACCGCGCGCTAAGGCAGCGCCTGGCCGGGCTACCGACTGCCGGGCGCCGTTTGACACCCTCGCCCGCCTGCCGGTTCGGGCGGCGCGAAGGGAAGCACCTCCAGGCTGAGCTTCACTTTGCATCGGGCCCATCCTTCACGCTCCAGGCGCATCGCCCGTGCATCAGAATATCGACGGCCTTGTCGGCGCAGGAGGCGATCGCCGCCTCATCGCCAGGCGCAGGCGGCGGGAAGGCCGTGAGCATGGCCATGAGCACCGCGGCCAGCTGCCTCGGCTCCTTGACGACGAAATGCTCCTTGGCGCTGAACTCGACGATGTCGGCCTCGATCACCGCCAGCATTCGCCCGAACCGGATCGCCTCCATTTCCTCGGCGACGGCCGGCGCGGAGCCCCAGCATCCCCGGATCAGATCGGCGAAAGCCCGGATCTCCGGGTCGGAACTCCATCGCAACATCGAGCGCGCATAGTGGCGCAGGCGCTGGTCCAGCGTGTCGCCGTGCGAGACGATCCGCTGCCGCGAGATCACCGACCAGGTCGCGATGCGCTCGTGCATGACGGCGCGCATCAGCGCCTCCTTGTCGGCGTGGCGCTGGTAGAGGGTGACCTTGGACACGCCCGCATGTTCGGCGATCGCATCCATCGTCGTGCCGTTGAAGCCGCTGGCCAGGAAACAGAGGCGCGCCGACTCCAGCACGCGCTGGTCGATGGCCTGGGCCTGCTGGCGGGAAGGCCGGCCGCGGCCCTGGCGCGGCGCCTTGGCCTCTGCGGGCGAACCACCCGGGTCGCGCCCCGTCGCGCTCATCGTCGTCTCCCCTGCCGGCGCCAGACTCACTTCCTCATGTCTATGCCGGCGCATCGCAAGTCCCAATACCAAAATGTACTTGTAGTACATTTTATTGACAACGGGCCCGAGACGATCACAATTAGGGCTGGCGGCGACCTGGCGGCAAAAGAGCCGGCGGGCGCCGCGCAAACGGGAGGTTTCAGATCGTGGCGAGATTTCGGATGCGCGCCGGCGGCTCGCGGCCTGGGACAATGCAGGCGACGTTGGCGCGGCGCGCTGCGGCCTTCGCGATCTCCTGCCTGGCGAGCGCGACGGGCCCGGTCGCCACGGCGCAGGACGTCCCCCTCGCGCCGCGAAGCTTTCCGCGGGTCGGGCAGGTCGACCCGCGCTTCCAGGCCTATAATCTGGACCTGATCGCCATCACCGGCATGCCGCCGCCCAAGCCTGCGTCCGCCGCCCCGTCGGACGAGCAGTCGCACGCCGACGCGCAGGTCCAGACGGTGATGAGCGGGGTCAAGCTGGAAAAGCCGCTGGACCTGTCGAACCCTCGCCTGCGCAAGTTGGCGGCCGCCCTGGGACCGGCCTATCTGCGCACCAGCGGCACCTCGGCCAATTCCGTCTACTTCCAGAACGACGACAGGTCGGCGCCGGAGCAGCCACCGGCGGGCTACGGCTCGGTGCTGACCCGCGCTCAATGGAAGGGCGTGATCGACTTCGCACGCGCGGTCGACGCCAAGCTGCTGATGTCCTTCACGGTCAATACCGCGGTGCGCGACCCGTCCGGGCGCTGGACCCCGCTGCAGGCCCAGCCGCTGGTGGACTACACCCATGCGATCGGCGGGGAGATCTACGCCGCCGAGCTGTTCAACGAGCCCAACCTGCCCAACTATGGCGGCGCGCCGAAGGGCTATGACGGCGCGTGGTTCGCGCGCGATCAGGTCGCCTTTCGGGCCTTTGCGACCAAATCCCTTCCGAACATGAAGATCGTCGGGCCAGGCGACGTGGTCATGAACAACATGCCGCTGCCGGGCAATCTGACGGGGGCTTCGTTGATGACGGGCGAGCCGACGCCGCGCTTCGACATCATCTCCTACCACTTCTACCCGGCGGTTGCGCCGCGCTGCGCGCCCGCCAGTTCGCCGGTCGGAACCAGCCCCGACAAGGCCCTGACCGAAGAATGGCTCGGCCGGACCGACCCGTCCCTGCTCGATCACAAGGCGCTGCGGGACCGCTATGCGCCCGGCGCGCCGATCTGGAACACCGAGACGGCCGGCGCGGCGTGCAGCGGCGCGCCCTGGAGCGCGACCTTCATCGACTCCTTCCGCTATGTCGATCAGCTGGGCCGCCTGGCGAAGCTGGGCGCCAGCGCGGTCTTCCACCAGACGCTGGTCGGCGGCAATTACGGCCTGCTCGATCCGGAAACCTTCGCGCCCCGCCCCAACTACTGGGCGGCGTTGCTGTGGCGCCGGACGGTGGGAACGACGGTGCTCGACGCCGGTCCTTTGCGGCCCGACTTGCACCTCTACGCGCACTGCCAGGCGCGGGTGAAGGGTGGCGTGACCGTCATTGCGATCAATACCGGCACCGAGCCGCAAGTCCTCGACCTTGGCGGCAAGGCCCGACTCTATGCGCTGACGGCGACCGAGCTGCAGAGCGCGACGGCATCGCTCAATGGCCGTCCCCTGGCGCTGGGCCACAAGGACGCCCTCCCCGGCTTGACGCCGCAGTCGATCACCGGCGGCAAGGTCACCCTGGCGGCGACGAGCATCAACTTCATCGCGCTGCCGGACGCCAGGAACCCGGCATGCCGATGACCCCGGCGCGGACAGGAAAACGCGCCTTCGCGCCTGGCCTCAGCGGCCTGCTGATCCTGGCCGCGGCGGCCTCGATCTTGCCGCTGAACACGACCTTGGCGGCGCCCTTGGCCGCTGCGCACGCAGCCAAGGGCGTCGACTATGCGATCCTTGGTCCCCGCTTCGCCCGCAGCAGGGCCGCCCACCAGGACGGCGCGGCGATCGTCGCCCGCGCCCGCACCTTCCTGAACCGCCCGCCGGCCCCGCGACAGGTCCGCATCGAAGGCGTGAGTTCCGGCCAGGCGCGCGCGCCGGGCGTCGCCGGCCCCGCCACGGCCGACCCAAGCGACATCGCCGCCTCATGGACGAGCCTGCAGGACATGGACGTCATGCTCGACCTGGCCCTGGCCTGGCGGCTGACCGGCGAAAAAGCGTTCCTCAGCCAGAGCGAACGCTATATCGACGCCTGGGTCTCGACCTACCAGATCACCTTCAACCCCATTGATGAGGGGAGGTTCGAGGGCCTGATCCTGGCCTACGACCTGACCGAAGCCGACCTGGCCCCCGCGACGCGCGTCAGGGTCGACGCCTTCCTGCGTCGGTTGGCGACGGGCTACACCGTGGCGATGGAAACCGGCGACGTTCCCATCAAACCGACCCTGACCAACAACTGGCAGAGCCATCGGATCAAGCTGGCGACGCTGGCGGCCTTCCAGATCGGCGATGCGGCGCTGATCGATCGGGCTCACGCCCTGTTCGACCAGCATCTGGAAGCCAATCTGCGCGACGATGGATCGACGCTGGATTTCGCGCAGCGCGACGCGCTGCACTACGTGACCTTCAGTCTCAATTCCCAGCTGATCGCGGCGCTGGCGGCTCAAAGCCATGGCCAGGACTGGTATCGGGATCGCAGCGCGACGGGCAAGACCCTGCCCAGCACGCTGGCTTGGCTCAGCCCCTACGCCAAGGGCGAGAAAATCCACGTCGAATTCCTGAAATCGGTCGTGCCCTACGACCGTCAACGCGCCGCAGCCGGCGGCGCGATGTTCCAGAACAAGCCCTGGAATCCGGCCACTTCGGCCAGAACCTATCTACTTGCGTCGCGGCTCGATCCGCGCTGGACGGATTTGAGCCGAAGCCTCTCCGACCAGGCTGGACGATCCACCGAAGAGATCGAGTCCGGAGAACGCCTCGATTGGCTGAGCCTGCTGGCCCGGTGACAGGTCGGCCTCGGCGCTGTGGACAGTTGGGCCGAATTCCTCATCCTTCGACAGGCTCAGGATGAGGAATTCTACTGAATCGCCCGACCAGTAGCCCTCATCCTGAGTCTGTCGAAGGACGAGGGCGGCGCCGGCCACGCTGAACGCCTAACAGTCCACAGCGCCTAGCCCAGTTCGATCAGCGCCACCCCCTCCGGCGGCAGGTCCAGGCTGAGGCGCGAGCGGTCATCCAATCGCATCGCCTGCGGCGGCGGGATCTCGGCGCTGCGCCTCAGCGTCTCCAGGTCAGCCGGCTTGATGTATTGGGGCGATCCGAGCCTGCGCCAGGCCGGCAGCGGCGAGCCGCGCTCCTGATCGACATAGCTGACGCGCACCCGCCGCCCCGGTCGTGCGCCGGCGAACTCGACCTCGAGGCGTTTAGGCTCGCCCACGACGGTGCGTTCGTAGTTCTGCCAGGGCAGGCCGTTCGACTGCTTGACGTCCGCCAGGTTCCAGACCAGCACGGCGAGGCCCCCGTTCGCGCGCCTGGAGGCCAGGGCCGGCCCCGAGGCCTGCAAGCGCGCCGCCCCGAGGCGGTGAAGCAGCTTGTAGGTGTTGAACGAAGGCCGCGCGATCCCTTGGACGATCATGCCCCATGAGGTGTCGTTCTCCCTCAGCAGAGAGTCGGATACTCCCAGCTCCTCGTAGGTGGAGCTGAGCACCCACTGGGACATGACCTGGCAATGGGGAAGGCAGGCCGCCACGATATGGGCGATCATGGCCGGGCTGTCGGAGGACCATTCGGTCAGCCACAGCGGCCGGCCGGCGAAGGGCGAGCCGTCGATCTGCTGGCGGGCGCGGCGAACCGCTTCTGGAATTATGTCGGCGACCTGCAGGGTGGAGCCCGGACCAAAGATCTTGGTCGGGTCGCCGCCCGCGTACATGTGGGTGCTGATGAAATCGACCGGCGCGTTGTTCTGCGCGCACCAGCCGGTGAATTCCGGCAGCCAGTGGGATCCTGAAGTCGCCGGGCCGCCGACCTGCAGGTCCTTGTCGATCGATTTGAGCGTGACGGCGGTGGCCTTGTAGAGCTCGAAATACTGCTGCTGGGTTCCGGCCCAGAACGGGGCGAGATCCGGCTCGTTCCAGACCTCGAACGGCCAGGTCTTCACCGTCGCCAGCCCGTAGCGATCGACCAGATGGACGGCGAAGGTCCTGATGAAATCGGACCAGGCTTCGAGCGAGGTCGGCGGCGTGACATTGGCCTTGTAGAAGCCGAAGGTCCTGTCGCCGGACGCTAGGCTCCTGGGCATGAAGCTGATCTCGACGAAGGGACTGACGCCTCGGGCGACCAGCCCGTCATAGACCTGGTCGACGTTCTGGAAGTTGGGGGCCACCTTGTTGCGGTTCAGGATCGTCGGGGCGTAGACGCCCAGCTCATCATTCAGCACGCCATGGAACCGGACCCGCTTGACGCCGGCCTCCTGCGCCCAGCGCTCCAGGTCCTTGCGCCAGCTTTCCCGCAGGGTGATGGCGGCCCGGTCGGAGCCCACGCATTCCTCCCAGATGTGCGGAAGCTGGCCGACCGCTTCCCGCGTCTCGACGCGAACCGATACGGGCGTCGCCGCATCGACGCTGGAGGCCGCCAGCGCGGCGGCCCCCGTGGAGAGGAAAGTCCGCCGGTCGACTGTCACTGTCGTGCTCCTTGCTCGCGACCACCAGGGGAGACGGCCTATTTCTTGGCCGGCAGCTTGGCCAGGTCGGCGTCGATCTTGGCGAGCACCTCGTCGGTCAGGTCGGGCGAATACTGCTGGACCTGCTTGAGCGTCATGCTCCGCGCCTGGTCGATCCCCGGATTGGCGACCACGTTGGGAATGTGCTTGGCCAGGACGGCCTTGGCGGCCGGATCGTCGAGCAGCGCGCCGATCTCGGTGTTTTCGGTCGTGTAGGCCGCGGGCGCGGCGGCGGCCGGCGCTTGCTGGGCGTTGGCGGCGGCGGGGCTCACGGCCGCGGCGGCCATGGCGAGCGCGAGGGCGGCGAAGGTCGAAACAAAACGCATCTTAGGACTCCTGATGGCTGACGAAGGCTTGTGAACTGAGGTGGGTCTTCGGCGCTCAGCGCGAGCCGAGCGCCACGCGCAGGCTGACGCCGAACTCGCGCTCCGGCGTGACGGTGACGGGCACGTATTCCGACATGAAGGTCGAGGACGACGAGCCGATGACCTGGCCGCTGCCGCTGAACCGCAGGGTCGTCAGCGCGTTGCTGAGCGGCGCGCCGCTGGTGGAGATCACCTTGCGCTTGTCCAGGACGTTCTTGGCGAACAGGGTGATCTCCCAGCGCCCATCGGACGCGCGCACGCCGCCATAGAGATTGAGCAGCCCCAGCGCCGAGACGTTGTCGTAATCGTTGTTCGGATCCGCCGCATTCTTGCCCGACAGCACGTAGAGGCCGCGAACGAAGCCCGACAGTTCGCTGGTGAGATCGAAGCCGTATTCGGACTGGACGGTGGCGTTGAACTTGGGCGAGGTCGATGCGCGGCTGTTGAAGCCGGAGCATTGCGCCAGGTTGTTGGCGCCGACGGCGGCCTGGAGCTGGGTCAGGGTCGGCGCGCCCGGGTTCGCGTCCGGCTTGCCGTCGCCGTTCAGGTCGTTGCAGGCCACGACGCCGTCCTTGATCTGGCCGTCGGCGTAGCTGGCGTTGACCACCAGGCTCCAGCGCGGGCGGATCTGGAAGGATCCCGTCGCCTCGATCCCCTTCACCCGCACCGGAACCGCGGCGAGGAAGTTGAAGCTGGAGACTCCCGGCGTGGGCGCGCCGCCGACGCTCGAAGAGTTCACGAAATAGACCGGCTGGCCGCGATAGGCGTAGTTGTCGAAATCCTGGAGATAGGCGCTGAGGTTGAAGACCCCGCGGCCCTCAAGGAACGAGGTCCTGGCGCCGGCTTCGTAGGAGGTCGATTTTTCCGCCGGCAGGTCGAGAAAGCTGGTCTCCCGGGCCGACCGGTTGAGCGAGAAGTCGCCGACGGCGTGCGGACCGGCGCGCCAGGAGGAGCCGACGGTGGCGTAGGCCATGACCGCGTCGTTGAAGCGGTACTTGGCCGAGGCGGAATAGATCGTCGCGTGGAGCTTGTCGGTGATGTCGGGGGTCGGCCGCCGGTTGCTGACCAGGATCGACGAAAAGCCGGAATAGTCGATGTAGCGCAGGCCGCCGGACAGTTCGAGCGCCTCGCCGATGTGGGCGGTCAGGTTGCCGAACACCGACTTTTCAGTCGATTCCCCGCCGCGAACGATCGGCGTCAGGTTCACCGAAACGAGTCGGGTCGGAGACGCCAGGAGCGGCGTTTCCGAGGTCAGGCGCGTCGGCGTTTCATTGTGGTCGTAGAGCGCGCCGACCACGTAGTCGAACATGCCGGCCAGGCGCTCCTGGGAGGCCAGCCGGACCTCGTGCGACTCGCGCTTGATGACGCCGTGCGTGCATTGGTAGAAATTGTTGTTGGTCGGGCTCAGCCCGTCGCGGGCCGACTGCTCGGTGCAGACCGCTTCGTTGTTGGCCGGATCGGCGAAGGTTCGGGCCACGGTCGGAAAGCGCGGCGGCGCAAAGTAGTCGCCGGTGTCCTGTGTCCCGAGCGAGTTGTAGTCCTGCTTGTTGTAGGAGCCGACATAGCTCAGCGTCTGGCCCGCCAGGTCGATGTCGATATTGGCGACGAGGGCTTTCTGCCGCTGAAAGTTATATGATCCCTGGTCGTCGATCGACAGCCGGTCGAACGGCCGGATGATCGGGGTGGTCGCCGCCGCGCCCGTCACCAGTGAGAGCGATTGGACCTGGCTGTAGGCCTGGCTCCTGGACTTGAGGTCCTGGTACATGAGCCGCGCAGTCGCCCAATCGGTCGGCGCGAAGAGCACGGTCGCGCGCACCGCTTGGGTGCGCCGCATCGGATCGGGATTGCGGTCCGGGTCGGCCGCCTGTTTGAGGCTGTGGACGCGGGTTCCGTCGTTGTCGTCATAGACGCCGGCGATGCGGAGGCCCAACTTGTCGCGGATGATCGGAATATTGACGGCGCCGTCGATCTTGCGCGCATCCAGGTCGGTGGCGGTGGCGTTCAGCACCGCGCCCACCCTGTAGAGATCCGGACGCTTGGTGCTGAACACCATCGAGCCCGAGGGCGAGGCGCGGCCGCGCAGCGTGCCCTGCGGCCCGCGCTGAAGTTCGAACTGGCCGACGTCGAACATCGACTGAAACAGGAAATTCGACGAGATCGGCGCGTCATTGAGATAGAATTCGATGCTGGGATTGTTGCCGCTGGCCGCCGGGTCGAAGGCGACGCCGCGCACCGTCGCGGCGCTGTTGAAGCTCGACTGCTGGATCAGCGTCAGCCCGGGAATGATCGACTGCAGGTCGGTGAAGCTGCGCAGGTTGAGCTTCTCGATTTCCGCGGTGGTCACGACATTGACCGTTTGCGGCACGTCCTGAAGCGACTCCTCGCGACGCCGGGCCGTGACCACCACCTCTTCGATCTGGGCCAGGGGCTCGGCCTGAGCATCCTTGCCGGCTTTTTCGACATTCTGCGCAAACGCCGGCGCGGAGATGGAAAGCACGCTGGCCCCCGCCAGCATGGAAAGCATCATATTTTTCACGGTTCCACCCTCCCAATATTTGTTCTTA
Organism: Caulobacter sp. LARHSG274; assembly: GCF_052871235.1. Taxonomy (NCBI): domain Bacteria; kingdom Pseudomonadati; phylum Pseudomonadota; class Alphaproteobacteria; order Caulobacterales; family Caulobacteraceae; genus Caulobacter; species Caulobacter sp. LARHSG274. Next base: position 272,970 of record NZ_JBIXJO010000002.1, on the reverse strand, counting down.
TTTTTCTGATCTCAAATAACGCCGTCTCGATACTGATGACCGCACCGCACCTCAATCATCGGTGCGCCCGCTCTTCCACCTGTGCTGTGCGGGAACGCCCGTCGGCGGAGACACGCGAAGTGGCCTGGCCAATTATTTGTACTGGAAGTATATTTATGTGACAACGTCTCCCTTCAGGCTAAAATATCTGGGCGGACACATATCGCCCCGGCGTTGGGCGTCGCTGGCGAACACCGTCACGCTAGCGGCCGTGCGGACGAACACCCCGGAAGGGACAATCGGGTGGGAGGAACAACGGGGTGAATCGCAGGCAGATCATGGGAGCCGCGGCCCTCGCCGCGACCGGCCTTGGCGCGCGGGCGCAGGCCCGCCCGAGCGCCCAACGCCTGCCGCGCGGCTTCCTCTGGGGAGCCGCCACGGCGGGTCACCAGGTCGAGGGCAACAACGTCAATTCCGACGTCTGGCTGGTCGAAAACATCAAGCCGACCACCTTCCCGATCCGATCCGGCGACGCCTGCAACAGCTATCACCTCTATGAGGAGGACATCCGGCTTCTGAAGTCGTTCGGCCTGGACACCTATCGCTTCTCGATCGAATGGGCGCGGATCGAGCCCTCGCCAGGCCAGTTCTCCAACGCCGAGCTCGATCACTACAGGCGGATGATCGAGACCTGCCATCGCCACGGCGTGCGCGCCGCCGTGACGTTCAACCATTTCACTTGCCCGCTATGGTTCTCCGTGCGCGGAGGCTGGGGAGAACCCGACTCTCCCGACCTGTTCGCGCGGTACTGCGACACCGCCGCCCGCCATCTGGCCGACGGCCTGCACATGGCCTTCACGCTCAACGAGCCGCAGGTCAATCGGGTGCTCCGCTGGATCCCCGTCCTGGCGACCCCCGCGCGCGCCAAGTGGAAGGAGGCGGTGAAGGCCGCCGCCAGGCGCGCCACCGCCTCCGACAGGTTCATGAGCTTCCATCTGGGCGACGACGAACTGATGCAGCCCAACCTGATCGCCGCGCACAAGGCCGGCTATCAGGCGATCAAGGCCGTGCGAGCCGAGCTTCCCGTCGGCGTCACCCTGGCGATCAACGACTACCAGGCGGCGGGGCCGGAAAGCCGTGTCGACGAGGTCCGCACCTATGTGGACCAGGCCTGGCTGGAGGCCGTCAAGGCGACGGGCGACTTCGTGGGCGTCCAGAACTACGGACGCACCCTGATCGACGCCACGGGCGATGCGGGAACGCCGAAGGGCGCCGAGCGCAACAGCCTGAACCAGGAATACTATCCGGCGGGGCTCGGAAACGCCGTGCGCTATGTCTACGCGGCGACCGGCAAGCCGATCCTGGTCAGCGAGAACGGGATTTCCACCAATAACGACGACCAGAGAATTCGCTATATCGACGACGCCCTGGTCGGCCTCAGATCGGCGATGGCCGACGGCGTTCCGGTCCTCGGCTACATCCAGTGGTCCCTGCTCGACAATTTCGAATGGTCGATCGGATATATGGCGAAGTTCGGACTGGTCGCGGTGGATCGCAAGACCTTCGTGCGGACCCCCAAACCCAGCGCCTGGCATCTGGGAAAGATCGCCCGCAGCCTGCGGAGTTGATGAGCCATGAAGAGTTCGCCCGACCTTTCGTCGCGGACGCCGACGAGGAAAATCCAGCATTCCTATTGGGGTGGCCGAGCGCCTTCGCCCAGGCCGCCATGCCCGCGTTGCTGGGGTGATAGGGCGGTTGTCCGAGCGCCGCCGGGACGAAGGCCAACGAAACCTTCAGAGCCGATCTCACGATCCGGGTCAACGAGTTCGCCGAGGGCGTTTGCCTGGCGACCAACCGGACGCCAATCAACACACGGGCCGAACTGGATCTCTATCTGGACATTCTGCGAGGTGTCCAGCGCCGCTGGCGATGAACTGGTGCGGGCCGCCGCCGACCTGAGCCGCTGACGCTTCCCTGCCCCAGCCAGGCTTGAAGGTCTTCAGGCCGGGGGCTCTGGCGACTTCAATGCCGGGGGCCTGGCCCGCCACTTCAATCCGTTTCAAGGGCGTGGCGCCGATCGCCAGCGCCTTTTCGATCACGAGATCGCCACCGGCCTGCGCCAAGTCAGCCTTCAGGGCGGCGACGTCGCCACACCACAGCGTCTCCGCATCGCGGTCGCGCGCTAGGCTTGCCGCCGTCTGGGCCGAACGTCGCCGGCTTTGCCCGACACCGATCATCCTGGCTTGATCGCTATTCTCGAACGCCGGCAGACAACGGACGAAGACTACATTCTGCTACTCAGCGCCGACGTCGGTCAGTTCCGCTCGGCTGAGACTATCCTGGCCGAGGCCGCCGATATCGCTGCGCTTGCCGGCGCGCCCGACTTCGATCCCGACCAGGCGCGCGCTTGGCTTGAGGAGTCGCGGCGGGCGATCTATGCCGAGATCGAGCATCGACTCGAAGGGTTTCGGAACGCACCCCTGTGGCGCGCCGGACGCAAGCGGGTCCGCCCGCAAAGCCGGCGCTGGCTAGGCCGGGCCAAAGGCCCCGCCGCGTAGCGGGGCGGAGGAAGCAAGCCGCCTTGCGGGCGTCGGCGCCGCCGGCCAGGGACCAGCCTCCGGCGCGCCGCAGGGGCGCGCGCTGCGCGCACGCCCCGTCGAAATCCTCGCGATCCGCCCTTGGCCAGATCGATCGCCAGTTCGTCCTGGACCGTTCGCTAGACCGGCTTGGCGCCCGGCGTGCCGCACTTGGCGAACTTGCCCTTGGCGTCCTTGCATTTGGTCGACTTGGCCGGAGCGCTGGTGGCCGGGCACTTGATGAACTTGCCCTTGGCGTCGCGACACTGTGCGGCGAACGATGGGCTGGAAACGGCCAGGGTCAGCAAGGCAGCGGCGGCCAGGGCAAGGGTGCGGCGCATCGATCAATCTCCAGTCGGCAAATCCGACAGCCAAGCTGACGCAGGTTCGGCGCCGCTTTCAAGGCGCCACTCGCTGCATCCGCGTATTTTCGGATCAAGGCTCGTCAGCGTCGGACTTGCCCCGAACGGCTATCCCGTTTTGAGGGCGTGAAACTCAGCGACCGCAAATAGGCCGATTATGGCTGATACCGCTGCTGACGAATGACGGCTTCATCACTGGCCAGGGCGTGCAGAAACCTAAAGCGCCCTTCCGATCCCTTCTTGTGCCTGTCCAGATCCGCCGCTTGGGCGGGGGTCAGGGTGAACCGGACATAGCCCTTCTGCGCCAGACAGGTTTCCACGTTCTGTTCGAGGAAGTTCTGCAAGGCCTTTACCTTCGGTTCCGGCCGGCTCTTGGCGCTGTTCAGCGCATAGTCGCGAGCCAGTTTCTGGGCCGGATCCTCCAGGGTCGCGGACGGCGGCAAGGATCTTCCGATATCTATGTCGGCATCCTGTCGGTTCAGCCCCAACATCACCGCATCGAACTCGCTCCGCCCCTTCATCGATGTGGTCGCGCCCCGCTTTCCGCACTCGATCGAGTCCCTCCGGTAGTCGTCGAACGACACCTCGGGTTTACCCCAGGACAGGACCGGCGCCTTTTGCGATTTGGCGATGCTCGGGAGGCCAAACGCTGTGATGGATATCGCGATCGCTAAGCCGATGGCCCCGTTTCTCATGACTACACACTTCATGCAAAGCTGGCCAAAGCAGGCGAGTGATCCGGCTTGATGACGGCCTGTCGCTCGCCCGCCCACATCAAGACGCCTATCCGTAGCGGTTGGCGCAATCGGCCCATGCGCGTTGATATTGAGACTGGGCGTCTTGCTGGCACGAATAGCCAAGCCCTCTTTGATCGCAGAGGGCGATGGCATGATGGAGGTCGGCTTGAGCCGAGGCCTGGCAAGCCGCCAAGCCCGCCGGATCGGACGCTCTGACCGGCGACGACAGAGCCGCGGACACGGCCAAGGCAAGCACCAGCACCTTAGTACTTGATCATGTCTCTCTCCCTGACCCAGGCCTGTCGTTGATCGGCGAATTCTGGGACTTATACGATAAATCGATACAACGTGCAGATGCAACCCGCAAGATCCTCCGTGTGAGGTGCACTCCTCTGATCGGCGGGATATCAGGCGTCCGATCCATCCAGGTTCCGCACGCAAAGCCCAACATCACCTGTCTGGTGCATCGACTTGGAAAATTCGCGGGGACTGCTAGATTCTTCCCCCGTCCACTGGGTTCGTGGTGACGGAGCAAGTTTTCGCGCGTCGGATCGAGATCGAAAACGCCGTCTTCAACAATGTTTGGAGCGAATTATCCCACCGCTTGTCTTCACCCCTGCCCTGCCGATTTGAAGGTAGGGCCGTCGGCCAAGCGCCAACGAACGACTCAGAACAGATGATCAAAGCGTCAGCTCCGGCACCCAGCCGCTCGGCGCTGACTGACCAGCCATACTAGCGCCGGATGTCCCGCGGGGGAGCTTTCTCAACACCCCCCTGCCGGATAGGCCGAAAATGGTTGTTGTCGGGAATGGGCTCCCCCAGGATTTGCCTGGAGAGGAGCTTGGCATGGCGAACAACTGGCCAGACGGCGGCGAGAAGCCCTTGGGTCCGATCGAAGCGAGGATCTTGCCCTGGGCGGCGTGGCTGGTGAGCACGGTGTTCGCCTCTTGGGCAGCGCTTGGCGTAATTGGCCTGTTGCCGGGTGACCCGCCCCGTTCGATCGTGGCCGGTGTGGTCCTGATCATCGGTGGTATGGCGGCCTGGGCTCTGCGGCCCTGGAACATTGATGGTCCCAAGCGCTAGGCCAGGAGGGCGGGTGGAAAGTCCCTGACCACGTTCAATGTGCCGGCGGGAGAAGGGGCCAGCATATCGGCCTGTGGCCGAGAAAGATCCAGCCAGTCCCGCCCCTGATCGGCCGAAAGCCCTTGCGAACGCCGGGTCGAGCGTGGCGGCCTTGCGCCGATCGTTGTCGCTAAGTTCGGGCATGAGGCGGCGGCTCCACCTGCCGGACGGCGCGCCAGTACGGCCATGGTGCCCCTCGACCAGTTCCATCTCGAACCAAGCGCCCTCGCCCTCGAATTTGGGGACATGCTCGACGGCCACGAAGTACCAGAAGCAGACTCTCGGACCCGGCCGGAAACGCGACATTCGATCCCCTAGGTCACTCGATCTCAGCCGCACGCGATCAAGCTTGACCGAAGGCTGAGGGTAGCTCCGGGGTGATCGCGGCTACCGCTATTATGGCACGCAACGGTTGTGTAAGGTGGGGTGGCGCGAGGAGACGGATCATGGCGATCATGCAGGTGACGCGAATGGACGGTCAGTCACTCACCGCCAATGTTAGCTTTTGGGGTATGGCGGGCGATAAGGTGTGGGTCGAGGTTACGTCCGGCAGCGGCGTCGTCGAGCGCGTACCCGTGGCCGAAACGATCGATGAGATCGAGTGCATGTTTCTCGGACTCACCAAGGACGGCGGGTAGCGCCGTAGGCGTGGAGTCTAAGCGCCAGCTCCGTTAGTTTCTGCTGGAAGACAAGGCAGTCCTAAAGCGGCAGCTTCGCTGGAAGAACGGCTTGCACCGCAACTTCCAATCGATTTCCGACGAAGCTGACTTGGAGAGCGATTGGACGAGTCCGGATCATTCCATCATCTTGCTACGATGGCCAAATACGACCCTTTGTGCGGACATCTGCGCCGTCAGCGGCACGCCGAGTTCGAGCTGACCTTCGCCGAGATCGAACTCATCCTCGGCGCTATGCTCCCCAAGAGCGCGGGCCGGCCGCAATGGTGGGCGAACGTGACCGACGCTGGCGCAGCCCATGTCCAACGGAAAGCCTGGATCGACGCCGGCTATGACGCCTTTCTTCTCGTCGGCAAGGAGCGCGTGCGCTTCAGACGATCGGGTTAGGGCCGGCCGTCGGCGGCTGCGGCACGGCAGCGCGGCGGTCAGATTATCAGTGTCGCGGACTTGGCGCGCCGCTGGTCGACGCCAATGGGCGATGCAGAGGCGCCTTTAACGGCCCAGGAGAGAGTCCATGCTCTCCACCTGTGGTCGCAAGCCGTTGTTACGCGAACATCGCTCTCTATAGTGGCGGCGACGACAGCCGCTTACCGTCGAGATTAGCTTCAGTTTATCGCAGCCTGATGAGGTGGGCCGTCCCCGAATAGCTGCGGCGCCGAGGAGACGCCATGACATTTCGCGCTGTCGTCTATGACCCGCCGCTGCCGACCTTTCCGTTCTTGGCCGTGGCCTTCATGCCGGACGGTGAAATCCTGAGCTGGGCGTTCGAGACGGCTGAAGCGGCAGAAAACGATCTGCGAGCCGTGGCGGCTAGGCTCGAGATTGGGGACATCGAAGCGGAAGCTCCGCCTCTTCGCTTGGTCCCAAGCGCCAAGAACTGAGCGCGCCCGGCGCGCCGTCCGGTGAGCTTCGGAGCCCTGACTGAAGATCAGCTGACTTGGCGGAGCGTCTTAAGTTCGTCGACCTTGGTGTTTTGCCTGGCCGCCTTCGACTCCGCGGCCCTGGAGATCCTATTGGCTGTCTTGCAGGCGCTCCGGCCCGCGCCGCAGGTTCCCACGTAGCCACAGCGGCGGCGCCGATACAGCAGGCGAACGCCGCGCCGGTCCGACGCCAAGCCTTGGGTGCGGCCGACGCACAGGATCCACGGCGCCTCAAGGCCTGGGCCGACACGCACCGGCTTCCTGGGCGGCGATCATCGACGCCACGCGGTCCCAGCTGGAATCTATTAGAAGACAGAGCGCCCTGACCTGGCCTTGCCTCACGCCGAAGGCCGCGCCAGGCGTAGGCATGCCAGGACTAGGCGGCTCGCCGCGCCGACGCTCCCTGCCGGCCGGTTCGCTAATAAGTTGATCACCTCAGGCTTGAGGCGCCTGCGCTGCAAGGTCGCAGGGGCCTTGATGTCGCGACCGGTCCTGCAAAGCCGGCGCCGGCTCGACGGCGTTCTTAGAACGGGGACGAACATGCGGCCGCGGCCAGAAGCGCGGCGCAACGCCGGCTCGCCTCTTCGGTCGGCTGGCTCCCAGGACTCCCGCATGCGGCGATCTGTCTTGCAACCTGGTCCTGGAATTGTGCTTAAGCTCGGGGGCGGCCGCTGACATGTGAGCCGTTGGTCGACGTCACTTCGAGGAGCCGGTGCCGTGAGTTCAGCGCGCATTTCCGAACCGCATCGCGTCGATCGCCATGTCGGCGCTCTGATCCGCGCCAAACGAAAAGCCATGGGGGTCTCGCAATCTGAGCTGGCCGACGCCCTCGGCCTGACCTTTCAGCAGGTTCAAAAATACGAGCGGGGGACCAATCGCATCAGTTCCTCCAAGCTCTACGAGATCGCCCAAAAGCTCGACACTCCGCTGTCGTCGTTCTTCGAGGGGCTGGATCATCCGGCGGACGGCGAGAGCGCCGCGGGCGAACTGATCGACTTCCTGGGCGAGAGCGGCTCGCACGATTTGGTCACCGCCTTCAAGGCCCTGAAGCCACAATTGCGCAAGCGTCTCGTCTCCCTGGCGAGGGCCATGGCCGAAGGCGACGAATAGGCGAGATAGTGAGTACGCATCCGCTCGACGCGATGACGAGCGGCAAATGCCGCCGACCTAGCATCAGCCGATACGGCGACGAACGTGAATCAGGCTTGCCTTGACCTTCGCCCTGTCGCCCTCTGTGCGTTGAAAAACGCATAGCCCCGGGCTCGGCCATTCCGCACCACCATCATCATAACTGGATGTTTGTGGCTCTATCCCTGGCCGTGGCGGTCCTGGGGTCATGGACCGCGCTTGATCTGGCCAGCCGCGTCCAGGCCCACATCGGCCGTGCGCGGCTGGTTTGGATCAGCACCGCGGCGATCGCCATGGGCCTGTCGATCTGGTCGATGCACTTCATCGCCATGCTGGGCTTCGACCCCGGATCGCCGGTGGCCTATGCGCCCGGCCTGACGGTCCTGTCGCTGGCCCTGGCGATCGGCTCTACCTGGGGCGCATTCCTGGCGGCGACCCGACCCGGAGCGAGGCTGGCGGGCGTCCTCGTCGCCGGCGCGGTCATGGGCCTTGGCATTTGCGCCATGCACTATGTGGGCATGGCCGCGCTTCGAACCGCCGTGGCGCTCGACTACCGGCCCAGCCTCGTTGCCCTATCGCTGGCGATCGCCATCGTCGCGTCCTCGGTCGGCCTCATGGTCGCGCGTCGTCCGCGGGCGGCGGCGTCTCGCCTGCTGGCGGCGGGCCTGCTGGGCGTGGCGATCGCGGGCATGCACTACACGGCCATGGCCGCCCTTGACCTGACGCCGATCGCGGGCGCATCGGTCGTGGCGCCGCTGGGCGTTCCGCCGTTCCTGCTCGGCGTCGGCGTCGCGGCGGGCACGCTGCTGATCTTGTTTCTGGCGACCATGGCCTCCCTCTACGACCAGCGGGGCAACATCCTGCAGGCCCTGGACGCGGGCGGGGTCGGCTACTGGGAATATGACCTTCGCAGCCAGGCGCTCCAGGCCTCAAGCCAGGTCAAGACGCTGTTCGGCTTGCGCGGTGATGATGATTTCACCTTGAACGACTGGCTGGGAAACCTCTCGCCGGAGGACCGCACCCGCCGAGACCGGGCCGTCGAAAGCGCCCAGCGAACCGGCGCTGACTACGACGTGGAGTATCGCCTCGCCGGGCAAGATCGCTGGATCAATGTGCGCGGCCAGGTGATTTACGATCAGCGCGGTCGCCCGGCTCGGATGATCGGGGTGGTTCTGGACGTTACCGATCGCCACCAGGCTTTCGTGGCGGTCACCGCCAGCGAACAGCGCCATCGCCTGCTGACCAACGAACTCAATCACCGGGTCAAGAACACGCTTGCCAGCATCCAGTCGATCGCGCGGGCCACGGCGCGGCGCGCCACGTCGGTCGGAGAGTTCCGGGAGACCTTCGAGGATCGCTTGTTGGCCTTGTCGGCGACCCACAACATCTTGACCCAGGCCAGTTGGGAAGCGGCCGAGATCGGCGACCTCTTGGCCCAGGAAACCGCGCCTTATCCGGGCGAGCAGGTCAGCGTCGCCGGCCCTTCGATCCGGCTCGCCCCGCGTCAGGCTTTGGCCCTGGGCATGGTCTTTCATGAGCTGACGACGAACGCCGCCAAGTACGGCGCGCTTTCAACTGCCGCCGGTCGCCTGAACGTGCGATGGGCGATCCTCGACGTCGGCGGCGGAACGCCGCTGCTGACCCTCGAATGGCGCGAGACCGGCGGTCCGGTTGTCTCCCCGCCGGCGCAGACGGGTTTTGGCTCGCGCCTTGTGAAGACCAGCGTCGCGCAGGACATGGCAGGCACGGTGGCGTTTGAATTCAACCCGGCAGGCCTTGTGTGCCGGATCGAAGCGCCGCTGCAGTCGATTCCCGAGCGCGAAACCATGTTGGGTTTTTAGCGGACGCACGCCGCCGATCTGGGGGCTCTTCTTCGTTTGCAGACGCTCAGTCGACCAAACGCCGTTCCGAAGCGCCGCTCCTGGAGATCGCGTCCAAGTCCGCCGGCGTCGCTGCGCCAAAGCACCCGAGCAGATCGGTGATGGGTTTGCGTTGATCTCCAGCCGTCTCAGACCATCCGGGCAGGCTCGTCGGTCACCGATTGGAGTTCTCGCCCGTACGATCGATCGTCTCCAACACCTCGTCCTCGCGCCACACTTCGACGGCCGCCGCACTGACGTGCTCGCGCAACAACCCGAAGGCATGTTGGCGATAGCCGCCGCCGGGCAAGTCCTGGATGTCGATCGTGCCGGCGACTTGATTCCGACCTAAACAAACGAACGTGTAGACAGCCATCCCACCTCTCGACGGACACGAGCCTACCAGCCCCGTGGCGTAGGCGTAACTCCCGCGCCACGCGTGCAGGCGCCTAAGTCCTGCGGACCGGCCGCGTGATCGCAAAAGCACATCCCACCCGCCTCAATCTCCACCGTCGGAACCAGACACGCGATCAGCCGCTAGGGATGCGACGACGAAGGATTCCGCGAAGGAATGATCAGGTGCAGGGCGGGGCGGTGCTGGTCGTCGAGGACGATGTCTTCACGCGGTTCGCCGTCGGCGACCACCTGCGCGATTGCGGCTATGAGGTTCTGGAAGCCGAGACCGGGCAGGAGGCGATCGACCTCCTGACCAACGGCGCCGCCGTCGACGTCGTCTTCACCGATATGCGTATGCCGGGCAAGGTCGACGGCTTTGGTGTCGTTCGCTGGCTTCGCGAACACCGGCCCGAGCTCCCGGTGCTGGTCGCTTCAGGTCACATCTTGGCGCTCGAACTGGCCGCCCAGCTTTGCGACGTGCGATCAACCTTCGCCAAGCCCTATGACGAAATGCATGTCGCCATGGCGGTGGCCGAAGTGCTCGACGGCCGGACTGCCACCGCCTAGACGGCTTCGTCCTGCGCGCCGACAAGCGACTGAAAGACCGCTCGCAGCAGAATCTCGGCCCGGTAGGGCTTGGCGACGTGAAGATCGCCGCCGGCGGCAAGGCAGGCCTGGGCTTCGGCCTGGCTGGTATTAGCGGTCAGGCAGATGATCGGCGTCCGCACGCCGCCGTGCTGTTCAGCCCGCCGGATCTGGGCCGTCGCTTCCAGGCCGTCCATGACCGGCATCTGGATGTCCATCAGGATCAGGTCGAAGGTCCCCGCCCGCGCGGCCTCCACCGCCGCCTGGCCATTGTCGACGATCGTCAGGTCCGCGCCGATCGGCTCCAGGATCATCGCCACCACTTTCTGGTTGGTGGGATGGTCCTCGGCCAGCAGGATCCGCGGCGCTCGCTCAGGTTCGGTGACCTGGAAAGCGGGCCCGGCGACAGCGCCCGGGCACGCTTCGCCCGAGGGCGTCAACGGCACGAAGACCGCGAAGGCGGAGCCCCGGCCAATCCTGGACCGCACCGAGATCCGGCCGCCCATCAGCTCGACGAGCGACTGGCAGATCGCCAGGCCAAGGCCGGTCCCACCATGCCGACGGGTCGTGGAGGCGTCCGCCTGTTCGAAGGGTTGAAACAGCCGCTGCGCGTCCTGCTCGTCGAAACCCGCACCGGTGTCGCAAACCACGAACCGCACGCCGTCCTTCGCCGATCGGGCGCTGAGGCGCACCTGGCCCCGCGCCGTGAACTTCACCGCATTGCTCAGCAGGTTCGACAGCACCTGGGTCAGGCGCATCTGATCGCCGAGATAGACGGCGGCCGCCGCGGGACTGACCCGCCAGCTCAAGGCGATGTCCTTGGCCGCGGCCGCCGCGGCGTGCAGCTCGGCGACGTCGCGAACCAGGTCGCGCAAGGCGAAGGGCTCGGCCTCCAAGCGCATGTGGCCAGCCTCGATCTTGGCGGTGTCGAGCACGTCATTGACGAGGCGCTCCAGAACGCGGGCCGAGGACACGATCAACTCGGCCATCTCGCGGCTCTGGTCAGTCGCCTGGCGGTCGCGCAGCACCTCGCCGACGGCGATGACGCCGTTCAGCGGCGTGCGCAGTTCATGGCTCATATTGGCCAGGAACCGGGCCTTGGCGGCGGCGGCTTCTTCAGCGCTGGCCAGAGCCTCGTCGCGCGCCGCCTCATTGCGGTCGAGCTGGCCGAGCAGGCTGAGGATACGCCAATAGCCGAACACGCACACGGCTGTCAGCATGCCGCCGATCAGCAATAGCAGAGGCGCGGCGTTGGCAAGGACGGTCCAACCAGGCTTGGCGGGCGACCAAGTGATCGCCGCCAGCGGCCGGCCATCAGGCCCGTTCAGCACGACGCGCGGCCCTGCCCCGCTTCGCGCCGGGACGAGGCGTGGGTCGGAAATCAGCAGGTCACGCCCAAGCTCGTCCACCACGCCGGCGAGCTTTCGGCCGGAGACCACGACCGGATCGAAGCGTCCCGGCGTGATGTACGCGACATCATCGGGGACGATGGTGGAGGCTGAAACGGCATAGAGAACGCCCCCGGCCTCGACGACGGCTTGGCGGGTCGCGAGCGCTTCCAAGCCGAGTGGCGGCTTGGCGTGCGCCGTCTTGATCGCCGCGCCGCGCGTGCGGACGTCCGCGACCAAGGGCGCGACCGCCTCGGCGAAGGCGCGCTCGCTCTCGAGCGGCGCCCGCTCGCTGCTGCGCGACGCATAGGCCAGGACGCCGTCGGCGCCATAGGCCAGCGTGACGTCATGCTTCATGTAGTCGGCGTAGTAATCACCGAAATTGATCTGGGTCCAGGCCCAGTCCTTGTTGGCCATGGCCACACAGGCGGCGTTCCAGGCGCTCGCCGAGATCACATTCTCGCGCAGGAGCTCCAAGGTGTGTTCAACGCGGCGCGTCACCAGGCCGGTCTCGGTGTCCTGATGGGCTGCGTCGATAGCACGCACCGCATAGGCCGCCAGGGCCCCAACGCCCGTCAGCACGACAAGCGCCGCCAGAAAACCCGCGGCGACGATTCTCCTCAGTTGCGCGCGATTATGGACTGAACTTGGTCCCATAGTACCCCCGAGGCCAATCGAGCACGGAGTGTCTAACAAGGCTATAAGACCTCAAGATCGATCGACATTGGCGACCGTCCCAACGTTACTTTAAGAAGCGCCCCCTAAGGTCCGGTCGGGGGACCTTCTGCATGACGCTTAAGCTATTTGCCACTACCACGGCCGTTCTTTTGGCCGCGATTAGCGCCGACCTGGCGCACGCCGCGTCCCTCACCGCCGAAGGCGGCGTCGTGGCTGTGTCCGACTATCGGTTCCGGGGCCTGTCGCTGTCCGATCGAAAGCCCGCCCTGCAGGCTGACCTGACCGTGAGCCACAAGAGCGGCGCCTATGCGTCGGTCTTCGCCTCGACGATCATTGAATATGGCCAGGATGCTGGCGGCAAGGGCGCGACCGTCGAGCTGGACTACGCGGCGGGCTGGGCGTTCACCGGGGCGGGCCTGGATTTCGACGTCGCCGCCTCGGCCTATACCTATCCCGGCGGCGTGGGCGTCGACTATGTCGAGCTGCCGGTGCAAGGCTCCAAGACCCTCGGCCCCTGGACCGGCTCGGTCGGGTTCGCCTACGCCCCTGAGCAGCACGCGCTGAACCGAGACAATCGCTATCAGTGGACGGGTCTCGATTACAACGGAGCCGCCCTGCCCGTGGCCCTGTCGGCCCGGATCGGACGAGAGGATGGCGCCTTCGCCAACCAAAAGACCGACTGGTCGCTTTCGGCGAGCCGGACGTGGGGTCATCTGCAGGCCTCGGCGTCCTATGTCGACAGCGATCAAGGCGGCGGCGGCCTGGTGCTGTCGCTGGCGGCTCGATTCTAAGCGAGGGCCAGAGCGGTCCCAGTAAGTCGAAGCGGCGCCAGCCACAGACTGCGACAGCTCCGCGAAGGCGACATTCGCGCAGGTCTCGAACGGCCGAGATCGACGCGCCTGAAAGCCAGAGTGTCAGGGCGGTCCGACCTCATCGGCTATAGACCGCCGGGCGCCTCCGCCGGTTGGGCCGACTTGGGAGGCCCCAATTGCTTTCTGAGCTCGCGACTTCGGTGCACCGCGCGCCTCACACGTTCCAATAGCGCCTGCCAGCGAGCCTCGTCGCCGACGAACCTCAGCGGGGAGGAGGGCTGTTGATCATCGCTGACCATGTCATGGCTCCCCAGGAAGATCCTAGGCGCGACGCCAATTGGCTTGGCGGACCAGTTGCACCAGAAGCGAGCGCGCCAACTCGGCTGGCTCTCGACCGTCCACATAGGCGTAGGTCGAACCATAGGGGCTGTCGACGATCAGCCTGTCATAGTCGGACAACTTCCAGGTCGCCCTGTACTTGTGACCGTCGATCTCATGTTCGAAGCTTCGCATACGCCGTCTCCATCAGATAAAGCGGCGATCTCATCGATACGCTCCAGGTTGCGTCGTTTGTTAAAGCCGCGTTGAGCGAGCGCGCGCGGCGCGAAGGCTGGCGGGGCAAACTCGTCGATCTGCTCAAGGACTCCTCCATCGGGATCGGGCAGGCTGAGCTTGACGATCTCGCCGGATGGGAAGCGCTGTTTTTGGGGGAATGGCTGCGGCGCCATGCCGCAACCGGCGGAGCGATCCGCCAATAACGCGTAAAGGGTCGCCCGCCCAAGCTGGCGGCATGCAAACCGGAGCACACAGGTCCTATTCGCAGCAGGCGTTCGAGAAATATTACGCGCGCACCTACTCCGGTCACGTCGTCATGCGGATCGGCAGCATCGCCGTCGTTGCGGTGTTGCTGCTCTTTCTGAAGGTGATCGGCGCCGGGATCGCCTTGGGCTGGATCGCCGCCTTCGCGCTCTCGGAGATCTTCGCCATGGCCTGGTGGCGCACAGTCGTCCCGCGCCTTCCTGAAGCGGGGCCCGAGCAGATCCTCGCCTTTCGAAACCAGTTGATCGCGATCACGTCTCTGCTCTCGGCGACCGGCGCGGGCCCGGTTCTTCTGGCGCAGCCGACGAGCAGCGCCGGGGTCGCCGCCATGATGATCGTCAGCGCCGGCGTCCTGATGACCATCGCCGCCCAGCACACCCTGACGCGCGGGATGTTCTTCTGGACGGCGCCGGTCCCGGCCGCGGCGCTGCTGTACAGCATCAGCCGGCTGCAATCGGGATTCGAGGCCTGGGTCCTTGTGGCGCTGGGCCTATGCTTTCTGGTCAATGCTCGGGGACTGCAGGTCGCCAACGCCGATTCTTACGCCGAGGTCATCAGCGGGCAACACAGCGCTGAACAGGCCAACCAAGCCAAGAGCGCCTTCCTCGCGACGGTCTCCCATGAAATCCGCACCCCGCTCAACGGCGTTTTGGGCATGGCTCAGGCGATGGCCCGTGAACCGATGTCGGTCGATCAGGCCGACCGTCTCAAGGTGCTGCAGCAGTCTGGCGCGACGCTGCTGATCCTGCTCAACGATCTACTGGACATGGCCAAGATCGAGGCGGGCAAGATCCAGCTCGAACCTCTGGACTTCGATCCGGAGACCCTCGCGCGGGACGCCTGTCGCGCCTTCGCTGGCATTGCGGAGGAGAAGGGGCTTGGCCTTCACTTCGAAAAACAAGGCCAGGCCGCTCTCTATCATGGCGACCCCACCCGGGTCCGGCAGATCCTCTACAATTTGATCGGCAACGCGGTGAAATTCACGGATCGCGGCCAAGTCATGATCCGCCTCGCCTGCGGGGCGGAGGGTCTGGAACTGGTTGTCGAGGATACCGGTATCGGTTTTTCCGAGCAGGCCAGGACCAGCCTGTTCGAGAAGTTCGGCCAAGCCGACGCCACGACAACCCGGCGCTTCGGGGGTTCGGGCCTTGGCCTGCCGATCTCGCGGGAGCTGGCCAACCTGATGGGCGGCGACATCGCTGTCGAAAGCCGGATCGGGAAAGGATCCACCTTCCGGGTCATCCTCCCCTTGCCGCCGGCAACCAACTCCGTCGGCGTGATGGAGCCGCCGATCACGTCGACCACGGAAGAACTAGCCGCGATCGCCAACGAGCCGCTCAGCATTCTGGTGGCCGAGGACAATCCGACCAACCAGCTGGTGCTGCGCAGTCTTCTGGGTTGCGCCGCCTTCACCGTCGAAGTGGTCGAGGACGGCCGGCTGGCGGTCGAGGCCTGGCGCAAGGGCGCGTTTGACCTGATCTTGATGGACATCAACATGCCGATCATGGACGGCGTCAGCGCCGCGCGGGCGATCAGGGCGCAGGAGCAGGCCGATGGACGCGCCCGCACGCCCATCATCGCCCTGACGGCCAACGCCATGGACCATCAGAAACACGACTACCTGACGGCAGGTCTCGACGCTCATGTCAGCAAACCCATCGAGGTGACCGCCCTGTTCTCGGCCATCACCGATGTTCTGGCGGCGGTGACCGGCGATCCGCCCGAAACCGTCGGAGCGTTCCTGGTCTCCAGCTCCGAGCCAGATCTGGTCGACGCGTCGCTTTAGCTAGCCGTGCCAACGTCCGCTTGCCACCCTCCCCCCCGCCTTCCTGGTGGTCCGCTCCAGCGGCGAGGTCGCGCCCAGTTGCCGACGTTGGCTTGCCTCCGGATTCCGGACCTTCGGCCGGAGGCATAAATGCCGGGTCCGCCCCTGAGCAGACTCGCCCTGTTGTCTCTCGGCCTCCGCCATAGGCCAAGGTTTTGACTTGAAATTAGCGAAACCCCTAATTAGGGATATTCCTATGAACGAAACTTTCAAGGCATTGGCCCATCCGGCCCGCAGACAGATCATCGCAATGCTTCGCGATGGGCCGATGCTGTCGGGCGAGATCGCGGCCGCGTTCGACATGAGCTGGCCAACCGTGACGGGCCACCTGACATCGTTGAAGGACGCTGGTCTCGTGCAAGCCGAGCGCGAAGGCACATCGATCCGATATCGCCTGCGGATTTCCGCGATCGAGGAAGCGGTCGCCGTGCTCTTGAATCTTGTGGATTCAACCTCGAAAACGGAAGCGATTGGGGAACTTGACCATGGCCGATCAAACTAAGCGGGTCGAAGCGGCGTGCTGGGGTCTTACGCTGGGTCAGTTCGGCCTGGCGTTCGCCATCAATCGGTTAGGACCTGAGCATCCCCTGCCGATGCACTTCGATCTGCAGGGGCAGGTGGACCGTTGGGGTGACAAGTCTGAACTCGTAGGCATCGTGCTGACGGTGGCGATTATATCGGGCCTGACCTCGATCCTTCGACCGATCTGGGCGCGAAACGGAGAGTCTTCCGTGAGATGGGGGCTTCTTCTTTGCCAATTGGCCCTCGCTTGGATCATGTCCCTCATAGCGCTCCTAGCTGCGTGCCTGACCTGGGGCTGGGTCGATGAACCGGGACCCAAGCTCGCGATGGCTGTGATCAGCAGCGCCATCGCGCTCATCGGCGCGGCGCTAGGCAAAGTCAGCCCGAACGCCATGGTCGGGGTGCGGACGCCTTGGACGTATTCCAGCAGGCTCGCTTGGGACAAGTCCAACCGCCTCGCTGGTCGCCTCTTTTTCTGGGGCGGGCTTGTCGGCTTGATCGCTATCCCATTCGCGCCCCAGCCGAATGGATTCCGCGCGATGATCCTTTGCGTGTTGGCTATTGCCGGACTTACGGTCTTCGAAAGCTGGCGAGTGTGGCGGAACGACCCCCAGCGCCAGCCTTTGTGAGCGAAGGACCGCCATTCACCCTTCACAGACCTCGGTGCGTCTAGATTGGGGCTTGTGGAAAACAATCAGCGCCTCCGGAAGCCACCATGAGCGCCTGCCCATCATCAGACCTCGGTTCGGCCGGAGTCTAGTGCGTGCGTCGCGTTCGGCTTCGATTCATAACGGCGTTTCGGAGTCTCAAGTCAGCGCCGTTTGAAACTTGCAATAACATCGCTATTTAGGGGCCAGGTTCGAGAGGTTTTAAGATGCTCAAAGCTTATCTGAAGCTGCAGCGCCTGAACGTCGCTTTGGGGGTCTTCCTGCTCGGCATCGCCGTCGGTTGCGCGGCCATGATGGGTTTCCGGTAGGTCTGACAAACACCCTCCCCTGCCTTCCGGATGGTCTGCTCCAGCGGCTAGGTCGCGCCACTACGAGACGTTGGCGCACCTCCAGAAACCAGACGTAAAGCAGCTTAATCGACCAGCCCCGCCCACTTGCGACGTAAGTTGGTCGCTTAGTAAGGCCGTGCTTCACGCCCCAACGGCCCTGTTCGCGCCAATCGCTCAGCCAAAACCCTCAGGATACAGCCACGCGCCAATGCGGATAGGTGACGTAAGCCGTTACCGCGCCCTCCGCATGCGCAAGGATCGTGACGCTATTGCCCTTAGGCATGTAGACAATGTCACCCGGTCCAGCCGTATGGTCGCCAGCTTCCGAAGTCACCGTCAGCCTCCCCTCTAGGACAATCATCACGTCATCGACGACGATGTCAGCCTCCAGCCTAGAGTCAGGCCCGTAGCGCCCGTACCCCACTGTGATCGGGCCGCCGTGCCGCTCATCGGCCAGGTTGCCGGTGAAGATGTCGCCGTCTTGGCCGGGCGAGCGCTCGAAAGCCGCCTCGGCCATCGTGAACTTGGTTACCTTCATCGGTGGCCTCTGTAACGATGGCGCCGCCCAGGACTCGCCGCCTCGACCACCAAACGCCAAAGCATGTTTTCCGTTCAGATGCGAACCAGTCCTGCGTTGCCGCCCCCCAGGCGTTAATTCTGGGTCACGGAGGCGCAAGATGCGGACCTTGGCGCCGCTCCAGGAACACGACCTTCCGATCGGCGCCATGCTAGCAATGACTGTCCCTGAGCGGACTTCAGTCTATATCGGCAACGGCTATAGCGGGTCCAGCAACGTTGATTGTAGGCCCGCCCAACGCGTTCCAGCGAAACAACACCAAGTGCCATCGATCGGGCGCTGACCGCCTGTGTAGATCATGCCATCCGCGTTGCTGGACCTGACGATATCAGCCGGCCTCCAACTGTCCGCCGGTTGCCCTCTGTGGCGTTGAGGCCGCCACGGAACGGCTGCGTCAATGCCCTGGATAGACAAGTCCTCACAATGATCGGCCTTACGCAAATCAACGATCTTGGCTCGCTCAACATGGAGGGGAACCGCCACGCGGCACGGATCGCCAGGACGGCGATAGGTATCGATCGCCTTGGCTGCCCAATCGGCCCTGGAGGACAGATATAGGGCCGGAAGACCGCCGTGATGAAACCGACCTTCCGGGCTCTTTGCGCCGGTAAGCCCCAGATGTTGGTCTGCTTCGAACAGGATGCGGTAGAAAGTCCCGGAGAGTTCATCCCATCTCGTCGCCACGTCCGCGCGCTCCCAATCCGTCACGGGGAATAGCTTAACGCCGCGCCGTCCGTGCGCCACCCTGCCTCGCCGATCCTCACGCCTGCGTAGCTGGTTGGGCCGCGCCAGGACCAGACCTTGGGTTACCTCCAAAACAGCGACATTCGACCTTTCAGAACCACCACGCTCTGCTGATGTCTTCGTCGATCGAAAGCGATGACGCGCCTACTACGCGGACAAATTTTCTAAACATGTCGAGAGATAAGCGCGCGCGGGACAGCAAAAATGCCAACGTCGGCTATTAGTCCAACAGCGCCAATACTATCCATCAGAAGAGCTCATTATTCCCGCACGGGTGCGGGACGCTAAGCGTCGATGACCTTTTCGAGGACTCGACCATGACGCAGCAACCCAAACGGCAACTGAAGCTCGGCGCGATCCTGGGCGGCGTCGGCATGGATCACACCAGTTGGCGCGACCCCGAACTGCCCGGCGACGCCAGCATCGACATCAACTGGTACATCGACAACGCCCGCCTGGCCGAGGCCGCCAAGTTCGACCTGGTGTTCATCGTCGACAGCCCGTTCATCACCCCCGACACCGCGCCGCACTTCCTCAACCGCCTGGAGCCCCTCACCCTGCTGTCGGCCCTGGCGGTTTCGACCTCGAAGATCGGCCTGGTCGGCACCCTGACCACCTCGTACTGGGAGCCCTACAATGTCGCCCGGCAGTTCGGCTCGCTGGACCACATCAGCAAAGGCCGCGCCGGCTGGAACGTGGTGACCACCGGCCTGGAAGGCGCCTCGAAGAACTACGGCCGCGACGAGCATTTCGAGCACGGCGAACGCTACGAGCGGGCCGGCGAGTTCGTCGAGGTGGTCCAGGGCCTGTGGGACAGCTACGAGGACGACGCCTTCCCGCGCGACAAGGCCGCCGGCGTCTTCCTCGACAAGACCAAGCAGCATGCGCTGAACCACAAGGGCAAGCACTTCTCGGTGGCCGGTCCGCTGGCCCTGTCCCGCTCGCCGCAAGGCCAGCCGGTGATCTTCCAGGCCGGGGTCAGCGGCGCGGGCCGGGACCTGGGCGCCAAGATCGCCGAGGGCGTGTTCGCCGGCGTCGAGACCTTCGAGGAGGCGGTGGAATACTATGCCGACCTCAAGGCCCGCGCCGCCGCCCTGGGCCGAAACCCGGACCACATCAGCGTCCTGCCGGGCCTGGCCCCGATCATCGCCGACACCGACGAGGAGGCCCGCGCCATAGCCGAGGCCCAGGCCGGCGCCCGCGAGATCGACAAGGCGCTGGTCGAGCTGGGTCGGGCGTTCAACTACCACGACTTCCGCAAGTATCCGCTCGACGGCCCGTTCCCGGACGTCAGCGAGCTGAGCCTCAACAGCTACAAGGGCCGGGCCGAGCGGATCGTGGCCGTCGCCCAGGCCGAGGCCCTGACCCTGCGCCAGACGGCCGAACGGTTCGGGCGCTGGCGTTCGGACTTTGTCGGCTCGCCCCAGACCATCGCCGACGAGATCGAGCGCTGGTTCGTCGGCCGCGCGGTGGACGGCTTCATCCTGCGCGTCGACCGGCCCGGCGTCTTCGCCCAGTTCCGAGACAAGGTTCTGCCGCTCCTTCAGACCAAGGGCCTGTTCCGCACCGAATACGAGCACGACACGTTGCGCGGCCACCTGGGCCTGCCGGTTCCCGAGCATCGCTGGGCTAGGTCGCCCGACCAGATCGCGGCGGAATAGGCGCGGACGTCGAGGACGCCTTGCTGCTGGCCCAACGGACCATCGTCGTCAGCGACCGGTAGGCCAGCATCGTCCGCGCGCTAGACGCGCCGCCCACCTCCGCCGTGGCGCCGGCCCAACACTGGTGACCGCGCGTCGCCAGATCCTGGTCTCGCGCGGCCACAACCCCGATCTCTAGGAAACGAAAATGCCCACGCTTCGTCACGCCGCGGCCGCGAGCCTGCTCGGCCTGGTTCTGGCCGGGCCAGCGCTCGCCGCCGGTCAGGCCGCCCGCCCCCTACACGACCGCGTCCTGGTCCTCGACAGTCATGTCGACGTGCCGCTCGATCTGGGCGTTGGCCCGCACGAGATCGCCATCGATGGCGACGGGCAGGTCGACCTGCCCAAGCTGGAGCGCGGCCAGGTCGATGCGGCTGTGCTGGCGGTGTTCGTCCCGCAAGGACCCCGCACGCCCGAAGGCTATGCCAAGGCCAGGGCCGACGCCGACACCAAGCTGGCGGCCATTCGCGCCATTGCCGAACGCCATCCGGACCGCGCGTTGCTGGCGCGTTCGGCCGCCGACGTCGAGGCGGCCGCCAAGGCCGGCAAGCGGGCGATCATCGCCGGCTTCCTCAACGCGTACCCCTTCGGCGAAAGCCTCGAGCCGATCGACGCTTATTACCAGGCCGGCGTGCGCAGCTTCGGCTTCGTCCATGCCGGGAACAACGCCTATGCCGACTCCTCGCGCCCCAGCGGCGAGCCCAAGGTCGAATGGGGCGGGTTGTCGCCGCTGGGCAAGGCCGCGGTGGCCAAGCTCAACGACCTTGGCGTGATCATCGATGTCTCGCAGCTGACGCCCGAAGGCGTTTTCCAGACGCTGAAACTGAGCCGCGCGCCCGTCATCGCCAGCCATTCGGGGGTCCAGGGCGTGGTCGACGCGCCGCGCAACCTCTCAGATAACGAACTCTACGCCATCAAAGCCAATGGCGGCGTCGTCCAGGTCGTCGCCTTCGGCCCCTATCTCGTCAAGCCCGGCCCGGATTTCGCCGCCAGGGTCACGCCGATCCGCGCCCAATTTGGCCTGCCCGCCGCCTATGCCAAGGCCGCCGACGGAACCGAGATCCTGCCGCCCGACAAACGCGCCGACTACAGCCACGCGATCAACGCGCTGCTGCCCAAGGCCACGGTCAAGGACTTAGTCGATTCCGTCGACTACGCGGTTAAGCGCATCGGGATCGACCATGTCGGCCTGTCGTCCGACTTCAACCACGGCGGCGGCGTGGTCGGCTGGGCCAACGAGGGCGAAGCCGCCAACGTCACGGCCGAGCTGGTCCGTCATGGCTACAGCGAGGCCGACATCGGCAAGCTGTGGGGCGGCAACTACCTGCGCGTCTTCAAGGCCGTCGAGACCCAGGCCCAGTACATCAAAAAAACCAACGGGGATAGACGATGAACCACAAGCTTTGGGGCGCCTCGGCGCTCGCCCTTTCGGCCGCGCTCTTGGCGGCCCACGCTCAGGCCGCCGAGACGCCGGCCGACGCGCCCGCCGCCGACGCCACCACCATCGACGCGGTGATCGTCACCGGCACGCGCCAGACCGGCGTGCGGGCCGTCGACAGCGCCGCGCCCGTGCAGGTGGTCGACAGCGGGGCCCTGACCCGGACCGGTCAGTCGGACCTGCGCCTGGCGCTGAGCAACCTGACGCCGTCGTTCACCGCCCAAGCCTTCGGCGGCGACGCGGCCAACCTGACCCTGTCGGCCCGCCTGCGCGGGACCAGCGCCAACCAGACCCTGGTGCTGGTCAACGGCAAGCGCCGCCACACCACCGCCAACTTGGCGGTGCTGGCCGGCGCCTATCAGGGCTCAGCGGCAGCCGATCTCAACTTCATCCCGGTGGCGGCCATCTCCCGTGTCGAGGTGCTGACCGACGGCGCGGCGGCCCAGTACGGCACCGACGCCATAGCCGGGGTGATCAACATCATCCTCAAGAGCGACGACCACGGTGGCGAGCTGTCCGGAACCGGCGGAGCCTACTACGAGCGCGACGGCGAGACCTCCAGCCTGTCGGCCAATATCGGTTTCGCGCCCAGCGCCAACAGCTACGTCAATCTGACCTTTGAAAACCGCTTCCATGACTTCAGCTTCCGGGGCGGGCCAGACGCGCGGATAATCACCAGCGCGGCCGTCGCCGCCAACCCCACCTGGCCGACGATCATCCAGGACTATCCCTATGTGAACCGGATCGCCGGAGACGCCCGCGTCCAGCTGAACGCCGGTTCGTTCTCGGCAGGGCTCAAGCCGAGCGAAAACATCGAGATCTACAGCTTCGGGACCTACGGCCAGAAGAAGGCCACAGCTTACGAGAACTACCGCCTGCCTAACCGCTTGCCGTCGATCTATCCGGCCGGCTTCAGCCCGCGCCTGGAGACTCTGGAGAAGGACTACGCCCTGACCGGCGGGATCAAGGGCCAGGCGCCCGGCGGCTGGAACTTCGACCTGTCGTCCACCTATGGCAAGGACGACCACGAGATCCGGGTGCGCAACTCGGCCAACCTGCAGCTGTTCGCCGACACCGGCGCCACCCCGACCCAGTTCCACGCCGGCGACTTCATCTCCACCCAATGGACCAACAACCTGGATGTCAGCCGCGAGTTAGCGGTTGGCTGGGCCTCGCCGCTGAACGTCGCCTTCGGCCTGGAGCAGCGTAACGAAAGCTACGAGATCAAGGCCGGAGACGCGGCATCGCGCTACAAGTCCGGCTCGCAGTCCTATCCGGGCTTCGCCCTGACTGATGCGGGCAAGCACAAGCGCGATAGCTGGGCGGCCTATGTGGATCTCGCCGCCTCGCCGATCGAGAACCTGCAGCTGGATCTGGCCGCCCGCCACGAGCATTTCAGCGACTTCGGCTCCACCGACATCGTCAAGCTGACCGGCCGCTACGACTTCACGCCCGCCTTCGCCCTGCGCGGCACCGCCAGCACGGGGTTCCGCGCCCCCACCTTGGCCGAGCTAAACTACTCGGCCACCAACGTCTCGCCGACCACCGCCTTCGTGCAGCTGCCGCCCAACTCGGCCGGCGCACGGCTGCTGGGCTTGGACGGGCTTGATCCGGAGAAGTCCAAAAACCTCAGCATCGGGATCGTCGCCAAGCCGATCGAGCGGGTGACGCTGACGATCGACGCCTATCAGATCAAGATCGAAGACCGCATCGTCGGCAGCGGCGCGCTGTACGGCAAGATCGGCGGCGCGGTGGTCAACCCCGCCATCACCAACGCCATCGCCGCCAACGGCAACGTCCTGGATCCCAGTGTCGGCACCACCGGCATCAACCTGTTCACCAACGGCCTGGACACCCGCACCCGCGGGATCGAAGTCCTGGCCTCGACCTGGACCGACCTGGGCGAGCACGGCAAGATCGACTGGACCCTGGGGGCCAATTTCAACCAGACCAAGGTCGCCCGTATCGCCGCGCCGCCGGCCGGCCTGGGCGGTTCGGTGCTGTTCGACCAGACCGCCATCGCCAATCTCGAGCATGCCTCGCCGCGCTACAAGGTGAACCTCACCAGCCTCTATTCCATGGGCCAGTGGACGGTGAACCTGGTCAACACCGTCTACGGCCCGGCCTGGAGCTATTCCAACGTCAACGGGGCCTTCTTCAAGGACGGGATCGGGACCAGCCTGATCACCGACCTGGAGCTGGCCTACAAGATCACCCCGTCGCTTCGAGGGGCCTTGGGCGCCAACAACCTGTTCGACGTCTATCCCGACAAGCTGAACCCCACCGGCGCCGCCGCCTCGATCGCCGCCGGCAATCCGGGCGTGGCGCTCTATCCCAGCTTCTCGCCGTTCGGGATCAACGGCGGCTACTACTACGGCCGGCTGACCTACAGCTTCTAGCCGCGCCTCTCGAACGCGCCGGCTTGGAATTGTTCCCCTTTCCCAAGGCCGGCGCCGAGGCGGTCCCCTGCCAGGGGCCGCCTCGTCACTTTCCCGGCGATCGGCCGATCGCCCAGCCTGGAGACATCCCATGGATCTGCAATTGGACGGCAAGCGCGCCCTGATCACCGGCGCCAGCCGCGGCATCGGCAAGGCGATCGCCGTGGCCCTCGCCCAAGAGGGCGTCGACGTGGTGGTCGCGGCCCGAAACCTGGAGCCCCTGACCGCCACGGCCTTGGAACTGGCCGCCGCCACCGGTCGCCGCATCGTGCCGCTGGTCGTCGACACCGGTGACGACGCCTCGGTCAAGGCCCTGGTCGAGACGGCGATCCATGAGCTGGGCGGCATCGACATCCTGGTCAACAACGCCGCCACGCCCGGTGGGGCCGCACCGGCCGCGACCATCGCCCAGGCCAGCGGCGCAGCGGTGCTCGACGACGTCAACGTCAAGGTCGCCGGCTACCTGCGCACCGCCCAAGCGCTGGCCCCGCATCTCACCACCGCCCGTTGGGGCCGCATCATCAACATCGGCGGCCTGGCGGCCCGCAGCACCGGCCACTACGTCGCCTCGATCCGTAATGTCGCCGTCTCGGCCCTGACCAAGAACCTGGCCGACGAACTGGGTCCGCACGGCGTCACCGCCAACGTCATCCATCCGGGCGGCACGCGCACGGAGAAGACCACGTCCGAGGCCGAGGCCCGGATCGCGGCCTCCAACACCATCGGCCGCATCGTCGACGCTTCGGAGATCGCCTGGCTGGTCGCCGTCCTGGCCTCGCCGCTCAGCGGGGCGATCAACGGCGAGACGATCGCGGCGGGCGGCGGCACGCCCAAGGTCATTGGCTACTGACCCGAACCGTCCGAAAGGACAGGATGCCCAGCCAGAAACGTGATGTTCCGCTGGGCGCCAAAAGCTGCCGTTCGCTTGTCTCCAAGAACTAGACATTCAGCAAGCTGGCGATCGTTCAGCCGGCCGATCCAGGCGACCTGATCCTTCCGATCTCCGCCGCCGCAAAGCAAAGAGATCAACGCGATCAGACGTCGAGAAAATACTCGTCCGCGAGCCGATATTGCGCTCGCAGACGCGCAGCTTCATCTCTGAGGAGCTTAGCCTGGGCCAATGGCGTTGCCACGTCGTTGGCCTGCGTCTCTAGGATGCGGGCGCGCAGCAGATGGTCCTGCACCGTCGATATTTTGACCTCGGCGAGCCGCTTGTGCGCCAGCTCGTACGCCCCTTTCGAAAGAGCGATGTGACTTTCAATGCGAAGAGCCGTATCCGCGCCGCCAGGTCGCCCTTTGAGAAAATCCACATCGCGCCGCGCCGTATCTTCGTCGCCCGCTTGGGCCGCCGCGATGGCACGTAGCCGCCTCAAGGAAAGTTGACCACTACCGCCGCTCTGCAAGGTGCGCGTCAGAAGGCGCTGGGCATCGCCTGCACGTCCGTCGCGTTGCATCCAAATCCGCGCTGTGCGCGCATCAGCCCGACCGCCCTCACGGGGCAGCCCACGAAGCGTTTCGATGGCTCGCTCGGCCGCACGAAAGTCACCCTGTGAGATCAGCATGCCAATCTTCAGATCGAGCAACTGCGGGTCGCCTTCAACACGGCGATCCTCCTCTTTCAGGAGATCCGCCAGCTCCCGCCAACGCCCAAGCCGCTGATAACAAAGCGCGAGGTCAGCGATGACGCGATCCATGTACTTCTTGGCCTTGCGAGCCTCATTCAGGAGAGCGATTGCCTGCTCAAGGTCGCCGCCAGAGTGGCGCACGTAGAAACTTCTCAAATAATAGCGCGAACGGTAGCCCCGAGAATCGATGAATTTAAGAGTTTCGAGCGCATCTTGATCTCCTAGTCGTGTCTGTGCTCGTACGTAGTACGACAAAATCTCCTCGCGCGTGGTTTCGTCCATGCGCATAGTCTTAGCTAGGGCACCCCAACTCACAGCTTGCCTGAATGCCGCTTCGTCTTCATGCCCACGATTGTAGGTGTCGCGAACGACCTCTTGCAGCGTTGATGCGAGGAGCAGGCCCCTAAATTCGGGGGCCAGCGTGCCTCCCTCAAGTGCAGCCATGTAGACAATAGCGTCGAACAATTCAGTTCGCAGTTTCTGATTTTGAACAGCCTCGTCCCAGCGAGACCTCAACTCAGCCGCGAAACTCTTCTGAATTTGACTCGATCCGTACCCGTGTTTCCGCCGGAACAGTCCGCGCATTGGTTCGGATATCGCATAATTCTCACCAAGGTTCATAACCAGACAACCGCGCATGAGATTATCAAGCGTGTCAGCGAAACCTTGATTAGTTGCGCCACCCTGCTTTGCAATGATATCTTTCAGTAAGTTGCCGTTTATTTGCGGAATCCAACTCAGAATCGACAGTATATCTTTTTCAAATTCCGTGAGCGCGTCGTACGTCAGGCTATCAGCTAGAATCTCTTCTTGTAGCTTGTAGAGACCTTGAAGATCATTGTTTACGACCGCTGGGCCTTTTCGAGCTAGAGTGCTAGCCACCGTCTTCGCAATGCCCGGATGGCCGCCGATCGCCTTGATAACCGTATCGTTCGGCAACTGGGCTTCTGCACCAAACTCGCCGGCCGTCGCAATCATGAGAGCACGGATGTCGCGTTCCTGAACCGAGGGGACCGAAACCTGCAGCACATTGGGATGGTCACGGAGTTCATTGTCGTGAATCGTCCGGTTGGAAACAAACGCAAGCTTCACACGACGATCAGTTTCCAGCGCGCGGAAAAGATGGGGCACCCAAGCCTTCAGGGTACCACGATCCTCATAAATGCCGTTGCCGGTCACGAAGGTTATACTTTGTCCAAGCTTGGCGAAGTAGCTGAGGTTTCGAACGACCTCGGCCGCTTGCTGCTCAATGCTCATGTCACTGAAAATCACCAGATCATGAGTGAATTGATCCGGCGTAAAGCCGACATCCAACTCTTGCCTCAGGGCGCGGTATAGATCGGCGAGGTCGGCGAATTGTGCCAACGGGAAGCTCGGGCCGAAATTGATCAGCGGGAGAGTGCTGAACGTTTGGCGGAAATATTCGCGCTCGACAGTCCGACGGCCGATCCCAGCGTTCCCGGCGAACACGAAGACGTTCGGACTTTCGCCGACCTTGTAGACGATATCCTCGTGATCACGGGAAATCGCGTCTAGCAATGCGCCGCGCCCATAAGTCTTACCATGGCGCTGGGAGAAAGGCGGCTCAGAGATCACGCTCCGGATGAATCGAGCGACGTCGCGCGGTGATAGCCCGGCGCTGTCGGCCCAGAATTCTCTCATCCATTCCGGCAGATCGCTCGCCGACACCTCAGGGTCGGTGATGAAAACGAGGATTTTAAAGTTTGGATTCTTGATCTTCGCTAGTCGCGCACGGTCGATCTCGAACCCGACCCAAACTGAGTCGAGAGATTTACGAGAAGCGAACAACACGAAGACTTCGCTGTCCGCGACACGGGCCTCCATGGCGGCGACGAGATTTTCGCCGTTGGAGAAAGTTTTGGGATAAAAATGCGCGATACCGTCGGGAAGAAATTCCTCCACGGACTTTACAAAGTCCGCGTCGACGCCGGACAACGATAGAAATACGTTAGGAAGCATCGGAACGTCCGTAGAATTGATCGCGGACTTATACCGTACTAGGCCGCCATCCGCGATGGTGAAGCTGCCACATGCCTTTGAACGTGCATAGCTGTCGTCGCCCCACCTACGATGACTAAACTAACCACCTTCTTTTGCGTCCTGAATTAGGGCACGCATTGCGAGGACTGACGGTTCCGCCTCTACCGGCGTCTTGGCGAAAAGCACTCGCTCCGCCAATTCGACATATCGCGGATCGGTCGCGAGAAGCGATTCCTGCCCTATCATTTCGTAAAATCGCCAGAGCTTGCACACCCTAAGGGTTTCAGCACCCTTGGCCGTTTTGGGCGCATAGACGACCTGACCAAGTACGAAGTGATCAGCCCAATCGTCAAAGTGGGGGTGGACGATCGTGTAGGCGTCTGAGTTTCGTGGGAATGTCTGCTTTGGCCTAGCCAGGATGTTGGCATCCCGTTTGGCGAGATTGCAATCGATACAGGAGACGGCCAAGTTTTCCGGCTCGAACATGAAGGTGGCGTTGAGTGAACGGGAGATCACGTGCTCGATGTCCCAGGCCCGGCCATGTTGCACCGGGTTGGGCTTTTGGCAGTAACAGCAGCGGAAGGCCTGGCCCTTGAGGTAGAATTGCTTGATCCGCGATCGCAGAGGGTTGTACTCGGCGCAATCCCAGGCCTCGCCTCGCTCGGTCAGAGTTCGAATAAGCCCTAGCTCCTCATTGGTGAACGCGATCGGCTCAATTGCCATCGGGAGCCAACTCCGCTTGGGCGGCCTGAAGATCCTGCACGATCTGCTTGACCTGTTCGCCGCCTTCCATATTCGCGGCCAACCGGACGAGCTCGGCGAGCTGGGCTTTGAACTCATCGCTGTTGATCTGACGCTCGCCCACAAGACGCAACGCGTCGGCGAGCACGTCGCGTAGATAGTAGTTGGTCGGGCCAACCACATCGAACGCGTTCGCCATGACAAAGTCTGGTGAGCGACCTAGCAGGGCTTCGCTCGAAACACTTGTGGCCCGGTCCATGGAATAGATCCACGAGCCTTGGGGGATGTCGGCGACGATGTGAGGACTGTGCGTGCTGAAGATGAAGTGGCACCCTGAGTAGTCGGCGAACGCCTCCCGCATAAGGTGGATATACTTGCTTTGCCATTCCGGGTGGAGGCTGGTTTCAGGCTCGTCGATCAGCACTAGACTCCCGTCTCGAAGATGCGCCGCGATCGACAGAAATACCGTGAGAATTCCGATCTGGCCGGAGCTGGCGTCGCGAAGATCGTGACGCACGCCGTCTGCCCGCCAGACGTCCACGGACGAGAGGCTCAGCGCACCCAGGCGGCGAAGCAATCGGAGCGTTTCGACATCGAAGGACGGCGGGGGGCCGTCGCCGCTGAAGTCCAACTCCAGCTCCAGCTTGGTCTTCGTGCCCCAAGCCTCGATGAACTGGCCAAGCTTCGCGCGAAGCTCTTCTTCCCGGTAGCCGCCGCTCGCCGCGACGGCGCGAATGCGCTGCATCAGGCGTGCGTCAGCGTCGTCGCCTTCGATACCTCGACGCCCTTGCAGAAAATCTTGAACGTCTTGGCCCAGGGACAGCTTGAGCCTGGTGGTGATCCGAGGCTCGTAGCCGAGCATTTCAAATACGCTACGAAGACGCGCTGCGTTCTCCAAGCTTTGTCGCCGACCAAGGCCTTCGACCGCGCGGTAGATCAATGCGGAAATGGATGCGCGGTTGGTTCGGTCGCGCATGCCGACGTAGTGATAGAACGAGGCATCGTCGCGCAGATCGGCGATTTCGCCGCGTGGAAAGCCGTCGCCGTCCCCGGATGGCTCCAGAGGAAACTTGTCCACGGGTGTAAGGGCGACGGCGATCACGCGTGACGGCAATCTAGCGCTTGGGCTGAGACCCGAGCTTAGGTCTCCGTCAACAGTGGAGTCGAGAACCCCCAACCGAGAGGGGCGCCGGCCACGACCAGTTGCGTCGCTTTGGTGGATTCCGGCAAACTCGCTGGCGATGGCGCCGAGAAGCCGGCTCTTGCCCGTCCCGTTGTTGCCGATGATCACCGAATAGAAGCTATCAGCGCCCGCGGAGTCGATAAGATCTGAGAACGTCACCATCGGCGCGTGCGGAACCTGCCGTGACAAACGCTTTGCCGGCGGGGTCCCACCGGCTTTCAGCAGTCGAAAAGTCTTGGCCATCGGTCGGGTTCTGAATCAGCTTCGCAGACCATGTTAGAATGGCAAAGCTTAGACGCGCAACTTTCGGGTGATGATGACTGCCCTCTCGCGCCAAGCCAGCATTCACCTTCGGAGGCCGTCCACGGCTAAGGAACGGCATGACGAGCGAACAGAAGCGTCGCGAACCGGTGCAGATCGTAATCGGTTTCGCCATATAGCCGAACCAGTCCTCCCGCAGTCTGCGCAAGACCCACATTCGCAGCCTCGGCGACCTCCAAAACTTCTACGGCCAGTGCGCGCGGCAGGTAAAATTCGACGACCGGGACCGAACGCAGGTGTCGCCCCCCAAACCCGCCAGCATTGCAGCTGCTAAACGTCAGCGCGCCCAGGGCCGAAAGCGCAAGGACGGCGGAAATGACTCCAACGTCGAGCCCCAAGAAGTCTTCCTCTGGACTGTCGGCCGCGGCAATCTCCGCTGCGTAACGCTCAGCTTCGTCCTCAACGCTCTCGGCTGCCTCAAACCGTGCGAAGAGCACCTCCTCACGATCAATCGCTTGGGCGACAAGATCCCATCCAACCCAACGCAGATCGCTGTAGAGCTGGTTTCCCTCAAGCCCGATCTCTTCGCCAGCCTCAGCGTCTTCGTCGCTGATCTCGGCAAGGCTCTCGATGTCGAGAAGGCGGACAATCGGTTCAGGATAGCGGAACTGACCTGGCATTAGGCTCAAACAATCCGGATTGGACTCCGCCCACCAAACGAGAACAAAAAGGAAACACTCGACGCGGCGCCGTGATGGCGTCACTGTGGCGCCATGCCCAACGATTCGCGAACCAACAATATTCGGGAGCTCGATAGAGCCACCCTGCGCGTACCGAGCAAGACGCTCGCCGCCATCGATAAGGCCCGCGCGGCTCGCCCTGGGGTGGTCTCACGCAACACTTGGTTAACCGAAGCGATTGCAGAAAAGCTTGCTCGCGAGCATGACGCGAGCGCCCCTATGGGAGGGCAGCTTCGACATGCCTAGCTTCTACGAGTTCTTCGCCGGCGGGGGAATGGTCCGAGCCGGCCTGGGCGACGAGTGGACCTGCCTGTTCGCCAACGACTTCGATGCCAAGAAGGGCATGACCTATCAGCGCAACTGGGGCGCCGATGGCGAGCTCCATATTGGCGACGTCAAGCAGGTAAAGACCAAGCAGCTGCGCGGCGAACCTGATCTCGTCTGGGGATCATTCCCGTGCCAAGATCTCTCTCTTGCCGGCGCGGGAGCAGGCCTAAAGGGCGAGCGCTCCGGGACCTTCTATCCCTTTTGGGACGTGGTGAAGGCGTTGATCGCCGAAGGCCGAGGACCCAAAATCGTCGCTCTGGAGAACGTCTGCGGCGCGCTTACCTCACACGAGGGCCGCGACTTCGAGGCAATCTGCAAGACTTTCGCCGACGCCGACTACCGGTACGGCGCCCTGGTCATCAACGCTTCGCTGTTCGTGCCACAATCGCGGCCGCGTCTGTTTGTGATAGGCGTGCGCGCCGACGTTGAGATCGATCCGGCCCTACTCTCCAGCGGCCCCATCGCGCCGTTTCATACCGCAGCGCTGCAACGCGCTTTTGCCGGTGTCCAGGGCAAAGCGCTTGAGAAGATGTTGTGGTGGAACATTCCAACGCCACCGCGCCGTAGCAAGACCTTCGCCGATTTGATCGAGGAAAACCCCACCAGCGTGGTTTGGCACACGCCGGCCGAGACTGAACATCTCCTAAAGATGATGTCTCCGGTGAACCGTGATAAGGTCAATGTTGCCAAGCGCGCTCAGCGGCGGATGGTGGGCGGCGTCTACAAGCGTACGCGCTTAGACGAGAAGGGTCGCAAGGTTCAGCGCGCCGAGGTCCGCTTCGACGAAATCGCCGGCTGCCTACGCACGCCCGCTGGCGGATCGAGCCGCCAAGTCATCGTGGTCGTCGATGGAGACAAAGTTCGTAGCCGCTTGGTGTCGGCGCGCGAGACCGCCCGCCTCATGGGACTCGACGAAAACTATGTCCTGCCGAAAAACTACAACGAGGCTTATCACTTGACCGGCGACGGGGTTGCGGTCGACGTTGTTCGCCACCTTGCCGCGCATATCTTCGAGCCACTCCTTGGCGCTGATCGGCAGAAGGAGTTGCCTCGGCGTGAGCGTCATTCCATGTGAGCAGGATCCGCAACTGCGAAGCCAGATTGAGAACTTCGCAGAAGTTCTCAAGACCCAAGCCCACACGCTTGGCAACCATGGATTGGACGAGGCGGATTTCTACCAGTCGCCAATCTTCCGCGGTGCGGTCGAAAAGCTTCGTGGTGAATACTCCGCCACCATGCGAGGCAAACGCGAGTTCGTTCAGCATGTCCTCAACCACATGGAAGACGGCGGCCATATCGCCAGCTGGGATCGAACCCAAGGTAAGGCCCGCAACGATTATTATGTGCGGCTCAATAGCGGACGCTCGGCGGTCATTGATCTTAAGGGCTGTCTGGACGGCGAGAACACCAACAAGTTCGAGCGGCCCGCTGACGCTGACGAATTCATCACCTGGAGCCTTTGCACCAACCCCGGCGCCGATCCACGCCGAAATGCTTGGTCGGGCATCCACACACGTCTCAGCGCGGAAATGATCGCCCGCAACAAGCGGGTCGATGGTGTGGTGATCTGGGACATGATCTGCGGCACGCTCGGTAGGCCTTGCCCAAAGCTGGCGGAACTGGACGGAAGCGTTCGGCGAACCAACGTCGGGCCGTTCCTCACCCCGCCGCCCTGCATCTACGTTTTTCCCTCCGTCATCCCTTCGCGATCGAACCCAAAGGCGACAGCTCAAAGCCTTGATGAGGTCGAACTCCTTGTCGCTTTCCAAGCCGCCTTCGCCTGCAAGCCCGACGAGGTCAACTATGTCGACTTCGAGATCGATGACCAAGCGTACGAACTCTCACGGCGGACGGTCATTCGTCGTGCCGGCGTTGTGCAACACGCCTCCGACCTTACGGTCATCCAGCGTGTCTGACCCAGGCCCGCTCTTTGGCCGCAACCCCGACGCGGTGAATTTTCCCCCTTTCGAGACCGAGGATCTACGGGATAACCTTACTCGTTTTCTCGACAGTCCTTTTGCGTGGGAAGGCGGCGGGCCTATCCCGGTGGGGAACTTCCGGTGGGGGATCTACGCATTCTTCGACTACGACGGCGAGCCGATCTATGTCGGCCAGACCAATGAACGTCTACGCTCCCGGATCCGTCGTCACCTGACCAACCAGAGGACCGACGCGGTGGCGATGTCCGTGCTGGATCCCTTCGAGGTCTTCGAAATCGAGGTGTGGCCCCTGCCCCACCTGCAGGATGCGTCGCGCTCGGACGGCGATGCGCGGCAACATCTCGACGCCTTGGAACGGCTGATCACCGAGCAGGCGGTCGATAAATCTGAGTTCAAGGCCATTTTGAACGAGAAGGACCCGCCGCCAGGACGTACGGCAGTCAATGCACCACCTTCGTTTCGAGGCAGGATCGTCTCGGAACGAGTTTTTGAGCTACGCTCCCACCCCGATTTCCGCATTGCTCGGCGGGCATTGATTCTTTCACGCCTCGCGCAGGTTATCTCCGAGCGAAAAGTCCAAGGGGGCTTGCGTCGCGTACTCTTGATCCAAGCCAAGCGGCTGCAATGGCTCGCGGCAAGACGATATAACGCGCTGGGCGGCGCCGCCTCCGTTGCGCGCGAAGGCGAAAACGACGACGAAGGTTGATCTACCGGATCTGAAAAGAGAGGCGGAAGGTGAGTTGAGGTGGATCAGCCAACGACACCTGCACCAGAGCTTGCCGATCATTTAGCCGCATTAGGCCAAGCCGAGCTCGCGGACTTGAAGACCTTTCTGGACACCAATTCGAGCTTCGAATGTGGCGGCATCCTGGTTGAGGTCTGCCGTTGCCTTGACCACGCCCACGTCATTCAGTTGATGACACCGCACAAGCATGCGTGGCTCCCGCCCCACGACTTCGACATCATCGTCCGCGGTTGGAACGTCCTTCTGTCGCTGCTGTTGGAACGGATCGGCGGCTACACCGGTGTGCCGATGGCCGAGAGTACGCCCGAATTGCGCCAGGTCGGCATGAGTTTATTGCATGCGGCCGGCCGCTACGTTCTTTTCCATCGAACCGCCGAGATGGTCCGCCATGGCATGGTCACTGGTGTGGCCAACGAAACCGCGATTGAGGTTTGGGCAACCGAACGCGCAACCTCCGACCACTTCCATGACCATCTCGATCAAAGCCGTCTAGCTCAGCTTCAAGCCAAGGCTAACCTCGCTAATCGGCCCGATCCGCGAGGTCCCGAAGGTCGCCACATAGTAGGCCAGATGGCGGCCTTAACGTTTCCCTGGGAAACCTCAAAGGGCCTCATGGTCGGCTACACGACCACGCCAGAAATCGACGACTTCTTCCTCCGCTCGGCCGCCGACTCTACCGTCCTTTGGAGCGGAGAGGCGGGCATCTCGCCCGGTGCACAGCTTGGCGGGTGTAGCGGCGAGGACCTGACGATCGTCGTGCACCTGCTACTCAGCTTCTACATCAAGCACGTGATGTTCGTGGAAGAAGCGATAAAACGCCACCCGGGCGTCAACCAGCACATGAGCCTCACGATCTGGAAGCAGCGGACCGAACTTGTCGACGTGCTTGTCAGTGCCGGCGCAGCGGTTGACGTCGCTGAAGCGGCGCTCGACCTCATTACTGTACGGCCGGCGGACGCCCAGTTCTTCATGAACGAGCACACGCCCGGCGTTCCGTTGGCGATCGAAATCGCCGACGGTTACCTACTTACTCCGATCAGCGGCATCTTTAGAAATCCGCTCCATCACATCCGCATGCTGCGAGAATCCACATCGACTCGGCTGCAAAACGCGTTTCGCGAACCCCGTGAAGATTGGATGGCTGAGGACCTTTATCGGCTCTTCCAAGGGAACCGTTATCAGCGTGTCGAGGGTCAAACGCGTTTGAGCCGAAATGGACAGACGGTGACCGACATCGACGCGGCGATTTTCGACAATGTAACCGAGGAGTTGGTTGTATTTCAGCTTAAGTGGCAAGATTTTAGAACCAGCAGTGTGCGCGCACAGAGAAGCAAAGCAAAGAATTTTACTGAACAAGTCGAGCGCTGGGGGAAGAAGACGACACTGTGGATTGATCAGTTCGGTGTCGCTGCGCTTTGCATGGCGCTGAAGGTCAAGTTGCCAGGCGGCCGGCTTCCGACGCTTATCCGTCTCTGGGCGATCGGGCGGTCTAACGCACGTTTTCAGAGCTATGGCTATACGGTGGGGCCGCAAGTCCTTGTGTTGGCTTGGCCACAGCTTGTACGGCTTCGCCTTGAACTTGGCCTTGGAGCTGACGTATTCGAGGATATCACACGGATCTCCGCCAATGAAGCGACAACCATTACGCCCAGAACGGCGATGCCATATGAAATAACAAATCGCGGAATTCGCGTGCTGTTTAAAGATGTTTGGACGCACGGTGTGGAGGAAGAGGAGGATGGAGAAGAAGGGTGACCCCAGAATATTCCCAAAAGTTCTCAACAATACTTCTGCGACAGTTGATCTATGAACGGCTCACGGGCGGCGCGGCCTTTCGCGAGCTAGTAGCTAGGCGCTCCGCCGGTGCGGCTAATTTGGAGAGCGAGCGACTTGGTCCAAATAGGCCACCGCAGCTGGCGAGATCATCGGCCGCAGTGTGAGGCGTGCAGTGGTCGGATTTTTCTTAGGTCCGAGAATAGCCGTTGCCCAAGCCTGCGCCAGCGGCGCCATGGCCATTGCCCTGAAGCGGACCCTATCAAGGTCAGAGAAGAGTCACGTATGGTCGATTCCGATATCGGCGAGCACCTCGCCCCTCAGTAGACGTCCTTCAGAAATACGCCGCGCCAGCAGGTCGACAAACGCGGCATAGCGCTCCTGCCCCTTCGCGCTGGCCGCCCGATCCTCCACCGCCGACATGGCCGGGGTGACCTTCAGCCAAGTCTTCACGAACAGCCCGATCGCCTCGTTGGAAATCGTGACGTCCCGCTCGAGCCGATCAAGCTGGCGCGACATCCGATCCAGCCGCCGAGACAGCGCCGCCTCCCCCGCCTCGGCGCTATCGGGCGACAGATAGGCTTCGACAGCGGCCCGGACGATCTCCGACTTCTGGCGCCGCGTCCGCCGCGCGCGCTCGTCGAGGACCCGGATCGTGTCGCTGGTCAGGAAGACCTTGGTCGGGATCTTCATGCGTCACCTGAGAGCGGGATGCCATCGTCGCGATCCATGGCCGCCTGACGGGCTGCGCCCGTGAACCGGCGTTGAAGTTCCTGCCTCTGCTGGACCTCATCGCCCTCCTCTTCCGGCTGCCGTTCGAGGTCTTCGTCGAGGGGTTCTGGCGTTGGGTCCTCGTGACCATCGAGTTCGGGCTCGCGCTTGAGCCCGCCGTCGTCGAACGCCGCTGCTCCTTTGCGAACCACCGCGGTGCCCGTGAGGACGCCATCCCAATCGACCGCCACAGATGATCGCGGCACGCCTGCCGGTCGGCCCAGCGCGCATACCCGCCCCGCCAAACGAGGGTCCGCATAATAACGGATCTTCGTCGCCCGGATCGGCGGCGCGCCCGCGACCAGAACGACAGCCTCGTGCGACGGCAGCTGCATCACCTCGCCAGGCGTCAGCAGCGGACGCGCCGTTTCTTGGCGCGAGACCATCAGGTGGCCCAGCCACGGCGCCAGGCGATGGCCCGCATAGTTCGCCATCGACCGCATCTCCGTCGCGGTGCCAAGCGTGTCGCTGATCCGGCGCGCTGTGCGCTCGTCGTTGGTCGCGAACGCGACGCGGACGTGGCAGTTGTCGAGGATCGAGTGATTGGCGCCGTAGGCCCGTTCAATCTGATTCAAACTCTGCGCTATCAAAAATGCCTTGATGCGGTACCCCGCCATGAAGGCCAGCGCCGCTTCGAAGAAATCCAGCCGGCCAAGCGCCGGAAACTCGTCGAGCATCAAGAGCAGCGGTCGTCGGGTCCGCGAGGCCTCAAGACCCTCGGTCAGACGGCGGCCGATCTGGTTGAGCACCAGGCGGATCAGCGGCTTGGTTCGGCTGATGTCGGAGGGCGGCACCACCAGGTAGAGGCTGACAGGTGCGTCCGACTCCACCAGGTCGGCGATGCGCCAGTCGCAACGCGAGGTCACAGCGGCGACGACCGGATCTCTATAGAGCCCCAGAAAGCTCATCGCGGTGGAGAGCACCCCGCTTCGTTCGTTGTCGCTCTTGTTGAGGAGCTCGCGGGCCGCGCTGGCCACCACGGGATGGACGCTGTTTCCGAGGTGACGCGTCGTCATCATGGCGCGCAGCGTGGTCTCGATCGGCCGCGACGGATCGGCCAGGAAATTGGCGACCCCGGCCAAGGTCTTGTCGGCCTCAGCGTAGAGGACATGGAGAATGACCCCGACCAGCAGGCTGTGGGAGGTCTTTTCCCAGTGGCTGCGACGCTCGAGAGCGCCTTCCGGATCGACCAAAATATCGGCGATGTTCTGAACGTCTCGGACCTCGCTGGACCCACGCCTGACCTCCAGCAGAGGATTGTAGGCGCTGCTATCTGCGTCGGTCGGATCGAACCGCAGGACGTGACCAAACTTCGCCCGGGCCCCGGCGGTGAGTTGCCAGTTCTCGCCCTTGATGTCGTGGATAACCGCCGAGCCTGGCCAGACGAGCAGGCTGGGCACCACAAGGCCGACGCCCTTGCCGCTACGGGTGGGGGCAAAGCACAACACATGCTCAGGACCATCGTGCCGCAGATAGTGATCTCCGATCCGGCCCAGCATTACCCCGTCGTCGCCGAGCAGGCCGGCGATCTTGACGTCGTCGAGGTTGGCCCACCGGGCCGAACCGTAGGTCGTCACGTTCTTGGTCTCACGGGCGCGCCAGATCGACATGGCGACGGCCATCACCACGCCAAGCAGCGCGCCTGAGACCGCGATGAACGCGCCGCGCAGAAACACCGTCGGCGCATAGGCGTCGTAGATGAACCACCATACGAAGAAGGCCGGCGGCGGATAGAGCGGCCATCCCCCAAGCCGTAGCCAGGGCGGTCCCAGGCCCGACTGGTAGTCCAGCTGCCAGGCCGTCCACTGGGTCGCGGCCCAGATCCCGCCGAGCGCCATGGCCCCGATCAGCAGGATCTGACCCCAAAGGATTTTCGTACCGTTCATCGCTTGCACCTCTAAAGTCCAAGCCCGCGCCTTTTCCCCAGCGACCAGTCCATGCCGCCGCTCGGCGTCACGGTTCCCCTCACCTCTTGTCCGAACTGGGCGTCGAGCGACCGCGTCCACGGGACCAGCTGGAAACCAAGGCCATCCTCGATCATGGCGAACCGACCTGAGGCCAGATCGATCCGACGGCTGTAGACGCCAGCGACCAGGTCCCCCTTCCCCGCCTCGATGAAGGTGGACCCGGTCTCCGCCAGCATGTTCGCCGCGACCCGCGAGAGCTCTTGCCCCCGCAGCGTCGCGAGAAGGTTGCGCACGGGTGTCAGCCCGCCAGCTTGGCGGTTCGTCAAACCCAGGGCTTCCAGGTGGCCGCGCCGCTGTTCAAGCGCCTCCCGAGCCTCGCGACCGAACCCCGACTGGGCCAGAACGAGCGGTTCGCGCGATACCATCTGTCGGTCCAGCCAGGTGGCCCCCGACGCCTTGATCTGGGCGGTCAGGTCAAGGTCAGAGCGATGCACCAGCTCCAGCCAACTGCCCCCGCCCTCCAAGGCCCGCGATCGAACCTCGACCAGCCCGCCGATCGGCGTGTCGCCGGTCTGGGCCAGATCGTGAAACCTGAAATGATGGGTCCGGCCATCGACCGCATCGACGACGACATAGGCCTGACCTGTCAGCTCATCGTGCAGACCCCGGTCGGCCAGCCTTCCGAACACCGGCCCCTCCAGGTCGCGCCCCTGGATCACCACCGCGTTCAGATCCCGCTGCTGGCCGTGCAGCGCGTCCTGCAGGGTCTTGATGATCTCCCCGCGCTCGGCCAGGCCCCGCAACCGCGGCTCCAGATCGCCGACCAGGCGCCATTGGCCCGGCCCATCCGCTTGCGCCAGGCCCAGACGTTCGAGGTATTCGGCCCGGCCGATCAACCGTGTCTGGCCGGGCGCCTGTCGCGTGCCATCCGGACGCAGATCCAGGCGCCCCGCTTCGTCGGCGACCTCGCGCAACCGCCGATCCAGAGGAGTCCAACGGTCGGCGGTGACCTCCCGATCGAGGCTGGCGGCGATCTCCGCCTCGGTTCGTGGCCCCAGCTCCAACGACACCAGGGCCTGGGCCATCTCCCGAAAGCCGTGCTTGATGAAGTCGGGATTGATGACCAGGTCGCGGCCGTCGTCGGCGACGCCGCGCACCAGGACATGGACGTGCGGATTGTCGGTGTTCCAATGGTCGATCGCCACCCAGTCCAGCCGTGTTCCCAGCTCCCGCTCCGCGCGCGCCATCAATTCGCGGGTCGTGGTCCGCAGGTCGGTCAGCTTGGCCGCGTCCTCCGGCGAGACGATGAAGCGAAAATGGTGGCGGTCGTCTTCTATGCGGTTGGCGAAGGCGTCGTGATCGGCGGGGCCGTCGCGATCGAACATTTCGGCGCGCTCGCCGTCGCGCGTGGCGCCCTGCCGACGAAGATAGCTCAGGTGCATCTTCATCGGCGCGGCGCGGTACCGCGCGCCCTTGTGCTGGACGATGCGGGTCTTGATGATCACCCGTCGCGACGCCAGTCGTCCGCCGCCCAGGCTCCGGCCGCCGCGGCCGAACCGACCGGCCTTTCCCCGCGTCCCAAGGTCCAGCGTTCCCAGGCCCGAACGTTTGGCCGCGCCCAGGACCTCGCCGGCAAATCCGCGGACCCGCCCCGCGGTCCCCGCGCCGCGATCTCGCAGGCGTCCCAGCCGGGGACGAAAGTCGTTTTCCCGTTTCATGAAGAGGCCAGAGACGAAAGGTCCCTGCCAAACACTTGAAATTCCAAGCCAATTGGCGCGCGGCGGAACCCGCCGCGCGGGGTAGGTTCCTGAAATTCCTCAACACCATCAATGACATGGACCCGCAGGGTCCCTGTCCTTTTATCTAGCACTAGGCCTAAGGCTGCCCTGCGCCCACCCATGCCCCCTTCAGCGCGCTTCACAATCTCTACCAAGACCTTCCTGGACACTCTGCTCATGGCCAAAGCGCCTCTCGATGGATCGACCTCACTAGCGCGTCGTCCGTGGCCTCATCCGACCCGCTCTGCCCCACGAACAGGCCTGCCGTTCGAGGGCTTGCGGGATGGCTTTGGAAATCTGCTTCTCTGATCAATGGCGCGAGGCTGCGCACATAGGCTTGGGTCTCCGGCGGCAGAGACTGCGCACCCGTCAGATGTTTCGCATAGCGTTCGGGCCCGGCATTGTAGGCGGCCAGGAAGCCGGGCGCACCGAACCGATCGTACAGGCGTCGCAGGTAGGCCGAGCCCGCCAGAACATTGGCGCGCGCATCGTAGGGATCATCGCCCAGGTGCAATTCGCGCGTCAGTTCACGCCAGGTCGCCGGCATCAGCTGAAGCAGGCCCATGGCCCCTTTGAGCGACACCGCGTCAACGCGGCCACCGCTTTCCTGGCGCATCACCGCATAGATCCACGCCTCGGGCAGGCCAAAGCGCCGCGCCGCTTCCGACACCGCTTGCGTGATCGGCGAAGTCCGCTCCGCTCTCGCCGCGGGGGGGAAATCGGCCTGTCGCGCCGTGGCGGACGGGGCCGAGGTGAGGAGGCTCAAGGCCGCAATCGAAGCGACCGACACGCGCGTCGCGTGGGGGATTTTTCCTGTCGTGCGGCTCGCAACAAACCCGTGGCCGGGCTCGCCGGCGTCAAGGACCAAGCACGAAACGCGCCGGCCTGACGGCCGTCCTTGACCCCGGCTTGGCGCGACCACCGACGCGATCTGGATCGGGACGACGAAAGGACCGGCAAACCGACCAAGCCAGGAAAGGACATGGGACGCGCTCATCACCGGGCGTCCCACGTCCACAGGGGACGAGCGCGGCCGACAAGACCGCGGACTGGAAGGGGGCCAAAGTAGCGGCTGTCGAGACTGTCTGGAGCCCGGCGGTTGACGAGCAGGACCTCGGCGTCCGACAGGCGATGGCAGCCGACGAAGGGCCCAAGCGCCCTGCCCCATCGATCATGGGGCCGCATGCGCGCGATCGGCGCCCCATCAACCGAAAGGACGCCGTCACGCCCGCACACCCGCTGGCCAGGCGCCGCGGCGACCTGCTTCAAGAGCGGCACGTTCGCCGGCAGATAGCGTCGATAGGCCATCCAATGGGCCAAGTCGCGCGGCGGCAGGATGGCCACCCATTCGCCGACAACCGGTCGCCCGGGAGCCAGGACATAGAACCCCACCGGCGCGCTGGCCGTGGTGTTGAACAGAACCCTGGGCGCCAAACGATCGCGATCGCCCAGGCCAAGGAGCAGGCAACTGGCGGCGGCCACACCGGCCAAGGACAGCTTTCTGGCGGTGCTCATGACAGGAATGACCGGCGCAGAAGCCAGGCGCGATGGCGGCGGCGCAAATAGGGGCGTGGTTGCAGGCCAACGCCCACGCGCGCGCCGACATGGCGCCAATAGTCCGGCGCGGCGAGTTCTGGCCGCACGCCGATCCGTTCGACGCCGTCGATCGCCTCGAAGACGGCCTGAACCTTGGTCGAGCCGGCGACATCGAGCAGGATCTCAG
Organism: Caulobacter sp. LARHSG274; assembly: GCF_052871235.1. NCBI lineage: Bacteria > Pseudomonadati > Pseudomonadota > Alphaproteobacteria > Caulobacterales > Caulobacteraceae > Caulobacter > Caulobacter sp. LARHSG274. Next base: position 231,176 of record NZ_JBIXJO010000002.1, on the reverse strand, counting down.
CGCCGGGCGACACCTCCGGATAGGTCGTGAACGGCATTCCAGCTCCGACGGCGCGCAGCACGGCGATGCGGGAGTCGACCGTACCGAAGTCCCCGGCCCGCCAGCGGACGAAGGCGAAGACCGCACCCGGCGCGAACATCACCGTGCGCCGCCGCCGATCCTGGACCTGTTCGGCGATCGGCCGTCCAAACCGGATCGAACGCTCGATCCGTTCGTTCAGGAACAGCAGTTCGACGCGGGTAAGGCCGCCGTCTTCCCGCTCAGACATCGCCCTGCCGCCGCAGGTAGGCCGGCGCGAGGGCGGCATGCTGCTTGGCCGGCGGCGTCACCACCGCGCTCTCGTCGCTGGTGGAGCGACGCTCGCCCCGGCGCGACCAGGCCTCCAGGTCGGGCAAGGTGTAGACGATCCGGCCGCCGTTCTTTCGGTAGACGGGGCCTGTACCGTAGCAGCGGTGCTTGGCCAGGGTTCGCTCGGAAATGCGCAGATGTTTGGCCGCCTCGGGCGCCAGCAACAGGCGCTCGGAGGCCGACAGGTCGTTTGGCGACATGCTCTGATCCTCGAAAGCCGCCGGAAAGCTCCCGACATCGGGCGGCGGCCGAGGAAAAGCCTGGCGCCTGATCGGCAGGGTCAGGGATGGCGAAGACAGCCCTGAGCGGACGTCGCCACCCTAGAACCCGGCCTTCAGCAGCTTCAGATAGCCGCCCGCCATCAGGCTGCGGCCCCGGCGCACCAGGCGAATGGTGACGTCGCGCAGCGAAGAGGTCTTGAAACCGGAGGCGTCGATCTCGTCCTCGCCAAACAGGCCAGCGGCGATCTCGCGGTAGCTCTGCGACTCCTGGGCGGCGTCGAGCGCGAACAGGCTGCGGGCCAGGCGCGCTTTTTGCTCAGCGCTCAGGCGGGATCTCGGCGGCTCATCGGTCAACGCCGCGCGCCGCAGCGCGTCGACCGCGCGCACACGAAGATTGAAGTCGGCGTCATAGGCGAGAACGACAACGAGCGGTCCGGCCGGCGTGGCTTCGCCACGCAACTGCACCTGCAGCCCGCTCGGGAAACGAATGTGGAGCCCGTCTTCGCCGACGACCGGTTCCAACATCGTAGGCGGCAGAGCCTTCGGTCGGCCGAACGCGCGGCGCTCCATCGCTACGACAAGACCCGGCGCGACGTCGGCGCGCCATACGACACGGGCTCCGTCGGCCGACAGGTCTGGATCGGCCGGCACGCTGAGGCCCCACCGATGGTCCAGGACATCCATGCCGCGCGCCAGATCCCCGAAGTGCTCGCGGTAGGCTGGATTGCGGCGCAGAAACTCCCAGCACAGGCCCGGCGTCGTGAAGCCAAGAAATGCGCGCCAGCCGCCGCCGCTGCTGTCGCGCGGCGGCCGATCCGAGCCCGTAGTGGCGTGCGGGGCGGCCATGCTGCGATGGCGGCAGAGGAGTTCTTGCAACGCATCAAGAAGTGCGAAGCAGCATACTTTTCCCGCGCATTACGCGGCGAACCGTGGGGTTAGCGGCAACCAATTCAACGCCGATACGCAACACATCGGCCCGACGGGTCAGAACCATTGCGCGATTACGTGCAACGTTATCTTCGCATCTTCAGAGCTACCGCGATCAGCTCCTGCAGGTTCTGGAGATCAATCTCCTTGAGCCCGACAAGTTGTTTGAAGATCGAAGCTAGCGGGTCACTTCGCCCGCCTCTTGCCGCATAGCCACCGCTATTGAATAGCTCCCAGACATCAACGTCCAACGCTTGCGCCAAGCGCACGACGGTATCGAACGTAGGGGCGGTCTCGCCGTTCTCCAGCCGTTGTACCGCATTGGGTTGACGATCGATGCGCTCAGCCAGTTGAGCTTGGCTCAAGCCGGTGCGCTTTCGATGATAACGGACCAACGCACCGAACTGCTCTTCCAGTGTCGACATGCGCCCCTGAAGCCTGACTACGCAACAGTGGGAGATGATCCGCGAGCGCCATCGCGGCGACAGGCCATGAAAAGGTGTCTTTTATTTTCAATGCACCTTTTCAAGGTGGATTCCATGTAGGACTCTGTGGGGCAATCTCTGGTGGATCGTCCAATGGATGGCTTCTTCTCCCCCGCGCCCGTGCGCCCCGACCTCAGCCTCGCCGTCGAGTCGCTGTTTCGGCGCTACGACACCTGGTTTCGCCGGGTGCTGCGCAAGCGTTATGGCGACATGGCCGACGACCTGGCGCAGGAAGCCTATCTGCGCACGGCGATGCACGACGCCGCAGGCGAAGTGCGCCATCCCAAGGCCTTCCTGATGCAGGTGGCCAACAACCTGGCGATCGATCGGCTGCGACGGCAAAGGCGCGAGGAGGATCAACTCATCGACGGCGAAGCGTTCCAGTCGTCCTCGACCGCCGCGTCGCAAGAGTATGAGCTGACCCTCAAGCAGATCGTGCTGGCACTGCCGCCAGAGTTGCGCGATGTTTTCGTGCTGAGCCACATCAACGGCCTGACGCATCGGGAGAGCGCGTTGCAGCTGGGACTCACCGAGCGCACTGTGAAGGACCGGATGCGCCGAGCCTCGATCAGGGTGGCGGCGGCCATGCGGGACTGAGGCGGCGCGCGTCATGATCAAAGACCGTAAGAGTTCCGCACGGATCACGCGCGAGGCGGCGGACTGGTTGGACAGGCTGGGCACGCCCCCGCATGAGACCGAGGAGCTTGAGGCGTTCTCGGCCTGGCGCGCGGACCCTGACAATTGGGCCGAATATGAGCGGCTGGACGACATCAAGCGCGCCATGGCGATGATGCGGGACGATCCTGACCTGCGCCAAGCCGCGGACCAGGCGCTGGCGCGCGGCGCCGCGCGACGCGCGCGCCAAATCGCGCCCCGCAGCCGGTCCCGACTGATGATCGGCGCGCTCGCCGCCGCCGGTCTCGTGGCGGCCGTGGCGGTGGGCCTGACGCTGCGCCTGCCGACCTATTCGACCGGCGTCGGCCAGACCTTCAGCGCGACGCTCGAGGACGGCTCGCGCGTCCAGCTCAACACCGACAGCGCCGTGCGGGTCCGCTACGGGGCCGGCGAGCGGCGCATCGAGCTGCTGCGGGGCCAGGCGCTGTTCGAAGTGGCGCATAACCCGCAGCGGCCGTTCATCGTCACGGCCGGCGCCGCCCAGGTGCGCGCGCTCGGGACGCGTTTCGACGTGCGGCGGCTGGGCTCGGAGGTGCGGGTCGTGCTCGCCCACGGCAGCGTCGAGATCACCGATCACGCGGTGCGCAGCGCGCCCTGGCGCCTCAAGCCGGGCCAGATCCTGGCCCTGGCGCCGGCCACCCCGGCCAGCGCCGCGCCCGCGCCCATCGATGTCTCGACGGCCACCAGCTGGACCTCCGGCAAGGTGACGTTCGAGGACGTCACGCTGGCCGACGCGGTCGCCGAGCTCAACCGCTACAGCCGCGACAAGATCATCCTGGGCGAGCGTGCGCCCGCCGCACGCCGGGTCTCCGGCGTGTTCACCGCCGGCGACAACGCCGATTTCATCGCGGCGGTCTCGTCGCTCTACGGCCTCAAATCCGTCCCGCGCGCGAGCGGCGACATCGAATTGCGGCCGCAAAACCCGGCCGCGTCTTGACGTCATAAATTTTTCACGAGGACGCTGTCCCTCGACGTCGGCCCGGACGTCTCACCCCCGACCACCGACGGCCCAGGCGCGGATCATCTCGATCCTGCCCCGCCGGTGGCGGGGGAAGTGAAAGATGACGCGCGTATCCATGGGACTGTTGAGCGGCGTATCGCTGAGCGTTCTGGCGGTGGCCGGGCTGTCGCCCGCCAGCGCCCGAGCGGCCGAGCCGATGGTGGCCATCACCCTGCCGCCCGGGCCGATGCACCAGTCCCTGGTCAGCCTGGCCAGCCAGGCCGACGTCAAGATCCTGTTCGAAACCGCGCTGGTCGCCAACCTGCAGGCCCCGGCGCTGCAGGGCCGGTTCACAGCCCGCCAGGCGCTTGAGCGCCTGCTGGCCGGCAGCCATGTCGCCATCGACCAGGTGCGGCCCGGCGTGCTGGTGCTGCGGCCGGCCAGGATCGCGGTGAGCACGGGCGGCGCCGAGGGCCTGGCCGCGCCGCCGACCGACCTGCCGGCCCAGGCCTCGCCGCAGCCGGCCGATCCGGTGATGGTCTCGGAGGTCGTCGTGGGCACCCACATCCGCGGCGTCAAGGACGGCGCCTCGCCGGTGGTCGTCCTGGGCCGCGAGGACATCGACCGGGCCGGCTACACCAGCGTCGCCGAGGCGCTCACCGCCCTGCCCCAGGCGTTCGGCGGCACCGACAGCGAAGACAGCGTCGCCACGGGCGCCGATCCCAACGGCACCAACATGACCCGCGGCAGCGGGCTGGACCTGCGCGGGCTTGGGGCCGACGCCACCCTGGTGCTGGTCAACGGTCGGCGCATGGCCGGGGCGGGAACCTATGGCGACTTCGCCGACATCGCCGCCATCCCCTATGCCGCGGTCGGCCGGGTCGAGGTCCTGCTGGACGGCGCCTCGGCCCTCTATGGCGCCGACGCGGTGGGCGGGGTGGTCAATATCCGCCTGCGCACCGACCTTGAGGGCGGCGACACCCGGGCCCTGGCCTCGACCGCGACGCGGGGCGGCTATAGCCGCTACCAGTTTGGCCAGGCCTTGGGCCATGGCTGGGACGGCGGCCATGTGCTGGCGGCTTACGAATACACCCACAACCAGCGGCTCCATGGCCTTGATCGGGACTATGCCGGCAACGCCGACCTGCGCGGCCTGGGCGGCACGGACCGGCGGCGGACCACCTTCAGCCAGCCGGCCAATATCCTGCGCCTGAACGCGGCGGGCGCCTTCGTCGCCGCCTACGCCGTGCCGGCCGGCCAGGACGGAACCCATCTTGCGCCTGGCGACTTCGTGGCCGGAACGTTCAACGCCGAGAACCAGCGCGCGGCCTACGACATCCTGCCGCGTTCCACCCGTCACAGCGCCCTGATCGCCGCCGACCAGCGGCTGGGCGCGGTCGATCTGTCGGCGGACCTGCGCTATTCGCGCCGCGACCTGTCGGCGCGCAACGCCGCGGCCGTGACCAACCTGACGGTGACGCGGGCCAATCCCTACTATGTGTCGCCGACCGGCCAGGCCTCCGAGCGCGTCGCCTATTCGTTCCTCAACGAGCGCGGCGGCACGCTCAACGCCGTCCGCTCCGAGAGCCTCGGCGCCAGTCTGGGCGCGGACATCGCCCTGCCGGCCGGCTGGAACGCCAACCTCTATGGCGCCTTCGCCCAGGAGCTGGGGACCAGCCTGGGGTCTGGCCTGCTCAACGCCACCAAGCTGAGCGAGGCTGCGGGCCTGTCGCCCGACAGCCCGCTGTCGAGCTTCAGCGCAGCCCGCGACGGCTATTTCAATCCGTTCATCGGCGTCGGGTCCAACCGGGCCGCGGTGCTGGACTTCGTGCTGTCGGGCCTGGACGTCTCCAAGACCCGCAGCGAGACCCGCTCGGCCAACCTGGCCTTCGACGGCCCCTTGCTGTCTCTGCCGGGCGGCGCCCTGCGCCTGGCGGTGGGCGGCCAGGTGCGCGACGAGCGCCTGCGCACCAACGGGATCAGCTATCTGAGCGGCTACGCCCCCACGGCCAAGACCCGGCGGGTGTTCGACCGCCAGGTGCGCAGCGTCTATGCCGAACTGAACGCGCCGCTCGTCAGCAGCGACAACGCGCGCCCGCTGGTCGAACGCCTGGAGGTGTCGCTGGCAGGGCGCATCGAGAACTATGACGATGTCGGCTCGACCCGCGATCCCAAGATCGGGGTGATCTGGGCGCCCAGCCGCAGCCTGACCTTCAAGGCCAGCTACGGCACCTCGTTCCGGGCCCCGGCCCTGCCCGAGCTCAATTCGCCGTTCGTCATCGCCCCGACCATCCTGCCCTATAACGGCGGCCAGACGCCGGTCCTGCTGCTGCAGGGCGGCAATCCCGACCTCAAGCCGGAGACGGCGCGGTCCTGGACGGCCGGCCTGACCTACAGCCCCGTCGACCATCCGGGGCTCACGGTCGGGCTGTCGGTCTACCGCACCCTGTTCAAGGGCCGCATCGGCTCGCCGGTGCTCAGTTCCTTGGCCCTGGCCCTGACCTCGCCGGAGTTCGCGCCGTTCCGGACCTTCGTGGCCCCCGCCACCAATCCCAGCGACCGCGCCCAGGTGCTGGCTCTGGTCAATGATCCGCGCGCCCTGGGCACGGGGCTCTATGGCGTCGACACCTATGGGGCGATCGTCGAGGCCCGCAACGTCAACACCGGCAGCCTGGACGTGCGCGGCGTGGATCTGACCGGCGCCTATGCGACCACGCTGCGGGGCGACCCGCTGACCTTGAACGCCTCGCTGTCCTGGCTGACCCGCTATGAACGCAAGGTCACCCCGACGGCCGCGGCGACCCAGCTGGCCGACCAGGCCGGCTACCCGGCCGACCTGCGGGCGCGGGTCTCGGCGACCTGGACCCACGGCCCCGCCTCGGTGACCACGGGCCTCAGCCACGTCGGCGACAGCTACGCCGAGACCGGCCGGCGCGTGGCCCCCTGGAACACGGTGGACCTGCAGCTTCGCCTGCAGCCGCGGTCCCGGGTGCTGGGCGTGGAGGGCCTGGCCTGGACGCTCAATGTCCAGAACCTCTTCGACAGCGCCCCGCCCTTCTACGACAACCCGCTGGCCATCGGCTACGACCCGGCCAACGCCGATCCGCTGGGGCGGATGGTCACCCTGCAGCTGACCAAGGCCTGGTAGCGGCCCGAGCCCTCCATCTCACACAGGAGCTTGAACCATGCGACGCTTCGCGGCGCTGGCGGTCGGCTGCGCGCTGATCTGCCCTTTGGCAGCGTCTCCCACGGCGGCGACCGCCGCCCCCTTCACCGTCGAGCGGCTGCTGGCCCTGGAGCAGCTGGGCGAGGTGCGCCTGGACCCGACCCGGCGCTGGCTGGTGGTCCAGCGCTATGAGCGCTGGGACCGCGCGCCGCGCTATGACCTGGACGTCCATACGCGACTGGGCCTGGGCCGGATCCAGGTCTTCGACCTGGCCGCCGGCGCGCGCGAGCAACGCCTCGACCTGCCGTCTGGTCCTGGCTATGTCAGCCTCGGCGTCTCACCTGGCGGGCGGCGCCTGGCGGTCGGCCGGCTGAGCGGCCATGCCTTCGAGCTGGGGGTGGTGGAGCTGGAGACCGGGCGGGCCCGCTGGCTGGGCGTCAGCCCGCGCCAGCCGATCTGGGGCCCCAGCATCGCCTGGCGCGGCGAGGACGAACTCTTGGCGGCCGCGCGCCCGCCCGACTGGCCAGACTTCCAGTTCGCCGTCGGCTTTCAGGCGCAGGAGCGGCTGGCCCAGCTGTGGGCGGCCAGCGCCCGGGGCGAACTGGCCGCCACGGTGCTGGGCAGCGGCCGGTTTGCCGATCAGACGCCGCGCGCACCGTCGGTCGGCCTGGTCAGGATCGATCTGGCGACCGGCCGTCAGACCCTGCTGGCGGCCGGCGACGTCTCCGACTTCGCCCTGGCGCCGGACGCGCGCACGGTCGCCGCGGTGATCGACGGCGAGCCGCTGCAGCTGACGGGGCCTGAGCCGACCACCAGCGGCTCGGACATGCGGGTCCATCGCCTGCGCCTGGTCGACCTGGCCAGCGGCCGATCGTCGGACCCCTGCCCGGACGCCGACCTGGCGCCGCGTTTCCTGGCCTGGTCGCCCGACAGCCGCGCGCTGCTGGTCTATGCGCGCCAGGGCGACCGGGCGCTCGCCCAAGGCGGCTTCTGGCGGGTCGGGATCGACGGCCAAGCCGGCCCGCTGGACCTTGGCCCCCTGCAACCGGTGCTGGAGGAGACCTTCGACAAGGCCGGGGTGGTACGCGGCGGCTGGCTACGCGGGGCGCCGGTCGTGCTGGCCCGGCCCGCCGACGGCGGACGGGCGGACTATTACCGCCAGGACCAGGGGCGTTGGCGCAATCTGACCGGCCCGCTTGCCGCCGTCCCGACGGTCCTGGGCGCGTCCGACAGCGCCTGGGCGGCAGCGATGGGGGGCCAGGTCTGGCGGCTGGACCCAGGCGGCGCGCGCCCCTGGGGCGTCAGCGCCGACCGGGTGGTGTCCACGGCCCAGCGGCCGCCGGGCTTCCGCGGCGTCTTCAGCTTCGTCCCGGCCCTGGAGGACCTGGCGCTGGTCGGCCGCGGCCCCCGCCCGGCAAGGCCCTGGGCGGGTCCGGTGACGCCCGCCCTGCCCGCGGCGCCGCAAGGCGTGCAGGCCCGCCTGTTGGCGCGCGGCGCGGTGATCGAGGTGCGGACCGACCCGCATGGCGTGACGCGCGTGGAGCTATCTCGGCCCAGCCATGCCCGAAAGGTCCTGGTGAGCGTCAATGCGGCGCTGGCGAGCGTGGATTTCGCGGCGCCGATCGCGGTTCGCCATGCCGGCGTCGACGGCGAGCCCCTGGTCAGCTGGCTCTACCTGCCGCCCCATCCGCCGATCGGCGCAACGGGCGCGCGACCGCCGGTCGTCGTCCTGCCCTATCCCGGCGAGGCCCCGCAAGCCGCGCCCGCCAGCCAGGCCCCCGGCGCCCTGCGCCTGACCGGCAACGCCCAGATCCTGGCGGCGGCGGGCTACGCCGCCCTGGTCCCGGCCATGCCCTATCGGACCGGCAAGGAGCCGATCGAGGGCCTGGCCGACCAGATGCTGGCGGCGGTCGACGCCGCCGACGCCCAGGGCCTGGTCGACGGCCGGCGGGTGGCGATCTGGGGTCACAGCTACGGCGGCTACGCGGCCGTGGCGGCGGCCGCGCAAAGCCCGCGGTTCAAGGCGGTGATCACCGGCGCGCCGACCGTCAACCTGATCAGCGCCTATGGCCGCATCGGCCCGTTCCTCAATGTCGTGCCCGAGGGCGGCCTGCCGATCGCCGCCTCCACCGGCTGGCACGAAAGCGGCCAGGCCCGGATGGGCGTGCCGCCCTGGAAGGACCCGCAGCTCTATCTGCGCAACAGCCCGATCATCCACGCCGACAAGATCGTCGCCCCCGTGCTCATCCTCTATGGCGACAACGACAAGGAGCTGAGCCAGCCCCAATCGCTGTTCTTCGCCCTCTACCGGCAAGACAAGGACGCGGTGTTGGTGACCTATCGCAACGAGGGCCACGTGATCCAATCGCCGGCCAATGTCCGCGACGAGCACCAGCGGATTTTCAAGCTGCTGGACCAGACCATCGGCCCGGCTCAGGCGGCGGGCTCGCCATAGTCGGGATCGGAGCCGGGGTCGGGTCCAGGACCGGGCCAGAGACAGGATCAGAGACCGGGCCAGGGTCAGGATCGGCGAAGCCCTGGTCGATGCGCTCGGACCAGACCCGCGTCCAGGCCTCCAGGGCCAGCAGGATGAAGATCTCCGAAGCCAGGTTGGTCCAGATCAGCTGCTCGGGCGCGAGGATGGCGTCCAGCCGGTCGCGGTCCAGCAGCCCCGCCCCCGCCAGCCGGCCATCAAGCAGGTAGGGCCGCAAGGTCTCCAAACTGGCGGCCAGGCTGCGCGCGAAGAAGGTCGACAGATTGCCCTTGTCGCTGCGCGCCAGGATGGCCGGCGGCAGCCGATCGGCGAAGGCGGCGCGGGCGAACGGCCGATCCCGCGGGCCGATCGCCAGGCGCGCGGTCGGAACGCTCAGGCACAGCTCCACCACCGGCTGGCTGAGCAACGGGTCGATGACGTCCCCGGCCCGATGACGCCGGCTTTCGCGAAAGGCGCTGAGATTGTTGACCAGCCCCAGGATCTGGGCCTGGCGGGCGGGGCGAAGACCGCGCGCCGCCTCCAGCCACGGGTGCTGGAGGATCGGCGCCGCCAGGGCCTGGGGCGACAGGAGCTCGGCCACGCCGGCCCCGACCGTCAGGTCCTGTCGCGCCAGGCCTCGCGCCAGCAGGGACCAGACGGTGGAATGGTTGCGGCGGGCCAGGGTCAGCAGGCCCTCGATCCGGCCCACCCCGCCGGTCCCCAGCCGCAGGAGCTCGCGGGCCAGGGCCGGGGTCGGGCTTTGGTAGAGCACCGCGTCGCCGCCGCGGCCGGTGAACATCGCCGCCAGGTCGTCCCCGGCCAGCCGCGCGGCCAGGTCGGCGTCATGATCGGGGTCGCCGCCGACGAAATTGGGACGCGGTCCGCCGGCCCCGGCCGCCAGCTTGTCCGGCGTCAGGACCAGGGTCTGGCGCTGGACCACCACCAAGGGCGCGCCGGCCGCCGCGGCGACCCGCTGCGCATAGGCGCGCTCATCGGCCTCGGCCTGGGGGAAGCTGTGGTTGAGGCCATAGGCGATCGGCGCGCCGCAACGGGCCAGACTCGTGGCGACGATCGCCGAGTCCAGGCCGCCGGAGATCTCGCAAAAGACGCCCTGGCGGCCATAGGCCCAGGCGGCGATCACCGCATCGACCACGCAGCGCAACGCCTGCGGGTCAGGCGGCGGCCAGGCGCGGCGGTCGGCCCGGGCGGCCAGCTCGGCCGGCGACCACAGCCGCGGCCCGCCGCCCTCGGGGTCGGACAACACCCCCGGCTCGAAACCGACCACGCCGACCAACGGGCACAGGTGGCTGGCCAGGTTCTTCTGGCGCAGAATGGCGGCGATCTTGGTCCAGTCGATGGCCAGGTCCGCGGGCCACAGGGCGCGCAGGTCCGGCAGGCGCGAGCCGACAAAGCGCAAGCCCCCGCGCCGCCAGCCGATCGCCTCCATCACGCCCAACGGATCGCGCAGCACCCTGGCCTGGCCGCCGGGGTCCGACAGGATGGCGACATAGCGGCCATGGGCCTGGGCCACCAGCCGCTCGGCGATGAACTCCGGGTCGGTCCCAAAGCCCGTCAGCTCCAGGTCGCGACCGATCCCCTCGCGCGCGGCCTGGGCGTCGAACACATCGCCGATCAGCGCCCCGGCCACGCCCGGCAGGTGCCGGTAGGCCGGCGGACGGTCTGTCTCCAGATAGACCGAGAAGGCGGCGCGCTCTGCGACCTTGCGCCATTGGCCGGTTTGCAAGAGGCGCGTCTCGGCAGCGACCCGCTCGGCGGGTCCGTCGCCCGGCCGGCTTTCGATCACCAGGTAGTCGCGCATGGTCACACCACCAGGATCGGCGAGAAGCCGCGGGCGTGAGCCAGGCTGTCGTCGAGCACCAGGTCGCCGGCCTGCAGCCAGCAGTGGGCCTGGAACGGCCAGGTGCGCACGCCAAACACCCAGGCGACCGCCGCGCCGCGCGCGGCCAGGAACAATCGCTGCTGCAGGCTGCGCATCAGGCAAAGACCGTCCCTGGGAAGCCAGGGCGCCAGGCGCCCGAACCCGGCGGCCTGGGCCAGGACCTGGTCGGACGGCGGTTCCAGCGCCGCGGCCTGGCCCGGTCCAGCCAGGGCGAGGATCTGGGCCAGCGGCAGGTCCGCGACCGCCCGGGCCGCACGCTGGTTGGCGGCCAGGGCGGTCAGCAGGCCGCCCCGCGCCGGGCGGGCCGACACCGCGTCCAGATCCCGCGCCAGCGGCGGGACGCGGCGGCGAAAAACCTTCGGGTCGGCGGCGACCAGGACCCCGGCCGCCAGCAGGTCGCGGGTGGCGGCCGGGTGGCTGGCGCTCACCCCGCCGCCCTCCTCCAGCGCCAGGTGGCGGGCCGCCTGGACCAGGCAGAAATAGGCGTCGGCGGCGACGTCGAGGAAGACGATCTCGTCCTCGATGGCCACGGCGTGGATGTGGGGGGCGAGCCAAAGCCGCATGGACGAGTCTTTCGGGGCAGGCAAGTCGCCGGCGGCGTGCGCCGCCGGCGAGCGCTCAGGGGTTCCAGCGATCGGTGGGGTCCTGCGGCTCCAGATCACCAAACGGCATGGCCGCCTGGGTCAGGACCTTGGCCGATCCCAAACGGATCAACCGCGGCGCAAGGGTGGTAAGGCTCATGGCGGGTCTCCTGGTTTGGAGGGTTTGAGGGTCTTGAGGATCAAGGCGGGGTCGAACGCGACGCCGGCGCGCCGGCGCGTCGGCGTCGCGCCGCGAGCGCCTTCAGCCGGCGGGCGTGTAGCGGTCGCTGGGATCGACCGATTCCTGCAGGCCGCTGATCTGCGAAGCCTGGGTCAGGCGCTTGGCCGAGCCGAAGCGGATCAGCGTCAGGGTGGTGGTGCGGTTCATGATGACCTCCTGTGGTCGTTGACAGCCGCAAATTGCGGCCCATCAAGGAGGCGACCCCAGGGTCGTATATTCAAATCTATATTCGCGCCGATCCGGCTCAGGCCAGACCCAGGGCCCGGGCCAGGATATCGCCCGCCCGCCGCGCGCGGCGGCGAAAATAGCGGCGGGCCTGGGCGGCCAGGACCGCCGGCCCGGCCCCGCGGGCGGCGGCGGCGTTGAACGCCGTCCGATCCTGGTCGCCCAACACCAGCCGCTCGGCCTGGCCGAACGGCGCCAGTTGGGCCCGCGCCCGGTCCAGGGCCGCGGCGACGGCGCGGTTGGCGCCCGACGCCAGGGCCTGGTCGAAGGCGTCCAGGTCCGACCGGGCCCCCGCCGAAGCCAGGGCCGGCGACGCGCCCGCCACCGCCGCCCCGGCCAGGATCTCGGCCAGGCCATAGAGGTCGGCCAGGCTCTCGCGCCCGTGGGTGACGCCCGCATAGCCGGCCAGGGTATGGACGATCAGCCCCTCGCCGGCCAGGCGGGCCAGGACCTCGCGCACCGGCGTCTGGCTGACCCCGAACTCGGCGGCCAGCCCATTGACCGCCAGCGGCGCGCCCTGCAGGGGGCCGCTCCTGGCCAGGCGCTCGCGCAAGGTCTGCAAGGTGCGGTCGAAAGGGTCGCGGTCTCGGCCCACGTCAGGTCTCCCCCGATGAAGCCAGGACTGTCCCGCGCGCGGACGCAGGCCGTCGATGGCGCGGCGGAATCGCGGCGCAGGCGCTGGTCAATGGCTGTGGATAACCGATCCGACCGGCAACCAATCACTCCGCGCCCCCCGGATCGTTGCCGGTCAAATCCCCGATCGTTGCGGCTTAGCGCGCAGGCGCCGGGCAGTTTGCGCCCGAACGCCGTCATCAGAGGCTTCGCGGGCGCGATCTGTCCGGCTCCGCAGACCGGGTCTTCCAAAACCGTTTGCGAGGGCGAGCGGGCGCTGGCCTATTGTACCTGCAGTTGTTTCGGTTCGGAGCGTCGCATGGCCGCCTCACCCAAAGCGCCCTTGGCGCGCCAGGCCAGACTGCTCTCCCAGATCGTCAAGATGATCCGCAAGGAACGCAACATGACCGCCGCGCAGATCGCCGCCGGCATGGGCGTGGCCTTGCGGACCTACCAGGATTTCGAAGCGGGGCGGCGCGCCTTCGATTTCGACAAGGTGCGATTGTTCGCCAAGGCCACGCGGTCGGACGCGGTGGCCATCCTGCTGGCCATTCATTTTGGCTGGCCGGAATTGCCCGTGCTGCTGATGGACAACAAGATGGCCACGGCGTTCTTCATCGTGATGCGCGACCTCTACACCGACGTTGGGCCGCGCCTGTCGCGGGTGCCTGCGGCCCTGCTGGTCTCGGGCTTTCGGTTCATCCGCGACGAGGTTCTCAAGCTCTTCGCCCGGCAGGACGCCAACAGCGAGGACTATATGGAGCGGGCCATCATCGAGAGCTATGAGGCGCCGCCCGACCCGCCCGACCCGGCCGACGCGGAGAATCCTGACGACGGCGGCAGGACCCGTGGCTAGTCCGCGTCCTGCCGCTCGCATGGGCCGCGCCTAGTCCGGCGCCGGGGCGGGGGGCTTTTCGGGGGGATCACTCTTGCGGATCCAGGTCAGCGGCAGGACGCCGTTTTCGGCCGCCATCAGCCGGACATTGATCGGCTCGGGCCAGGAGGGATCATCCAGCTTGATGTTGAGCAGGGCGCCGCTGGCGTCGCCGGCCCGCCAGGCGCCCCCGACCTCGCTCTCCCCGTCGCCGTCGCCGACCAGGACGATGTAGTCAGGCCCCTTGGCCGAGACGCGGGCCGCGGGCGCCAGCCGCAACAGCGCGCTCAGACCCAGGGTCGCAATGCGCCCGGTGAACCCGTCGCCCTCGCGGCGGAAATGACCGATGACCGACATGATGCAAGCTCCGGCCCGCCGCGTGGGTGGGAAGCGCCAGAACGGCGGTCCGGGCGAGGGCGGGGGGAACCGTCGCGCCGGACCGCCGCGGCCGACCTCGCCGGGGGGAGCGGCGATGGGCGGCCTGGCTTTGCGCGGACTGCGACGAAGACGCCTGGCGGGCGATGGGGGCGTCTGTCCGGATCGCGCCAAAGGGTTGTGCGGCAAGGATTTTGACCGCTCAACCCACCCGGAAAGCCGATCGACGGGAAACACCCTGCGGCAAACAACCGGCGCCCGCCCCTGCCCTCGCCCGCGAACGGATTCGACTCGGGTGTGGAAAGCGTTCTATTTTTGTTCTTGGTTGAGGATCAAGGGCGCGGGAGGCGGGTGATGGCGGACGACAGCGTGGTGATCGACGGGGTCCGGTTCATGAGCCTCTACCACCATGACGGCCGGTTCGTGCGCGGCGGCGGCCTGTTCGCCTTCGCCCGCCGCGATCCGGACGGCGGGCGGACGCTGTTTTGCCTGGAGTTGGCGCAGGACATCAGCCGCCAGGCCGATTGCGGCCATAGGGCCTGGACCTATGCGGTGTCGCAGGGGATGAACGAGCTGCTGGTGCATCTGGCCGGCTCCCAGCAGGCGCCAGGCGAGCTGGAACCGGGCGCGAGCTACCCGCCCCTGCGCTACGCCCTGTTCGACGACGGCGACGAGGGGCTTGGCGACCCACTCCCCGCCGGCGCTTTCTCCTCACCTGGGGCCGCCTGACCTGAGGGCGCCTGACCTGAGGGCGCCTGACCTGGGGGCCGCCCCGGCCCTGCCGATCATCGCTTCACGTCTCGAAGGCCGAGGCCAGCCGCGGCAGGCGCTGGTCGATCGCGGCCTTGATGCTGGCATGGATCTCTTCGTGGAATCCGGCCGGCATCAGGGCCAGGGCCCGCTGCGGCGCGGTGGCCGCCAGGGCCGCCACCTCGTCGATCACCGCCTTGAGCAGCGCGCCGCGCAGCCCTGCTTCTCGCGCGGTCTGGGCGAAGTGGCGGCCGTGGATGTCGAGGATCTTGTAGTGGCGGCGCGCGCCGGCCGACATGGCCAGGGTGTATTTGTTGTGCGGAATGGCCTTGGCGTCGAAGGCCGGCTGGGCGCTGAGGACGTCGTACAAGGGCGTCAGCTTGAACCGCCCGCCCGGGCGCAGGAACAGGCTGAAGTTCTTGGCGTGGCCGTCGGTGGCGCCGATCAGCCAAAAGACGATCTGGCTCTTGAGGAAGGCGGCCTGGTCGGCCTGGGGCTCGTCGGAGGCCTTGAGCAGGTCCAGGATGTCGAGCGCGCCCGGACCGCCCTGGTTCTGGTACTTGCGGCTGGGCGGCGCGGACAGGGCCTGGCAAAGGTCCTCCTGCGGCAGGCGCAGCAGCCGTCCATCCTCGCGCCAATGGCGGTCGAAGCGCTCGACCACCAGCACCGTTCGCGCCCCGAACTGCTCGATGCGGGTGTTGGCCACCGGCAAGCCAAAGCCCTCGATAAGCTTGAGGCAATAGTGCTCGTTCTGGACGCTGTTGGAGAGATCGACCATCCCGAACGGGGTGGGGATCTGGCCCAGCTGGGGTTTGAGGATGTGGGTGGTGGGGGTAGCGCCGGTCGGACGCTTCCAGCGGCCGTCATGCCACAGCAAGGCGGTCTTTTCCTGGGCTCCGGCCACGGAGATCCGAAATTCCTGCTCAAGATCCAGGCCCAGGGGCGCGCGGGCCAGATTGGCCAGGATGGTCTCGATCTGTGCGTCGCTGAGCGGCTCACCGGCGACGGGGGCGGCGGCGTCCAGCTCCAGGCCCTCGGGCAGGAACTGCAAAGCCCCCACGCAGTCGCGGCCGATCTGCTCGAGCAGGCTGTAGGCGTCGGTCCCGGCCGCGCCGGTGCGCTCGGCGACGATGCGACGCACCGCCAGATCGTCGGGCAGCAGGTTGTCGAACACGGTCGAGACGCGCTCGCCGCGATAGGGCGCGGGCCGCAAGGGCAAGGACAGCGACACCGGAAAGGTGTGCTCCCAATCAAGCCAGGCCTCGTCGTATTGGAAGAAGACCGCCCCGCTGGCCTCCTTCTCCAGCCGGCCCAGCCGTCGGTTGTTCAGCAGCACCTGCAGCGGGGCGTGGGTCTTGCGGCGCGCCATCAGAAGATGTCCGCGACCTCGGTGGCCGCCGCCTTGGAGCGCGGCTGCAGGCTCAGCTCCAGGTCCAGCGCGGCCAAGAGGTCGAAGATCAAGGAGAGCTTGGCGCCGGGATGACCGCGCTCGATGATCGAGACCATCTCCTGACGCGCGCCAGCCAGCTGCGCCAGCTGGCCCTGGGTCAGGCCCCGGCGCTGGCGCAGGTTCTGGATGATCGAGCCGATCTGCTTGGGGGAACGTGCGATCAGGGACATGACGGGACCTCCGCCTCGTCTTATGCCCGAAAGCGCATAAAGATGGAATATGCGAATTCTCGCATAGAATGGGCATATGCCCAAAATCGCATACACCCCCCCTATGCGATGATGACGACCACCGGGCGCCCGGCGTCGACCGAGGCCGCAAGGCGGGGCGCAAGCTGTCGCAAGAGGTCTGTTCGGCGCGGGCCGCGGATCGGCGGAACGGGTCCTGGACCTTGATCTCCTTCGCGCCAAAGCCCCCGCGCCTTGCGGCGCGGGGGCGGCGGGACCTTAGTCCTCCGGGTTCCAGATCAGGGCGAAGACATCGTCGTCGTCCTGTCCGGCGGCGCGCCCCAGCTTGAGCTTGAGAGCGCGCGGGCCAAGGTCGGGATGGGCCAGGGTCAGGCCGATATATTCGTTGCCCGAGATCTGGCCGATGTTGAGCCAGCCCCCGCCCAGGTCCACGCCGCCCGACAGCACGCGGTAGTCGGGATGGGCGGGCGAGGCCTTGTCCGGCACGGGCACGATCTCGATGTCGCAACGGACATGGAGGGTGCGCAGATTGCCTTTGAAGGCGCCGGTTTCAGGGCTGCGGGTGACATTGCCGAGAGAAGCCATGGTGGTGGTCCTTGTCTGTGATCCGTCGGGGCCGATCCCCGGCGACAGGCGCCCCGTGATGGGCGGCCGCCCCGCCCCCAACCCGAAGGGCCGCAGCGCCAGCGAAGGACCCGAGCGGCCGGTCTTTTTTGCAGCGCAGCGCCGCGAGGAGCCGTCCCCGCTCCTTCAGGAAAAGGGGCGGCGGGGAAAAAAGCCGGACGCGACGGTTTGTGGGGCGGGGTGGACGCCCATAGGGGTCAAGCCATCGTCCGGGGATCGAGACCTGACGGTTCGCAGACAAGGACCGCCGCCAGGCTTGTCTTGGCAATGTCACCCGCAGCCCTGAGACCTGCGCTTTCAAGGGCTGTCTGCCCGCCCTCCATGTGCGCTGCGGCATCCAGATCGCCCTGTGCCGGGCAAGGCCTGGTCCGTCCATCCCGACTCCCGCGTGCTGTCGAGCGGCGTGGATCTGGATGGGGGCTGGCTCAACATCGGCCAGATCTCGGGCGACGAATAGATCGGCCTGACCCTGGCCATCTCGATCATGTCGCGCGGCCTCAAGCTCAAGCGAGGTCGCGCCGCCGGACAGGACGACGACGATGTCTTCGTCCTGATCTGGAACCCGGAGGACTAAGGTCCCGCCGCCCTCGCGCCGCAAGGCGCGGGGCTTGGCGCGAAGGAGACCAAATTCCAGGACCCGTTCCACCGATCCGCGGCCCGCGCCGAACAGACCGCTTGGCCGGCGGCCTGGTCGGCGGCGCTCTCGCGCCGACGGGCGACCGGCGCCAGCCGATCGCCCTAGTCGGGCGGGACCTCGATCAGGGCGAGGGTGTAGTCCTCGGGACCGGCATCGGCGATCGGCGTCAGCCGAACCACCACGGTCCAGGGCGCCAGGTCGGGGTAGTCGAGCGCCAGATGAACGACCTCGTCCTGGTCTTGCGCCTGGACCGTCGTCCAGCCGCGTCCGATCTCCTGCCCGTCGCAGAAGACCACATAGTCGGGACGGTCCAGGTCGGCGCTGCCCAGGGCGAGCAGGATGTTGATGTCGGGCCACCCCTCGGGGGTGATGAGGTGACCAAAGAAGCCGCCGTAGATATTGTAGGAGAGATAGCCGATCGGGGTCATGGGGTGCTGCCTTGCTGCGCGCCGGGGAGGATTCCCCGGATGGCTGCCCGCATGGGCGGATTTCGAGGCCCGGACCCGCAGGGCCAGAGCAAAGCGGCGGACCCGAGCGGCGGTGTTTTTTGAGCGCGCAGCGCCCGCGAGGAGCCGCCCTCCTGGGAAGGGGCGGCGGGGAAAAAACAGCGTCCGCGACGGTTCCGGGCGGCGGGGTCCGCCCATAGGGTCAGTCTGTCCGGGAGGCCTCCCCGGCGCGCAGCAAGGCAGCGCCCCATGACGTCGAGAGGTTAGGTCGCCTGCAATGTCTACGGCGGCTCCTTGGGCCGCCTCGTCACCCCCCAGGGGTGGCCTGACATCAACATCCTGTCCGTCCTGGGCAGCGCTGAGCTGGATCGGCCCGACCCTGTGGCCTTCTGCGAGGGGCGGCAGATCGGACGCGGCTGGACGACGGTCCAGGCGCAAGACCAGGACGAGGTCGTTCATCTGGCGCTCGACTACCCCGACCTGGCGCCCTGGACCGTGGTGGTTCGGCTGACGCCGATCGCCGACGCCGGTCCCGAGGACGACAGCTTCGCCCTGATCGAGGTCCCGCCCGACTAGGGCGATCGGCTCTAAGCGCGGGCGCGGAGCGGGACAACGCCCCCGTCCGCAAGCCCGGCGCCGGCCCGCCGCGCAAAAAAGACCCCCGCGCAGGACGGGGGCCGCAAGGTTGGTGACTTCGATGCCGACTCTATTGGGCGGCGACGGCCTCGGCGCCGCAGGTCGGTTCAGGCTCGGCCGGGACCGCGCCCGGTGTGGACGGCCCCTCCACCGGCGGGCGCACCCGACGCAGCAGAGGCGCGACGACCTTGGACCGCGCCGCCGTGGCGAACGGGCGACGGGTGTAGGCCTGGGCCGGGAAGGTCAGCCACCTGGGCGTCCAGCGCTCGACCTTGGGCCGGTCGTTGGTTCCGGCCAGGAGGTCGCGCAGGATGGTCTTTTGGGTCCGGACCTTCTCGCTGACATTGCCGTCCGCCACCCTCCTGCCGCCCACCTCCTTGAGCATGGCGTTGATGGTCTCGCGGTCCTTGATGCCGTCGAAGAACGCCTCGTCGGGGCTCCAGAACTCGCCCATGTCGACCTGCAGATAGGTTCCAGCCGCCTCGACCTCGGCCCCGCCGGCCGCCAGGGTCTCGCCCAGGACCACCGCCGCCACGGCCAGGACCTGGGCGTCGGTGAGGCAAAGCAGGCGCGCGAACACCGCCGCCGCCCCGCCTGTGTAATCCCGTTCGACCAGCGCGCCCCCGGCCACCAGACCCAGCAGGCCGATGGCTTCTGACTGTCTGGCCGCGAAGATCGTCTCGCCGGGGCTGACCGCGAGGCTGTCGGCGGCGGCTTGCGATCCGGCGCCCAGAGGGTCGGCCTCCAGACGCCAATAGCGCGACCCGGCCACCGCGTGGGCGACCAGCAGTCGCAAGGCGACGTCGAGATGGTCGGTCAGGACGGCGCGAACGGCGGCCCGGCGGTGCAGGTCGATATAGGCCTGCTGGGCGGCGGTGACCTCCGAACGCTCGGCCTTACCCCCAAGGTCGGGCTCGGACTTGCCGTCCGCGCCGACCACAGCCTTGCGCGCGGCGGCTTCGGCGCGCCGGGCTTCCTTGGCGGTCAGCCAGCCTTCGTTGATCGTCACCTCGCCCCGGCGGCTGACACCGATGATCACCTTGCCGCCCTTGGCCTTGGGGGTCTTGACGTAGTGATAGCTGTAGAAGGTCTGGCCGACCTCCAGCACCTCGACCTCAGCCCAGCCCTCGGCGCGCAGGGCCTGCGCCTTGGCGGCCACGGCGCTGTTCTGGTGGGTCCAGAACAGGGCCGCGTCGGTGAAGTAGGCCTCTTCCCCGAACAGGTCGGCGATGATGGCGCCGGGATAGTCGTCCAGGGCGAAGATCGCCAGACGGGTCGGGATCGCTTCGCCGCCGAACAGCCAGGCCTTCAGCTGAGCGCCGCGCGGCTCGCGCTGGGCCGGGTCGTCGTAGAGCTTGAGCCAGTCCTTTTGCTGGCCCTTGCTGGCCAAGGTCAGCTGGCGGACCGTGGCCACGTCGATCTCTTCGCGGCGATAGAGCTTGCGGATACGCGGCAAGAGATTGCCCAACGCCAAAATGCGATGGATGACCGCCTCGGTCTTGCCGAAGGTGGCGGCCAGTTGCTCGGGCGTGCGGCCCTGGCGGATCAGGCGCACGAAGGTCTCCCAGCAGGCCACCTCGCCGGGCGGCAGGCGGCCCATGTTCTCGATCAGGGAGATTTCCAGGGCGGCGGCGTCGTCGCCGGGCTCCAGGATGCCGATCGGCACGGGATCGATCTCGATCCCCTCGGCCCCGGCGGCCAGGGCGGCGACCCAGCGGCGACGTCCGGCCACGACCTCGAAATGCTCGGGCACGACGGCGCCGTCCTGCAACGTCTCTCGAACCAGCAGGGTTTCCAGCACGCCGTGCTTTCGCACCGAGCCGATGATGTCGCAGATGTCGGGCTCGGGTTCGTCATAGTGCATGTTCAGGCGCGAAAGGGTCATCTTGCGCGGATCGGCGTGGGAGAGTCTCATGGGGGTTGCTCCTGGTCTCCAGGGGTGAACCGGTCCCGTCCCGCTTGCTGCCTGGGCTTGGGACGGGACCGGGATGCGCCGGGATTGGCGCGGGTCGTCCGGCGCCGGGCCTTGAGCCCGGCGCACGGAAGGGCGAAAAAGACTCAGGTTGGGCCGTCCTTGGCCTGGATGCGCATCAGGCGCACGCGACCTTCGGCGGCGGAGATCGAACCCAGCCGCTGGGCCAGCCGCGCCCATATCGACAGAGGCACGTGACCGACGAAGTGACGGTCCCGCTCGATTCGAAGGCCGTGCGGCAGGGCGATGGCCTCGATCTCGTCCAGGCTCACAGAACCAAGCTCGGGAAAGCCCATGTCCAGGTCGCAGAGCCCAAACAGGGTGTCGCCATCGGGCATGATCTCGGTGATCAGCCAGCGGCCGGGCCCCACGGGGTTGAAGAGCTTCAGCGGCGGGACCGGATCGCCTTCCACCTCGGCCGCGCCGTTGGCGATCAACTGGCTCATGATCGGATCGGGGATCAGGGGCGGGCTCATGCGGCGACCTCCGCCGCCGCGTCCAGGCGTTCGATCTGGATCCGCCCAAAGGTCGCCGCATCGGCTTGGACCACGCAAGTCGATCCTGAAACGACCCCAGAGGCGCTCCCGGAGGCGAGCGCCACGCTCGCCGCCTGATCCGGTCCGAAGGCCAGCAGGTAGTCGGCCGCCTTGCTGGCCTTGGAGGCGGCGCGGAAGATGGCGCGGTTGTCCTCGCGCAGGATTTCCAGCCAGGCGCCCAGATAGTCGGCGTGACGCACCGTGGGGACCACCCCCAGGGCGGCGCAGGTAAAGGCGGCCGACAGCTCGGCGACCAGTTCCTCAAACCCGTAGGGCTTGGAGCCGAAGCGGCCGGTCTGGTCGCGGTTCAGCCGGGAAGAATGGCCCGTCCAGTGCGACAGCTCGTGCAGGGCGGTGCGATAATAGTCGATCTGGTGGCGGAAGGCCGGTTGCGGCGGCACGCGGACATAGTCCAGGGCCGGGGCGTAATAGGCCTTGTCGCCGCCGATCCGAAAATCGGCGCGGGTCGCGGCGATCAAGGCCTCGACGTGCGGAACGATCTGGCGCTCGGGCAAGGGGACGGGCGCCGCCGCCAGAGCCTCCAGCCCCTCGCACTGCTCGACATTGAAGACCGTGAAGCGCTTGAGGAAAGGCACGGCGCCGGGCGCGTCGCCGTCGCGGGCCGCCCTTTCCTGCTCGGCCTTGGGCGTGAACTTGTCGGCGAAGACCACGCTCGTGCCGCGCTCGCCCCGCCGCACCTGCCCGCCCGCCTTCTGGGCTTGGCGGAAGGTCAGCCAGTCCTGCGCGCCATAGCCGTGCTCGATGACCGCCCCCCACAAAAGCAGGATGTTGACGCCCGAATAGGTCCGCCCGGTGGTGGCGTTGCGCGGAAGACCCGGCCCGGTTCCCCCGACCCGCCCCCAGGGCTTGACCCAGGGCGCATGCCCGGCCGCCAGCTCGGCGATGATCCGGCCGGTGACCTCGTCATAGAGGCTGACCCGCGCGCGCTCCGGGTCGGGCCCAGCCCCGACCACTACAACGGAGGCCGGGGCAGCGCCCCCCGGCCGAGCCGCCGGCGCAGCGGCGGGGGTCCTTGACCCAAGCTTGACCGCTGACCTGCGGCCTGAACGGGAAGAGCGCATGAGGTGGCCTCCATCCCCGCCCCAAAACCCCGCGTCCTTTCGCCGGAAAGGGGGGTGGGCGGCGATGAGCGACCGGAGAGGCCCGCCATGGACGGAGGCACCCGAAGGGCCGAAACGCAGTGGAGGACCGGCCGCAGGCCGGTTGCCGCCGTCCATGGCGGGCCTAGAAGGGCGCGTCGCCCACCCCCCTTTTTGGAGAAAGGATTTTTCAAAAGAGTCATCGCGCGCAGCGCGATGGCCTTATGCGGGCCAAAGGCCCGCCTCTGCGCCAGAGAGATCATGACCCGCACGGGGCGACGCCTTCGAGGCTTGGCGGCTTCCCGACATAAGCGGAATCGCGCAGCGGCCGCCGCGCCGAAAGGCTGACTTGATGACGGCGATGCTCGCGGGCTCGATCGATACGCCGCCGGCGCGAGGGCGACAGGCCGCGTCCAAGTCTTGACTCGCCAAGACCTGGCCGCCTACCGCGGCGCGATGAGCCTTGCCCTGATCTCCGCCCTCATCATCGCCTGCACGGCGCCCAACGTGCATGACGGCGACACCCTGCGCTGTGGTTCCGAGCGCGTGCGCCTGTTTGGCGTGGATGCGCCCGAGGTGCGGCGCGGGGCCCAGCCGGCCGAGCCCTTCGCTTACCAAGCGCGTGACGAACTCATCCGGCTGACGCGGGGGCGGGTCGGATGCCGCTTCGTCGCCCGCGATCGCTATCGCCGCTTTGTCGGGCGCTGCTGGTCCGACACCAGCCCCGACGTCAACGCCGCCCTGATCCGCTCCGGCTTGACCACGGAATATCGCCGCTACAGCAAGGGGGCCTACGCCAAGGCCGAGGACGAGGCGCGCCGCGCCGGCCGGGGACAATGGAAATAGCCGACCCTCGCGCCCTGTAGGATCGGGCTGGCCCCAGGCTGCGGGCTTGGCGCGCGCCGCCGGGCGGGCGATGATGGCGAAAGGCCTGGATCCGACCGCATGCCCGACGAGCCCCAATTGACCGAAGAGGCCTTGCGCGCCGGCCTGGCCCTGGCCCTTGCCGAGACGGCCGTGCGCAATTCCCAACTGGAGGAGCTGCACGCGGGGGTGTTCCCAGGCAGCGCCGCCGGCGACTATGGCGACGTTGCGGTCGTCACGCCGTTTGGCCAGATCGCCTGGGCCGACGTCTCGCGCATCTCCCAGGAGGAGATGAAGGGCCTGATGATGCAGATCGTCGATCGGCTCTACACGATGCTGCTGCATCCAGAGCCGTTCCTGCGATTGCAGGCCGCGGCCGGATGGAAGGCGCCGGCGCTCGATCCGCAGTTGATGGACCAGGTCCAACGCCATGCGGCCCGAGCCCAGGGCGTGGACGAAGCCAAGATCTGGGAAACCTGGCCGATCGACCGCTCCAAGGACCGCCCGCCCCTTCGCCTGGAACACCGCGCGTCCGCTTTCGCCGCCTCCCCGCCCCAGGCCCCGCCCCCGCTTGCGCCCGACGTCACGCCCGATGGCCTGCGCGCCCTGGCCCAGGAACCGCTCGCCGACCCAACTTGGATCGCCAAGGCCCGCCTGGCCCTGGCGGCGGCGGCGGACGAATGGCAGAGGGCTCAGTGGGAGGTGCTCGATGCGGGCACCTGCATTCCCGACGACGATTGATCGCCCAGCCGGGCGGAGCCTGTGAAGCGAACGCGGCCGATCCCAAAGGATCGGCCGCGCGGGCGCGGCTGGAAAGGCGCGCAGGATCGCCTGTCGCCTGGCGCGCCCAAGCTCTGGAGCAAGCCGTGCGATGTTGGAATCGCCCGGCCTGCTCTGGATTTTGCTGCCGCATCGCTTTTGCAGAAAACCGGCGTCCACTTTTCCGCGCGATGCTCTAGATTGCCGTCATGCCCCCTCGCCATCGACCGACCGCGCGTCTGCTCACCCCCGCCGGGTGGGCCGGACTGCTGACCCTGGCCGTGCTCGCGGCCAGCCTCGCCCTGGCGCTGGTCCTGGGGCGTCCAGGCTAGAGCAGGCCGCGCGATGTCGGAATCGCCCGGCTTGCTCTAGTTTTTGCTGTCGCATCGCTTTTGCGGAAAACCGGCGGCCACTTTTCCGCGCGATGCTCTAGCGTGCCCCAAACACGTGGATTTCATCGCGGGCGGTCTGGATGGTGAAGATGTCTCCGCTCATCTCCGCATCGCGGGCCATCGCTTCATAGTCGATGTAGTATTGCAGGACCTGCGGAACGGCGACGGTCTCCTCGGTAAGCTCCTGGCAGTAGTCGAACAGCCGTTCGAAGACGCCATGGTACTGCTCGTCCAAGGCGCGCTCGGCCGCCCCGACGTCCCCGTCGAGGTGATTGAGCACAAGGCCGCCCAGCTTGCCCCGTTCGCGCAGGAACACGGCGATCTCAACCACGCGATCGATGCTGGCGTATTCGGCGATCTCCACGGCCCCGAAATCCTCCTCATCGTGAATGGCGTATTCCTCCGCCCCCGCCACGGGCGAGGCCGCGAGCATGGCGCTGATCGCCTCGCGCACGGCGTCGGCGTCATCATCGACATCGATCCAGGCGCCATGCAGCTCACCCTGATTATAGGCCGCCAGGCAGGCGACATAGATGCGAGGGTTCAGCGGGTCCTTGTCTCGTTCCATCTTTCAAGCCTTCAAACAGGGGTTCAGCATGAACCCTTGCCCGTCGGCGAGACCGGAGGTGCAAACGGAGGGGCGGCTTCGCGGGGACCCGGCTGCAGGGCGTCGACTGGCCTTCTGGCCGATCTGTCGCGTCCCGCCCGAAGCTGGGCGGAAGCCGATCCGAAGTGCGCCAGGGGCGGAGCCCCAAGCCACGCGGCCAAGGGCCGCCCTTTCGCAAAATGAAGCCTGCACAGGAGCCCCGCGCATGCGCGGGGCGGGAGGCGGCGTCGAGCGGCCGGCGGCAGGCCAAGGCCTGCCCGCAGGCGTCGCGCCCGAGGGAGCGGCGAAAGCCGCGGGACCGAGCGTGACCGCCGGCCGGTCTCCCTATGCCGAAGGCGCGAGAGGCCCGCCGGAAGGCGGGCCGGAGCATCTTCTCCGGATCAACGACGCCGTCCCTACAAGCCGCTCGCTGGCCCGTGATCTCCTGCGGCTACTCGCCGGCCGCGGCGGCCTTGGCCTCGAGGGGCTCGAAGGCGCCGGGCGCATAGGCCAAGGCTTCCCTGCGGCTAAGGACCTTGTCCTCGAACTTGCTGCTGATGAACACCCGGATGGCGCGGTAGCGAATGCCCCGGATGATGTTGGTGGTCACGTGGCCAAGCTTGAATCCCGGCCGACACCAGGTGTCCGATGACAGCAAGATCAGTCCGGGCCCATCGTCTTCATTCCCCAACGCGCCCGCCTGTTCGGCGAGCAATTTCAGGTCATGGTCGATCTCATCAACGGTCATGGCGGCGACCTATCGCGATTCATGATCGCGCTCGGCGCCCGTTCGGGCTTACCCACAGCGATAAGCGCGCGCCTGGAGGATCTCGGCTCGAAACGCCACTCACTAGCTTGTTGGCTTGCAGGACCGCGCGCCTTTCGGCGGGTATTGAGCGGCTGAGTCCCTGATCCGAAGTGAGCACGCGCAAGAGTAAGTCACCCAATGCGCCAGGCCGGCGTGCACGCGCCGGCAAGTCGGTATTCGGAATCCGCAGCTCGTCTGGACGAGCCGCCGCGTATCGCGGCGTCCAGGTGCTGATCAGCAGCCAGCGCGAGGACAAGGCCCTGAACCGGGCCGAAGACGGCGGCGCGGGCCAGCCGTACACAGAGCTGGAGCCCTAGATCGCCGCTCGAGGGGGTCCCGCAGCGCTCGCGGCAAGGCGGACTGGTGCGGACTTATAGGCCGGCGTGCCGCTGCGCGCATCGCGGTCCTCCAGCCTGACCAGGCTGTTGGTCTCGGGGTAATAGGCGGCCACGCACCCGCGCGGCAGATCCATGGCCACGGCCACGAAGCCCCGCACGGCGCGTTCGCCCTCTTGCTGGCTGTCGAAGGCCGCGCTCAAGTCGACGACGTCGCCGGCCTGGAGCCCCCTGGCCGCCAAGTCCAGGGGATTGACGAACACCACGTCGCGCCGGCCAAACACGCCGCGATAGCGGTCGTTGAGACCGTAGATGGTGGTGTTGTACTGGTCGTGACTGCGCAGCGTCGTCAGCAACAACACGTCGGGCTGGCCAGCGCGCGGGTCGGCGCTGTGCACCAAGGGCAGGAAGTGGGCCTTGCCGCTGGCGGTTTTCCAGACCCGTTGGGCATGCGCCAACGGCAAACGGAAGCCGCCCGGGACGCGGATTTTGTCGTTATAGCCGCTGAACAGTTCGGGCAGGACCGCTTCGATCAAGGTTCGGATGCGATCATAGTCGGCCACCAGCGCTTCCCACGCCACTGGGTCCTCCGCGCCGAAGACGGCGCGCGCCAGCCCCGCAACGATCGCGGGTTCGGAGCGCAGCATGTCGGAGGCGGGCGCATTGAGGCCGCGGGAGGCGTGCACCATCGACATGGAGTCCTCGACCGTCACGGCTTGGCGGCCGCCGGCCTGAACATCGATTTCGGTGCGTCCCAGACACGGCAGCAGAAGGCTCGCGCGCCCGACAACCAGGTGGGTGCGGTTCAGCTTGGTCGCGACATGAACGCCGAGGGTCAACTTGCGCATGGCCGCGCATGTCCGGACAGGATCAGGCGCGGCGATCGCGAAATTGCCGCCAAGGCCGAGGAACACCTTGGCGCGCCCCTGCTCCATGGCTTCGATCGCCTCGACCACGGTATGGCCGTGATGACGCGGGCACGACATGTCGAAGACGCGGTCCATGGCCGCCAGGAACGGCTCGGAGGGCTTTTCCCAGAGGCCGACGGTGCGGTCGCCCTGGACGTTGGAGTGACCGCGCAGCGGACAGATGCCGGCTCCCTGGCGCCCGATGTTGCCGCGCAGCAGCAACAGATTGGCCAGTTGATGGATCGCCGACGAGGCGTTCCGATGCTGCGTCAGGCCCATGCCGTAACAGAGGATCGTGGCGTGCGCCTGACTGTAGATCCTGGCGATCTCCTCGATGCGCGCCTGCGACAGCCCGCAACGCGACTCGATCGAGGGCCAGTCCAAGGCCGCCAGATGGTCGCTCAGCTCCGGCAAGCCCAGGGTGTGGGCGGCGATGAAGTCATGGTCGAGAATCGCCGCGGCGCCGGCCTGGCGGGCTTGCCCGTCCCATTGGATCAGGCACTTCATCACGCCTTCGATCAGCGCCGCGTCGCCGCCGATCGAAACCTGATAGTAGGCCGACGCGATCGCCGTGGCGCCCAGGGTGGCCATCTCCCTGGGATCTTGCGGCGAGGCGAAGCGCTCCAGCGCGCGCTCCTTGATCGGGTTGAACACCAGGATGGTCGCGCCCCGGCGCGCGGCTTCCCGCAAGGTCGCCATCATCCGCGGGTGGTTGGTGCCTGGATTGTGGCCAAAGCAGAGGATCAGGTCGGCGTGATCGAAGTCCTCCAGGGTCACCGACCCCTTGCCAAGACCGATCGAGTCCGGGAGCGCCACGCTGGTGGGCTCATGGCACATGTTGGAGCAATCGGGGAAATTGTTGGTGCCGAGCTTTCGGCCCAGCAGCTGATAGAGAAACGCCGCCTCGTTGGACGCCCGGCCGGAGGCGTAGAACTCGGCCTGGTCTGGATCGTCCAGATCCCGCAGAACCGCGCCGGCCTGGGCGAAGGCCTGCTCCCAACTGATCTCCAGATAACGGTCGCTGCCCGGGTCATAGGCCAGTGGATGGGTCAGGCGGCCCACGTCCTCCAGGGCATGGTCGCTCCAGGTCAACAACTCCGTGACTGTATGGTCCGCGAAGAACGCGGGCGTGGCGCGCTTGCTGGTGGCCTCCCAGGCGACGGCCTTGGCGCCGTTCTCACAGAACTCGAACGAAGCGGTGTGTTTGGGATCGGGCCAGGCGCATCCGGGACAATCGAAGCCGTCTGGCTTGTTGGCGTGCAGCAAGCTTCGCCCGCCCTCGAGCAGGGTCTTCTGATCGGCCAGGGCTTGCCCTACCGCCTTGAGCGCGCCCCACCCGCCCGCCGGGCCATGATAGGGCCGAACCCCTGGGATGGCGCCATCGCTCATGCTCGGCCCTCAAGAGGGAGTGACGCTCGACCGAAGCGCTCGGCGCCGCTGAAGACGGTGTGTCCATCGGCCCGGGCCAGAGCGACCAGGGTGACGCCCGCCTCCTGGGCCTTCTGGATCGCCAGATCGGTCGGCGCCGAGATCGCGACGATCATCGGACAGTCGAGCCGCGCCACCTTCTCGACCATTTCAAAGGAGCATCGGCTGGTGACCAGGACGAAGCCGTCGCGCGTCGCCACGCCCGCGCGCGCCAGTGCGCCCCCCAGCTTGTCGAGCGCGTTGTGGCGTCCGACATCCTCGCGAACCAGGACGATCCGGCCATCCGCCGAGGCGAAGGCCGCAGCGTGCGTGGCGCGGGTCAGGCTGCCCAGAGGCTGGAGCCCCTCCAGGGCGATCAAGGCGCGCTGGAGGGCTTCATGGGTGAAGATTTGCCCTTCAGAAACCTTGGGAAGCGGACGCACGGCGTCGGCCAGGCGCTGGACCCCGCAGAGGCCGCAGCTGGAGCGTCCTTCCAGACTGCGCGGCCGCGGACGCCCTCGCGTCGCGCCCTCGACCAGGCGAATATCGACCACGAGACCGCCAGGCTGAACACGGATCTCGACGCCGGCGATGGCCTCGAGCCGGGCCACGCCCTCGGTGAGAGTGAACCCGAGCGCCAGGTCCTCCACGTCCCCGGGCGAAGCCATCAGGACGGTGTGGGGCCGGCCATCGAAGGACAGGGCGATCGGCGTTTCTCGCGGCGTGATCCGATCGACACCGGCCGGCTCGCCGGCCGCGCGCCAGACTTGCCCCAATCGCTTGCGCACCAGTTCCGATCCTGGAAGATCGAAATCCCAACCGTGACGGTGCTCGCCCGTTAGCGCATCAGACATAGTCCCCCTTTCGGGCCGATTAGTTGGCAAATCAACAAAAGTCAGTGCCACGGGCGCGCGGTCACGTCCATACCCTTTGGGAGCGCCTTAGCCGGCTGAGCCTCATTGGAGGCGATCGACGGCTAGGCCCGCCGCGCCAACGGTGGCGATCCTGCGCAGATGGCGATCCGCGAGAGTTCGGCCAAGTATCTATGGCGAACGCGATCTGCGAAGCTTCCAGACGCCGGACGGACGCTAGGCATAGTCGGCGACCGGCCCGCCGGCCTGGGTCCAGGCGGCCTTCAGGACCGGCGCCAGGCGATCTGCGTCCAAGGCCGCAAGCCGCACCCGGGTCACGCCGCGCCTACCGCGCCCGCCCGGTTCGGGCGAGAGGCCCTCGCACAAGCCCAGGAACCGCGTCTGATCGGCTGGCGCGAGCTTGATCACCGCCCAGCCGGCCTCCGGCCATCCCAAGGTGGCGAAGACCTTGTCCTTGATACGAAACTCCTGCGAGCCGAGGACAGGCCGCTCCTGGGTGCGGGGAAGGCTCAAGGCAAGGGCGCGGAAGGCTTCAGGCGTCATAGTCGTCAAAGGAGCACGAATGAGCGTCACGACCGCCATTGAAGGCACGAGTCGGTGCGTCTCGAAACCGCCGAACGCCTGTCTTTCCTCCCCCGGAGCCCACCACGATCTTATAGGCGCTTGTCCGACGCCGACGCCGACGCCTTAGACAACCGGGGCAAAGGAGCTTCCCATGCACCGCAAACTGTCCGCGCTTTGCTGTATCGGCGGCGCCCCGCCCACCGCGACGCAAAGACCGAGGCGCCGAATGGACTGCTCGACCTGCGCCGTGGCCATGTACGGCTTCAGCGTTCGACGAAAGCTCTTATTCAATTGCAGCCTGACTTAATCCAGGAGGCGATGACGCCGTCCACCAGAAATCGTAGCCAATCATGTAGACGACAGGGGAATACTCGCCGTAGCGACCTGAAAGGGTGAACAACTCCACCAGCCGTCCCCAGAACGTCATCATTAGCGCCCTCCCCGCTGATCTGAGCCAGTTCATGGCGAGGGTATCGCGTCACGCCCAGGCGGACCAGCTAATAGTTGCCATGCCAACCATATCCCAAGCCCGGCCGTCCACGCGCCGCACTAGGAAGCGAGCCGGGCAGATCCGACGCCGCGATCGCATCAAGCAACACTGTCACGGCCCAAGCCACATACTAGCGCGCGGACGATTGGCTGAGGCCAGCGTCAATCCAGGAACGCGTCTGCTCCAGGACTTCATCGGAAAGCGCAGGATCGTCGATCGCCCGGGCGAGGATCACCGCCCCCACCATCGCCGCCCAGCTTCCGACCGCCGCACGGCGTCTGTCGGCGGCGTCCAGCTGCGGCAGCGCCTTGTCGATTCGGTCGATCTGCGACCGGAGGCCTTCGGTCATGGCCGAGCGCACGGCGGGCGCCTGGTGGCGGATGGCTGCGACAAGGGCCGCTGTCGGACAACCGCCGGCGGTGTTGTCGCGATGACGGGTTGAAAGATAGTCTTCCACATAGCCGCGAAAATCGCCCCCTCCTCCGCTGCTTGCGGCGAGGGCATGGGCAAGGGTCTGCGCGATCAGATCGTCCTTCGAACTGAAATGACCATAGAAGCCGCCGTGCGTGAGCCCGGCGGCTTTCATCACCTCCGCGACGCTGACGCCTTCGAACCCTTTATCGCGAAACAACCGGCTGGCGACCTCCAGGATCCGGAGACGGTTCTCGGCCATCTTTTCTCGACTGACCTTCATCTCAAAATTCTCCGCCGGCGCTGTTGACATTTTCATGATGGTCATCATATTTGGACGGCAATCATGATATTCGTCATGATTATATAGATCTCGTCAGCAAAAAGAGCAAACGCCATGACCACCCTGCCATCCGTCCTCGTCACCGGCGCCTCCACCGGCATCGGCGCCGCCTATGCCGAGCGGTTCGCCCGCCGAGGCCACGATCTCGTGCTGGTCGCCCGGGACGTGGCGCGCATGGAGGCTCTGAGCGCCCGCCTGCGTCAGGAAACCGGCGTGGCGATCGACATCATCCAGGCCGATCTGACCCAGCTTGCCGATCTCGCCACGGTCGAGGCGCGGCTGCGCGACGACGCCCGGATCGGGATCCTCGTCAACAACGCCGGAACGGCCCTGGGCGGCAGCTTCATCGAACAGAGCATCGACGACGTCACGCGGCTCGTCGCGCTCAACACCACCGCCCTGCTGCGGCTGGCCAGCGCCATCGCCCCGCGCCTGGTGAAGGCCGGCGAAGGTGCGATCGTCAACATCGGCTCGGTGGTCGGCCTGGCGCCGGAGTTCGGCATGACGGTGTACGGCGCGACCAAGGCCTTCGTGCAGTTTCTATCGCAGGGGCTCAGCCTCGAGCTGGGGCCCAAGGGGGTCTACGTCCAGGCTGTCCTTCCCGCCACGACGCGAACGGAAATCTGGGAACACGTCGGGGCCGACGTCAACACGCTCTCCAACGTCATGGAGGTTGGCGACCTGGTCGACGCGGCGCTGGTCGGCTTCGACCGCCGCGAGCCGGTGACCATCCCGCCGCTTCCCGACGCCGGACAGTGGGACGCGCTGCAGGCCGCGCGCCAAGCCATGCTCCCGAACTACGGCAATGCCCAGCCCGCCGAGCGGTACCGCCCGGCCGCCTGAGCCCCAAACCCGCCCTTTTGGCAGACGCCCCCGCCGCGGCGGGGGCAGACAAGGTGACCTCCTATGACCAAGACGCTTTTTGAGCCCTATACGCTGGGCTCGCTGACCCTCTCCAACCGGATCGTCATGGCGCCTCTGACGCGCAACCGCGCCGGTCCGGGCTTCGTTCCAGGCGATCTGGCCGCGGAGTATTACGGCCAGCGCGCATCGGCTGGCCTGCTAATCACCGAGGCCACGCAGGTCTCGCAGCAGGGACAGGGCTACCAGGACACGCCCGGCATCTACGCCCAGGCTCAGGTCGATGGCTGGCGCAAGGTCACCAGCGCCGTGCATGCCAAGGGCGGGCGGATCTTCCTGCAGCTCTGGCATGTCGGGCGCGTCTCACACGTCGACCTGCAGGAGAACGGCGCCGCGCCGGTTGCGCCGTCGGCGATCCGGGCCGAAACCAAGACGTTCGTCAACAATGGCTTCTTCGATGTCTCGGCGCCGCGCGCGCTCGAACTGAAGGAACTGCCCGGCATCGTCGACGACTTCCGCAAGGCGGCTGCGAACGCCATCGCGGCGGGATTTGATGGCGTGGAAGTCCACGGCGCCAACGGCTATCTGCTCGACCAGTTCGCCAAGGACGGCGCCAACGTCCGCACCGACGCCTACGGTGGATCGATCGAAAACCGGGCCCGGTTGATGCTGGAAGTCACCGCCGCGGTGGTCGAGGAGATCGGCGCCGAACGCACCGGCATTCGGATTTCCCCGGTATCGCCCGCCAACGGCGTTTCGAGCAGCGACGCTCAGGGGCAGTTCGATTACATCGTCGATCAACTCGACGCCCTGGGCGTCGTCTACATCCATGTCGTCGAGGGCGCGACCGGCGGCCCGCGTGACGTCGCGCCTTTCGACTTCGGCTCGCTTCGTCGCCGCTTCCGCAACACCTACATCGCCAACAACGGCTACACGCTCGACCTTGCAACGTCGCACCTGGCCGAAGGCAAGGCGGACCTGTTCGCCTTCGGGCGGCCCTTCATCGCCAATCCCGACCTTGTGGAGCGACTGAAAATCGGCGGGCCTTTGGCGCAGATCAATCCGGCCACGATCTATGGCGGAGGCGCGGCGGGCTATACCGACTATCCTGCCCTGGCCGCCACAGTCGACGCTTAGTCCTTTCGGGGCCGCGCCCGGGCGCGGCTCCACCCCTCGCGCCCAGTCTGCAAGGGCCGTGCTCTCGGCGGCCGGCGTCGGCGCGAGACTGGAGAACAGACCACCATGAAGGCCTTCATTCTCGACCAATACAAGAAAGGCGCCGCCCTGCGCCTTGGCGACATGCCCGAGCCCACCTTGGGCGATGACGATGTCCTGATCGAGATCCACGCGGCGGGGATCAATCTTCTGGATTCCAAGATCCGGGATGGCGAGTTCAAGCTCATCCTGCCCTATCGCCTCCCCGTGATCCTCGGGCACGACCTGGCGGGCACCGTCAGCCGGATCGGGTCGAAGGTCCGGCGCTTCAAGCCCGGTGACGAGGTCTATTCCCGGCCGCGCGACGGCCGGATCGGGACGTTCGCGCAGTCCATCGCCGTCAACCAAGCCGACGTGGCGCTGAAACCAAGGAACCTCACCCTGGAGGAAGCCGCGTCCATCCCCCTGGTGGGACTGACCGCCTGGCAGGCGCTGGTCGAGCGGGCCGAGCTGAAGGCGGGTCAGAAGATTCTGATCCATGCCGGATCGGGCGGCGTGGGCGCCTTCGCCATCCAACTGGCCAAGCACCTGGGCGCGACGGTCGCGACGACGACGAGCACGACGAACGTCGAGCTGGTCAGGAGCCTCGGCGCCGATGTCATCGTCGATTACAAGAAGCAGGACTTCGAGAAGGCGCTGTCGGGCTACGACGTGGTCTTGAACAGCCTGGACGGCGACACGCTCGAAAAATCCCTGGACGTACTGAAGCCAGGCGGCAAGCTGATCTCGATCTCCGGTCCCCCGGACCCCGTCTTCGCCAGCCAACAGGGGCTGAACTGGGTCCTCAAGCAGGCGACGCGCCTTCTGAGCTTCGGCATCCGAAGCAAGGCCAAGCGCCGTGGCGTCGGCTATTCGTTCCTGTTGATGCGCGCGGATGGCGGACAACTGAGCCAGATTGGGTCGCTGATCGAAGCCGGGATCATTCGGCCGGTCATCGACCGCAGCTTCCCCTTCGCAGCGACCAACGAGGCCATGGCGTTCGTCGAAGCCGGACGCTCCAGGGGCAAGGTCGTCGTCAAGATCCGTTAGACCAGAAGAAGAAGAAGAAGAATATGACCCCGTCCCATTCCCAAAAAGCCGCCCCCGCAACCGCGTGGAAACATGCGCCGACCCAAAGCATCGAGGTCGCGGGCGCGACCTTCGTCTACCGGCGCCTGGGACCCGAGGCCGGCGTTCCGGTCGTGCTGCTGAACCATTGGGGCGCGGTGCTGGACAACTTCGATCCGCGTATCGTCGACGGCCTCGCTGCAATCGGCCCCGTCATCGCTCTCAGCTATCGGGGCGTCGGCGCCTCAAGCGGCAAGGCGCCGCTCACCGTGGCGGAAATGGCCGATGACGCGATCGCCGTCATCGGCGCGCTGGGCCTCAAGCAGGTCGATCTGCTCGGCTTCTCGCTTGGCGGATTCGTGGCGCAGGACATCGTGCGCAAGGCGCCCCACCTTGTCCGCAAGATCATCCTGACAGGCACGGGCCCGGCCGGCGGCGAGGGTATCAAAAGGGTCGGAGCTGTGTCCTGGCCGCTTATCCTCAAGGGCATGGCGACCTTCCGGGACCCGAAATTCTACCTCTTCTTCACCTCCACCGCCAATGGCCGGCGCGCGGCGACAGCCTTCCTGGAACGGTTGAAGGAGCGCCAGGCCGATCGCGACAAGCCGGTCACGGTGGCGGCGTTCCTGAGACAGCTCAAGGCGATCAAGGCGTGGGGCGAGCAGACGCGGCAGGACTTGGGCGCAATCCATAATCCTGTTCTGGTCGCCAATGGCGATCAGGACAAAATGGTGCCCAGCAGCAACTCGATCGACCTGGCCCGCCGCCTGCCCAATGCCGAACTCGTCCTCTATGAGGACGCCGGACATGGGGGCATCTTTCAGTATCACGAGGCCTTTGTGGAGAAGGCCCGGGAGTTCCTCGCCCGCTGACGCCGGCGAAACCCGGCGGCCGCAACGGCTGGATAGGCAGGTCGCCGGCTGGTCCGCGCCGACCGCGTCCGGCCCCTGGGCGTCGCCGGAGCGGCGGACCGCGCCGCCTCCCTGGCGCGAAGGGTTAGCGCCTGCCACGGCATGCCCCGAGTCAGGCCAATGCGGCGGCAGCGAGGAAGCTCCGCTTGCGGACCATCATCCGATCGAGACCCGATGGATCGACGTTGGCATGTTTCCCCCTGGTGACGATATATTACACGGTACCGAGCGATTTTTTCGAGTCGATGCGCCGAGGCGTCCTGCCACCGACGCACGGAAACGCGCTTGGTCGATAACCGCTGGACCGCCGAGGCACGGTGCGGTCTCCGCGCCGAAGATATTGGAGTTCGCCTTGCCCAAACGGCCCACCGCCCTCGCCGACAGTTCGGACAAGAAAGCCAGGGCTGCGGTCACGCCCGCGCCCGAAGTCGCGGCCGACGACGGCGCGATGTTGCGCCGCGGCGGTCGCCCGACGCTGGAGCAAGCACGGGAGATCGAACAGGCCATCTTGGCCGCGGCGCGCGACCAGTTCCTCACCCTGGGCGTCGAGGCCGCCGCCCTCGAGGTCATCGCCGCCAATGCAAAGGTGTCCAAAAGCACGATCTACTCGCGCTACGGCACCAAGGAAGCCTTGTTGCGGGCGGTGGTGGAAGACCGGATCAAGGCGTGGGGCGTGGCCGGCGCCGCCCGGCGCGGCCCGATGCCCGACGATTTCAAGGATCGGCTTCGCTATCTGGCGCGGTCGGTGGTGGAAGACCTCGGTTCGGAAGAACTGCGCGCCTTCCAGCGGGTGATCTCCACCAGCACTGCAGCCGGCGGCGAGATCGCGCGCACGCTCCATGAGGTTGGCCACAAGCTGGCGATCAACGCCTTTTCAGAGGAAATCAGGCTTGGGACACGCGATCACCTGGTTCCCCCACGCAGCCCGACGCGCGTCGCCGAAATGCTGATGGCCTCGCTCGCAGGCTGGTACGACGCCCACAGTCGGGTGCGAGATATTCCCGCGGAAGAAGCCCACACCTACGCAGACCACGTCGTCGACGTCCTGTTTGCGGGACGCTCGGCCTGGTGATTGGCTCATACGCCGCCAGGCCTGGTCCTCGGCGCTCAATCATGCCTGGGGTGCATCGGACGGACCGCCGGGCGGGCGGCCCTAGGTCAGCCGAAGGGCGAGCTTCGCCGTCGGCAGACCATCGGCCCGGGCGGTCAGCGTGACCGAGCCGGCGCGGCCGCGGCCGCGCAGAACCGCCAGGGCGCGCGCATTGAACGTCAAGGCCGACGGCGACTGGTAACCGCCCCTGGCCTGCGGGTCACCGCCGCCAAAGCCGATCAGGTCGGCGGGCCCGGTCACCGACAGCCGCACCGCACGGGCCAGTTCCGGGATCGCGCGTCCCTCGGCGTCGACGATTTCCACCTTGACGAAGCTGACCTCGCCACGTCCGGCCTGGCCGCCGTCCTCGGCGCGCAGACGGATCATCTTCGGCGCGCCGACTGTGGCCAGACGCTTGCGGGCGAGCTCGCGACCCTGGCGATAGCACACCGCCTCCAGGACCCCCGGCGCATAGGGTGTTGTGAACGCCACTTGCCACTGATCTTCGTCGCCAACGGCCTTGGTTTCGACGAGCCGCCCATTGAGGCGCAAGTCGACCCGGTCACCTCGGGTATAGACCCGGATCGTCATGGGCGCGCCGTCGGCCCCGGGCCATGTCCAGCTCTGCAGCTCGTCCGACCAGCCCCACAGCCGGAGCACCTCGTCCTTGCCTTCGGGTAGCGGGCGCTGAACGGCCATTTCCAGTTCGCTGACGCCCCAGACCACGTCCCGGGCGTGCGAGGGCGCCTTCTGGTCGCCGATCAGGTCGATGTCGCCACAATTGTTGGAAATCCACGGCCAAGCCAGGTTCGGCGCCATGCGGAACTTGGCGTCCTTGGCCAGCAGGGCCGAACCGCCGATGCCGACCTCGCCCAGGTGATCCATGGCCGTCCACACGAAGTCGCCGATCAGCCAGGGCGAGCGATTGGTGAGCGCCCAGGTCTCGAAGACGTCCTTGGGGTAGCTCTCGGTGCCGTAAAGAACCCGATCCGGATAGGCTTGGTGATCGGCCTCGTAGTCGCGGAGCTTGTAGTTGTAACCGACCACATCGAGGAAGACGGTGCTGGTCTGGTCGGGCGCGACGGGTTTGCCTCGCCGCGCGGTCGCCGCCGACGGCGTCACGGGGCGTCCCAGGAATTCGTGCAGGCCGGCGGTCACCGGACGGGTCGGGTCGAGCTCGTGAACGGCGTTGGCCAGGCGCCACTGGATCTCCACGCCCTGAGGCGTGTTGCGATCGGGGATCTCGTTGCCAATGCTCCACATCACGATGCTGGGGTGGTTGCGCGCGCTTCGCACGATGGCGTCCAGGTCCGACCGCCAAAGGGCGTCGAACTGGACCGCATAGTCCTGGGCCTTCTTGCCGCGGCGCCAGACGTCGAAAGTCTCGCAGACCACCAGCATCCCATGTCGGTCGCACGCTTCCAGGAAGGCTGGGGAGAACAGATTGTGCGAGGGGCGCACGGCGTTGTAGCCGCGCGCCTTGAGAAGGCGCACCTTGCGATCCTCGGCCCGGTCGAAGGCCGCCGCGCCCAGCACCCCGTGGTCGTGATGGATGCAGCCTCCGCGCAGCTTGTAGGGCGCGCCGTTGATCAGCATGCCGTCCTGGGTGTCGAAGCTGATCACCCGCACGCCAAATCGGGTGACGTCGCGATCGAGCACGACGTCGCCGCGCCGAAGTTCGGTCTCCAGCGTGTAGAGCACGGGCGTATCGGGCGACCAAGCCCTGGGCGCCTTCAACGTCAGGGCGTGGCGCAAATCCGCCGAGGCTACGGCGTGGGCCTGGGCCTGGGCCGCCACTCGGCCTTGAGGGTCCCTCACCCGCCAGTTCACCGAACATCCGGCGTCGATCGCCTCAAGGCGAACGCCAAGGTCCAGTTCAGCCGTCGCCGAGGTCAGCCGGCGCGTGGAGACGCTCACACCCCAACGGGCGATCCGGGCCTGCTCAGGCAGAACGTCGAGCCAGACGTGTCGATAGATTCCCGAGCCTGAATACCAGCGACTGTTGAGGCCCAGGTTGCGCACGCGCACGGCCAGCACGTTCTCGCCGTCCGCCGACAGATACGGGGTCAGATCGAGGGCGAACGGGGTGTAGCCGTTGAAATGGGCGCCCACAGGCTCGCCGTTGAGCCAAACCTGACTGTCCATATAGACGCCGTCAAACGTCAGCTCGACCCGGCCGGTGGTGGGCCTGGCCAGGCGAAAGTGCTTGCGATACCACCCCTCGCCGCCGACGGTGAAGCCCGTGGAGGTTCCCCCCTCGGCCTTGGGATCGAACGGCCCGATCGCGCCCCTGGCCTCACCAGCGCGCGCGGGAAGGTCCTCAATGCTCCAGTCGTGCGGCAGATCAAGCGCGCGCCAGTCTCGATCATCAAGCCGCGGCGCTTCTTGGCCTTCGCCCACGCCGCGGCGGAACAGCCATCCACCGTCGAAAGGCTGGCGCCGCCCCTCGGCCGAGGTTTGAACCTGGGCGGCCAAGGCTCGCGGCGCGGCCAGTAGCGCCGTGGCGACGCACGAGGTGAGCAGCATCTGCCGCCGATCGATCCGCACTCCAGTCATGGCCATCCCCTCACAGGCTCTTGGGCAGTTGGGCCAGTTCGGCGTCGATGGCGGCGTAGGTGGTCGGGGTGAGGGGCAGGTAGAGCGCAAAGCTGCTGAGGGTCATGTTGCCAAGGTGGGGCTTGGCTTGCTGCGCGGCCACGACCAGCCTGACGCTCGGAACATGCTTGAGGACGATGGCCCAGGCCTGGGGAACGCGCATCAACTCCTCGATGGAGAAGGATTCCACGCTCAGGATCGCGGGCGCGCCGACCGGCTGTTCGAAGGCGGGAGCGGAAACATAGGTCGGGGCGTCCAAGGTCTTCCTCCCAGGCGTCTTCAGTCGCGCCATGCAAGGCTTCGCCAGCTCGGCGCCGTGATCGACCACGCGCCAGGGCCCGCAACGCCCCTTGGTCAGGGTTGATCCGGCCCGGAAACCCGGCGCCCTTACCCATAACCATACGACATCGTTCTTTTATGGAAGTCGCGCACCGTGGGTCTTATGTCAAGAGTTTAGAGAGATTCTCGCGCCACCTGCTCCCGCACCCAGCCCCTTCAGGGCGAGAAGGCGCTATTTAACCGATCGATAGCGTACATTTATTGACAGCCCAAGCTAACCGCTGATATCTGACCAGGGACCACGCCGTTGTAATCGGGCTGCACAGGGCGCTCCGCCCGAAGTCCAACCTCGGTCGTCTTCTGTTGAAATCACGGCGCCGATTGCTGGCGCCCTTGTCGCTCGGAGTTTGCTGGTGCTGAAGATCATCGACGCCAAGGTCATCGTCACCTGCCCTGGCCGCAACTTCGTCACCCTGAAGATCACCACCTCGGACGGGGTCACCGGGATCGGCGACGCCACGCTCAACGGGCGCGAACTGGCTGTGGTCAGCTATCTGCGCGACCACATGATCCCCTGCCTGATCGGCCGGGACGCCCATCGGATCGAGGACATCTGGCAGTTCTTCTATCGCGGCTCATACTGGCGCGGCGGCCCGGTGGCCATGAGCGCCCTGGCGGCCGTCGACATGGCGCTGTGGGACATCAAGGGCAAGGTGGCCGGCCTGCCGGTCTACCAACTGCTGGGCGGCGCCTGCCGCGAGGGCGTCACGGTCTATGGCCATGCCAACGGCGAAACCATCGAGGACACCATCGCCGAGGCGGTGAAGTACAAGGGCCTCGGCTACAAGGCCATCCGCCTGCAGACCGGCGTGCCAGGCCTGGCCAGCACCTACGGCGTCTCGGGCGACAAGATGTTCTACGAGCCGGCCGACGCCGACCTGCCCACCGAAAACGTCTGGTCGACGGCCAAGTATCTCAGCCACGCGCCCAAGCTGTTCGAGAAGGCGCGCGAGGTGCTGGGCTGGGACGTGCACCTGTTGCACGACGTCCATCACCGCCTGACGCCGATCCAGGCCGCTCGCCTGGGCAAGGACCTGGAGCCCTACCGCCTGTTCTGGCTGGAGGACGCCGTGCCCGCCGAGAACCAGGCCGGCTTTCGCCTGATACGCCAGCACACTACCACCCCCCTGGCGGTCGGCGAGATCTTCAGCCACGTCTGGGACGCCAACATTCTGATCCAGGAACAGCTGATCGATTATCTGCGGGCGACGGTGCTGCACGCCGGCGGCATCACCAACCTGAAGAAGATCGCCGCCTTCGCCGACCTGCACCACGTCAAGACCGGCTGTCACGGCGCCACGGACCTGTCGCCGGTGACCATGGCCGCGGCCCTGCATTTCGACATGTCGATCCCCAACTTCGGCCTGCAGGAATATATGCGCCACACCCCCGAGACCGACGCGGTCTTCCCGCACGGCTACACCTTCAAGGACGGCATGCTGCATCCGGGCGAGCGGCCAGGCCTGGGCGTCGAGATCGACGAGGTCCTGGCGCAGCAATATCCCTACAAGCGCGCCTACCTGCCGGTGAACCGGCTGGAAGACGGGACCATGTTCAACTGGTGAGGCTTCGCGCGCCGTAGAACAACGGCGCGCTATCGGTCAATTTCATCCCTCCCCAGCAAACCTGGACTGTGTGGGACCTGGCAGGAGCCATCAGCAAGTCGCTCAAGGTTCGCCGATGAAATCGTCGGGACTGTTTCGCCGATGGAGCAAACGAGTGCGCGACAAATCCACCTTAGGCCGATCGCCGCCGCCTGTTCCGGCGCAGGAGGAGCTGGCCAAGGCCGCCAAACCCGCCAGGCCGCGGATTGGACGCCCAACCGTCGCCCGCAGCGAGGTCATCCAACAAGCCCTTCTCGACGCGGCGCGGGAGCTGTTCCTGACCGTGGGCTTCGACGCCACGCCCATGGAGACCGTCGCCGCGGAAGCGGGTGTTTCGAAAAGCACCCTCTACGCACGCTATCCGACCAAGGAAGCCCTCATGAAGGCCGTGGTCGACGACAGGATCTCGATTTGGGCAAGCCAGGCGGGTTTGGTCGTCAGTCCCATGCCGCAGGATTTCAAGGATCGCCTCCGTCATATCGCCCGCGTGATCCTGACTTCGATCACGTCGGAGGAGATTCAGGATTTCAATCGCATCCTTCTCAACAACGTCGACAGCGCCAAGGACCTGGCGCGGGCGCTGTTCGAGGCGGGCCACCAGCTTGCCGTCGCGCGCCTGGCCGTCGAGATCCAGGCAGGAACACACGACTTTCCCGCGCCGCCGCGCAGCGCTCTCCGCGTCGCGGAGATGATGATGGCCATGCTTACCGGCTGGCACGAATCCCACCGCCATATGCGCCGCGTTACGCCGCAGGAGGCGGCGATCTACGCCGACCACGTCGTCGATGTGCTGTTCGCCGCCCGCACGGCCTGGTGACGTCGTATCCCAAGTCGCCGGACGTCCCACTGTTGATGGAGCCGGCTGCAATCATGCCTTGCCCGCCAGCCGTCCAGCGTGCGGCGCCGTTCCGGCTAAATGGCGTAGCCCTCCGCGCGCAAGCCGCTCTGGAGATGATCCAGAGCGGCTTGCTTGTCGCCTCGGCCCGATCGACGGCGCAGGCTGACGGGGCTTAGCGGGAACCGAACGCGTAGCGCAGGCTGATCCCGACCTCGCGCGGCGCGGTGTAGCGAGTGCTGACATAGGTGCTGTTGAATTGCGCCGCCGCCGTGGTGCGGAAGGTCGGCGGCCGCAGGGCCTGATAGGTGGTCGCCAGCACCGACGGGCCGTTGTTGAGCGCCTGTCCGGTATTGGTCACGTTCTTGGCGAAGAACGACAGCTCCCAGGCGCCCCGGTCGTCGCGCAGACCGGCGTAGAGATTGACCATGCCGTAGGCGTCGACGGCGTCGTTCAGATTGAACACGTCCTGCTGGTTCTTCGGATAGTAGGTCAGCAGACCGCGGACGAAGGCGTTCATGCCATCGCGCACCGGCAGGGAGTATTCCGGCACGACCGTGAAGCTCCAGTTGGGCGAGGTCGAGAGCCTGCCGCTGAGCTTGCACTCGGCCACCGCCTCCCCACCGGTCGAAGCCTGGAGTTCGGCCAAGGTCGGGGTGGTCGAGACCGCATCGACCTGACCGTTGTGGTCGAGATCCTGGCAAGCAACGGTGCTGTTCTTGATCTTGCCCTTGGCGTAGCTGAACCCGCCGCTGATGCTCAAACGGTGAGACGCCTGGATGGCATAGTCGATGTCCACGCCATTGATTTCGGCGTCAACGTTGGACGCGAAATTGAACAGGCCCACATTCTGGCCC
Source organism: Caulobacter sp. LARHSG274 (assembly GCF_052871235.1). Taxonomy (NCBI): domain Bacteria; kingdom Pseudomonadati; phylum Pseudomonadota; class Alphaproteobacteria; order Caulobacterales; family Caulobacteraceae; genus Caulobacter; species Caulobacter sp. LARHSG274. Next base: position 188,701 of record NZ_JBIXJO010000002.1, on the reverse strand, counting down.
GCGTTCGTCTGTTGAACGTAGGGGGTCAGGCTGCCACGATAGATGAAACCGTCGAACTTCTGGTGGAAGGCGGCGACGTTCAGGCGCAGACGGCGATCAAACAGCTCGGTCTTGACGCCTCCTTCGTAGGACTGCGACTTCTCCGGCTTCAGGTCCATGTACTTCTGAAGGCGCGGGCTCAGCGGCTGGAAGATGCCGACCAGGAACGGCCCTGCCCGCCATGAGCTGCCCGTGTTGGCGTAGACGGTGATGTCGTCGGTCAACCGATGGGAGATCGAGAGGTTATAGACGGTCGGGCTGTAGGAGCGGTTGGTCTTCAGGCTCGAGAGGCCGTTGATCTGCAGATCGCTGCTCGACTCGTAGTCGATGCGCCGCAGGCCGCCGGCCAATTCGGTCTTATCGCCCAGGTGGGCGGTGATGTTGCCGAAGACCGAGGTTTCCTTGGCCGCGCCGAGCGAGACGATCGGGGTCTCGGCCACCGTGACAAGACTGCCGAACAATGTGACCGGCGTGCGCGCAACGAGCGCGGACCTCCCGTCGTTGTCGGTGTGGAACACCCCGACGGTATAGTCGATCATGCCCCAGAGCTTGTCCTGGTTGGACAGGCGCAGTTCATGCACCTCGGCCGAGGCCGGCGCGTCCAGCGTTTGGTAGTATTCCAGGTTGGCGAAGAAGTTGGCCTGGTCGCTCGGCGTTTGGGTGTCGATCTTGGTCTCGTTGTAGGAACCCACATAGTTGAGCACCTGGCCGCCGAACTTCAGGCTGGCCTGGCCGATGACCATGTCCTGCTTGACCCGCGAGCGGCGCGCGCCATCGGTGATGCCAAGACGGTCGCTGGCCCGGATCAGGCGCGGGCTCGCCGCGGCCGCGGGGTTGATCAACGAATAGGACTGCACCTGGTCGAAGGACTGAAGCTTGCGGTCGATCCGCTGGTAGACAATGCTGGCGTTGAAGGTGTCCGACGGCTCGAACCTCAGGCTCGCACGTCCGCTTTTGGTGCGCGAATACGGGTTGAGGCTGCTGTTGATGCTGTGAACCTGGTCGTAGTCGTTGTCGTCATAGAGACCCGCGATCCGCAGCGACAACTGGTCACGAACGATCGGAATATTGACCGCGCCGTTGATGTTGCGGCTGCGCTGGTCGGAGTCGGAGGCGCTGACATAACCGCCAAACGACTCCATGTCCGGCTTGCGGGTCGTCACCGTTATCGAGCCCGAGGGCGAGGCGCGGCCACGCAAGGTGCCCTGAGGGCCGCGTAGGACTTCGATCTGACCGATGTCGTAGGTCGACTGGAACAGGAAGAGAGACGAAGCCAGGGTGTCGTTCAGGTAGAACTCGACGGTCGGGTTGGCTCCGGTTTCCGCCTGGAAAGGCGCGCCGCGGATAGCCGCCACCGTCGTATAGCCGGTGTTGGCCGTGCTCAGGGTCAGACCCGGCACCACCGAGGCGACATCCTCGAATTTTTGGATGTTGAGCTTTTCCAGATCCGCGCCGGTGACGGCGTTGACGGTCTGGGGAACGTCTTGCAGCGATTCCGACCTGCGCCGAGCGGTCACGACCACTTCCTCGATGACCAGGCCGTCGCTGGCTTGGGCCTGAGGGCTCGACGGCTTGGCTTGGTCCTGGGCTTGCTGCGCCTGCGCCGCCGAGGCGATCACCATCAGGCTCGCACCAGCCACCCACGTGAGCGTTCGCGTCTTTTTCATTCTATCCTCCCCTTGGCCTTGTCGCCGGTTCTGGGCCAGCGCGGCGCATTCGAACTTTGGTCTGGCCGCCCCGCCGTGATCGGCGGTGATTGGCGGTTTTGGAAATCTGCCCTTTGGACGCGCGCCTCAGGCGCACACCGGGACGCAGGCCTCATGGCGACTTGCTCGGCCCTTAGGGGGAGCGCGCCTCCTTGTTTCCGCTCCCTCGCCGTCCGCTGCGGTGCGATGCTTCGCATCCAAGAACCATACGGTAACGTATAGTTATGGGCGCTTTTGGCGAACTGTCAAGACGCTTCGGACCAACCATGCGACACTCGGCAAGAGCCTTGGGCCAATGCCACGCCGCCAACCGCCAACCGAAGGCGAGCTTTGCGTCCCGTGGAGCCAGAGCGCCAAGATCAGGCCGACAGATTAAGAAGGCCGGCGCGGCAGGCGCGACAAACAAGCGCACCGCGCCCTCTCGGCAAAGGATCAGCCTAACGGGCGATGCGAACGCCGACCCCGCAAGAGGAACGCTCGCCATCCCGATGTCGCCGGGACCGGGCGCTGGACTCTCGCTCCGGCGGCCGCCGTTCGCCATGACGACGCACGGCCAGCATAACCACTCGATACCGTCTGGTAATTTGACAGACGCCGTCCAGACCGATAGTGCGAACGCGTTCGCGGTTCACGACGGGCGGAGGAAACATGAGAGGCGTCTTGCTTCGGCAAGCATGTCTGGCTTCAGTTCGACCCGGCGGGTCGCATGGCCAAGGCCTGGCTCAACGGGACCGATCTTGGCCAGCACGAGGGCGGACGACGATACGTCGATCGCGCCTGTCCGGTGACCGACGTTCGCGTCTACAGCAACGCCGCCTCGACCGAACTCTTCGCCAACAGCCAGGGCTTCGGCGCGCGGCCAGATTGTCCGGACAAGATACGCGTCTGGCCGGCCATGCGGCTTCGAGCCGGCGACAACACCGTCAGCGCCCAGGGCGTCTTGAGCGCGCGGACTTTCCCCGTGGTCTTGACGGGCGGCGACGGGCTACGGTGGCCTTCAAGCCCAAGGCTGGCCAGGCCATTGTCTTGACGATCGAAATAACGCGCTAGCCGCCGCGCCTGCGGGCTCTGGCTGAACAGGACATCGCGATGAACATCACCAAGGACCGGCCGGATCTCGATGGCTTTGGCCAGCTTGAGGCCATGCTGAAGGGAAAGATTCAGGCGCCCATCGGGGAGACCTTGGACTTTCACCTGGTCGAGTTGGAGCGCGGCCGTGTGGTGTTCGAAGGCCATCCGACCCGGGCCGCCTACAACCCAATCGGGACGGTGCATGGGGGTTACGTCGCCACCCTGCTCGACAGCGCCTGCGGCTGCGCCGTCCATTCGCGTCTGGCCCCTGGCCAGGGTTACACGACGCTCGAACTGAAGGTCGCCTATCATCGGGCCCTGACCGACGCGAGCGGGCCGGTGCGGGCCGAAGGAACAATCGTGAACCTGGGCCGGCGCGTGGCCTTCTCCGAGGCCAAGCTCGTCGACGCCGAAGGACGACTGTGCGCGACGGCGACGTCCACGCTGCTCCTCCTTCAACTTCCTGGCGGCTGACCCGCCCGCCAATCGTCCGGCCGCCCGAGTGTCGGCTGCGACCAGCCAGGCATGCGCCAGCGGCGAGCCGCGGATCAGGGCGACGCAAGACTGAAAACCGCCCCTGCCGCCACACTTCCAGTCGATCCTGTGCGCGCAGGTTCGCGCCGCGTCGTCGCCCCGCCGGCCTGGCCACGGATTGGCGTCGCTCCGCTTCAGAGCGGCTTGATAAACTATACGCTACCGTGTAATAAATTCTCGGACAGAATGGGTGGTCGGCGCCCTCGCGTCGCGCCGGGCCGGTCGGTCCGGCCTGCGCAAGGACAGCCGCTCAACACCATCCCCAACGGGAAGAGGAAACCAAATGGACAAGGGCCCCCAGAATTCGCGACCTGCGCGCGCCCTGCCGTGGCGGCCGGGCGCCGCGATCGTAGCGGGTGTGGCGGTCGCCACCGCCTCGGTCCTGGCCTTTTCGGCCTCAAGCCAGACGCCGCAGCCCGATGCGCAGGCCGTGGCGCTTCAGAGCGTCTGCCAGCCCCAGTCCGCCCAGGCGATCGCTTCGGGGATCGAAGGGGGCGTGACCGTGCAGCAGTTGACGATCGACCCCAAACACTCTGGCGGCGTACGGTTTGTCCCGGCCAAGGGCAATTTGCCGGCCTATTGCCAGATCAGCGGCGCCTTCGTCACCAACGCCAAGACGGGGAAAACGGCCCAGTTCTTGGCGACGTTGCCGGCCAATTGGAACGGCAAGTATCTGCAGATCGGCTGCAGCGGGCACTGCGGAAACTTCGCCGTAAGCAACGCGGCAGGCTCGGTGATCACGATTTCCACCCAGGGCTGGCCGGGGCAGATCATCGCTAAGGGCTATGCGTCCTTCGCCACAGACGAGGGCCATATCGGCATGGACGGCGGCGCATGGGCCGTCAAGGGACCTGGCCAGGTCGATGAAGACGCCATTACCGACTACCTTTACCGCGCCCAGAAGGTGCTGGCGCACATGGGCAAGGCCTTCACCACCGCCTTTTACGCCAAGGCCAATGGCGCGCCGCGCGAGATCCAGCGCGCCTATTTCAGCGGCTGCTCGGGCGGCGGCCGCGACGCCTTCGTCGCCGCGGCCCATTTTCCAGAAGAGTTCGACGGCATCATCGCCGGATCGGCCTATACGCTCGCGCCGACCGCCATGCACGTGGGCGGGACCTTGCTGGCGTCGCTACGGAGCCCAGACGCAGCGATCCCCGCCGAATTGCTGTCCAAGGTCGATCCGATCGTCAAGGATCGCTGCGACAAGCTTGACGGTGTGCAGGACGGCCTAATCCAGAATCCGGCGGCCTGTGATTTCCGACCCGAGCGAGACCTGCCACGGTGCGTCGACGACAAGCCGGGCGCCCAGTGCTTCACCAAGGCGCAGATTGAAACCCTGAGCGTGGGGCTCTCGGCCGTGACCGACGAGAAGGGACGGGTCGTCCAGCCGGGCCTTTCGGTCAGCGAGTTGACGCCAAGCGTCGCCTCGACAGGTGCTCCGAAGGATCCGATGGCCGCCGACCCTTGGCCTGACACCGGCGCCGAGATCTCCATGTGGTCCCTGAGCAACGCGGTTCTGAAGGTCTTCGTCCACAAGAACGATCCGGCCTTCTCGACCCGCCAGCTGTTCTCCTACAAGCGCGGCGGCCCCGGCCAAGTCGCCGCTTTTCATGGTGTCGTCCCGGGCGCCGAGGCCGATAGGGCGATGACGACCCTGGCCGCGGGGATGGGTCAGGCGCCCGACAGCGCCGACAAGCTGATCAAGCTCGATCGCAAGTTCCTGATCTGGCACAATCTCAGCGACGAGAAGCTGACCTTCTATGCCTCGGCGAACTATTATGGCCGCCAGGCCAAGCGCCACGGCGGCTACGCCAAACTGCAAGACAACATCCGCCTGTTCGCGATCCCCGGGTCGGGCCATTGCAGCATGTCTGGCGTTGGTCCCAACAATTTCGACGCGCTCACCGCGATGGAAGACTGGGTCGAGAAGGGCCAGGCGCCCGACGCCCTCCCCGCCAAGCTCTACAGCATGCGCTCGCCGATCGTCGATCCGAACAAGACGCCCTTGCGGACCATGCCCCTGTGCAAGTTCCCGGAAATGGCGCGCTACAGCGGCAAGGGCGACGTCAAGGACGGCGGCAACTGGACCTGTCCGGCGGGCGATCGCTCCATGCTCAAGGTGGCCTATTCGGGCCGACAAGCCGGCGCGACATACTAGGGCTGAGCGCGCGGACGTGGCCCTGCCGCCCACGCCCGCGCCGCGGTTTTGCACTTCTTCCCGCTCTTACGATCTAGGGAATTTCCCCATGTCCAAAGCCGCTCATGACCCGACCGACCTGCGTATCGCTCAATGGATGGCGCGCTACGGCGGATCCGAAGCCGGCGCGGCCAGACTGCTCTGCGACGACAAGGACCCGGCCGCCCTGGCCTACAGAGTGATCGCGGCGGACCTCACCTGGCACGATCTCACCTATGGCGAGCTGCGCGAGGAGTCCGAGCGTTTGGCCGCCAGTTTTCAGAAACTTGGCCTCCTCCCCGGCGACCGGATCGCCACCCTGATGGGCAAGAGCCGGGCCTATCTGGTGACCTTGATGGCCATCTGGCGGCTGGGCGCGGTGCACGTGCCATTGTTCACCGCCTTCGCCCCGGCCGCCATTGCGTCGCGCCTGCTGGGAAGCAAGGCCAAGATCGTGGTCTGTGACGTCGCCCAACGCCCGAAGCTGCTGCCCGGCGACGACATTCCGGCCACACCGCCCTGGCGCGTGATCGTCGCCGGACCGGGCGAGACCCAGGATCCCTCCCTGCAGGACCTGATCGACGCCTCGCCGCCGGGCTTTCCGGCGTTCGCGGGCGGCGGCGACTGGCCGATGATCCATATCTATACGTCCGGCACGACCGGCGCGCCCAAGGGCGTCGTCGTGCCCACTCGAGCCTTGGCCGCCTTCCACGCCTACGCCGTCTTCGGCCTGGACCTGCGCGACGGGGACGTCTTCTGGTGCGCGGCCGATCCCGGCTGGGCCTATGGCCTCTATTTCGGGGTGATCGTCAGTTTCTTGACCGGGGCCCGCAGCCTGCTGTTCGAGGGCGGCTTTTCGCCAGACAGCACCGTGGCGATCCTGGCCGACCAGGGCGTCACCAATTTCGCGGCCGCCCCGACGGTCTATCGCGCGCTACGTGTCGCCGACCTGTCGCCGGCCAGGCCGTTCAAGCTTCGCGTGGCCTCCAGCGCCGGCGAGCCCTTGACGCCCGAAATCAACGCCTGGGCCGAGGGCGCGCTCGGCGCCCTGGTCCATGACCACTACGGGCAAACCGAAGCGGGCATGCTGATCAACAATCATAATCATCCTGACATGCGCCGACCCATTCGGACCGGTTCGATGGGCCAGGCCTTGCCCGGTTGGCGGGCCTTGGTTCTGGACGAAACCGGCGACGAACCGGTGGGCCCCGACGTCGTCGGGCGGGTGGCGATCGACCTGGCTCACAGTCCCCTGGCCTGGTTCGAGGGTTATGACGGCGCTCCAGGCAAGACCGCCGAGAAGTTCGCCGGCGACGGTCGCTGGTACCTGACCGGCGACACGGGCTGGGTCGACGAGGACGGCTATTTCCACTTCTCGGCCCGCGACGACGACGTGATCATCATGGCCGGCTATCGGATCGGTCCCTTCGAGGTGGAATCGGCGATGCTGAGCCACCCAGCGGTGACCGAGGCGGCGGTGATCGCCGTGCCCGACGCCGTGCGCGGCGAGGTGATCGAGGCCTATGTGGTGGCCGCTCCCGGCGTCGCGCCCGGGCCCGAGTTGGAACGGCAGATCCAACAATGGGTCAAGACGCGTTACGCCGCCCATGCCTATCCGCGCGCGGTGCACTTTGTCGACGCCCTGCCCAAGACGCCCAGCGGCAAGATCCAGCGCTTCGTGCTGAAGCAGAGGCGGCTGGAGGCCCTGCGCGCCGGCGCGGCCCAGTTCACGGCGTGACCATCACCGGAACCGTAGCACCATCAACCCTGGAGACCGCGACGCCGCCACGGTCGACCCGCCGCGTCGGGCACAGGCAGGCGCGGCTTGGGAAGGAATCCGTCATGTTCATAGAGCCCCCGCTCCGCCCCAAGCCCAAGTCCAACTGAAAGGGCCCAGCGCCCGAACGGGCTCCGGCGGCCGGCTGCGGCCGCGCTCGGCGCCCTCTACCGAACGGATCCGGAGAAATCGATGCCAGCACCCCGACCCATCGCCATTTTGATCGCCAGTTGGGTGATCGCGGTCGGCGCGTCCGCCCAGGCCCAAGTCCAGCCGGTCTCCGATCCGGACACCAGGGCGCGCCAGACCCTTGAAGCGATGACGCCGCAAGAGCGGCTGGCGCTGCTGCGCGGGTTCATCCCGGGCCTGACGCCGCCGGACAAGCTGCCGGCCGGAACCCCCAACAGCGCCGGCTTCGTTCCCGGCCTGGCCCGCCTGGGCTTGCCGACGCTGACCGAGACCGACGCCAGCCTGGGCGTTTCGAACATGGGCGGGGTGATGCGGCCAAACGACGGCGCCACCGCCCTGCCCTCGGCCGCGGCCATGGCTTCCAGCTGGTCGCCGGAACTGGTCGAGCGCGGCGGGGCGATGATCGGCGCAGAAGCGCGCGCCAAGGGCTTCAACGTCCTGCTGGCCGGCGGCGTCAACCTTGTGCGCGAACCGCGAAACGGACGCAATTTCGAGTATTTCTCCGAGGACCCGCTGCTGTCGGGCGTCCTGGGCGGCCACGCGATCGGCGGGGTGCAGTCCAACCATATCGTCTCGACCGTCAAGCATTTCGCCCTGAACGCCCAGGAGACGGGTCGCACCGAGCTCGACGCCCACATGGATGAGGCCTCCCTTCGCGAGACCGACCTCCTGGCCTTCCAACTGGCCATCGAGATCGGCCAACCAGGCTCGGTGATGTGCGCTTACAACAAGGTCAACACGGTCTACGCCTGCGAAAACAGCTTCCTGCTCAACGACGTCCTGCGGCGCGACTGGAAGTACAAGGGCTATGTGATGTCGGACTGGGGCGCGGTGCACAGCCCCTCCATTCGTCAGGGCCTGGACCAGGAATCGGGGACCAAGCCCAAGGACAAGCCGTATTTCGGCGCCCTGCTGAGCCAGGACCTGGCCGCTGGCCGCGTTCAGGCCGCCGATGTCGACCGCGCGGCGCTGCGCATCCTGCGCAGTCTGTACGCCCTGGGCGTCGTCGATCATCCCGTGGCCCAGCGCGCCCCCATCGACGAGGCCGCCCACGCCCAAGTCGCCCAGGACATCGCCGAAGCGGGGCTGGTGCTGCTCAAGAACGACGGCGACCTTCTGCCGATCAAGCCGGCGACCCGGCGCGTGCTGGTCATCGGCGCTCACGCTGATGTCGGCGTCCTGGGGGGCGGCGGCTCCTCCCAGGTGCTGCCGATGGGCGGCCCGGCCCTGACCTTGGACCTGCCTGGCGAGCCGATCTGGCATCGCAAGATGTATGCGCCCTCCTCGCCCTTGGCCGAGTTGCGCGCCCGCCTGCCCAACGCCACGGTGTCCTACGACGATGGAACCGATCCGATCCGGGCCGCCGCGGCGGCGATCGACTACGACCTGGTGATCGTTTTCGTCGAGCAGTTCACCGCCGAGGGCAAGGACGTGGCCGATCTGAGCCTGCCTGGCGGCCAAGACCAGCTCGTGGCCAAGGTCGCCGCCGCCAACCGCAATACGGTCGTGGTCCTGGAAAGCGGCGGTCCGGTTCTGATGCCCTGGCTCGACAAGGCGCCGGCCGTCGTGGCGGCCTGGTATTCGGGCCAACGCGGCGGTCGCGCCATCGCCCGGGTCCTGACCGGCGAAGTCAATCCCGCCGGCCGCCTGCCGGTGACCTTCCCCGCGTCGCTGGACCAACTGCCCAACCCAGCCCTGCCGGGAGCAGACAAGTATTCGATCGAGACCGGCAAGAGCCTCTATGACGTGGACCCGACCGGCAGGGGCTTCATCGTCACCTATCCCGAAGGCGCGGATGTCGGTCACCGGTGGTACGACCGCCGCGGCCTCAAGCCCCTGTTCGCGTTCGGCCATGGCCTGAGCTACACGCGGTTTTCGTATGGCAATTTGGCGCTCACGGGGGGAGACGCGCTTAGCGCCAGCTTCGACGTTTCCAACGCCGGCGCGCGGGCCGGCGTCGAGATCGCACAGCTCTATGTTCGGATCGACGGCGTGCGGCGCCTGGCCGGATGGAGCCGTGTCGATCTGGAGCCCGGCCAGACGCGGCGCGTGACCATCCAGGCCGAACCACGGATCCTGGCGCGCTATGACACCCGCAAGGCGGGTTGGCGACTGAAGGGCGGCCGCTATGTCGTCGAGGTCAGCGCCGCCATAGACGCACCCAGACTATCCGGCGAGGCCAGACTCAAAGCCCGCCGGCTCAAGCCCTAGCTGGGCGCTGGACGAGACCCGTGTCGCAACTGCGTAGACGAGAACGACGATGATTGTGATCTACCACTGCATGAGCGCCCGGTCGTTCCGGCCGCTCTGGATGCTTGAGGAGCTCGGGCTTGCCTATGAGCTGATCATGTTGCCGTTTCCGCCACGCGTGCTGGAGCCCGGCTACCTGGAGCTCAACCCCCTGGGCACAATTCCATTGCTGATCGATGGCCAGACCCGGATGACCGAGTCTGCGGCCATGTGCCAGTACCTCTGCGCGGTTCATGGGCCTACGCCCCTCCAGGTCGAACCTGGCGAAGCCGCCTTTGGCGCCTACCTCAATTTCCTGCACTTTGGCGAAGCCACGCTCACCTTTCCGCAGACCTTGGTGGTGCGCTATTCGCGGCTTGAACCTGAAGAGCGCAGAATCCCCAGCGTCGCCGAAGACTATGTCCGATGGTTCCTGTCCAGGCTTCGCACGTTGGAACCACTGCTTGCGCACCAAGACTATCTCTGCGCAGGCCGCTTCACCGCCGCCGATGTCTCGGTTGGCTATGCGCTGTTTCTGGCCCAGCAGTTGGGCTTGGAGCCGCGCTTCAAGCCGGCCGTGCTGAGCTATTGGCGGCGGCTTCAGGAACGAGACGCCTTTGCGCGGGCCCTGACGGCTCAGAGCAGGGCGGCCCGCGAACAGGGCGTGCCCCTGAGCCTTGCCACCGACGGCTGATCCTGCCGCGGCTCCGCCGGCCAAGCATGATCCTGGAGCTTCCCAAACTGGTCCGGACAGTCCGCTGGCCGCCAGTTTCGTCCCTCGCCAGATGCGCGCTGAACGTAGGAAGTCTTCGGCCGCGCCGGATCGTCCTGCCCGGGTCCACCGGGACCTCCTAGCCCTCAGCCGCCGCCGTAAGCGCGGAACGACCGCTCAAGGCGTCGCCGGCGCCCGCGGGCAGGCGTCGAAACAGCGGGATGGACAGCAACGACAGGCCGCCCACGACGAAGAAGCTGATTGATATGTCCCGAGCCGTGAACGCCGCGCCATGACGCAGCGCCAGCAGGCTTTGCAAGGTCAGCGCCGCCAACGCTACGCCCAGGCTCTGGGCAAGTTCCTGCGTCATGCTGGCCAGGGCGCTCGCGCTGCCCAGCGCCCGGTCGGGCACATCGGCATAACAAAGCGACGCCAGGGCGGTGAACTGCAACGAGCGGAAAAAGCCGCCGAGCAACAGTAGAACGAAGATCAGGGCATGCGGAGTCGAGGCCCGGAACAGGCCGATGTCTGCAAGCAGGATGCCGGTCAGGGCGGCGTTGACGATCAACACGCGCCGAAAGCCGTGGCGCCGCAGCAGCGATGTAGCTGATCCCTTCATCAGCAGGGACCCCATCGCGCCGGCGAACGAAATGGCGCCCGACCTCAAGGGCGATAGCCCAAAACCGACCTGCAAAAGCAGCACGAGCAGCAGCGGCGAGGCGCCCATGGCCACACGCCACACCCCGCCGCCGAAGATGGCGACGTTCATGGGGAGCAGGCGCAGCAATGAAAGATCCAGGATCGGCGCAGGCGCCGACCGGGCGTGCTTCACATAGGCTAGCAGCGACGCGCCGCCGAGCGCCGCCAATCCGACGATCACGCCCGGAGGCCAGCTGGAATGACCCACCTCCCCCAAGGCGATCACGAGAGCGGCGACGCCGCCCCCGGCCAGAGCCAAGCCCCGAAGATCCAGCGGCCCGGCCGGCTCGCGGGGCAGGTCCGGAATAATCAGGATGGCGGCGATCAGACCCGTCAGACCCACCGGTGCGCTGAGGAAGAAGATCCAGCGCCACGAGGCGGCCTCGACAATCGCCCCGCCGATCAACGGCCCCAGGATCGGTCCCAGCACCGCTGGCACGGTCAGGATGGACATGGCCTTGACGACCTGATCGCGGGGTGTGGCGCGCAGGATCACGACCCGGCCCACGGGCGTCATCAGGGCGCCCGCGACGCCCTGCAGCACTCGCGCGGCCAACAGTTGCGGCAAGCTGGTCGACAGGCCGCACAGCGCCGAAGCCAGCGCGAAAAGGGCCATCGCCAAACAGAAGACATTGCGCGCACCGAAGCGATTGGCCATCCAGCCGCTGATCGGGATGCAGACGGCGACGCTGAGCATGTAGGCGCTGATCGCCAGATTGAGCCGTACTGGGCTCTCGCCCAGAGCCCGAGCCATGGTCGGCAAGGCCGTGGCGATCGCCGTGCCTTCCAGGCCCTGCATCAACAGCCCGCAGCCGATCACCAGCGGGATCAGGACGGCGGGCGCGGCAGGTCGCTCGAAAGGAGGGCGCAAAGGACGGTCGATCTTGGAACGGCGCTCGCCCCTGGCGACGCGCAGCGTCGTGGAGGGGCGCTGATAACTTCTGCGGCCGGCATCTAAGGACCACCGCCCCCGATAACAAGCGATTATCGCCAGCGGGCATGATGAACCAATCCAATGGACGCGCCGGCGGCAAGACCAGAAGATACGCGAGTTCTCCCGCTTCAAGGGCGCTGGCTCGCGGCGGCCGGCGAGGCCTAGAATGTCTCGGACCAAGGGCGAAGATCCAGTTCCAGAGTCCAGGCGCTGCGATGCTGGTGGTGAAGGATCCAATAGGCTTGCGCGATGGCGTCGATGTTGAGCAGGCCATCCGGGCCGCGCTCGTCCTTCAACTGCGGCCGGCGCGACAGCAGCCGCTCGCCCTCGATGCCGCCGTCGATGATCACGTGGCCGACATGGACGCGTTGCGGCCCAAACTCGCGAGCGATGCTCTGGCTGGTCGCGCGCAGGGCCGCCTTGGCCGCGGCGAACGGCGCGAAATTGGCCTTGCCGCGCAGGCTGCCGCTAGCCCCGGTGAAGATCAGGCTGCCGCCGCCGCGCGCGACCAGCACCGGGAGCGCCGCCTGCGCCAGGTGAAAGCCGCCAAGAGCATGCTCGCGCCAATGGCTCTCATAGTGTTCGGCTGAAACTTCCAGGAAAGGCGCGGGCCGATTGCTGCCGGCATTGTGGACGGCGACGGCCAAGGGGGCCAGCGCCTGGGCCGCCGCCACGAACCGTTGGGCGTCGCTGGCGTTGGCCCCATCCCCGACCACGCTGGCGACCGTGATCCCTTCAGCCTGAAGTTGGGCCCGGGTCTCTTCGAGCTTTGGCGCGTTGCGACCGGCGATGACGACAGGGAAGCCACCTTGGCCGAACCGGCGGGCGATGGCGGCGCCCAGCCCCTGGGCCGCGCCGACCCCGACCACGAGCAGACTGCCCTGGACCGGCGTGGCGACGGGCGTGGTGGTGTCGATCTGCGTCATGGCCAGACTCCCCGCAGACCAAGCGCCTGCAAGAGCGATATGGGGCGTCAACGACCAATAACCAATATCAATGGATATAGTTTATCGGCCGCATCACGGAGCTAAGCGTCGACTTACAATTGCACACCGACCGATCAAAGATATTTATAAGCCTTATGTGTGAAATCAACATGCCGTGAAACAACAGGACTCTTCACAATAACTCACCGACGATCCCAAAAAAGGCCCCTGAAGACCGTTCCCGCCGCTTGCACTCGCGTCGCCATAGGAGGGCATCTTCTATTTCGACGCACTTTGCGCCCCAAGATCCCGAGCCTCCGCCTCGCAAAGTCAGTCCGCGCCAACGTTCAGTTTGATTCTCCTCGCCGTCGCCCTTCTCTCAAGCGCTGCCGAGGCGAAGCCCTGTTTGGGTCCTGAGGCGGTTTTCATTGAGCACCAGGCTCAGTTGCTCAATGACGGTGCGAACCTTGGCCGAAAGATGCCTCCGGTTCGGGTAGACCGCCCAGACACCCTCGTCGGCAGGTCGATGCTCGGCGAGGAGCTCGACCAGATCGCCGCGGGCGATGTGGGGCTCGACGTAGAAATCCGGCAGCCTGCAGACGCCCAGCCCATCCAAGGCCGCTTCGAGCACCGCCTGGCCGCTATTGCAGCGAAAGCGCCCTTGGGGGCGGTGGATATGGACGCGATCATCGCGGTCGAAGGTCCAGGTGTCGCTCGTCCCCCGCAGACACACGTGCCGACCAAGATCATCGAGGTTGGTCGGCGTTCCATGGCGGGCGAGATAGGCCGGCGAAGCGCACAGCAAGCGCGTGCGGGAGGTGAGCCGCGTCGCGACCAACCGTGAATCCCGCAACGTGCCGGACCGAACAGCCAGATCCACGCCTTTCTCCACAAGGTCGAGCATCTCGTCCGTGAGCATCAGGTCGACGCTGAGTTTCGGGTAGCTCACCATCAGACGGTTGAGCAGCGGCACGATGAAGCGCTCGCCGTAGGCCACCGAGCAGGTGATCCGCAACTGCCCCTGGAGTTGATCGCCCTCCGCCAGCAACTCGGCGAACGCCTCGTCGCGCTCCTCCACCAGACGTCGGCAGCGCAGGATAAGGCGCTCGCCGGCGTCCGTGAGACTGACGTGCCGGGTCGTTCGGTAGAGCAGCCGTTGACCAAGCCGCTCCTCAAGCGCGGCGATTTCACGGCTGATCTGGGACGTGGAACAGCCCAGCTGCTTCGCCGCGCGGGTGAAGTTACGGGTCTGCACCACCGCGGTGAATTCGTCGATGCCAGCCCAAGACATAAGACCGCCCCCAAGATTATCCCTGCAAGGCAACAATGTTTTGCATAGGATCCCAATTGTCGCAAACCGAGCGGAGTCTATGGTCCGGTCGAATTATCCAGGAGCCGCCATGAAGACCCGCGCCGCCGTCGCCTTCGCCGCCAAGCAGCCGCTGGAGATCGTCGAGGTCGACCTGGAGGGCCCCAAGGCCGGCGAGGTGCTGGTCGAGATCAAGGCCACCGGGGTCTGCCACACCGACGCCTATACGTTGGACGGCCTGGACAGCGAGGGCCTGTTCCCGTCGATCCTGGGCCACGAGGGCGCCGGCGTGGTGGTCGAGGTCGGGGCCGGCGTCACCAGCGTGGCGGTCGGCGACCACGTGATCCCGCTCTACACGCCCGAATGCCGCCAGTGCAAAAGCTGCCTGTCGGGCAAGACCAACCTCTGCACGGCGATCCGCGCCACCCAGGGCAAGGGCCTGATGCCCGACGGCACCAGCCGCTTTTCCTACAAGGGCCGGGCCATCCACCACTATATGGGCTGCTCGACCTTCTCGAACTACACGGTGCTGCCCGAGATCGCGGTGGCCAGGATCCGCAAGGACGCGCCGTTCAAGACCGCCTGCTACTGCGGCTGCGGCGTCACCACCGGCGTGGGCGCGGTGGTCAACACTGCCAAGGTCGAGCCGGGCGCCAACGCCGTGGTCTTCGGCCTGGGCGGCATCGGCCTCAACGTCATTCAGGGCCTGAAGCTGGTCGGCGCCAACATGATCGTCGGGGTCGACCTCAATCCCGACCGCGAGGCCTGGGGCCGCCGGTTCGGCATGACCCACTTCGTCAATCCCAAGACCATCGACGACGATCTCGTCGCCCACCTGGTGGCCCTGACCGACGGCGGGGCCGATTACACCTTCGACGCCACCGGCAACACCACGGTGATGCGCCAGGCGCTGGAGGCCTGTCATCGCGGCTGGGGCGAGAGCATCATCATCGGCGTGGCCGAGGCGGGCAAGGAGATCGCCACCCGGCCGTTCCAGCTGGTCACCGGCCGGGTCTGGCGCGGCACGGCCTTCGGCGGGGCCCGCGGCCGCACCGACACCCCCAAGATCGTCGACTGGTACATGGACGGCAAGATCCAGATCGACCCGATGATCACCCACGTCCTGCCGCTGGAAGACATCAACAAGGCCTTCGACCTGATGCATGCCGGCGAGAGCATCCGCACGGTGGTGACGTTCTGAAACCCATAAAACTGGAGAGCTAAAAAATGTCAGTTATTTCGGGAGACGGTGTGTTTTCGCACACCTGCTTGGGCGCCAACGACCTGTCGGTGTCGACGAAATTCTATGACGCGGCCCTGGCGCCCCTGGGCGTGAAGAACCTGGGGCCCATGGGCGACAACATCATGCTGTACGGCAAGGAAAAGCCCGCGCTTCTCGTGCTGTATCCGGGAGATGGCCAGGCCCCGTCGAGCAACGGCGTCACCCTCGGCTTCGCCGCGGCCAGCCATGCCGACGTCGACGCCTTCCACGCGGCGGGCCTGGCCGCTGGCGGCACGGACGCGGGCGCGCCCGGTCCGCGCGGGCACCTGCCCGACGCCTATGCCGCCTATCTGCGCGATCCGGCCGGCAACAAGGTCTGCGCCTACAACTTCGACCCGGCCTGAGTGCAAGATGGCCCTTGAGACCGTTTCGACGAGCCCCGCCTTCGGCGGTGTCCAGGGCGTCTACCGTCATGCCTCGGCGGCGACGGGGACGGAGATGACTTTCTCCGTCTTCGTCCCGCCGCAGGCGCAGCTAAGGCCCTGCCCTGTCGTGACCTACCTCTCGGGGCTCACCTGCACGCACGCCAACGTCACCGAAAAGGGCGAATTCCGCCGGACGGCCGCGGAGCTCGGGCTCATCGTTGTCTGTCCAGACACCAGCCCCCGGGGCGCCCACGTCGCCGACGACGAGGCCTATGATCTCGGTCAGGGCGCCGGCTTCTACGTGGACGCGGTTCAGCCGCCCTGGTCGCCCTATTTTTGCATGGAAAGCTATATCGCAGAGCTCTCCGTCGTGATCGGCGAACACTTCCCTGCCGACTCCGGTCGGCAGGGGCTTTTTGGTCATTCCATGGGCGGCCATGGCGCGCTGACCCTGGCGCTGCGGCGGCCGGGGCGGTGGCGCTCCATTTCGGCCTTCGCTCCAATCTGCGCGCCCAGCCAGGTCCCCTGGGGCCGCAAGGCCTTCAACGCCTATCTCGGCGACGACGAGGACGTCTGGCGCGAGCACGACGCTGTGGCGCTCATCCAGGCCGGCCAGCGGCTGCCGGACCTGCTGGTCGACATTGGCCTGGCCGATCCGTTTCTCGAACGGGAACTGCAGCCCGCCCTGCTCGCGGCCGCCTGCGACGCCACAGGCCAACCGCTCGTCCTGCGTCAGCATCCAGGCTACGACCACTCCTACTATTTCATCTCGACGTTCATGAGCGACCATTTGCGCTGGCACGCCGAGCAACTCGGATCGGGCACGCCCTAATCAGCGCGCGCCGCGCTCTTCCCGGCGGACGTCCGAGCGCGCCGAACGGCGATCGAGAGCCCCGTCGCCTCGCGCCACTGTTTGCCACATTGCGCGGTTCTCCACCCATTCTTCGGCGTCGTTCCCGGCCGGTTTCCCCGCGCGCTCGGGCCTTGGCCGCATGACGCCGCGCCCCAGGACGCCCCTTTCGAGGGCCCGCCCAAGACCTGGCATTTAGTTGACATGCCAACCTGATCGCTATACGACTTTGCATTCCGATACTTTATAAGGAATCGAGAGTGACGAAGGACGCGTCGTCTGGAAAAGACTTCCAGATCATCGATTGCCATGGACATGTGAGTGCGCCTGACGCCCTGTGGGTGTACAAGTCGCTGCTCCTGTCTCACCGGGGTGAGCACGGCCGAAAGTTTCCCGAAGTCAGCGATGAGGAGATCCTCCATTTCGCGAACAAGAAGGAAATGGCCCCCTGCGGCCACCTCGACATGCTCGATCGCGCCGGAACCTGGCTCCAGCTCCTTTCCCCTCGCCCTTTCCAGCAGATGCACTCGGAAAAGCCCGGCAAGCTGGTGCATTGGTTCTGCGAGGAAACCAACAACATCATCGCGCGCACCGTTAAACTGCTGCCCGATCGCTTCCTCGGCGTCGCGGGCCTTCCCCAGGTCGCCGGCGCCCCGATCGAGGGGGTGCTGCCCGAACTCGAGCGCGCCATCAAGACACTCGACTTCAAAGGCTGCCTGCTCAATCCCGACCCCTACGAGAATAGCGGCGAACAAGCCCCGCCGATGGGCGATCGCTACTGGTATCCGCTCTACGAGAAGCTTTGCGATCTCAACGTACCGGCGCATATCCATTCCGCCAGTTCACGCTCCGAGAAAAACCCCTACACGCTGAATTTTCTTCTGGACGAGACGTCGGCTGTCTACGGCCTCACGCACAGTGACGTCTTCACCGATTTCCCCGAACTCAAGATCATCGTGAGCCATGGCGGCGGCGCCATTCCCTATCATGCCGGACGTTTCCACGCGTCAGCGCTGCGTCGGGGAAAGAACTTCTACGACATGCTTCGAAATCTCTATTTCGATACGGTCCTCTACAATGAAGAGTCGCTGCGCCTGCTGATCAAGATCGCCGGCGTCGATCGTTGCCTTTTCGGGGCGGAATGCCCGGGCGTCGGCTCCGCGGTCGATCCGCAGACGGGCCAGACGCTCGACAACATCGCGCCTCACATCAAGGGCTTCGACTGGCTGAGCGATGCGGAGAAGGAGATGATCTTCTCGGGCAACGCCAAGAAGGTCTTCAACCTGGAAGGGGTGGTCTGAGGTGGCGGAGATCGTATTGGGCATCGGCACCAGCCACGGACCGATGCTGGTCACGGACCCGTCGGTCTGGGCCGCAGGGCTCCCGTTCGACAAGAGCCACAGGCACGCCTGGCGCGGGAACACCTGGAGCTACGACGAACTTGTCCAGGCCCGCAGGGATGAAGGCCTGGCCGAGAAGATCACCAGGCCGGCGATGGAGGCGCACGCCGCCCGTTGCCACGCTGGCATCAAGGAACTCGCCGACGTCTTCGCCGCCGCGCGAGTCGATGTGGCCGTGATCGTCGGCAACGATCAGATGGAGATTTTCGACGAACGCCTGATCCCCGCCTTCGCGGTCTTCCATGGCGACACCATCACCAATTACGAGTTCACGCCTGAGCGCATGGCGAAGCTTCCGCCGGTCATCAGTCTGGCGGCGCCAGGTTACATCCCCAGCGGCGGCGCCGAATATGCCGGACAGCCCGATCTGGCGCTGTCGATCATCGGCCAGGCCATGGCGGACCAATTCGACGTGGCCGCGATGAAGCGCCTGCCCAAGCCGGAGACGCCCCACGCGTTCGGCTTCGTCTACCGCCAGATCATGCGCGACAACCCGGTTCCCAGCGTGCCGGTGCTGGTCAACACCTTCTACGCGCCCAACCAGCCGAGCATCAAACGCTGCTACGACTTTGGAAAATCGGTGCTGCGCGGCATCCGCAATTGGGAGAGCGACGCGCGGGTGGCGGTGATCGCTTCGGGCGGACTCACTCATTTCGCCATCGACGAAGAGGTCGACCAGATCTTCTTCGACGCCCTTCGCGATCGCGACATTTCTCGAGTCGCCGAACTGGGCGAGGCCGTTTTCCAGGACGGAACCTCCGAGCTGAAGAACTGGGTGCCGGTCGCGGCGGTCATGGCCGAGCTGGGCCTGGATCCGACGATCGTCGACTACGTCCCCTACTATCGCAGCGAAGCCGGAACCGGCAACGCGATGGGCTTCGTTTACTGGCGCTAAGGTCAGAGCAAAATCATGACAAACAATGACATCGACTACCTGGCGCGATTGCGCCGGCTGGACTGCTGCGCGGTTTCCGACGCGCTTGATCGGCTCAAGCTCACCGGCGCCGTCACCGGACTCCCGCAGCAATCGGGCAAGGGCCGGATCGCCGGACGGGCGGTGACCGTGCGTCTCGGCGCCGGCGAGCCGCCGCCCGGACCGCCGCGACACCTGGGCACCACGGCCGTCGAGGCGGCGGACGCCAACAGCGTCATCGTCGTCGAACAGCGCACCGGCCTGGAGGCCGGATGCTGGGGCGGCCTGCTGACGCTCGGAGCCAAGGTTCGTGGCGTCGCCGGCGTCGTCGCCGACGGGCCGGTGCGCGACATCGACGAGGCGCGCGGCTACGAGTTCCCGATCTTCACCAACAAGACCACCAGCTTCACCGCGCGTGGCCGCGTCGTCGAGAAGGCGACAAACCAGCCGGTGTCGATCGGCGATGTCACGGTGAGGCCGGGCGACTACGTGGTGGCCGACAACAGCGCCGTCATCTTCATCTCCCCCGACGACATCGCCCGCGTGGTCGAGGCCGCCGAGGAGATCGTCGGGCGCGAGGCGGCCATGGCCAAGGCGATCCTGAGCGGGACACCGATCAGCGAAGTGATGGGCGGCGCCTACGAACACATGCTGACCGGAGACCTGACATGAGCGATGAAGCTGTCGACCGCGCCGGACGACTGGATACCGCAACGATCAGCGACGCGCTCGATCGGCTGGGCATCGTCGGGCAGTGCTATGAGATCAAGGGACGGGATCCTTCGTTCCGGATGGCCGGCCGCGCCTACACGATGCGCTGCGGTCCCGCCGCCAGCCCGCCAGGCACGGTGGGCGACTATATCGATGACGTTCCCGCCGGGCATGTCGTGGTGATCGACAACGGAGGCCGGACGGACGCCACAATCTGGGGCGACATCCTGACTGAGATCGCTCATCGCAAACAGCTGGCCGGCACCGTGATCGACGGCATCAGCCGCGATGTCGCTCTTTGTCGTGAGCTGGGCTATCCGGTTTTCGCCAAGGACCATTGGATGCGCACGGGCAAGGATCGCGTGCAGGTCGAAGAGATGGGTTGCGTGGTCAACATCGGCGGCGCGCGGGTCCAGCCCGGGGACATCCTGCGCGGCGATCCCGACGGCGTCGTGGTCATTCCGAAGCAACACGAGGACAAGGTCCTCGCGGTCGCCGAGGAGATCCACCAGGCCGAAGCCCAGATCCGCGCCGCCGTGCGCGGCGGCGCGCGGCTCGATGAGGCGCGGCGCCAGTTCAAGTACCATCAGCTGCAGACGCGTGACCAATGAGCATTGATCCCAAATCGCGTATCCGCACGGACGGATACGACCGCGTCGCCGCCGATCTCGTCGGCCGCGCCGCCTCGCTCTCAAGCGCGACCGTGCATGAAGCCGGCGGCAAGATCGGCGTCATGCCTTCGGCCATCAAGCCGGTGCACCCGCACTTTCGGATCTGCGGCCCCGCGGTCACGGTGCACTCGCCGGGCGGCGATAATCTCTGGCTGCACTACGCGATCTACGCGGCGCGGCCGGGCGACGTCCTGGTCGTCCATTGCTCGGGCGTCTATGACCACGGCTATTGGGGCGAGGTCATGTCGACCGCCGCCCAGGCTCGCCAGCTGGGGGGCCTGGTCATCGACGGCTGCGTGCGCGACTTCACGCTGTTGGAGGAGGTCGGGTTCCCCGTCTTCGCCCGCGGACAGTGCATTCGCGGAACGGGAAAGGACAAGGGCGCGATCGGTTGGGTGAATGCGCCGATCCTGGTCGACGGCCTCACCGTCCACGCGGGCGATCTGGTGATCGGCGACAATGACGGCGTGGTGGTCGTCCCGCAGGTCCGCGCGGAGGCGGTGATCGCCGCATCCGAGCAGCGAGACGCCGACGAACTGACGATCTGCGAGCGCCTGAAGGCGGACGAGACCACGCTCGACATCTACAAGTTCGGCTAGCCCATGGCCGCAGAAGCATCCGACTTTCGCGAAGGCATGCGACGCCTGGCCTCCAGCGTCACCATCCTGACCGCGCAGCCGCCCGGGGGCGAGCGCGCGGGCATGACCGCCACGGCCGTCTGCTCGGTTACGGCGGACCCGCCCACCCTGCTCTGTTGCATCAATCGCAACAGCGCCAGCCGGTCCACCTTCCTCAAGGCGGCCAGCTTTGCGGTGAACGTGTTGGCGTCCACCGAGCGCGAATTGGCCGACCGGTTCGCAAGGCCGATGGACCCCGCGCTACGTTTCGAGGCCGGCGCATGGACCACGCTGCACAGCGGCGCGCCGATCCTGGAAACGGCCGCGGCCGCCTTCGATTGCAGCCTTGCCAAGAGCATCGACGTGGGCGGCCACACGATCTTCTTTGGAGAAGTTCAGGCGGTGCGCGTACGCGGCTCCAGCATCATGCCGTTGCTCTACGCCCATGGCGGATACGGCCGATTTGCCGGCCGCGATCCCGGGCCGCTGCTGGAAGCCTTGGGGGCCTCTGATTGGCTGATGGAATAGCATGACCCACTATCTCGTCGAATATAGGCAGGTCGGCGACGCGGCGCTGCGCGAGCTCAAACGGCCCGACCATGTCGCCTATCGCAAGGGGCTGGGATCACAGCTGGTCTTGGCGGGCCCGTTGCTCGGCGACGACGCCAAGCCCGAAGGCAGCATCGTGATCCTTGAGGCCGAAGATCGGGCGCAGGCGACGCTGATCGCCAACGCCGATCCTTTCGTCGCCGCGGAACTGTTCGACCTGGTGTCGGTCAGGACCTTCCGCATCGCCGCGCTCAACCCCTCGCCAGCCGGCGACCGATAGCGGCCGGATATCGCCACAGGCGTACTAGCGGGCCTCGCCGCGGTCGCGGACGAGCGCGGCGAAGAGCGCCGCGCCGGCCGGTCCGAGCGCTCGCTCGCGTGACCGAGCGACGACGACCTGGAAGCTTGGCATGCGATCGCAGCCGTCCCAGCGCTCGACCGACAGGGCGACCAGACGACCCGCGGCGATGTCTTCGGCGACAAGCGAGCTGGGCATGCTGCCCCAGCCCAGCCCTTCGCAAAGCAGGGCGTGCTTGGTGGCGAAGTCGGCCACGCGCCAGCAATCGAGCGCCGCGACGCCATGTTCGCTGCTGCCGGCGACCTCGCGCGGATCGGTGAGCACGATCTGAAGTTCCTCGCGCAACAGATCCACGCCGATCGGCCCTCGGCGCGCCGCGAGCGGGTGGCTGGGCGCGGCGACGGCGATCAGATCGACCGTGGAAATCGGGTTGCGCTCAAGCGACCTTGGCAGGTCGACGTCGACCACGACCGCCAGGTCCAGCCGTCCTTCGACCAGGGCTTCCCCCAGACCGAACGAGCCCCGCACGATCCTGAGGGAAACCGTCGGAAACATCGCGCGGAAATCCACGCATGTCGGCGCCAGGTCGGCCATCCTTTCGGTATCCGACACGCCGAGCCGCACCTCCGATTCTAATCCGAGGACCAGCGCCTTGGCGTGGTCCATCAACTGGTTGGCGTCGGCGAGGATGCGCCGCGCGCGCGGCAGCAAGGCCTTGCCCGAGGCGGTGAGCGTTGGCCGGTACTGGGTGCGATCGAAGAGCGGCGTTCCGATCTGATCTTCGAATTTCTGGATCGTATAGGTAACGGCCGTCTGCCCGCGGTTGAGTGCTCGCGAAGCGCCGGAGAAACTTCCCGCGTCGACGGCCGTCACGAAAACCAGAAGTTGGTCGAGCCTCAACGCATCCATGACCATCAATATAACTGAAGCTGTCCATCAGAACAAACGCGATATCTTCCAAAACGCCGCCGGAATAGATCGGTGTGAAATACACATCGGTGGAGAAGACGCATGGACACGCCCAAATCAAACGCCTCTATTATAATCCGGATCGCCCTGTGGGTCGCTCAAGGTCTCTTGTTTGTCCCCTTTGTGATGTTCGGCCTCATGAAGCTGTCCAAGCCCATCGCGGACTTGTCGATGATGATGCCCTGGACCGGCCAACTTCCGGTGGCTTTCGTGCGCTTCATCGGCGCGGTCGACGTGGCCGGTGGCCTTGGCGTCTTGCTGCCCGCCGTCACGCGCATCCGCCCGGAGCTTGGCATATGGGCTGCCCGGGGCATTATCGCGCTTCAGGTTCTGGCGATCGTTTTCCACGGCTCGCGGGGGGAATTCATGATGCTGCCCCTCAATTTCGTGCTGCTGACGCTGGCGATCTTCGTCCTGTGGGGCCGGTCGCGCAAAGTCCCGATCACCGCGCGCTGAGCGATCGGCCCGGCCCGACGCACCGGGTCGGGGCCGCCTGCCAATCGAAAGATTGGCTCGACGAATTTTGATCGGATGCAAGGGCCGGCGGACGCGCCCGCCGTTTACGTCAAGGCGCTTCTCTGAAAGGCGTCCCGCCGCCATGGTCCAGGCCGCCGTGGCGGGACCAATCAGCGCCTGGGGGAAGACCTCGTGAACGCCAGGCGATCGAGCATGGCTCACCCGGCGCAGTCTGGTCTCCCCGTGATCGCGCCGAATGTGCGACGCGGCGTTTGGCCCCCGAGCAACCCGTCGCCCCGGCGTCGGCTCCCCTAGCGCCAGTCGAACGCCAGCGGCGCTTCGCGGAACGCAAACCGGTCCAGGTGTCTGGCGACCGCGCCCTTCAAGCCCTCGAGCTGCGCGGCTGATGAGGCCTCGATGCTCACGGCCAGGCCCGCCTCCAAAACCTCGAAGATCACCTTGCCGTCGCCAGGGTGGTCTGCGCCCCGCGCGTTCTTGGGGAACACGACGGTCCCGTGCTGCGGATCGAACTCGACCTTCAGACTATGGGACCAATGCTTGCACAGCTGCTGCAAGTACCGGCTGCCCAGCTTTGTCGGGACGGTGGCGGTGGCCGAGATCGGTTCGTTCATCAGGGGCTCCCAGGGTCTGGTTTGGACATGTCGCAACCGTGCCGGCTCAAGAGACCGTCCTCGTCCGGCGCCGAGCGCAGCCCCGGACGCCCACGCCGTCGATGCACGAGCGGGCGACGTTTGCGTCGCGCTTCTTCGCTTTCGCGCTCGAAGATCAGCGATCGTTCCGACGCGCGATCAGGTCAAGGGACACGGTGGCCGGCCCGTCCGACTGCAAGAGAACATCGTGCCGCACCGGCCTTTGGCGCTCGTCGGGGAAGCAATCGGCCCAGGCTTGTTCGATCGCCTCGTCCTGGTCGCTCGAGAGCTTCCAGACATAGAGGTGATCGACATCGCCCAGCCCGAAACCGGCCTCTGTCAGCCCCTTCTTCATTTCGGCGAACAGCGCGCCTGGGTCTCGCGCCTGGAAAGATCCGAACAGCACGCCGTCCGCGGCGACCATGTTCGCAAAGCCTCCCGGAGCGGCGCCATAGCTGCGGCGTTCGGAGGCGCGCAAGGCGATGGTCTCCACCTGCGTGGCCAGGTTCATCGGCAGGGGCAACATCACCGTACGCCCGGCCGGGCGAGCCGGCGGCGCGAACCGTTCGGCCAGATTGGCTTGCGCCAAGGCGGCGAAGACCGGCTGGCTTTGCCAGCAGTATGCCTGGACGAGGTGCTCGCGATCGAAGCCGCCGATCTCCAGAAGCGCCTGGACATTGGTGAAGGCGAAATTCGTCTGGGCGGCGGGATCCTCCGCCTCCTTGCCCGTCTGCACGTTCCAGCCGGCGATCGCGCCGGTAAACATGACTTCGCCCATCACCGCCGCCAGCGGTATGAAGCCTCGATCGCTGCCCCCGCCCAGGGCCGCGCCCGGCATGGCCACGATCGTCCGACGCTGGCAATTTGCGATTGCCGTCGCCTCGATGACGATCACGCTGTCGCCCGGCCAGTCGCGGATGACGACGTGGCGAGCGGGGCGATCATCCGCCATCGGGAACATGTTCGCCCACTGGACATTCAGCGGGTCACGAAAGGCACGATCCTTCTGCCACACCATCAGATGCCCGACGGACTCGGCGGAGAGCCCCGCGGCGTCGAGCAATTGATTCAAATGATGGAAGCAATTGCGCACCTGGCTTTCAGGGTCGCTGGGCATGTCTCCGCTCACCGGATCGAAGCCGGTGATGGGGCCGGAAAAGAACCAGTCCCCACTGCGCCGGCCATGGTGCTTCAGGCGACCATTCTCGCTCTGGATCCAGATATTCCTCATCGACATGGGCGCCTCGGCTAGAGATCAAGCACGAGGCGCTTGCCGCGCGCTCGACTGACACAGGGAGTGAACATTTCGTTGGACCGATGAGCAGCGTCATCGAGGTACTTGTCGCGGTGATCGACTTGGCCTTCGATCACACGCGTGAGGCATGTTCCGCACACGCCCTCCTCGCAGGAGACGGCGACGAAATAGCCCTCGTCCTCGAGAACGTCGGTCACGCGTCGATCCGCGGGGACCTCGAATACGTCGCCGCTGCTGGCGATCTGGATTTCGAACGCGGCGTCCTGGGACGTGTCGATCGCGTCGGCGGAAAAATATTCCCGATGGATGTTGGCGTCCGCCCACCCAAGCGCCTTGGCGCTGTCTATGACCCAGTCCATGAACGGGGTCGGACCACAGACGTAGAGGTGCTTGCCCGCGGCGGGCCCGGCCAGAACGTCGGCGGGATTGAGCAATTGCGCCTTGGCTTGATCGTCGAAATGCGGCGTGAACCGCGAGGCGAAGGGGCTGCTGCGGATGCGGTCCAGAAACGCCATCCTTGCGGCCGATCGGCCGCAATAGTGCAGAGCGAAGTCCGACCCGATCTCCTGCAGGCGTTCGGCCATGCACAGGATCGGGGTGATGCCGATCCCCCCGGCGAGCAGCAGGCTTTCCTGGGCCTGGTGCAGCGGGAAATGGTTGCGCGGTTGGCTGACCTCGACGAGATCGCCTTCGCTGACATCATCGGCCAGCGACCTTGAGCCCCCGCGGGAGGCCGGATCGCGCAAGACGGCGATGTGATAGCGATCGCGTTCGGAGGGATTGTTGCACAACGAATACTGCCGCACCGGGCCAGCGGGCGTCTTGACGTCGATGTGCGATCCAGCCGCGAAGGCCGGCAAAGGCCGCCCTTCATCGCTGCGCAACTCGAAACTGTAAATGTCGTCCGCTTCGACGATCTTGCGGACGATCCTCAGTTTAAGATCCGTCATCTACTGTTCCGTCCCTTCCAGGTCGAATTGGTGCGGACTGCGCCCGGGGACCTCATGAGAAAATCACCGCGCAAGTCGGGTTGAGCGCCGGCAGCGCCTGATTGCGGTCCTCGATCAGGCCGTTGGCGCCCCGGTCGAACAGTCGAACCGCGCCCGCGCCCTGATTGGAAACGGCGACGAGGGTTCCATCCGGGCTCATCGCGATGTGGCGGGGCGTCTCGCCCCGGCTGGGAACATGAGCGATGAGCTCAAGCCGACCCGCCGCGCCGACCGCGAAACAGGCGATGCTGTCGTGGCCGCGATTGGTCACATAGACGTGACGTCCGGTCGGATCGACGAGGATTTCCGCCGGCAGGTTTGCCCCCGAGAACCCGGCGGGAACCGTCGATATCGTTTGCACGATGGCCAGCGTGCCCGCGGCCGGGTCGTAGCGGAACGTGGACGCCGTGCTGTCCAGTTCGTTCACGACATGGGCGAGACCTTGGCCGGAATTGAGCGCCATGTGCCGCGCGCCGGCTCCCGAGCAGACCTGGGCGAAAGGTTGCGCGCCAGGCGCCAACGCCCCGGTCGCCCCATCGACGTCGTAGATCATGACGCGATCCGACCCCAGATCGCAGGCAAACAGGCGCAGGTTCGCCGCGTCCATGTAGCAGCTGTGCGGCCAAGGCGCGGCCTGGCGGTCCAGGGGGCCTCTTCCGGCGTGCCGGACCACCTGGACCGCGCCCTGGGGACATCCGGCCTCGTCGAGCGGGAATAGCGCCACCGTGGGGCCGCGCGGGTTCGCCACGAGCAGGAAGCGTCCGTCGGGCGAGACATTGACATGGGCGGTGAACGCCCCTTGCGAACGCCGGCGGTCCACAACCGTCAACCGGCCGCTGTCGCGTTCGATGCTGAAGGTGGTCACCGCGCCGCTGCTCGGGTCGGCTTCGGACCATTGGCGTTCGGCCGCGTAGAGCCTCGGAAGCTGGGGATGGCGGCAGAGGAAGGAGGGCGAGAACAGCCCATCGACTTCCTGAACGAGAGCTGCGGGCTTGCCTTCCCCTTCCAGCGACCAGACGGCAAGCTTGTCGGTCGGCATGCCCCCTACATAGACGAACATGCTATGGCGCCGCCTTCGCGGACTGGTCTGAAACGGGACTTTCGAGCCGGCCTACGCCCTCGATCTCGATGGACACCTGATCCCCGCCGGAGAGGAAGCGAAGCTCCCCGATCGGCGGCGGCGCCCCGATGAGGATGACGTCGCCCGTCTCCAGCGTCAGGAAGTCGGACAGGTAGCTGATGAGCTCGGGCAGCTTGACGATGGCGTCGCGGGTGTTGGCCTCGATCTGCAGGTCGCCGTTCAGCCATTGCCGGATGGCCAGGGCATGGGGATCGGGAATCTCGTCAGCCGTCGTGATCGACGGCCCCATGGGGGCGAAACTGTCGAAGGTCTTCGACAGCATGTAGGGCCCGCGCGAGCCGATCAGGGTGATCAGGCGATGGCTGAAGGCCGTCACGTCATTGACGATCGTATAGCCGGCGACATGTGCGAGCGCCGTTTCGGCCGGAATGTGCCGGCCGCCCATGCCGATGATCGCCGCCAGTTCCGGCTCGACCACGATGTCGCTGGCGATGGCGGGCAGACGGATCGGTTGACCGGGGCCGACGATCGCCGTCGCGAACTTGGCGAAGAACAGCGGCGTTTCGGAGAGCCTTTTCGCCGTGGGATGGGCGAAGTTCGACCAGCAGCACAGGATCTTGCGCGGGTTGGCCAGGGGCGCCAGCAGCTTGGCTTCCTCGACCGCGGTCGCTCCGGCCACCGGCGCCTGCAACCGCTCGCGCAGGGCGGGAAGGAGCCAGGCCGCCCGCTCCAACAACGCCACCATGTCGCCCGGCGCCAGGTCCGCCGTGAGCTCGGGTAGGACCCGATGGACATCCACCAGCGAACCGTCATGGATCACGCCGGTTCGAGCGCCGCCGTCCATTCCTTCAAATCGGACAAGGCGCACGCCAGATCCCCCTCTTCCACCCATTTTCAACAGTCGTGCGCCGGCTTGACCTGCCCGCGTCTAGAGCAGCTTCCAGTCGAAGGCCTTGTCGATCGTCTGATCGGTCGGCAGGACCTGCGTCATGTCGGCGAAGTCCCAGCCCACGGGATCGCCGCCGCTCTCGGTGACCTTGATCGCCTTTTTGAGCATCGCCCGAAGTCTCATCACGGCGATGTCGGCCGCGACGAGATTTTCCGTCGAGCGATCCCAGCCCTTGCTCAGCGAAAGCGCCATGGCGAGGTCTTCGGGCTTGATGCCGTCATAGCCGCTCCAGCTGGAGTCCATGCTGGCGCGGTTCTGGAACAGCTTGTTGGGCCATTCCATGAGCACATTGTGGGTTGCGTCGTCATACATGGGCGGAACGAGCCCCAGGAAGATTTTGAACTCTTCCGTGCGATGGGCCAGCTCGGTGTCGTGGCTGTAGAGGATCGTATAGGTCCCCGTTTCGCAGTCGCCCATGGGCGCCTCAATGATGACGAGATCGAAGCCTTCTTCGCCCGGCAGCACCCGAATTCCGGGCATCATCGTGGGCACCAGCCGGGCCTGGCGCTTGCCCTCCTGGCCCGGGACGTCGCGGAACGCGACGTAGCGAAACCCATAGTCCATGTCCTGAACGTCATAGGTCGGCGCCAGGCTGTCCCAACGATCGGGCGTGACCTCCTCGCCGCGCCGCCGGCGTCCCCAGTTGGGGCGTATGGCGTTGGTGTGCAGGATTCCGACATGCGAGCTGTCGACGCCGCCCTCCCACATCGACAGATAGGAGGACTTGGCGTTGGACCGGAAAACCAGGCGTTGCGAGTCGGGGACATTGTCCGAGGGCAAGCTGCGCAGCGGGGGTTCCTTGTCCGCCGGCCCCATATACGCCCAAACGATGCCGCTGCGCTCCACGGCCTTGTAGGCCGTGGCCTTCTTGGACTCACGATAGCTGCAGACCGGGTGGTTCGGCGTGTCGAGGATGTTGCCTTCGACGTCGAATTTCCAACCGTGGTAGATGCAGCGGATACCGCCCTCTTCGACGCGCCCAAGGCCCAGCGACACGCCGCGATGCATGCAGCGGTCGCTGAGGACGCCAACGCGGCCCTCGGTGTCGCGGAACACCACCAGGCGCTCTCCGAGAAGATCGAGGCTGACCGGGTCGCAGTCGGGGGTCGGCACCTGGGACGACATCGCCACGGGGTGCCAATAACGACGAAACATGTTGCCGGCCGGAGTGCCTGGGCCAATTTCCGTAAGAAGATTATTTTCTTGGGACTTCATAGCACTCTCCGCGTCCGACCGGCGAAAACTGACCGAGCGGTCAAATCATCCATCCGATCCTACGCTTTTGATTGTTGGTATGTCAACATTGATCGGCTGCGAAATGGGCTCGGTTTCCACCCGGATCGGGCCGGTTCCGTCTTCGCTTGGGACGAGCAGGCTGAGGCGCCGCGGCCGATTCCAAGCCGCGCCCGTGATCCTATTGCCCGGCTATTGCCGCACGGCGATCAGCTCGATCTGCATCCGCAGCGGATCCGGCAGGGGCGATTCTATGTCGTGCCGCACCGGCCGCGTCGCAGCGTCGGGAAACGCCGCCTCCCACAGCGGATCGAAGATCGCGCGATAGTCCTCGCCCCGATGCCAGACATAGGCATGGACGACGTCCTTGGGTCCGAACTGATGGGCGGCCAGAATTTCCAGGGTGTGCTTGAAGGCGGCCTCGACCTGGTCTTCGAGCTCGGCGATGAACGCACCCGTTTCCTTGCTGGCCCCGAAGGTCGCGCCGGTGAACAGCATGTTCCCTCGCGCCGAAGACATCGGCAGGAAACCGGTCTCACGCTGCCCGGTGTGCGACAAGCCGCCCAGCGCCGTCAGGGTGGTCCTTTCGCCGCCGCGGGCGGCGATGACGCTCAGCTGGATGGCGAACCGTCCGGAATCGACCTTCAGCGCATGCCGGGCCGGGCGAAGGAACTTGTTCGGGAAGGTGGCGGCCCAGGGATCGTTGACCCGCTGCCGCAAGCTGTGGTCGCGTTGCCAGACGAACATGTGGACAGCCTCGTCGAGCTCGAAACCACAATGGTCGAAGATCCGCGAAAGATTGCCGAAGCAGGCGTCGGCCTGAGCGCCGGGGTCGTCGGGCAAGGATCCATCGGCCATGACCCCGGTGATATTGCTCGCAAACAGCAGGCCGCCCATCTCGACGGCCAGGGGTGCGTCGCTGTCCTCCTGAGCCAGGCCGACGCCGGGCGCCGCGCGCACGGCATGGCGGCGCGCGCCCTTGATGGCGATAAAGTCAAGGACGATGGCCCGGCCGTCTGGGAAGTCCGCACCGATGATGTGCCGCGCCGGGCTGTTGGCCGGATCGGGAAAGATGGCCTGCCATTGCTCGCGCACGGCGTCGCGCAAGGCGCTATCGCCAAGCCAGATGAAGCACTGCGCCAGATCATCGAGCGTGCAGCCGCAATCTGAGATCAGGACCTGCAGATTGCGGAAGGCCCGCTCCAGTTCGACGAGCCGATCGCCGGCGCCTTGCCCCTCGGCCTGCCCGCCATCGATCGGACCCGAAAACAGCATGTCCCCGGCCCAGCGCGCCGCCGGCCAGAAGTCGAACGAGCCCGGCGGTTTGAAGACGGCCTGGTTGGGCATCATGCACTCCCGTTCTAAAAAACCAATTGGCTGGCGCGCGCCGTCCGCCGGGCGATCGCCTGAAACGGCGACCACGCCGGCCTTCAGAGACGCCTGGCCTTGTCGCCAGGCCTGGAGGGGCGCTCAGGCCGATCAATCAACCCGGTTCAGGCGTAGGCCTCGCCGCATTCGCGCATCATCGCTTCGGCCGCCGCGCGCTCGGCTTCAGGCAGGAACCAGCGGAAGTGCCCGTTCTTCGCGATCGACGGCAGACCCGTGGCCAGCCTGGACCAGTTGAGGGCGGCGTCGTCGGTGACGTAGATCTCGCCCGTCGCCGTGCCCGCGAAGATGGTGATCTCGTCGCCATGATGATGCAGGCCCATGGCCTCGATGTTTCCCACCAGATCCTCGGGCAGCCCGTTGCGCCGCTCCTGCCATGTGCGGCCAAAGTCGCGGCTGGCCATGAACGTCGGGTTGGAGGTCCCCCACTTGGCCCAGAGTCCCGGGCCCGCCTGGGGACCGGCGACATAGACGGTGTTCTCGTCCCTGGGATCGATGAACATGGCGTCCGGATAGCCGATCCGGTCCGAGCGCTTCATGACCTTGGACCAGCTGGCGCCATCGTCGAAGGTCACGTCGAGCCCCTCGCCGCCGCACATGATGTAGCGGCTCGGATTTGACTGGAACAAGACGCGGTGGTTGTCGTGCCGGAACATGTCCTGTTCGATGTCGGCATAGGCGCGATTTTCGGTCCAGCTCTGACCGTCGTCGTCCGAGATCAGAAGGGCGCCTTGTTCGATGCAGAC
Source organism: Caulobacter sp. LARHSG274 (assembly GCF_052871235.1). Lineage (NCBI taxonomy): Bacteria > Pseudomonadati > Pseudomonadota > Alphaproteobacteria > Caulobacterales > Caulobacteraceae > Caulobacter > Caulobacter sp. LARHSG274. The sequence continues at coordinate 157,030 of NZ_JBIXJO010000002.1, read as the reverse complement.
ATAGAGGCGTCGCGGGTTCGACGGATGCCAGGCGATGTCCTTGACGTGCGCCACGTGAGGCGGCGGCGGAAACTTCCACTGGTCGGTTTCCGGGACATCCCAGATCCCGGGCAGGTCCTTCCAGCTCGCGCCCAGATCGTCGCTGCGGTAGAGGGCCGAAGGCTCCGTGCCGGCGAACAGGACCGTCTGATCGCCGCGGTGCTGCGCGGCCAGGGCGTAGACGTGGGGTCGCGAGATCCCGTTCATGGAGGGCTCGAAGGATAGGCCGCCGTCGCGACTGACATAGAGGCCCTGGTTCCAGTGCGCGCCGGCGAAGACCAGCCCCGATCTGGGCTCGTACAGGATGGCGCTGATATGCTTGTCCTCGAGCGCGGTGGACCGCAGTTGCCAGGCGTCCCTGGTCGCGCCGCGCTCGAAGACCTTGACGCCCTTCAAGGTGGCCACGATCAGACGGGTCGCCGGCCGATGATCGGTCGTCACCGTACTGCCGTTGCACGACAAGACGGCGATGACAGGTTTCGCATCTACCATGATGTTGCTTTCTTGCCGGAACAGCGGGCGCCGACTTGCCGAACGCCACGCCGTCTCGACATCTATTTTGACGGGATGACGTACGGCTGTTCCGGCAGGCCCAATTGCGCCAGGCCGAAGTCGATCATGGCCTTGTTCTCGGTAAAGCCGACATGCTGCGCGGCCGAATTGATGTCGCGCCAGAACCGCTGCAAGGTCGAATTGTTGTAGATGGCCGAGCCTCCGGAGAGCGCATAGAGATCGTTGACCGCCTTGCGGCAGGCCTGGACGGCCCAAGACCAGTTGCGGGGCAGTTCGCGCCGCTGGATCTCGCCGAATGCCTCGGGATCGGTCACCTGGTCGATCCTGGCCGCGTCGGCGAGAACCACCAGGATGGCGGCGTCGACCGTCGCGGACGCCCGCGACAGGGCGATCAGCATTTCGTCCCGGCCCGGCGCCGACGGATTGGCGGCGATCGAGGCCTGCAGGCTGCTGGCGAAGGCCTTCACCGCGCCGCGCGCCATACCCAGGGGCGCGCCCGCGATCGAGAAGGGCGTCACGGTTCCAAAGGGAAGGCGATAGATCGGCTTGTCGTGGAAGGCCGCTCCGGGGGTCAGCCCCTTCACCATGTCCGTCACCAGGACGCTTCTGTGCTCGGGGATGAAGGCCTCGGCCACCTTGATCGACCGGCTGCCGGTCCCGCGCATGCCAACGGTGAACCAGTCGTCGACGATCTCGATCTCCGATCGGGGCAGAAGGAAGAAGCGAGGCTCGACCTGGCCGCCCTCCCCCTTCACCGCCCCGCTGGCGATGATCCAATCGGCGAAATCAACGCCGCTGCAGAAGCGGCCCGAGCCGTTCTTGAGGACAAATCCGCCCTCTGTCGCGGTCACGTCGGCCGCCAGGCGAAACAGGGTGGCCGTCAGCGCGCCGGGCAGATCGGCCACCTCTTGCTGAGCTTGGGGCGGGAAAAGGTTGAGCATCCAGCTGTGCCCCGCCAGAACCCCGAAGACCCAGCCGGTCGAGCCACAGGTTTCAGCGATCTCAATGGTGACCCGGACCAGCGCCTCGACGCCGACTTCGGAGCCCCCGAACGCGCGCGATCCGACCAGGCCAAAAAGACCGCTGCGCTTGAGCTCGGCGATCGAGGCGTCGGAGATCCTGCGCTCGGCTTCGACATCCGCGCACCGGGTGGCGATGTCGGCCTTTAGTTCACCGGCGCGTTCGACGGCCTCTTCCACCGATCCGACGATCGGCGAGCTCTGCACGGCGCCCGCCGTCGGCGAACCCATGTTCGATGCAAGTTGCATACGAGTCGTTCCTTCGTTCTGAGCCCAAGGCCGAGCGGTAGTTGTCATCATTTAAGTTGGTATGTCAACTAAACTGGCGCACCGAGCGGTCATGACCGTCAAGTTTTTACCGGGCGGATATCCGGCTTGTTTGAGGAAATTGCAGTATTCGCCAAATCCCGAAGATCATCGGATCGACGATGTCGAAAGTCGCGGGCGTGGTCTGCACGACATCGCGGTTTCAGGCGGCGGCTAGAGCATCGTGGGAAAGGGGGACACCGGTTTTCTGCAAAAACGGTACGAGAACAAAAAGCTAGAGCCCATCGCGTGAGTCTCGTATCGCGCGATGGGCTCTAAGTGGCCCGATCGATCAATCGATCGACCGGGCTGCCGAGGAAACCATCCTCCGATCCGCGCCGTCGTGCGGGCGACAGCGCCCGGACCGGCCGTCAGAAAGCGTACCTCACCCGGGCGCCGTAGGTGCGCGGCGCGGAGATGAAGGGAAACACCAGCGCCGGCAGGACCGGGCTGATGCTTCCGCCCGTATAGACCGCCTGGTTCTCGATGTTCTTCACATAGAGCGTCACCGAAAATGCCTTGCCTGGGGCCTTCCACGTCACGTCCGCGGCGGTCCGCGTATAGCCGTCGGCCCTTGAGCCCGACGTGAAATCGCTCAGAAAGTAGTAGCTCGAAGAAAACTGGGTATCGATGTTGAAGACGATCTCGCCGGACGCGCCAAGATCCTGGGTGTGTTGATAGCCCACGCGACCGGACCAGCGAGGCGCGTTGACCAGGGGCTTGCCGCTGCAATCGATCTGCCGCGTCCCGAACGGTACGCCCGGAACGAACGGGCCCACCTCGCAGCCGTTCGCAGGCGGCGCCGGGCTGAACTGGGCGCTGGTATAGGAGAAGGCGCCGTAACGGGTGTTGTTGTACTCGACGTCCGCGGAGACGATATCGTTGGAGGTGATCATCCCCATCACCGAAACATCGACGCCATAGAGCCTGGCCGAGGCGGCGTTGGCGGTTCTGTAGGTGATGCCCCCGCTCTGGGCCAAGCCGAGGAAGGACTCCTGCTTGTCCTTGTAGTCCCAATAATAGCCCTCGACATTGACCTGGAGGCGGTTGTCGAAAAAGCGGTTCTTGAGGCCCGCCTGATAGGACGTCAGCTTTTCCGGATTATAGCCATTGTCGAGGATATCGGCATAGAAGCCGCCGGCCTTGAAGCCGGTCGCGACGTTGGCGTACAGCATGGAAGCTGGCGCGACGTCGTATTCCACGCCCGCCCGGAAATTGACGGCCTTGTCCGTCCGTCGGCCGCTGGTGTCCAAGGCGCCGGGCGGTGCGGCGTCGACAGGGAACGTCCTGATCGGACCGGTCGGACCGAACGCATAGGGGACCTGGGCCGTGAGGCTGTCGGTGACCTTCTTCTCCCACGTATAGCGGGCGCCGCCGGTAAGGCGAAGACGGTCGGTCAGGCTATAGGTGGCCTCTCCGAACACCGCCAAGGTCTCGTCGATCATTTTCGGCCTGAAGGTGACCAGATCGAACACCGCCTGGTCGGTCTGATATTGATCCTTGACGCGCTCGTGGGAGGCGAACCCTCCGACAATCCATTTCAACCGCGACTGCCCGGAGTCGGCGAGCCGCACCTCAAGCGACTTCTGGACACTATGGGTGTCCACGAAGACGGGGACGATCACCGCCGAATAGGTCAGGCTTCTGAGATGTGAATCGACGTACGACGGCAGCACCGTGAGCGTGACCCCATTGAATTCATGCTCGTAGTTGGCCGTGACTCCGTAGGTGTCGACCTTCTGGAAGCCGTTCGAACTGGGGATCGTCGCGAAGAACGGGTCGGCCGAGGCGATCACCGCCAGGGCCCGCGGATCGGAGGGGCCGACCCAATCGCCCGCGCCGGCGGGGCCCGGCAAGACCACGGCCGCCGAGCCCTTGCTGTCGTCGCGGGTATAGGACCCGGTCAGCAGAAGACTGTCCTTGGGCGTCGGCTTCCACAAGAGTTCGCCGCGGACCCCTTGGTTGCCTTCATCGTTATAGCCGTCGCTCAGGTAGCCATCCCGGTCGACGACCTGCCCTGCGAGGCGGAAAGCCAGGGTATCGGTGATCGGCCCGGTGATCGCGCCGGTGAACCGTTGCTTGTTGTAGTTGCCGTACTCGGCCTCGGCGAACCCGCCCAGGGTGAATTGCGGCTTGGCGGTGATGAGATTGATCGCCCCCGACGTCGCATTGCGACCATAGAGCGTGCCTTGGGGCCCTCTCAGGACTTCGACACGTTCAAGATCGAAGAACTGTCCGGTAACGGAGAATGCCTTGGGATAGTAGACGCCATCGATATTCAATGCGACGGCGGGATCTGTCGTCGAGGTCAGCGTCCGATCGCCGACGCCTCGAATATAGACCTGCATCTGCGCGCCGGCGCTGGCGATCTGGAGACCCGGCACCAGCGAGCTCAGGGCGTCGGCATTGACGACGCCCTGGCGCGTCAGGGCCTCCGCGCCGAGCGCGGTGACGTCCCGGGACTGCTTTTGCAGGTTTTCGGCCCGGCGCGACGCGGTGACGATGATCTCGTTCAGTTCCGTCGAACCCGAGCTACGGGTCGGTTGCGTCCCGGATGCCTGGACGCTTTGGGCGTAAGCGGGGATCGCCGCCGCCGACGCGAGAAGCCCGCCGAAGATCGCAAGTTTGCGGATTGTGCGCTGAGCCAAAATTCCCTCCCTGATGGTGTTCGGCGCGCCAATTCGAGTTGGACACTGCCTTTGCTTGAAGCGATCGTTAAGCTTCAAAAGTTGGCATGTCAACATTGATAAGGTTGATCGGAGCTGCTTCCGTCGTGAGGGGCCGGAGCGATTTGCACTCCGCTGCGGCGCGCCTGGGATGGGTCGCCGCCGGCCCGCGCACAATCAACTCAAGGGCCTGCGCCTCGCCGGGGCCCGCTGTGACGGGCTCAAGCCACCCTCGGCCGTCTCAGCCTCCCTCGCCGCCATCATCGCCTGAGGCCGACGATCCGGTCGGGAACTAGGCGAAGACGAAGGCCCAAAACGGCAATTCTTGACCCGATTTTGCGTTGACATACCAACTATCTGCGGCACGATGGCCGCGGCGCGTCTGGTGCGGGAGCGATCCGGCGGCCCGGCGTCCGGCGCCATCGAAGCTCATGCCGAAGGTTTTCGCAGTCCATGAGCACGCCTGGCGCCCTCTCCCACCCCGCAACCCGGACCGACGCCGGCCGGACAGATGAGGCAAGACGCCATGGTCAGCTATTTGCGAAACGCCTGGTACGCGGCGGCGTTTGCAGACGAACTGCACGATCGTCCGCTCGCGCGCACCCTGCTCGACATGGCCGTCGTGCTGTTCCGCGGGGCGGATGGCGCGGCCGCAATGTTGCTGGACCGCTGTCCGCACCGCTTCGCCCCCTTGTCCAAGGGCAGGATCGCGGGCGACGGCATCGAGTGCGGTTATCATGGACTGCGGTTCAACAGCGCCGGCGCCTGCATCCACAACCCGCACTTGCCCGACGGGCGAGCGCCGGCCGCCGCGCGCGTTCCCGCCTTCCCGGTGCTGGAGCGTTTCGGCATGCTCTGGTTTTGGCCCGGAGATCCGTCGCGAGCGGATCCGGCGCTGTTGCCGGCCCTGCCCTATCTTGAGGACGATGCGACGTTCACCGTCTTTCGGGGGCATCTGCAGGTCCGGGCCAACTATCAGCTGATCATCGACAATCTGATGGACCTGAGCCACGCCTCCTTCCTGCACCCGCAGTTCGGGTCGGGCGGCGTCTCCCCCGAAGTCGCGCTCGCCGCCACGACCATGCGGCTTGAGCGCCGCGATCGCTCGGTTTTCAACTATCGCATGCGATCGGGGCTATCGGCGCCCGCAGGCGTCCGCGCGCTCTTCGGTTTCGACGACCGACCCGTGCACACCAAGACGCACATGACCTATCATGCGCCAGGCCTCTTGGATCTGGACGCCGGCAACTGGTATCCGGACCAGGACGAGGACGAGGGCCTGCTCATTCCGCAGGCCCATTGCGTGACCCCCGAGACGGAGTTCTCGTCGCACTATTTCTATTCCGCGGGCCGCAATCGCGGGCACGACGATCCCAGGGTCGCCGATGCGATGACGGCCTTGCTCGACACGGCCTTTCGGGAACAGGACGAGCCGATGATCGAGGCCGTCCAGTCGCGGATGGGATCCGTCTCCGACCTTGACGTCCTGCGTCCGGTGCTTTTGACGACCGACGCAGCGCCCGTGGCGGCCCGCCGCCTGTTGGCCAAGCTGATCGCCCAGGAAGGCGACGAGGCGACGGCGGCGCAGAACGGCGCGCCGGCGACGCAAAGGGACCGTCGGTCGGCGCAAGAACCGGTGACATGACCACCCCCTGAAACTTTCCGAACGAGATCCGCGCCGGCCCCGGAACGGGGGGACGCACCAAGGGGCGCGGCTCACGAAAGAAAAGATCGCCTGGGCCGGGACGATCATCATCCCGGCCGCCCAGTCCGTCGGCCCGCGCCGGACGATCGGAGAATCCTCGGGCCGCCCGCCCAGCGACTCAAGCCCCTGGCCTAGAGCCAGTCGCACGGAAAAGTTGCGGCCGGTTTTCCGCAGTAGCGATGCGAAAACAAAAGCCCAAGGCCAGTCGCGCGATTCCTACATCGCGCGACTGGCCTTGTTCCAAAGTCCCCGATCTGCTCGGCGATCAGCGTGACCCGGCCAGCCCGGCCTGACGCCTTCCAATGTGGTGGCTGACGGGAACCGCCACGAGGAAACCGACCACGGCGATCACGGAGGCGACCAGGAACCCGTGCCGAAGCGCCGACGCGGTGAAGCCCCCTCCTCCTGTCGCGGCCGCGGCCAGGACGATGGCCGATCCGGCGGCGATACCGATCTGCTGGCAGGAGAAGATCAGGGCCGACATCGTTCCCTGTTTGGCGGGTTCGACCGCCTGGGCGCCCGCAGCCAGAAGCGACAGAACGCAAATCAGGCTCGCCCACCCGCCAAGCAACATCGGCCCCAGGATCGAGACGCCGTAGTTGCCCTGGCTCAGCAAGACCGCGAAGAGGACAAGGCTGGCGGCCAGGCCGCCGAACCCGATGGCGATGCTCTGCTGCAGCGTATAGCGCTTGAACAGATACGAAATCGTCTGGCCGGTGAGCACGCCCCCCACGGCCAGCGGCAGCATGCCCAGGCCGGAAGAGGCCGCCGACCAGCCGAAGAGATTTTGCATGACCGTGTTGGGCAGCAGGAACAGGCCTGTGGACGCGGCCATGGTCGCCGCCATCGCGATCGGCGCGGTGATCGCCGTTGCGCGCGTGAAGAGGGCGGGCGGCAACAAGGGATGGGCGGCGCGCCGCTCGACCAGCACCAGGAGGCCCAGGAGGAGCAGGCTCGCCGCGCCGATTCCCAGGCGTTCCGGGGTGGAAAGACTAAACCCGGGCAAGCCTGCTACGGCCACGACAAAGCAAACGATGATCGCCGCGATCAGCAGCGCGCCGACATAGTCGAAGCCAAGTCGAACACGGTCGATCAATGCTTTCGGCACGATCGTCCGCAGCATCATCAACAGGCCGCCGGCGAGCACGATGTCGACCAGGTAGGAGGCGCGCCAGCCGAACTTGGCCGTAAGCAGCCCCGCAAGCAGCGGGCCCGCGGCCGTCGCCAGGCCCTGGGCCGCGCCCAGGATCGCATAGGCCTGCCGGCGAGGCGCGCCTTCGGGAACAATCGTGTTCATCAGCGAGAAACTCGCGGGCGCCAGAAGCGCCGCGCCTATGCCTTGCAGCGCCCTGGCGGCCAGCAACACGCTGAAGTCCCAGGACAGTATGACAAAGACGGTCCCCGCGATGAAACAAGACAGCCCGATGGCGCAGCACAGGCGTCTGCCGAACGTGTCGGCAATGCGCCCGCCCGTCAAAAGCAGGCAGGCATAGACCAGGGCATAGGCAGAGACGACGCCCGCGAGCGCGGGGCTGCTCAGGCCAAACTCCATGCCGATCCGTGGGATTACGACCCCGGCCATGCCGAAGTCCATCGAAAGAATGGCTTGGCACGCGCAAAGGAAGACGATCAAGGGCGTGTAGCGAGCGCTCGCCTCATTGGCTTTGTCGCGGGCTGACGGCGCCGTCCCGAGCTTGTCCATCATTCGGCCCCGTCGGAGCCGACCAGGTCGGCCGGGTTTCTCAGGAAGCCGGCCCCAAGCGGGGGAGCGGTGCTGAGCTCAAGGGATTGAGTCATTGGACGCATTAGGTTGATCCCACAAAAACTGGGCCTGAGATGGCTGACGGCGGATCGGATCCCCGGTGCGGATACGAAAGACCGTCCGTTGTGCTCTGCGCGGCGGCGAGGGTCGAAGCGCCCTAGCCGGCTTCGACGATCTCCAGCCGGTCGTCGACCATCACGCCGTCCCGCATTTGCCGCACGCGCACGGTCCTTCGGCCCTCGGAGGTCCGTAGCGCTTCGGTCCGGGTCTCGCCGTCGGGCGCGCCGGGTCGCGCCACGCGGACGCCGACGAGCTTGCCGTCGCGCTCGTCGACCTGCACGCCATAGTCGTTGAGCGCGCCTCGGATGCTCACGCCGCCCTGCTCGACGTCGCGGACCACGGCCTCGACCGGGCGGGTCCAGGGATCGCCAAAGCCGCCCCCCCCGCCGCCGCCGGTGGCATAGATGACCCCGGGGGCGAGTTGGGCGCGGTGCTTGGCCTCCATCCGCCGCAGGCCCAGCGTCTGGCCGTCGTCGGTCGCAAGCTCCGCTTCCGCGCCAAAGGCGGGCCAGGTCGCCGGATCGCCGAACATCGCCTGCAGCTTGCCGGCAATGGCGTGGAGCCGGCCCATATCGCCTTCGGCGACGCCGTCGATGCGGAAGTTGTTGATCGGCGGCGCGGGTTGCCCGCCCATCAGGCCGAAGCTGAGCGGGCACGCATAGCCCTGCCCGACCGCATAGACCGACGCCCCGCCGCCATACATCTGGAACGCGCTGGAGACGGTGAGGCCGCCGCGGAAACGTCCGGCGCCGCCGGTGTCGCCATTTTCCCGGCGATAGAGATAGAGGATCGGGAAGGCGATCTCGGCCGATTCCACGTCGCCCGTCGAAGCGGCGGGCCCATCGGGCAATCCTCCCGAATCCATGCCGTCGCCATCGTTGCTGGCGGCCAGGCCCTGACCGGTCTCCATCAGCATCGTGCCGAACGGGACGCCATTGGCGCGTGCGCCGAAAAGCTGGACGAGGTTGGTGCCCGACGCGAAGCCCGCATGGGCCCGCTCGCCCGATCCGTCGCCCAGCGCGGCCAGTCGCCCAAGCGCGCTCATCACGCCATAGGACGCGCTGCGCGCGCCCAACACCGAGCCGCCCGATACGCCGGCCGGCCAACTGGCGTCGCACACCGTTCCGGTCTTGGAAACCAGCTTTACGCAGCGTTCGACCGCCGCCGGCGACCAGGGCATGTCGTAGCAGAGCAGCGACAGCAGCGCCGAGACCACCGAGCCCTCCAGCGCCGTGCGCGTGCAGTTGATGAGCGCTGGCGCTTGCGGACTGGAGTGCGAGAAGTCGACGGTCAGCCCGTCGGCGTCGTTGTGCACGTCGATCACGATCGCATAGAGGCTGTCCGGATCGATCCCGTCATGATCGAGCAGCACGACCTCGCGAAACTGCGTGTGCGGCATTTCGGCCAGCCGGCGCCGCAACTTGCGTTCGCTCATCTCGATCATGCCGGCGCAGACGTCCTTGAGCGTCGTCACCGAATAGCTTTCGGCCACTTCGCGCAGCCTTTGCATGGCGATGTTGTTGGCCGCGATCTGCGCGCGCAGGTCCAGCCGCATCAGATGGGCCAGCCGCGAGCGGCGCAGGTAGCCGGCCTCGACGTCGAGCTGCACTTCACCGCCGCGGACGATGCGGATCGGCGGGAAGACCGGCGCTTCCTCGTAGATGGACTGCGCGCCCATCGCAAAGCCGCCGGGAACAGGCCCGCCCACGTCGAGCTGGTGGATGACCGACCCGACCCAGGCGACCAGTTCGCCCTCGATGAACACGGGGGCGACGCAGGCGACGTCGTTCTGGTGCAGCGCGCCCTTCCAGGGATCGTTGCATAGATACATATCGCCTGGACGCACCATCTCCAGGCCGTAGTCGGCGATCAGCGAGCGGACGACCCAGGGCGTGACCGCCGCCTGGGCGGTGATGTAGAGGCCCGACAGCACGCCATTGCCCTCGGCGTCCATCAGGCAGGTGTTGAAATCGCCCGCCTCGCTGGCGATGGGCGATCCGGACATGGCCTTGATGGTCGTGCCCAGCTCGCCCTGGATCACCCAGAGGCGGTGGCGCAGGATCTCGAACGTGATCGGATCGATCCGGTCGAGAACATACTGTTCGTTGTTGCGCGCAGGCGCTTCGACATTAGCCATGGACGCTCACCTCAAGCATGTTCAGATCATCGCGCCAGCGCGCGCGCCAGCCCGGCGGCACGACAACCGACGTATAGTTGCCGGTGACGATCGCCGGGCCAGCGACGCCGCCAGGTTCACGCGCGGCGGCGAAGCCGGTCACCGGCGCGTCATGTTCCGTGCCGTCGATCCACAGCATCCGGGCCGAGGCCGAGGCCTCCTCGCCGGCGTCGGCCCGGGCCCGCTGGGCCAGCGGCCGGTCCTGGGCGATCGGGCGGGCGGCCCTGACGACCGCGGCGGTCAGCTCGATGGCGTTGCTGGCGTCGGCGGATCCCGCGCCGTAGCGTTGCTCGTAGGCGGCGGTGAAGGCCGCGCCGAGATCCCAGCCAGCGTCGCCCGTCTCGGGGATGGCCACGCGCAGCTCGTTGGATTGCTGGTTGTAGCGCAGTTCGGCGAAGCGCTGGACCGAAGTGCCCGGATCGCCGTCCAGTTCGCGCCGCATCGGCGCCTCCATGTCGGCGAAGACGCTCTCGAGCCAGACGGGATCGACCGGCAGGACGCGGTGGACCGAGCGGGTGACGACCGCGCCTTCTTCTGCGCCGAGCATGCCGAAAGCGGAGAACCCGGAGGCCAGCTCAGGCACCAGGAACCGGGTCACGCCCAATTCCGCGCAGATCGCGCCGGCATATTGCGCGCCGGCGCCGCCATAGACGAGCGGCACCGCCTGTCGCGGGTCGACGGCGCGCTCGATGCAGGATTTGCGCACAAGATCGGCCATCTGGGCGCAGGCGATCCGCAGGATCGCCGAGGCCGCCGTGGCGGTGCTCATGCCGGCGGGGCGCGCGATCTCCTGGTCGATCGCTTCGGACGAATGGCGGGCCGAAAGTTCAATGCCGCCGGGCATGCGCGAGCCCGGCGGAAGCCAGCCGGCGACCAGGGCCGCGTCGGTCAGGGTCGGCTTGACGCCGCCGCGCTGATAGCAGGCGGGACCCGGAACGCTGCCCGCGCTTTCGGGACCGACATGGACAAGACCCAGATCGGCGTCGTAGCTGGCGATCGAGCCCCCGCCCGTGCCGATCGAGGCGACCTCGAAGGTAGGCACCGACAGGTGCAGCCGCTCGATGGTCGGATGGCGGTTCCAGTGCACGTTGCCGCCGTGGATGACCGCCACGTCGAGGCTGGTGCCGCCAAGATCGGCGCACAGGATGACCGGCAGTTCGTCAAGCGCCGCGCGCGTTAGGCCGCGCGCGCCGACCACGCCGCCGATCGGGCCCGAAAACAGGCTCGGCACGGCCCGCTTGGCGACCAGCTCGGCCCGCTCAAGATCGCCCCAGGCCCGCGTCACCAGCAGCCGGCCGTCGAAGCCGCGTCGCCGCAGCTCGCCCGCCAGGGCGTCGAGATAGCCGTCGGCGATGTCCACGATATAGGCGTTCAGCGCGCAGGTGGCGAAACGCTCATATTCGCCCACCGTGTTCGACAGGTCCGACGAACAGCTCACCCGCACGCCCGGCAGGGCTTCGCGGATGGCGCGGGCGGCGGCCTGCTCGTTTTCCGGGTTGACGCACGACCAAAGGAAATTGACCGCGAAGGCGGTCGCGCCCAGCGCCTGAAGCCGTTCGGCCGCCTGGCGGATTTCGGCGGCGTCGAGCGGTTCCAGGATCCGCCCTTGGGCGTCGGTGCGCTCGCGGACGCCGGCGATCAGGCGCTTGTCGCGGAAGAGGGCCGACTTCCTCAGCTTGGCGAGGTTGGTCATTTCCCACTCGGCCAGGCCGGCGACCTTCTGGTGCACGCGGCCGATCGCCAGCGTGTCCTCGAAGCCCGCAGTCGTGATGATCCCGACGCTCGCCCCTGCGCCGGTCAGGGTCGCGTTGAGCATGGCGGTGGTGCCGTGCGCCAGGACGGAGGCCCGGCCGAGGATCTCATCGACGCCGCCAATGTCCTTGGCTGCGTCGGCGATCGAGTCGATGATGCCGCGCCAGAGCTCGCCCGGCGTCGACAGCGCCTTGCCGATCGTCAGCCCATGGGGCCCGGCGATGACGCAGTCGGTAAAGGTGCCGCCGGTGTCGGTGCCGATCAGCACGGGGCCGCTCCAGGCGGCGGTCGGTTGGGGGGACGCCATGGCCAAGATATCAGTCCGCACTGATGTCAGCCGGGTTCGCATGGCGCGTGGAAAGCCGTCGATCGGCGCGCGGCCGGGCCTGGATCATGGTTAACCTTCCCTAATTACGGTAACGGACGCCCAATCGAGAGCGCACGGCCTTCTTGCCGATTTCGATGGCGATCTCGTTTTTGAATACTCGATGATATAAACAAAGCTATGTTGGTACGTCAACCTAATATGGCCGTGCTCATGGGCGATTTCCTCCCCTGACGCCGCCCGCACCTGGGCAATCCGACGATTTGGCGGCAGTTTCGACTTTCAACGGCGGCGATCGCCCCCGGTGCGGCATCTTGCATTGCGCCGGAAGGGCGAGTGCTTTAGTTGCCATGACAAGACCGTGCGGCGTCCGTGTGGAAGCTGGAGCGTGGGTAGATGATGAAAATCAGGCAACCAGAAGAGCCGCCACAAGATGACAGCGAGACCGATCTCTTGAACCGCGACCAGTATATTCCCTGGTTTTTAGTCAAGCTCGCGAACGGCATGACGCGTGGCGCCTCAAAGACCTATCTCAAGCTATTTGGCGTCGGCATCATGGAGTGGCGAATTCTTTCCATGCTGGCCATCGAGGGCGGCATTCTGGCGGCCTATATTTGCGAATCACTTGATTTGGACAAGGCTTCCGCGAGTCGGAGCATCAAAACCCTACAGGCCCTCAACCTGATCGACGTTGACGAAAAGGCGTCGCAGCGCGCCCGAAAACTCTACCTGACCCAGGAAGGAAAAGCCCTTCACGATCAGATTCTCAAGATCGCCGTCGAGCGGGCCCGGCTGCTGACGCGAAACGTCTCGCCCGACGAGAAGGCGTTTCTCCTGGCGCTGCTGCGCCGCATGGTCTCCAACCTTGCCGCCGTCGACGCCTACGACTCCACCTTGATCGCCGAAAAGACGAAGTGACGGACCCGTCGGCTGGCGTGAGTCCCGCCTGGCTGGCCGGCTGACGCCCAGCATCTTGCCCGTGCCTCTTCGGCGGCCGACAGCGCCGAGCCCTTGATTACGTCGGCGCCCCGACAGGCTTGGCGAGCGACGCCAGGCGTCGTCTCGCGCCGTCGCGCGAACGGCTGTCCCCTCGCTGCTGGCGCGCCGATCGTGTTCAGCGCAATACCCGACAAGATTCCCACCGTCCCCGCGGCCCGCAAGGCGGCCTAAAACCCGCGCACCTTTCGGCAGGGACCGGTTGGCGATTTGACGGCGCCGGCCGGCGCGCCCCTCCCCTTTGCCTCATCGCACGATTTAGCATTCCAATTATGCATTTTATTTTGCATACAGTTCGCTAACACGATCGCCTGACTAAGGAACGTCTCTCTTGTTTCAGATCGCTGATTGCCATGCCCACGTCGTGACCGCCGATCGGATCGCCTTCCCGCCCGTCCGCGCGGATGATGCGGCGATCGATGTGGTCGTCGCGCGCAATTTCGACACCCAGCAGCTCCTGGGCGACATGACCGCGCAGGGCGTCGGCCAGGCGCTGCTGGTTCAGCGCGGGCAGATCTATGGCTTTGACAACAGCTACATTTGCGAAGCCGCAGCAAAAAGCGGCGGCCGGTTGAAGCCGGTTTGCGCGATCAACGCGCGACAGGAGGGCTGCGGCCAGGTCGCCCATGACTGGAGGCGGCGCGGCGCGACCGGTTTTCGTTTAATGGCGGGCCTGCACGAGACCGGCTTCGAATGGCTCGACGGCCCCTATGCAAAAGGTCTTTGGGATGCGGCGGCCGACTGGCAATTGCCCATGTGCGTCCACCTCTTCCCCAAGGCGCGGTCCGAAGGATTGGAACGCCTGATCGCCTTGACGGACCGATACCCGAAGCTTCCCATCGTTGTTGATCACCTCACTAATGTGGTGATCACTGGGCCGGGCGAGACCGGGATCGACGACTTGCTTCGCCGCCTCGCCGAACGCCCCAATGTCATTCTTAAATTCACGACGATACCCTTGGGCGGCCTCAAGGAGCGGGGCCTGCACGCCGCCGAGGTCTTGCGCGCCTATATCGCGCTGGTCGGCCCAGAGCGCCTGACCTGGGGCTCGGATGTGACCCAATCGGCCGGGAGCTACGCCGAAATGGTCGCGCTTGCGCGTGACGCTGTCGGCCAATTCGACGCCGCGACCCAGCGTCTGTTACTAGCCGGCACCGTCATGAAGACCTATGGGCTGGATCAAGCGCCTCGAATTTGAAGGCGCACAGATCATCGCTCTGGCGGCGCGCGGCCATGAGATCAGGGCGCCGGTTCCGAGCTTGTGCGCTCGCATGCGGGGGTTGATCGGGCAGCGGGCGATCCGCGGATCACCCCCGACGCACGCCCAAGACGCCGCCAAATAAAGTTGGCGTCCGTCCGGAAAGGCGCGGACTCAGAAAGCGATCCCGCCGGACCAAAAGCGCAGATCACCAGGATTCGCGCCTGGGTCCCGGCCAGCCTCGCCGTCGGAGACTTCAGGTCTAAGAGATGCTCCAGACCGACAAGACTGCCTTGCAAGCAAGGCGGGTCACACGGGATCGCGATCGCCGCCCCCGCTGTTCAGAGGCCCCGATCCGCCAGAAGCTCCAGCACCATCACCTCGAACGCCCGTCGCCGATCCGACCTGACGCGCAACAATTGGCGGGTATGTTGATTGGCCAAGGCCTGAACCAGGTCTGCCTTGTTGACGATGTTCCGCTCTTCAGAGGGACGACGCGGAAGCGGAACCAGGGCTCGATAACGATCCGTCAGGCTCCAGAGACGCATGGCCTCCCGGACAAAGATCTTGTTCGGCGATAGGTTGAACAGCGTTTCGTGAAATTCACGATGCCGAGCCCACCAGGCTCCGCGGTTACCGGTATTGAGCAGATCTTCCAGTTCAACGGCCCGGGCGTGAAGGTCTTCAATCTCTTCGTCGTTCGGCCAACGGACCGTCGACAACAGCTCGTCCTCGACCAGATCGCGGAGCTTGAAAAGCTGCTTGGCCTCATCGGACGAGAAGCGCGCCACGAAGAATCCGCGATTGGGATCGTGTTCGACAACACCCTCGGCCGAAAGCATCTTGAGCGCCTCGCGGACAGGAACCCGGCTCGCTTCAAACTGGTCCGCCAATTCCGTCTGCCCCAGCCGCATGCCGGGTGCGAATGTGCCACACGCGATCATCGTGCGAAGCTTGCTAGCGATCGTCGACGGCACAGCCTCGGTCGTCTCGTCCTTTCGTGCCGACATCGTTACCCAATTTCCTAACACATTGGGAAATATGACTAGCGCGAATGCATACAAAAGGAAACCGGCCACCTTGGCCGGAAACGCGCCCGTCCCTTCGTTGACCCTCACGGGTCGCCCTCCTCCGGTCGCCAGCCCGCGGGTCTCGATAGGGATAGCCAACAGGCGCCCGGATGCAATTGAGCGCGAACAGGCCGATCCAAACCGATCCGGCCGAGCCGCCTGTTGGCTTTCAGCTCGTGCGCCATCTCGTCGGTGCCCTGCGCTCGCCGCTGGCCCTCGCCGCAATCGCGCCCTGGGTTGACGAAACGGCCAGCCTCCGCGGAGCCATCCATCCTAGTGGATAGAACACGACGCTTGAACCCTCTGGAGATCGCTCAATTCCCTCCCGAAAGGGTTTGGGCGGGTTCCAGGTCGCGGCGAAACGCCCGCAGAAGTAATTAGACTCTGCCCCCGAGAAAGGGTCGAACGAATGAAGCGATCACGGTTCAGGGAAGTGCAGATCGTCGGAAGGCTTGTCGGCGTCTGACATCCTCTCGATCGCTCGAACGATCTTCAGACGTTTGGGCCCTGGCTCTTCCAACGGCATGTACGGCGCGAACACCGTCTTGAGACCGCGGGAGCGA
The DNA here is from genome assembly GCF_052871235.1 of Caulobacter sp. LARHSG274. Taxonomy (NCBI): domain Bacteria; kingdom Pseudomonadati; phylum Pseudomonadota; class Alphaproteobacteria; order Caulobacterales; family Caulobacteraceae; genus Caulobacter; species Caulobacter sp. LARHSG274. The sequence goes on along the minus strand of NZ_JBIXJO010000002.1, from coordinate 140,880 downwards.
CGGACTATCGCCGTCTGACACGTGCTCGGCGATGACCCTCAGGAAGGCCTCTGCGTCGAAGGGTTTGGAGATGAAATCATCCATGCCTGCAGCCAAGCATTCATCGCGGTCGCTGGTCATGGCGTTGGCCGTCATGGCCACGATGGGAACCAAGGCTTCGTTGCCGCCGAGCGCCCGAATCCGACGGGTCGCCTCAAGGCCGTCCATGACTGGCATGTGCACATCCATCAGGATCAGGTCATATCCGCCCCCTCGGGCCGCCTCGATCGCCTGGACCCCGTTGGTCACCGTAACGACGCTATGACCGCCAACTTCCAGCAGGGTGGTGGCCAGAAGGATATTGATCGCATTGTCCTCGGCCACAAGCACCCGGCCGCCCTGGCCGGTCCTCCCAGGATCGCCGGGAACCTCGACGGGGGCCGGCGACGCTCTGTCGGCCATGAGGTCGGAGAGGCAGTCGAGCAGCGCCTGCTGGCGGACAGGTTTGGTCAGAAAGGCGTCGAAGCCCGCGCTGGCCGCGCGGTCGGTGCTGAGGGGCGCGCCCATCGACGAGGCTAGGATCAACATCGGTTGCGGCGACAGGTCGCTGGCGCGGATACGCTCGGCGACCGTGTCGCCGGCCAGGCCCGGCATCATGTGGTCCATCAGCACCAGATCATAGGCCAGCCCCTTGGCGTGGCTTCGCCTCAGCGCCTTCAGGCAAGCCTCGCCGTCGGCGACCTCGCGGACGATGGCGCCATGACCCTCCAGCTGGCGGCGGAAGATCGTGCGATTGATCTCCAGATCATCGACGACCAGGATTCGGACGCCCTGCAGATTGATCGGACCCCGGCGGGCGCCAGGCGTTGCACGGCCCGCCGCGAGCACGACATCGATCCAGAAGATGCTCCCGCCGCCGCGTCGATCCTCGACGCCGATCGTCCCGCCCATGAGATCGATCAACTGGCGGCAGATCGAGAGGCCAAGGCCGGTTCCGCCGAACCGACGGGTGATTGAGCCGTCAGCCTGCTGGAACTTCTGGAACAGCTTACCCTTGGCCTCGTCGGACAGGCCAATGCCGGTGTCGCTCACCTCAAAACGCAATCCAGTCTCGCCGTCTGGCGTGCGGCGCGAGATCACTTCGACCGAGACGAACCCCCGCTCGGTGAATTTCAGGGCATTGGAGAGCAGGTTGAGCAAGACCTGCCGCAGGCGTGTAGGATCGCCGCGCAAGGGTCGTCTTGCCCCCTCATCCAGATGGGAAACCACCTCCAGACCTTGGTCGAGGGCGCGGGGCGCGAGCAGCTCGGCGACATCCTCCACGACCTTCTCCAGGCTGAAGTCGATCTCTTCGAGTTCGACCTTGCCCGCCTCAAGCTTCGAGATGTCGAGAATGTCGTTGATAATTCCGAGCAGGCAATCGGCCGACGTCCGAATGGCCTCGGCGAACTGGCGCTGTTCGGGCTTGAGGTCGCCGCGCAGGAGCAGGGATGTCATGCCGATCACGCCATTCATCGGCGTGCGGATTTCGTGGCTCATATTGGCCAGGAACTCGCTCTTGGCGCGGTTGGCGGCCTCGGCCTCGTCGCGGGCCAAGGCCAGGGCTTGCTCGCGCTCACGCAGGATTTTGCCTGACCGGAAGAGCCGCATCTGGTCTTCGACAACGCCGCCCAAGGCGATCAGGTGGCCTCGCTCCTCGTCTGTCAGACGGCGAGGCTCAACACCGAGGATGCACAAGACCCCGACGTTGAGACCCGGCGTCGGCGCCAGGGGGACGCCCGCATAGTGCCGAGAGCCGAGTTTGTGGGCCAGATGGGCGAAGCGCGGGTCGAGCATGGCGTCATAGACTTCGTGGACGCCCTCCACGGCGATCGTCAGGTCGCTGAACGTCCCCTCTCGCGGCAGGCGGGTCGGGACCGATCCCCCCGACGACAGCCATTTCAGCTCGTTGCGATCCACCAGATTGATCGCGGCCGATTGGCCTTCGAGCAGCTGCTTGGTGATCGCACACAGGCGTTGGAGTTCGTCGCGTCGATCTTGGTATAGGAAGTCGTAGGCGCGAAGATCGGCGATCCGTTCTTCCTCGCGGCCAAGGGCGTCGTTCGTCAGCATCCGGGGCCTCTGCGCCTCCCATGCAGCACTGTTATGGGAAAGGTGCGAACGAACCTTTGGGCGCGGGGCGCGGCCGAATGCCACGGCGGGATGCGGTCATGAGATCGGGCCCGAGCGGCGCCGGAATTATCTTGCCCCTCAAATCACCGCAGCGACGCCGCATCGAGTTGAATCGCTTTGGCTGCCCCCGGGGCTTCTCGCCCCGGGGGCGCTTTCTTTCGACTGGCCGGTCCGCCTTACAACCAGTTCTTGGCCAGCCATCGCAGGGCGTCCTGCCGCGCATCCTCGTCCTCGGGCGTGCGGGCGCCGAATCCTCCGTGCGGCATGGCCTCGCCGATGTAGAGATCGGCCTCCACGCCGGCCTTGCGCAAAGCGGCGTGGAACCGAACCGTATCCGACAGGAAGAGGTCGCGCGTGCCGCTGCGCAGATAGGTCGGCGGAAAGCCACGCGATAGGTCGCCCTTCAGCGGCGAGAGATAGGGATCGTTGAGGTCGGCGCCGTGGGCGTAGACGGCGACGTTGGCGTCCTTGCTCCAGACCTTCAGCAGGGTGTCGACGTACTGGTTCGTCTGCAGGGTGTCGCCGCTACAGGTCGCGTCGGCGAAGAGGGTCTCCAGGACGAGCGCCCGCGGCGGCGGCAGGCCTGCGTCGCGCGCTTTCAACATCAGGGCTGCCGCCAGGTTCGCACCGGCCGAGCTGCCGGCGACGAGGAGTTCGCCGGGCGGGTGCATCTTCACAAGCTCGCGGTAGACCGCGAGGCAATCGTCAAGCGGCGCAGGGAACGGATGGTCGGGCGGGGTCCGGTAGTCGACACCGTAAACAGTCCCGCCATACCGCTGCGCCTGCACCTGCGCCAGCAGGCGCGCCACCTTGCCGCCAAAGCCCGTCCAGCCGCCGCCATGAACCGACAGGTGCGGCTTGCACCGCTCTGGCGCCGCGTCCTTGGGGGTCACCACATAGACGGTTACGCCGCCGATGATACGGGTCTCGACGGCGAATCCAGGCAGCACCACCTCTCCGCCGCCGGTCATTTTCAGCAGGGCCGCATTCTGGTCAGCCACCATCCGGCGCCACGCGTCGGCGTCGGCGGCCGGCGGCGGCGACGCGTAAGAGATGTCGGCTCCGCGCCGCAAATAGGCGCGGGCCGCCTCGCTGATCGAGGTCGGGGGCCCGATCACCCGGGCAGGCAGGTGCACAAGGCCGTCGCGCACAGCGAGCGTCGAAGCCCCCGCTTGCCCAAGGGCGGGCTCGGCGCGCGCCGTTCCAGCCAACGCCGCCCCAGCTCCCGCTGTGATCAGAAGTCGTCTGCCGATCGTCATCGATCCTACCCCCCGCGTCCGCGCTGAACCTATAGACTGGATGCGGAATCGGCGAACGCCGACCGATCGATCTAAGCGCATGGCACACCGCCCCTGCCGGGACATTCAGCGCTCGTTGACGGCGATCTTTGGCAAGCCGACCGCCTTGCGCACTTCGGGCTTCAGATCCAGGACGAAGAAGCCGCTTTCCTGGCAAGCCAGCCAGATCTGTCCGGTTTTCGGAATGTAGCGAACATGTCCGCCGCAGCCGTCGCCCGGCTTGAAATAGGCGACTTCCCGCGGCGCCGCCGGCTTTCGGATGTCGACAATACGCAGACCGGCCCACAGGAAGTTGAACAAGCCCAGACGCGTGTCGGTGGCGCTATCGACATCGTTGAAGTGCAGCGCGGCGGTGCCGGCCGAGGGCACAATGCCGCCGGTCGCCTTTTCGCTCGGCGTGGGCGACGGGCAGTTTTGCGGCTGGTTCATCGCCAACCGAACTTCCCCGTCGATATAGGGTTTGCGTTCGTCGGCGATGTTGACGATCTTGGGCCAGGATCCCGGACAGGCCATGAGTTCGCCGCCCCCCACCAGGTGAGGCGCCCCCCTGATTTTGGCGCGCATCACCGAATGCCAGCCGCCGTGCTGCGCCGTGGCGATCAAACGCATCTTGGGCTCGGGACGGCCCTTGGCCAGGTCGCTGTTGTCGAGAATATAGATCCCCCCAGCATTGGGGCCCAACCCGTCCTTGTTAGGCGGCGAAATCTTGATCCCCTGGTTAAGGTCGCCGCCGGTCGACGCGATCACGCCGGCATAGATTCGGGTCTCGTCGGGGCTGATCGAAATCTCGTGGGCGGCGAACTCAAAGCTTGATCCGTCCGGTCTGGTCGCCTGGAACTTGCCGATGAAGCGTGGATTGGCCAGGTCGCTGATATCGAAAGCGGCGATGCCGCCCTTGCCGTCGAAGGGCGAGATGATCGTGCCGTAGAGGCGCTTGCCGTTGGGCGCCAGCGTCAGGGTGTGGACGCTCTGGGGCCATTTGATCTGCGCCACATGCTTGGGATGGGCGCAGTCGGAGATGTCGTAGAGCTCGGTGAAGGCTTGGTCGTCCTTGGCTCCGTAGGAGCCTGCGGCAAGGACGCTGCGCCCCGGCGCGGCGATGGCGGCCAACGTTTCGCTGGCATAGAGCGCGCCGCCTTGGCGCAACAGTTCCACCTGTTTGGGGGTCCGGGGGTCGCTGACGTCGATCACCGCCACCCCGAACGTCTCCGGCGCGGCCTTGGCGCCCCAGACTATGAACTTGGGGGAGGTGCTGGAGACATAGGCGCAGTGATCAGCCCAGGCCAGTTGCAGATTGGAATCGCGCTGCTGGAGCGGCTCGTGCCCGATCACACGCACGCCTTTGGAATAGGGATGCGCCAACAGGCCGGCTTCGCCGGGCATGGTTTGGCCCTGCAGGCCGGGCTCGAGATTGTCAGGACTGGCGGGCGAGGACTGAGCCAGGGCTGCGGAGGCTTGCAATGCAGCGGCCAGCACCGTCGCCGAAGCCAGACCTCGCCAAATGTTCATCAACGATTTCATCACTCGTCTCACCTGTGAAATCCATGCGCCCAAGGCCGCATGAGAGAGCGCCGCGTTGGCACGGGCCGAACGTTGGGCAACGTGGCGAGGCCTCAGCCCGGGTTTGCGCTCACGCTATTTCGGGCTGAGGGTTGCTTTCTATTTGAGGACGCCGGCTTGGCGTCCCGTCTCGCCCATCACCAGCAAGCGCCGATCCTTAGGCGAACAGCTCCAGTTGGCCGCGTCCTTGACGTCGCCCTTGCCGCTGTAACGCGCCATTTCAGGGAACTTGCACAGCTTCTGCGTCCAGTTCGGGTGCTTCAGAGCCGGGGCGGAGGGCGCGCCTGGCGCATATTGGCGCGCCATCACGCTGGCCGTCAGCGCCTCGGGCGCCTGCCCCTTTTCCACCCAGTCCTCCATCGCGCCAAGAGCGTCGAAGCTGTTGGGGCCGACACCGCTGATGCTGCAATGGCTGGTTGCCGGGATCATGAACAGCCGCGCCTTTTGCTGAACCTTGGCGTACCCGCCATAGGTGCGCGCCAGCGCCTTGTAATAGTTGATCGAGGCGTACGGCGTCAGCGCCTCGTCGCTCCAGTTGTGCCACATCAGCAACTTGGTCTTGCCGCCCATCAGGCGATCGGCGTTTTCCACCAGATGTCCGCGTCCTGGACGGACCGCGGCCTTGACGGCGTCCACCTGCGCGGAGTCGACAATCGCGCGATAGTCGGTAACCGCGCCTGGTCCGCCGTCACGGAACACATAGTTCGACGCCAGGTCGAACTTGGGATCGTTCCGGCGCGTGAAGATCTTCTGGACCGCATCGCCCAGGACCGACACTTGGCCAGCCGGAGCCAGTTGCAGTTCGCTCACCGAATAGCCCGGCTGAAGAACGCCGCCCTTTGCATCGGTAACAGCGGTCAGATAGACACTGACGAGCTTGACTTGGTCGTCGGTGAAGCACTCACCCGTCTGGGCTTCGCCGACGCACCTTGGCAAGTCGCGTTCCGCGCGGAAATTGCAGGCGGCCGGGTTTTGGATGATGCCGTCCGTGACGCCGTCGATCGGGTCGCACTGGGCTTTGACGAGGCTGTCCAGGAACGTCAACTGGGCTGAGGACACCTTGGTCTTCGTGCGTGCGGCTTGCAGAGCGATACCAGAGGTCTGCAGGCCCGCCCCCACGATGTCATAGGGCGAGCCGGCGATGATGCCGTCGAACTTTTCGGGGAAATAGGACGCAGCGACCATGGCGTCGCGCCCGCCGCCCGAGCAGCCGTTGAAATAGGAACGTTCGATCTTGGCCGGCTGGCCCTTGGCGCGGGCGTAGAATGCGCTGGTGAATTCCTTGCCCAGGTCAGCCAGCACGACGTCGGCGCGATAAAGGAAGTCGTCGACATAGTCCTGATCGACCGTGCCATCCTTGCGGATCGCCCATTTGCCGCCGTCCATGCCGGTGTGGCCCTCGTCGGTGGCGAAATGGGCGTAGCCTTTCTCGATGATCTGACCGGGGTAGCCCTGGGCGGTGACCGTCACTGACGGAACCGCGGGATTGTTGACGTAGAATTGGCCGCAGTGCCCGCTACAGCCCGACTGCAGGTATTTCCCGTTCCAGTTTGCGGGGAAAGTCGCCAGGAAATTGGCCGTCTTGCCGGTCTTGGGGTTGGTCACGAACGAACCTGTCACCTGGCAATAGGCGGGCAGTTTATCCTTGGCGGCGACAAACCGGGTCGCAACCGGGAAGGGTCCGTTCTCTGTTTTCTTGATCGTGACGGCCGTGGTGGACAGTGTCGAAGCAACCGCCTGGACGGCGCTTTCCTGGCACAGGCCCTGCAGATCGATCGGAGCCTGAACGGGCTGGGCCGCAGCGGGGCTGCGTTGCGCCAGGCCGACGGCGGCCAACGACAAGACCACCGTCGCGCCGGCGGCGATCTTGGCGCCGCGCCAAGCGATCTTGCTGCGATGACCCTGTGCGCGCATTCCCTCGCTCCCCGTCCTTACCTACCAACCATTCGGTATTTTTCACCATTCGCGCACGTTGAACAAAAACGTCAATGGGATTTTGAGACCAGGAGCGCTGAGGGACCGGCTCGTCGAGGCGCGCAAGCGCCTATGGCCGATCGGGGGCCGGCTCGGCGGAAGCCGCCGAGGCGCGCGCCGTCATGGCCCGGCTCAATTCGGAGCGGACGTCTGGATCGGTGGCCAGATCGATCGGCAGACGGCCGTCGGCGGCCTTGATCATCGGATCGGCCTCGCGCTCCAGCAGAGCACGCACCGCCTGGATCGAGCCCATCTGCGCGGCGAAGTGAAGAAGCGTGAAGCCGTTTTCATCCTGCGAGTTGACGCTGATCGCGCCCATCGTAATGCTCAGCAGGGCGCTATCGAGCTCTCCGGACATCAGGTTTCGACGGGCATCCCCGAACGCATCCTGGGCCTGGGCGGCGGAGGAAGCCATGAGCCCCGCCATCAGCATGACAGCGAAGGTCTGCCTGATGCCTCGCATCTATCCAACTCCCCAAACACGAAACGCCGATGGTCGGGCGAGCGAACCGGGCTCGTAACAGCTTGCACGATCACGCAGACGCATCCTCCAGCCGTCCTGATCAGCCACCCGGATCGAAGAGGTTTTCGTCTCTGGTCCGCTCAAGTTCTTTTGTCCGCGATCAGCCGCTCGAAGCGCAATGTTCCGATCACCTTGAGCGGTCCGCCGCCGTGATCCAGCGGATGGTTGGCCCCGTCGAGCACCGGCACCGCCTCGAAGTCGAACGGACTTACGCCATCCAGACAAGCCACGTTGATCGCAAACTGGTTTGGATCGAAGCGCCGCTGATGATGAACATGGACGCCGCAACGCGAGCAGAAATAGTGGCGCGCCTCCAGAGTATTGAACCGATAGGTCGTCAGCACATCCTGCCCGATCGTAAACTTCAACAAGTCCAGATCGGTGAACACCATCACCGACCCCTTCATCCGGCAGTATGAGCAGGTGCAGCGCACGATCTTGTCCAGCCCAGCAGCCAAGGTCACCTCGAACCGGACGTCGCCGCAATGACATTGGCCGCGAAATGGCGAGGCGCTGGACCGCACGCTATAGCGCCTAGACCGAAACTGGAGCGAGAGGGCTTGCGGCCGTGTGCGCCGGCGCGCAGACCGCCATGATGTTCCAGCCGTGGCGCCAGCGGGCTTGCCGGGGCGTTGTCGCCAGGACCATTTGGGATTTCCTTCCACGGACGTCGAGGCTTGGATCTTGAGAACGGAGCAAACTGCCGCAACAGACCTGGCGGCTTTGCGACCAGACTGCGTGCGAGGCGCCCTCAAGAGGGACGGCGCGCACGCAGTCTCAAGGACCAAGAGGCGGCAGGCCCTACTTGGCGGGAATTTTCGCCAGGTCGGCGTCGATCTTGGCGAGAACGGCGTCGGACAGCGCCTCTCCCGAATAGGGCTGCAGGGCCTTCAGAGTCATGCCGCGGGCCATGCTGATCTGCTCGTTGCTGATCATGTCATGGATATACTTGTCCAGGACCGCCTTGGTGGCCGGGTTATCCAGCAAGTCGCCCATCTCTGACTCCGAACTATAGGCCGGGGCTGACGCTGTCGTGGGAGCCGGGGCGGTTTGCGCAGCCGGGGCGGCTTGGTCCGCCGCGTCGAACGAGGCCACAGGCGCCAGCATCGCCATAGCGGCAAAAAGCTCTACGAACATCGAATTTCCTCCTGATTGGTCTTACCCATTTGCACACCCGAATATGGCTGAAAGCCGGTCATTTTTGCCATCTTTACAAGAACTATAGCGTGCTCGTCGCGGGGCGTCGTATAAAATTGGTTCGAGTCTGGAAGATCCGACAGGAACAATTGGTCGACCAGCCAATGATCGTCGTGGCGATGGCGATCCGGCGCGCATATGAGCCGCCCGTCGTCGCTTCAACCTTGGCCCGCCCTTTTGGACCGGCCTTTAACGAGCATCTGAAATCATGGCCGCGCCAAACCTCACGACCACGCGCCCGTCGTCCTTGATCGAGGGCCCCGCCCTGGCCGACGAACCCGGCCTGGGGTTGCTGACCTTGCCGGGATATCTGGGCCAGATCGCCGATCGCTTCGCCGATCGGGAAGCCCTGGTCGCCCATCAACGCGATGGGAGCGTCACGCGCTGGACCTATTTGGCGCTCCAGGCGCATTCGTTCGCTGTCGCCAAGGCGCTGATCGCCGGCGGTCTGGCCAAGAATGGTCGGGTGGCTGTGCTGATGAGCAACAGGCCGGAATGGTTGGCCAGTGTTTTTGGCGTCACCTTGGCGGGCGGCGTCGCCGTTCCGCTCAGCACCTTCAGCACGCCCTCCGAACTGGCGCATCTGCTCCAGGTCAGTTGCGCCTCGACCGTGCTGCTCGAAGGCCGTGTTCTCAAAAAGGATTTCGTGGCGATTCTGTTGGCCATCGTACCCGCTCTTGGGCGAGGCCAGGCGCCGCCCCTGAGCGATCCGCTGTTTCCCTACCTGCGGCGGCTGGTGGTGGTTGGAGACGCGCCATCACCAGGCTTTGAGCGTTGGGAGTCCTTTTTGGCCGACGGAGCGCAGGTTTCCGACGCCATGGTCCAGGCGTGCGCCGGATCCGTCACGCCGGCCGATCCGGCCCTACTGTTTTTCTCCTCCGGATCAACGGGCAAGCCCAAGGGGATCGTCAATTCCCATCGCGCCGTGGCGATCCAGTGCTGGCGTTGGCCGCGCCTGCTGGGGTTGGATCGCGACGTCCGCTGCTGGTGCGCGAACGGCTTTTTCTGGTCCGGATCGTTTGGCCAGGCCGCCGCAGCGACGCTGTCGGCCGGCGGCTCGCTGGTTCTGCAGCCGACCTTCGACGCCGAGGAAGCCCTGCGGTTGTTCGAAGCCGAAAGGGTCACCACCGTCGTGGCCTGGCCTCACCAGTACGCGCAGTTCGCCGAGGCCCCCAGCTGGGACACGGTTGACCTGAGCAGCCTGCGTCACGTCAGTCGCGGCAGCACCCTGGCGGACCACCCGAGCGTCGATAGTGATTGGGACGAGCCGACCGCAGCCTACGGCGCGACGGAGACCTTTACGCTGAACGCGGCCTTTCCGAGCGGCACGCCTCGCGATCTGGCGAACGGAAGCCACGGCGTGCCCCTGCCAGGCAACAGCTTGAAGATCTTGGACCCGGCGACCGGCGAGACGCTGCCCCGCGGAGAGCCGGGTGAAATCGCGGTCAAGGGCCCCACCTTGATGATGGGCTATCTGGGTGTTCCGCTTGATGAAACGCTGGATGACCAGGGCTTTTTCCATACCGGCGACGGCGGCTATGTCGACGACGCCGGCCGATTGATCTGGGAGGGACGGCTCAATGACATCATCAAGACCGGCGGAGCCAATGTCTCGCCCATCGAGATCGATACGGCGCTGATCGGATGCGACGGCGTCAAGATGAGCCAGACCGTAGGCGTGCCCGACGACAAGCTGGGCGAGATCATCGTGACCTGCGTGGTCGCCGTGGAGGGCCGCGAGCCGAAGGAGACGGTAATTCGCGAATGGCTGCGGGCCAGGATCGCCAGCTACAAGGTTCCGCGCGTGGTGCTGTTCGTGACGCAAGAGGATTTGAGCTTTACGGGCAGCGCCAAGATCCGCACCGCCGCGCTTCGTGATTTCGTGATCCGCGGCCTGGAAACCCGGCTCACTTGATCGGGCGCGAATGGTCCGTGTGCTATGCGCGGGCCCCTCCGTTTTCATCCTGGCGACTGACCGGCCCCATCGCGCTTGATGCCGGCGATTCCGACCTGCGGCACGCGCGATCTGTTCTTGCCCAACGCCTTGCTGATGCATCGGGCGCCGCGCCCGGGGTGGAGGCTCGATGCATGTACGGAAGGTCTTTCCCGACGACGACTTTTCGGCGCATCCGAAGACCAGAAAGTGCTCGCCGAACAGGCCCGTTGATCTGCGAGATGCTGGACGGTCACGAGACCTCGTCCAGTTGCAGTTGGTGAAAAAAGGGCGGGCGCCGGCAGCGCCCGCCCCTGTCGTTGCGCGGCTGGGTGTCGTCAGCGCGCGCCGAAGGCGTAGCGAAGATTGATGCCGAATTCCCGGGGCGGAGTCGAATTGATGATCGAGTAGGTGCTCGTCGCCGTGGCGGCCACCGTCGTGAACGTCGGCAGCGTCAGTCGCTGATAGTTGGTCTGCGCCGGCGAGCCGACCGTCGTCGCCTTTTCGACGTTGAGCAGGTTCTTGGCGAACAACGAAAGCTCCCATCCGCGGGCAGGCGAGCGAGCCCCCAGGAACACGTTGAGCAGGCCGTAGCTTTTCACCTGGTCGTAGTTGAACGTCGGGTCGCCTTGCGAGTCCCCCAGGAAGGTGAACAGCCCACGCACATAGCCCTCGACATTGTCGTTGAGCGGCATGTGGAATTCGGTCTGCGCGGTGGCGCTGAACGGCGCCTGGAAAGCCGAGCGCTGGGTCACCTTGCAGGTCGAAAGGTTGTTGGCGCCGACGCGGGCCTGCAGTGCGGCCAGGGTTGGCGGCCCGGTCAGGGCGTCGGGTTTTCCGTCGCTGTTCAGGTCGTTACAGGGAACAACGCCGCCCTTGATCTTGCCCAGCGAATAACTGGCCAGGAGGCCTAGGTTCCAGTTCGGCGTGACGTTGTAGGCGGTCTCAAGCTCGACACCGTTCACCTCGACGGGGACCGGCGCCGCATAGGACAGCACCGCGACACCCGGGGTGATCGTAACGACGCCGCCGGTGACGGTCGCGCCGTAGTTCACGTAGTAGATGTTGTCGCTGCCCTTGTAGGGGAAGTTCTTGAACGTCTGATGATAGCCCGTGACGTTGAGGCGAAGCCGCTTGTCGAAGAATGAGCTCTTGAGGCCCAGCTCGTAGTTGCGCGAGGTTTCGGCGGGCAGATTGGTGAAAGACTTTTCGAGCGCTGAAGGCGCCACGCTGAAATCGCCGATCACGTTTGGGCCCACGCGACGTGACGTGCCCGTGTTGGCGTAGACCATCAGGTCGTCGCCGAAATTATGCTTGATCGACGCGGCATAGACCCAGCCCTTGTCGTTATAGCCTGGGGTCGGGATCACGGTGCTGCCCGCAATGGTCAGCGAGCCGTCGTCAGACTTCTGGTCGATGTGGCGCACGCCGCCGGACAGTTCGGTCGATTGGCCGATATGCGCGGTCAGATTGCCGAAGAAGGATGTCTCATAGAGCGGAACCGGCTTGATCACGATCGGCGTGGTCACGATCGTCGCCAATCCGCCGCCAAACGCAGCAGGCAGGAAGACGGGGGTGTCCTGAAGGTTGGTGACATGACTCTCGAGACGGCTGCGGAAACCGCCGATGACATAGTCGAACATGTCAAACAGCCGCTCTTCGTTCTGCAGCCTCAGTTCGTGAGAGGTAAACTTGCTGCTGGTCGGCGTGCGCTGATAGGAGTCCCGGCCGGGAATGAAGTTGGCCTGGTCGGCGTTGGTTCGCCCATTGACGTCCAGGGTGTAGTGCTCGCCCTGATAGATCAGGCGTTGCCCCAAATGGCTCAGTTCCGCGCGCCAGTTATAGACCTCGAATTTCTGACTGAAGGCGCGCGGCGTCTCCTCGATCGACTGGCGATCGCCCGGGTCAATAAGGGACGGGCTAGGCGCCGCGGCCGGATTGAAAAGGGAGAACGACGCATACTGGTCAAAGGAGCGGCTGCGGCTGTTCATCCGCTGGTAGACGCCCTCCAGGCGCAGGAAATCGGCGGGCGTGACCAGCAGGCTGACGCGGCCGCTTTCGGTGTGGTTGTTGGGGCCGCGCGTATCGCTGCCAGGGCCGGTCTGGATCGTGTGGACGCGGTTGCCTTCATTGTCCTCGATCGAACCGGCCACACGGAGCGCGGCGATCCCGTTGATGATCGGAATTCCGAAACCGCCATTGACGTTGCGCCCGCCGGTGTCCGAGGCGGTCACGCTGATATTGCCGCCCGGCCTGTAGAGGTCGGGCTTCTTGGTCGTTATAGTGATCGAACCGGACGGCGTGGCTTGGCCGCGCAACGTCCCCTGCGGCCCGCGCAGCACCTCGACCTGGCCGATGTCGTAGATGCTCTGCAACACGACCAGCGCCTGCAGCGGCGCATCGTTCTGGTAGAAAGCGACCGTCGGATTAGGACTGACATTGATGTCGTACTGGATGCCGCGCAGCTGGCCGCCGCCGCCGATGCCGTTGCTTTCGTTCTTCAGCTGAAGGCCCGGAACGATCGACTGAACTTCGTTGAAGTTGCGGATGTTGAGCTTGTTGACCGTCTCGGCGGTCACGACATCAACGACCTGTGGAACGTCCTGCAGCGCTTCGTCGCGACGCCGGGCGGTGACGATGATTTCGGTGACCGTGGAGGTCGGAGAGGCTGTCTGCCCGGCAGGAGCCGTCTGGGCGTAGGCCGCCCCGCCTAGCGCAAGGCTGCTGACCGAACACAAGACCATGGCGATGGTGGTACGCATAATCCCTCCCAATGTTTTTATTTGTTATCGAATTTGTGCTTTTGGCCTGACCACCTGTCAACCAGATACGTATTTTCTATTGTTCCAATTTTTGAAAACTGATCGGACCAAATGTCGAACAATTGGTTCGCTCGAGGAACGCTCCCTCGATCTTTCGGCCACGGCTGACGCGCGGCCTGCACCTGAAAAGCTCATCTTCATCCTGGGCCAGACCAAACGAGAACCCTGTTGCCCGCAGGCCTTTTCTGAGTTCATCCCGCGCCGTATGGCCGTTGCTAAGCAGCGCGTTATGGCGCGAGGCGCCGCCCGGCCTGGTAGGGAAACAAACCTTTCGATGCAGCAAGCATCGCCGGGACGATCCTTACCGAGCTCGGCTTTCGCCCCGCTTGGAACTGGCGACGACGGGATCAATTTTGAATTAGACTCTGCACTTCAGGCGCCTGAAACTGGTCAGACCGATTATCGAGAGTTAGGGCTTATGAGCGACGAAACATCCGCCGCCATCCGCGAGACGCGCAAGGACTGGATGACCGAGCATCGCGAGATGTATCTGCGATCCGGCGGCGCCCAAGGCCATATCATGGACATCAGCGCGGTCGGCGGGCATGCCTTTACGACGCATTGCATGATCAAATATGTCGGCCGCAAAACCGGCAAGGTGTTCATCACGCCCCTGATCTACGGCGACATCGGCGGCGAGGTGGTCATCTGCGCCTCCAAGGGCGGCGCTCAGGAAAATCCGGCCTGGTATCTCAATCTGCGGGAAGCCGAAGAGGTCGAATTTCAGGTTGGAACCCAGGCCTTTCGGGGAACTTGGCGTGAACCCGAAGGCGACGAACGCGCGAAGGTCTGGACCTTCATGGTCGAAGTGTTTCCGTCCTACGCGACCTACCAGGCCTCCACCGACCGGCAAATCCCGCTGATGATGCTCAAGCCGGTCACGCCGATTCCGGTGTTCAAGGAAGAGGACGCGACCGCCACGCGGCAGTTTTGAGGACCGGCCTGTTTGAGGTCGCCTCACACATCATGTCCATGTCCGATACGGAGCATGAGCACCGGACCCGGAGAATCCGTTGATTTGGCGATCCGCGCGATGCTCTAGCTGTTCGCCCTCTAGGACGGCTCGCCGGCCAAGAGGGCGGATCAGGCCCGAACTCCCGTCAGCTTGGCGGTGCCGAACAGGCCCATCTTCACCTTGCCAGTGAGCCGATCACCATCGATTTCGATCGCGTATTTGAGCGTGATCTTCATGGGCTTGACGACGTTCAGGTCGAAGTTCAAGCGCGCGCCCTCGACGACGCCGTTAAAGTCCTGCGCCCCGTCCGAGCTGGAGACCTCGCCCGACAGGGCGGTTCCATCGACATCGAAATGCAGCTTTATCTCTTGAGGGCCCATAGGCGTGGCCAGAACGCACTTCCAGTCGCCCGCCACAGAGGCTGGCGCGGCGAGGACCGCCGTCGGCGGCTCCGTCGCCGCGGCCGCCGGCGACAGATCCTCGCCTCGTGCGGCTTCCTTCTCCGCTGCGGCCTTGGCGGAAGCCGTTGCGGCGGCCTCCTGGGTCTTGGAGCGCCGATGTGCGGCGCGCGAGATGTCCTTGCCTTCCATTAGCGCCAGGATCTTGGACGGCGTCAGCGGCAGATCCAGGCAACGGGCGTTGAAGGGCCGCTCAGCATCGAACGGCGCCAAAGCGTCGGCGATGGCGTTGACCAGGGTTGGAGGCCCGATGATGGCTCCGCCCTCGCCCACCCCGCGAAACCCGCCCTCGGCCTTTGAGGGCGTGTTGGCGTGGACGAATTCGATCTCGGGAATGTCGGAGATCGCCGGCAGCAGATAGTCCTTGAAGGTGACGGTGGTGGGATTGCCGCGATCATCGTAGCCGAACTCTTCCAGCAGGACCGATCCGATCCCCTGGGCCAGGCCGCCGGCGATCTGCCCTTCGACCATGGCCGGATGGATGATCACGCCGCAGTCCTCGCTCGACACCCAGCGCTTGATCTTGACCATACCGGTCTCGGCGTCGACCTCGACGATGCAGGCATGAGCGGCGCTGGTGAAGGTCATCGGCGGTGGATTGTAGCGGTACTGGGCCGACAACCCGGTCTCCATGCCCGGCGGCAGGCGATCAGGCTGGCCATAGGCGATCTCGGCGATCTGGCGCAGGCTGCGGGTCATCTCCTCAGCGCCCCGGACCTTGACCAGGCCGTTCTCGATGCTGACGTCGTCGGAATTGGCGTTGAGCAGATGGGCGGCGACGCGCTTGATCTTGTCCTTGAGCAAGGCTGCGGACTTGATCGCGGCGCCGCCGCCGATCACGGCCTGACGGCTGCCGCCGGCCCCGGGGCTGAAGCCGCCGCGCGAGCTGTCGCCCTCGTGCACCGTGACGTCCTCGTAGGGCACGCCCAGTTCTTCGGCGAAGATCTGGGCCATCGTCGTCTGGGTGCCCTGGCCCTGGGAATGGGTGCTCATGACGGCGGTGATCTTGCCGGTCGGCTCGACCTGCACCTGGGCCAATTCCCCGGTCATCACGTCGATGCTGCCGGCTGCGCCGGTCGGCTCGATATAGGTCGCCACGCCCAGGCCCAGATAGCGCCCTTCCTTACGAGCGGCCGTCTGCTCGACGCGGAAGGCGGCCACGTCGACCACCTCCAGGAGCTTGTCCAGACATTCCACCGGGGTAATGTCCTCGACCGGCACGCCCATGATCGAGACCATGGGCTGGTCGCCCTTGGTGATCAGGTTGCGGCGGCGGATCTCGATCGGGTCCAGGCCGATCTCGCGGGCCGCCTGGTCGAGCAGCACCTCGCGCGCCAAGGACTCGATCGCCCACGGGCCGCGATAGGCCGCCATGCCGGCGGTATTAGAATACCAACCCTGGGCCTGAAAGCTGAAGGCGGGCATCTTGTAGGCCGACCACAGGAACATGACCACGGCGATGTTGCAGTCCGCGCCATGCGGATAGGCGCCGTTGTTGAGGTGATAGTCGGCGTGCGAGGCGATCAGTCGCCCGCTTTCGTCCAGAGCGATGCGCAGGGTCATTTCCTGCTCGCGCGCCTGGTTGGCGCCGACCAGGTTCTCCCAGCGATCTTCGATCCATTTGATCGGCAGGCCCAGAAGCATGCCCGCCGCGATGACCGACATCTCCTCCTTCCAGGGCTGGTTCTTCAGCCCGAAGGAGCCGCCGACGTCCTTGGCGATAACTCGGATGTTGGAGGGGGCCGGATCGAAGGCGAGGCTGAGATTACGTGCGATCAGGTGCGGGCTGGCGCAGGCGATATAGACGGCGAGTTCCTCAGGTCCCAGCGGGTTGACCACGACGCCGCGCGTCTCCATCGGCGACTGAGCGATGCGCTGGTGGCTGATCGTGCCCGTGACCAGATGCGCGGCTCCGGCCAACAAGGCCTCCAGCGCGTCATTGACCTCGTCCTCGCCCATGGCGGCGGCGATGTTGGACTCCGTGCCGGGATGGACGGGCGGGCCGGTGCGGGCGTCCTCGATCGTGACGACCGGGTCTTGCTCGTCATACTCGACCACCACCAGGCTGGCGGCGTCCTCGGCCAGATAGCGATCCTCGGCGATAATCAGCACAACCGGCTCGCCGACATAGGCGACATGGTCCTTGGCCAGGGGCGTGATCTCGATTTCCGGCGGGGCCAGGAAATAGTTCAGCATCTGAATCTTGAGCTTCGAGAGCAGGTCCTCGGCGATCATCACCGCCTGCACGCCTGGCATGGCTTGCGCCGCCGACAGGTCGATCGCGCGGATGCGGCCGCGCGCGATGGGGCTGCGCACGAAAGCGGCGTGCAGCATGCCCGGCACGACCACGTCATCGACGAATGTACCGCGTCCCGTCAGAAGGCGCCCATCCTCCTTGCGCGGTACGCGCTGGCCGACGAAACGGCCGGCGTTGATCGCGGCGCTCACGGCGTTTCTCCGTTCACCACCTGGCCGGCCAGGGCGCGCGCCGCACGGCGAATGCCCTGGTAACCCGTGCAGCGGCAAATATGGCCCGACATGGCGTCGAGCAGGGTCGTCTCGTCCGGATTGACCGCATCCGTCAGCGCGGCCATGGTCATCACAACGCCGGGCGTGCAGAAGCCGCATTGCAGGCCGTGGGCTTCGCGCAGGGCCTGCTGGGCGGGATGCAGGGCGCCGTCCGGACCGGCCAGTCCCTCGACCGTGGTCACGACCGCCCCGTCGGCCTGCACCGCCAACATCAGGCAGGATCGCACGGCCTTGCCATCGACGATCACGGTGCAGGCGCCGCAGACGCCATGCTCGCAACCGACATGGACGCCGGTCTTGCCCGCGTCGATGCGCAGGAAGTCGCTGAGCGTGCGGCGCGCCTCGACATTGGCCAGCCGTTTTTGCCCGTTGACGATCATCTCGATCCGGTGCTCGCTCATGCCGCCTGCCTCGAAGCGAGCGCGTCTTTCAGCGTCCGCGTGAAAATACGTCGCCCCACAGTCCGGCGATAATCGGCCGTGGCGTGGTGGTCATCGAACGGATCGGTCTCGGCGACCGCCAGATCGGCGACGCCGGCCAGGTTCAGGGCGTCCAGGGATTGGCCGATCAGGGCGGCCTCGGCCTTGCGCGCCTTGACCGGCGTGGCGCCCATTCCAAACCAGGCCAGGCCTGCGCGCGCGACCCGGCCGTCCCGCACGACCAGCGACCCGATCAGCCCGACCAGCGCGAAATCACCGGGACGCATCGTCACCTCGCGAAACAAGGTCACTGACCCTGGCGGCCAGTCGGGCACGTCGATCGCGGTGAGCAGCTCGTCAGGTTCGATCTGGGTGGCGTAGGGGCCCAGGTAGAAGTCCTCGGCGGCCAGGGTGCGGGTCCCGCGCATTGAGCGCAGTTCCAAGCTCGCTCCCAGCGCGACGGCCGCCGCCGGCGCTTCGGCGGCCGGTTCGCCGAAGGCGATCGAGCCGCCGATCGTTCCACGATTGCGCGTTTGGTGATGGCCGACATGTTCGATCGCCTGGACCAGGACCGGCAAATCGCGCCGGAGGGTCTGATCGGCGATAATGTCGTTCTGCCGGGTCATCGGGCCAATCCGCGTGCCCCCCGAGATGCGACTGACGCCCTGCAGTTCGGGGATGCGGTTGATGTCGACGAGGATGAAGGGCTGGCTCATGCGTAGGGCCAACAGCGGCATCAGCGTCTGACCGCCGGCGATCACCTGGGCGCCGCCGCCGGCCTCGGCCAGCACCCTGCAGGCCTCTTGGATGCTGGCGGGGCGGACATAGTCGAACGGCGCGGGCTTCATCGCCGCCCCGCCAGAATCTGCGCCAGCGTCGCCTCATCCAGCACGAGCGTGATCGCAGAGGTTCGCCGGCCAAATTCGAAACCCGCAGCGGCGACGATCACCACCAGCAGCCCCACCGCCAAACCCGTCCAGTCCGATCCCGTCCCGCCGCCGCGACCAACGAGGAAGCCTGTCAAGGCCGTCACAACCAAGGCCAGGATCCAGGCCACGGGCAATCCGCCCGATGGCGGCGTCGCCGCCGTCCACCCTGGAACGCTCGCGACCGAAGGCGGGGCGGCGGCCTGGGCCTTGTCCGCCTCAGGCGAGGCCGCGCCGGTCACCTGTTCATTGAATTTCGAAAAGAACTTCGCCGAAAGCTGCCTGGCGGTCGCTTCAATGATAGGTCCGCCCAGCTGCGCGAGCCGACCGCCAATCTGGGCGTCGACCGCGTAGTTGAGGATCGTGGCCTGGCCGTCGGGCGTCAGGGAAACCTTGGCCGCGCCTTTGGCCGAACCGGCCATGCCGCCATTGCCCTCGCCCACGATCGTGTAGCCGCTGGGCGGATCAAGATCGGTGAGCGCGACCGCGCCCTCAAAACGGGCTCCGATCGGGCCGATCTTGATCTCCACCGACGTCTTCAAGCGGTCAGGACCATCCCGCTCGAGCGATTGGCAGCCCGGAATGCAGCGCCGCAGAACGTCGGGATCATTGAGCGCACGCCACACCGCTTCGCGCGGAGCGGCGATGTGTTGTTGGCCGGAAATTTCCATTCAAGATCTCTCCCGATGCAACCAGGGCCGTGTCGCGGGCCGAGCAAACGCTGTTGTCGCGTCAGTTCAGATATCGCCCGCCGTTCACGCTTAGCGTGTGGCCCGTGACGTAGTCGGCCTCGTCGCTGGCCAGATAGGCCACCGCCGCGGCGATATTCTCTGGCCGGCCGGGGCGCTTCATCGGCGTCATCGGAGCGTAGACATCTATGTCAACCGGCGACTCGCGCAGGCCTTCGGTGTCGACAAAGCCCGGCGGCACATTGTTCACGGTGATGCCGCGCGCGGCATATTCGATCGCCAGGCCTTTGGTCAGGCCGATCACGCCGCCCTTGGACGCCGCATAGTGGGCGTGCAGGCCCGAACCGGCCTGAGCCGCCGAAGAGGAAATATTGATGATCCGCCCCCAGCCGGCCGCCAGCATGTCGGGGATGATCGCCTTGCAGCACAGAAACGGCCCCTTCATGTTGACCGTCATCAGCTCGTCCCAGGCCGGTTCTGTGAGATCCTCGAACTTGACGAAGGGCGACAGGGCCGCGTTGTTGACGAGGATGGTGACGGGCCCCAATGCCTGGTGCGTTTGGGCCAAGGCTTGGGCGATCTGATCGGCCTTTGAGGAATCCCCGCAGCAGGCGACGCTTTTTCCGCCCGCCTCGCGGATCGTCGCGGCGGTAGCCTCCGCGCCGTCGAAATTCAAATCCCATGCCGCGACCGACGCGCCGTCCTGGGCCAGTCGCAGAGCAATTGCTCGACCCAGCCCTCGGGCCGCGCCCGTAACGACCGCAACTCTCCCGATTAACGACATAGGACCTCCCAGACGCAGTGTTCTTGTTGAATTGGCCATACCGATTGTAAGTTTTCGGCGGCGCGCTAATTGCGAACATTTGTAAGGGGATATAGCGTCAATTGGAAAGAGGCGGTCCGACCAATTACGTAGAGATCGCCGGGACGTTGGGGAGACGGACCGAGGCATGACGACCCAGTCGGCCATACCGGCTCAGACGCTGGCCTATATTGAGCGTCGCGAGGATGAGATTCTTGGCCACCCGCCGCGGATCCCGCCGTTGGACCGCGAGTCGGTCGCCGACGCGGTCCAGGAATCGACGCGAAAGCTCCGTGGCGCATTGTTCGCCAACACTCCGCCGCTTCCTCTGGAGGTGATCCCTGAGATCATGTTCATGCTGTGTCGCCACCAGACGCTGTGGGATGCGGTGATGGCGCTGTCGATGCAGTTGTTCGACTCTCCATTGCTGCCGCCGCGAGACCGGCAACTGGCGGTTCTGCGCACCGGCTGGCTGTTGGGCGCGCCCTACGAGTTTGGCGAGCACGTCGAGCGCAGCAAGAAGGTCGGCGTCACCGCCGAGGAAATCGACCGGATCGTCGAGGAAGGTTCGACCTGGTCGGGCTGGAGCGAACATGACCGGGCGATCTTGCGGGCGGCCGAGGAGTTGCGCGCGGAGGCGATGATCAGCGACCAGACGTGGGCGACGCTGGCGACCAGCTATTCCGAGGCGCAACTTTTCGAGCTGTGCGTTCTGATCGGCCAGTTCACCAACGTCGCCTATTTTCAGAACGCGCTGAGATGCCGCCTGGAGCCCCGAAATCCGGGGCTCGCGGCACGATGAGGCGGTGGTCGAAAGCGCCTGCAAATCCGGAGAAACGGTTATGAGCGACATGGAAACACGACTGGCCGAGATCGAGCGCCAGCTTCGCTATCTGAACGATCGGCGTGAGATCGAGGACGTCGTTCACAGTCACGCGCGCGGCCACGATCGTTTTGATTCCGAGCTGATGACGGCCTGCTATCATGATGACGGCGTGGACGAGCACGGCAGCTGGGCGGTGCATCTGGGCCCCGATTACGCCGCATGGTCCAACAAGACCCATGACGGCGGGTCGATCATGTGCATGCACAACATCACCACGCACAACTGCGAGATCAACGGCGACGAGGCCCATGCCGAGAGCTACGTGCTGGGCGCGATGCTCAACAAGGACGGCGAGACCTGTCGTTTCCTAAACGGCCGCTATGTCGACCGGCTGGAACGGCGCGACGGAGTATGGCGGATCGCGCTGCGCCGCTGCACGGTCGATGTCGTCCTGAAGGGAGATTCCTCGATCATGAAGACCGAACTCTTCAAGAAGTACGGCATGATCAAGGGCACGCGCGGCAAGGACGACCTATCCTACAACCGCCCGCTGACGATGGAGGATCCTGTCGATCGGTGGTGACGCGCGGCGGGCAGGCGCGACGATCAGACGCGACGGTCAGGGCGGCGCCTGACCGCTTTGCCCATCGCCCGCCCCAGTCGCATTGAGAAACAAAGCCCAAAAGGACCAAAAGGCGATCAGCATGGTGCATTCCATCGCGCCGACCTCGCCAAAGGCTTCGACAAGACGCGCAAAGAGCGCGTCCGACACCGTGCTGGCCACCACGTTCTCCGCATACTCCATCACCAGACGCTGATGAGGGCTGAAAAGATCGCTGGTGCGCCAAGTGACCAGAGCGCGCTGCCTTTCGGCGTCGAGACCGGCGGCCTGGGCCACAGAGGTCCTGGCCGCAAAGGCGTAGGCGCATCCCAGCTTCAGATTGACCGTTTGGATCGCCAGCTCGCGCAGATCGGCGCGCGCGCACCAGCCCAGCTTGCCGGCGACAAAGCCGCTCATGTCGGCCAGCCGTCCCGCCAGCGCCGGATTGAGCGCAGCGATCGCGAGGCCCGCGTGCTTGTCGTCTATGCAAGGCTCGGCGACGCCGGGATACAGATCCTCGAAAAATGCGCAAAGCGCCCTCCTGGTCGCCAGGTCCGGCGCGCCAGGATAATCGCCGGGGCGAAAAATTGGGGTCAGCCGCGGCATGGGGCTCTCCAAACTGGTCAACCAATTGCTTTGCCCACTATGCTGGGCGCGCCACCCGCCCGGCAAGACGTGGGGGTATGGGTTGAAACGAGGCCGGCATGATCAAGCAAATGGTGTTCCTGAAGAAACGCACGGACATGACCATGGAGGCCTTTCTTCAATATTATGAAGAACAACACTCCCAACTTTCCAAGAAAATGGGCGCCAAGCCCGCCCTTCCCAACGCCCAGCGTTATGTCAGACGCTATATTACGCCAGAAAAGAATCCTCTTACGGGAGAAATTATTCACCCAGGATACGACTGTATCATGGAAATATGGTGGAATAGCCGGGAAGATTTCGAATCCGCCATGCGGGGACTTTCAGACCCGGCGATGCTTGAGCACCGCCTGGCCGACGAACTCAAGCTGTTCGCGACCAACAGCAACCCGGTCTGCACTGTTGAGGAACACGACTCGCCCGTTGGGCCCGAAAACAAAATCCCTCGCTGGATCGACGCTCAAGCGCAGTAGAGCGCGCCCCGTTCGGATGAATCGGGTGGAGAACGTTGTTCGAAGTCGACCAGTCGGGTAATATTGGTAAAACAAGTTAGGGAACTGGAAAATGCCGATCGGAAAGGTGCTCGACCCCACCGCGGCCGGGCTGGTCGACAACGCCAGCCCCGGGCCTGACGCCGGCCCGCTCACGGGCAAGCGCATCGGCATTCGCGTCGATCAGATCTGGCGCTCCTGGGACTGGATCAGCGAGCAGTGGGACGAGAAATTTCGCCAGGCCGGCGCTACGGTAAGCTACTGGCGCTCGTGCGGTCGCTCCGGCGAAGAGGGCGAGCGGATGGACGCCGAACTGCGCACCTGGCTTGGGACGATCGACGTGGCGGTCGTGGGCCTGGCCAATTGCGGTTCCTGCACCGGCTGGACGATCCGCGACGCCATCGCTTGCGCCAATGCCGGCCTGCCCACGGTGGCGATCGCCACCAAGAACTTCGAAGATTTCGCCCACACCATCGCCGCGCGAGGCGGGCGCTCGGGCCTGCGCGTGCATGTGCTGCCCTACCCGCTCAACGAGCGTGAGCGCCAAGAGGTCAACCAGATCGGCGAGGCCTATTACGCCGGCCTGCTCAAGATCATGGGCGCGCAACTCCAGGCCAAGCAGGATGCGGCATGAACATCGTCAAGATCAAGCCGGCGGCCAATCGGCGTATCGATCCGATCAAGCCCCTGGTCAGTCGCGACTGCGGCCCCGACGCCTGTGAAATCGACTGGCTGACCAGCCGCCGGGTCGACACCGAACTGGACGTCGAAGCCTTCACCGCCTTCTCGCTCCAACAGGGTTGGGGCGATGGCCTGCCGATGATCCCTCCGACCGAAGGCCGGGTGCGCGCCTTCCTCGCCAGGAGCGATCGCTTTCCCGACGAGGTGGTCGCGCATCTGCCGCCCTCCAACGCCGAATGCACGGTGGAGAAAATCGTCATCAATGCGGTGATGGCCGGGGCGCCGGCGGAGTCTCTGGAACTGCTGATCGCCGCCATCGGCGCGATCGCCGATCCCGATTTCGAGCTCTACGGCGTCAACACCACGACCGCACCGGTCTTTCCCGCCTTCGTCGTCAACGGCCCGGTGCGCCAAGCGCTCGACATTCCGTTCAGCTACGGCTGTTTCGGCGGAGTAGCGACCCGCGCGGCGTCGATCGGCCGGGCGCTGCGACTGATCCTTCGCAATGTCGCCGGCCAGGTCGCCGGCGTTACTTCCCAGACCACCTTCGGATCGCCCGGCCGTATTTCGGGGATTGTTGTCGGCGAATGGGAGGAACGCTCGCCCTGGGCGCCTCTGGCCGAGCGCCGGGCGGGCGTCATTGGCAATGCGGTGACCTCATTTGGCGCCATGGGCACGATGAACATCCTGGACACCACGTCGCAGCGCGCGCGTCATTTCCTGGAAATGATCGGCAAGTCGCTGATTTTTCCAGGTAATAATTGCTACTCGCCATCGATGCCGTTCGGCGAGGTGATGGTCGCGCTGAACCCGATCTGCGCCGACATCATCGTTGAGGACATCAAGGCGATCAAGGACGTCCAGGAGTGTCTGTGGCGCTATGCGGCCATTCCGGCCGACTGGCTGCAACCGCTGCACCGCGAGCAGCTTGAAGCGCAAGGTCGCGTGCGTGAGGACGGCAAAATCTACCTGACCCCCGAACCCAAGGACATGCTGCTGTTTGTGGCCGGAGGGTTGGGCGGCCTGCACGCCACGGCCCTGCATACGTTCGGCAGTTCACTGTCCCAAACCCGCGCCATCGCCGAGCCGCAGCCGGCGCAAGCCGAACACGCGGCCCAATAGGCGTCAAACCGTCCCGGGCGCTTCGGCGCTGGGCGGTCACGGCAAGGTCACCTCGCCCAAATGCTTTGACGAGGGGAGCGATCATTGCGCCGGTCACGGCGATGGCGATCTCGAACCGGGCCTTGCCGCCCATGTGCGGATCACAGCGCCACCCGCAGTCCCACCCGCACCATGCGCGGGGCGGCATAGCCCTCCACGCCGTCGGCCGTGCGCGACGTCTGGATTTCGGCGTCCAGCAGGTTGTCGCCCGCCAGGTACACCGTCACCAGCGGCCGCACCCGCCAATCCAGTCGCGCATCCAGCCGCCAGGCCGGGTCGAGCACGCGGCTGTTCAAATCGTCCTCGAACCGCTTGCCCTCCCAGGTCAGGTCGGCGTCCAACACCAGATCCTCGCGCAGTTCGGCCGACCAGCCTGCCGTGGCGCTCCAGACCGGGGCCTGGGCCGGGCGCTTGCCGGTCAACTGCGGAGCGGTCGAACCGCCATCGAGGCGCGCGTCGGTGACCGACAGGGCCGAGGTCAGGGTCACGGGCCCGATCTTGCGCTCGGCCCTCCCCTCCAGGCCGAAGGCGTCTATGCGGCCGGCGTTCTGGCGCTGGCGCAGCACGCCTCCGGCCGGGATGAAGCCGCCGATCGGGAAGGTTCCCGGTCCCGCGCCCAGGGTGACATTGACGATCGGGTCCTCGATCCGGTTCCAGAACGCCGTGGCCTCGACCAGCCCCTTGGCCCCCTTGTGCGAGACGCCGGCCTCCAGACCCCCAAGGCGCTCGGGTTTCAAGGCGGCGTTGGCCTCGGTCACGTCGTTGCCCACCCGGAACGGACGATAGAGCTCGTTGAGCGTCGGGGGTCGAAAGCTGGTATAGCCGGCCGCACGGAGCACCGCGCCGCCCAGCTCGCGGGTCACGCCCAGGCGGCCGCTGACCACCTCGCCGCCGCGGTCGGCCGGATGCTGGTCCAGCAGCACGGCGCCGGTGGCCAGGAGCCGCTCGACCCGGAAGCCGTCGGTGTTTCGCCAGTGGTCCAGCCGCAGCCCGCCGGCCGTCAGCCATGGCCCGCTAGACCACGAGCCGTCGACATAGGCCCCGACCACCGAGGCCTTGCCGCCCGCCACGCGGCCTCGCGTAAAGGCGCCGCGCGAATAGCTGTAGCGCTCGCGCTCCTCGCCGTCGGCGAGGCGGGCGTCGGCGCCCAGTTCCCATTCGACGCCGCCGAGCTTCTGACGCAGGGCGCCGTTCACACCCCAGCCCGTGGCGGGGGTCTTGTCCTGGCTATTGGCGGGCGTGGCGCCGGCCCGGTCGGCGGCCACCGAGACGGAGCTGTTGAACAGGTCGCTGGTCCGCCGCCAGGCCTGCAACCGCCAACCCAAGGCGGCGCCGCGCGGCGTTCGGACCAGGGTGGCGCTGAACACCTCGCCCGAGGCGTTGGCTCGCGCGCCCGCCAACCCCGCCCCGCGATCCTCCTCGAAGAATCCGCCACGCAGCGACAACAGACCCAGGCGCGTGGCCATGTCGACGCGGCCGGAGATGCTCTTGGCTGCAAGATCGGTCCTGGTGTCGGCCGCGCCTTGGGCCGGACCACGTACCGGCGCATAGCCATCGGACTTGTCGTAGGAGGCCGCGCCGAACAATTCGAGGTTACCCAAGGTCGACACCGCCGCCGCCGAGGCGCGCTGCGATCCCGATCCGCCGGCCCAGACATCGGCGGCGACGCCCGCATCGCGTTCCTTCAGGCCGATGACCCCGGTCAAGGCCCCTGCCCCGTATGGCCCTGCTCCAGCGCCGCGCACGATATCCACACCGGTCAGGGATTCCGGCGCCAGTTGGGACCAGATCACCCAGCCCCCGAACGGGTCGTTCAGCGGCACGCCATCCAGGGTGACCAAGGTCCGCCCCGCGCCCGACGGCGCGATGGCCCGCAGGCTGATCCCCTGGGTCGTGGGATTGGCCGACAGGCTGGACGTGCGACGGAACAACGAGACGCCCGGCGTGCGGGCCACCGCTTCGTCAATCCGCTGTGACTTGGCCAGATCGCTCTTGCCCAGGTGAACGATCGAGAAAGCCGCATCCGCCGCCGGTGGCGGCAAGCGGGCGGCGGTGACGATCACCTGCTCGACGGAAGGCGGCGTGTCGAAGGGCATGGAAAGTCCTTGCTGGAAGTCGATGTCGAGTGATCCCGTCGCCCATCGCAAGCACGTCCCGATCAAGGCGCCGCCCAGGTGCACGGGCGACTTCTTGGCCGGTCGCAATTTACGCCAACCGGGTTGGACACGGGGGCATGGCCCCCGCTCTTCACCAGACCAGCGGAACCGCTTTTGGGCCGATAACGCCGCCCGGCCAGTAGGAGATTTCGGCGTCGGACTTCAGGGCGAAATCGGGGATCCGACGCAGCCATTCCTGCAGGCCAATCTTGATCTCGAGCCGGGCAAGATGCGCGCCCATGCAACTGTGGACGCCACCGGCGAAGGCCAGGATCGGTTTGCGCGGTCGATCGAAATCGATCCGCATCGGATCAGGAAAGATGTCCGGGTCGTAGTTGCAGGCCGGCAGCAGACTGTTGAGCTTTTCTCCGGCCTTCATCTTGACGCCGCGCAGCTCGACATCCTGCCTGAGGGTCCGGCCCGAAAACGTCACCGAAAAGGCCCGCAGCAGTTCCTCGACCTGGCCCGAAGCGTTTTCCGGATGGGTGATGATCTCACGGCGTCGATCCGGATTACGGGCAAGCCAAACCCAGATGTTGTTGAGCGTCGCAAAGACGGTGTCGAGCCCGGCGATGAACAGGAAGAAGGTGAAGCCGAAAATCTCCCGCTCCGTCAGGGCCACGCCATCCGGCGCGGCGTGGACGATCGCGCTGACCGCCCCGGCGTCGGGCTTGTCGGTCTTTTCCCTGATGACCTGGGCCAGATAGGCCTCGATCCCGCGCATGGCGGCTGCGGCCTTGGTGCGATCCATGGCGTGCAGCAGGTCCATGGCCCACCCAACGAAGGTGTCGCGCATGTCCTGCGGCAAACCCATGAAGTTGAGAAAGACCGATACCGGCATCGGCCGTCCAAAATCGGTGGTGAACTCGCATTGCCTCTGATCGATGAAGCCGTCGATCAGTTCGTTGGTGAGGCTTCGGATATAGGTCTCAAGGTCGGCGACCGCGCGCGGAGACAGCATGGGGTCCAGGATCGCCCGGTATTTGCGGTGATCGGGCGGGTCGATCTCCAGTGGGATCATCATGAAATAGTTGTCGGGGTCACGCGGAAACGGCGTGGCGCCCAGGGTCGTGAAGAGCTCGGGATGACGCAGCGCGAAGAACGCATCCTCGTGCTTGATCGTCATCCAGCTGTTCCCGATCGCCGGGCTGGCGTTGTAGAAGATCGGGGGATGGGTCTGGTGCAGGCTGGCCATGAATTCATGCGGTGCGGCCAGAAATTCGGCGCCCACCGTCACGCCCGTGTCAAAGACCAGTTCGGGGGGAACGTGCGGCGGGATGGCGACGGCGCCTGGAACGCTGGGTCCGGCCATGTTCAGTCTCCTTGCTGATCAATGCTCAGTATTGCTGCTTGGGCATATGCACCGTCAGGCCTTCCAACGCGGCGGTCATGACGATCTGGCAGCTCAGTCGGCTATTGGGCTGTTGCGATTGCGCGGCGCCTTCGAGCATGGCGCGTTCGTCATCGGTCGCGGGGGGCAACTGGTCTAGCCAAAGCACGTCGACATAGCAGTGACAGGTCGCACAGGCCAGACCGCCCCCGCACTCGCCGACGATCCCTTCCACCCCGCTATAGACCGCGCCGCGCATGACGTTTTCGCCGCTGGCGACATCGACGGTTTGGACATCGCCGTCGAAGGACACGTAGTTGACGCAAGGCATTGGCATATCTCGAAAATGCTGCGCCGACGGGCGCTGAAAATGCAGTTTGCAGGGGCCGCGCGGCCAAGCAATAAAAGACGCGAAAAGCCCGCTTTCTTCGCTTGACCGATATCCGAGCGCGGCAAATGGCATATTGGCTATGCGGACGCCGCGCGGGCCGCTAAATCGGTCAACCCGCACGACGCCATGATGGTGATCGAGAAAGGTAAGACCAGTGGCAGTCAGCTCCCCTCGTAAACCGGCCAAACGGCGCGTTTCGACCAAGTCGGCCAGCCCTGACCAGCCGCTTCGGCTGTACAAGAAGGTCGTGCGCCAACTGGTCGCCGATCTGCGCTCGGGCAAGTACGCCGTCGGAGACCGCCTGCCTGGCGAGCGCGAGTTGGCCATCGCCCATGGCGTCAGCCGTCCGGCCGTGCGCGAAGCGGTTCTGGCGCTTGAGGTCCGCGGACTGGTCGAGGTGAGGATCGGCTCGGGCACCTATGTCGTGCGTCTGTCCGAATCTGATGAGCCCGATTTTACGATCAGCGCCTTCGAGGCGATGGAGGCGCGCCTGCTTATCGAGGGCGAAGCCGCCGCCTTGGCGTGCCTGCAGATCACCGAAAGCGAAATCGCCGAGCTGGACGGGCTGGTCGCCAGGATCGCGGTGGGCAATCGCAACGGCACCTCCACCGAAGAGGCCGAAGCGATGTTTAGCCAGGTGCTGGCGCGCGCAACGCGCAACGGTGCGATTGAAAAGCTTCACGGCCAGCTGTGGCAGTTGCGGTTTACCTCTCCGGAATGCGCTTTGCTGCTCGAAAAGGCGCGCGCGGCCAATGTTCGGCCCGTGGTCGATGAGTACACCGCCATTGTCGAGGCCATGCGCCGGCGCGACCCGGCCGCGGCGCGCACGGCGATGCGTGCGCATCTGAATGCGGTGATCGATCATCTGCTGTTTGCGATCGAGGAAGAGGCGGTTGCGGCCGCACGACAATCGGTGCTGTCGACGCGCAAGCGTCATGCCCGGGTCGCCAACCTTTGAGGTCGGCGTCCGGGGCTCACGCCCCAGACGCCTTGAACCCTCAGGCGCGCTCTGGCGACGCGACATGGGTTTACATGCCCTTTGCGGCTGCGGCTGCGGCTGCGGCCCCGGCGGGCGCGGCGCCGGGCTTGCCGCCGGCTGCGGCGGTCTGCAGGGCGACGGCGCGAAGATAGTAGCGAATATCCTCAATCGCGCTGTCGCTCAGTTGCGGGAAGGCGGGCATGCCGTTGAGCTTGAGCGCGCCGTTCTTGACGATCGCGTGCATGGCCGCCTCGTCGTGAATGACCCCGGAATAGCGCAGGTCCGGAGCCGCGCCGCCGCCGATGGCGTTCATGCCGTGACAGGCGATGCATCCCGTCGTCGCAAACGCCATGCCGCCTGTCTGAGCGCGCGCCGCATCCGGCCGGAACTGGGGGTCAGGCGCGATGATGCGATCGGGCATGGTGAAGGCCGGCGTCGCATCCTTGCCGTCCAGCGCGAAGGTCAGGACTTGGCGGGGCAAGGCATAGTCGGTGCGATAGGCCGCATTGCCGGTCGCCAAGATCCCGCCGCCTTGCGAGCCGCTGCCCGTCAGGACGGTGATATATTGCTTGCCATTGACGCGGTAGGAGATTGGCGGAGCTACGACCGGCGCATTGGTCTTATAGGACCAGACCTGCTTGCCGGTCTTGGCGTCATAGGCCACCAGACGACTGTCGATCCGCCCTTGGAAGACCAGGTCGCCAGCCGTGGCCAGCACCCCGCCCGGCCAGACGCCTGGCGTCTCAATTTGCCAGGCCACCTTCTGTTTGACCGGATCCCAGGCCTTCAGGAAGCTTTTGCGACTGCCTGGCAGCGGTGCGTCGGGCACCATGGTCGCGCCGATGCCGGCGGCGGGACCGACCATGCCAGGCTGCGGCGGTCCGATCAGCGCGCCCATCTCGATCACCGGAATATAGACCAGGCCGGTGCGCGGGCTGTAGGCCTGAGGCAGCCAACTGTGCGCCCCTTGCGGGCCGGGCCACAGTTCGAACATGCCTGGATGGTCCTGATAGCGGATGCCGGGATTTTCGACCGGCCGCCCGGTCTTGAGATCGATCCGGTCAGCCCAGGTTACCTTGGCGTATTTCTCGGCCGACAGCAGTTCGCCGGTCTTGCGGTCAAGGACATAGAAGAAGCCGTTCTTGGGCGCCTGCATGAGCACTTGGCGCGTCTTGCCGTTGATGGTCACGTCCGCCAGCGTCATGTCCATGGTGGCGGTGCAATCCCAACCCTCCTGCGGACAGACCTGATAGTGCCAGACATAGGCGCCGGTGTCGGCGTTGACCGCGACGATCGAAGCCAGGAAGAGATTGTCGCCGCCCCCGGGGCTGCGCAGTTTGGGATTATATGGAAAGCCATTGCCCACCCCGACATAGATGAGGTTGAGCTTGGGGTCGTAGCTGAACGAGTTCCAGGCCGTGCCGCCCCCGCCCTTGCCAAACCAGTCGCCCTTCCAGGTCGGCCGACTGACCTGCTCGGCCTTGGTGTCGATGGGCTTGGAAGGATCCCCGGGCACCGTGTAGAAACGCCACAGCCGCTTGCCGCTCATGGCGTCATAGGCGCTGACATAGCCGCGGATCGGGCTGACGTCGGCGCCGCCATGGCCGATGATCAGCTTGCCGCCGAAGATGCGCGGGGGACCGTTGGTGTTGCGCAGTTCGTTCAGGCCGTATTCGCGCTGCTGCCACAGCGGCCTGCCGGTCTTGGCGTCCAACGCGATTACCCGACCGTCGGTCGTGACCAGGAAAACCCGCCCGTTCCAATAGGCGATGCCCTTGTTGCCATAGTACATGTGCAGCGGGCTCTGGGCGATCTTGCGGGTCTTGGCGTCATATTCCCAGAGCAGCTTGCCGCTGGCCGCGTCGAAGGCGCGAATGAACGAATTGCCGGTCGTGGTGAAAAGCTTGCCCTCGCCCGTCACCGGGGCGGAAACCGTAAAGCCCGGCTCCAGATCATAGTGCCAGGCCAGCTTCAGTCGATCGACGGTCTTTAGGGTGATGTCTTTGAGGGGGCTGAAATGTTGTTCGCTGCCCGTGCGACCAAAGCTGGGCCAGTCGTCGGCCTTGACGCTGGTGTCGCTGTCGGCGCCGGGCGAGATCCGATGGCAGGCCGATAGAGGCAGAAGCAGCATGAGAGCCAGGAGGCTTGCCCGCCCCGTGGCCGATTTGCGGATGGATTTCATCATGCTCGCGGCCCCCTATCGCCGTTCCCGCCCTGTCGCTGCTATTGTCAGACCTGCAGCTCTTATATACCAACCAGTCGGTAGTAATTCCTATGAGTAAGGGAAACTGAATGGCTATGTCCAGCCGGATTCGCGTACGGGAAGATCCAGCCGTCAGACGGGCGCAGATCATCGACGAGGGCGTCCGCCTGATCGGACAGCATGGCTTCAATGGGTTCACCCTGCAGGCCTTGGCCGGACGGTGCGGTCTGTCGAACGCGGGCCTGCTCCATTACTTCGGTTCCAAGGATGAGTTGTTCCTGGCCTTCCTGGGCGAGCTTGAACGTCAGGACAGCGAGGTGTTGGCGCCGCTGGTGGCCAGGGCCGGCGGCAAGGCGGACGCCGCCTCTTCGCGTGCGGTGATCGCGGCCTTCTTTCGGGCGCTGTCGGGGCGCTTTCTCCGACGCCCCGAACTGGCGCGCTTTGCGATCATGTTGCAGTGCGAGTCGATTGATCCGACGCATCCGGCGCACGACTGGTTTCTCGATCGTGAGGCGCTGGCTCACGACATGTTCGTCTCGCTGCTCACTGGCCTGACGCCTGATCCGCAATCGGCTGCGCGCCAGCTTTTAGCGTTCACCAACGGTTTGGCTCAGCAATGGCTTCGCTCCAACCGGGCGTTTGACCTGGCGCTGGAGTGGGACAAGGCTGTCATGGCGGTATTGCCGGTTCTGTTCGAGAACACCCCGGCCGAGGCTTAGTCAGCCGGCGCGCCTCGCCCCCGGGGCGGCGACCCTGGCGGATCGCCGATCGTCGCCAGGCCCGGCTTGGCCGCGATCACCGGCGCGCTCGCCGCAAGGCGCCGCCCGCCGGCGCCGCGTCGATCAGGCGTTGCTGTTCAGGATCGCCACAGGAGCGAAGGGCGGCAGGTCGCACAGTTC
The DNA here is from genome assembly GCF_052871235.1 of Caulobacter sp. LARHSG274. Classification (NCBI taxonomy): domain Bacteria; kingdom Pseudomonadati; phylum Pseudomonadota; class Alphaproteobacteria; order Caulobacterales; family Caulobacteraceae; genus Caulobacter; species Caulobacter sp. LARHSG274. Next base: position 108,281 of record NZ_JBIXJO010000002.1, on the reverse strand, counting down.
GCCGATGTCCTCGCCGGCTTTCTGCGTGCTCCAGAGGTAATATCCGACCAGTTCCAGACGGGTTGGCCAGCATGCCGCGCACCGCTGCTTGAACAGCACGACCCGCCGCCCACGGAACGCGCCGCATGGCCATATCCGCCTCGGCGATATTTGGTCGGACCGATATGCATCAAACTGCCTGACCGACTAGCGTGGCTGGTAACTCCAATGCATGGAAGCCAGGAGCCGCGACCCCACCACCATGACCGCACGACAGGGAGAAACCTGTGCAGGACAAAGCACCCGTTGTTCTGGTGACCGGCGCCAGCCGAGGGGCCGGTCGGGGGATCGCGATCGGCCTGGGCGCCCATGGCTGCACGGTCTATGTGACAGGCCGGTCGGAAAAGGCGGGCGACGCCACCCTGCCCGGCACCATCTATGAAACCGCTGAGGCTGTCACGGCGGTCGGCGGCCAGGGGATCGCCGTTCGCTGTGATCATGGCGACGACAGGGATGTCGAAGCGCTGTTCGAGCAAATCCGCCGCGAACAGGGACGACTTGACCTGTTGGTGAACAACGCCGCGTCGATCTATGACGAGCTGACCCACCCCGGTCATTTCTGGGAAAAGCCCTTGAAGCTGGCCGACATCATCAATGTCGGCGTGCGCAGCAGCTATGTGGCCAGTTGGCTGGCCGCGCCGATGATGGTTGAGCAGGGCAAGGGCTTGATCGTCTTCACGTCCGGCTCAGGGGCCGTCCATTATGTTTATGGACCCGGCTACGGCGCGCACAAGGCCGGCGTCGACAAGATGGCCGCCGACATGGCTGTGGATTTCAAGGGCAGCGGCGTCGCCACCCTGTCGGTCTGGATGGGCGCGCTGCTCACCGACCGGCTTCAGATGGTGATGGACTCCGATCCGATGAAATACGCCTATCTGAAGGACACGGTGGAAACCCCCGAATTTACGGGCCACATCATTTGGGCGCTGCTTAACGACCCCAAGATCGCGGAGCTTTCGGGCCAGACGGTGATTGGCGCGGAGATGGCGCGGACCTATCGCCTTCTCGATCAAGGCGGACGCCAGCCGCCCTCGCCCCGCGACACCGCCGGCATCGCCCCGCATGTCCAGCATCCCCGCATCATCCGCTGACCGCCGACGCATGGGGGCGCGCCTTGTGGTCGCTCGCGTGCACTAGGGCCCGAGGGGCGCCCGAGCGTGAACCAGCGCAAATTCCGAAACCCTGGATGTTCAAGACATGGCCCTCACGCTCGACTGCTCCGATATCGACCAGTACCTGGGGCGTCCGTTGGACGGCTCGCCGTTGCGCGAGCCGATCGGCAACAACGATATTCGCCGCTGGGTGCACGCCATGCACTATCCCAACCTCCTGCACTATGACCCTGCGTTTTCCGCCGCGAGCCGCTTTGGCAAGCTGATCGCGCCCCAGTCCTTCCCGATCGCCACTGACGATGGGCATGGCGCGGCGCCGGCCTGTGTGGGTTGCATCCCCAATTCGCACCTGCTGTTTGGCGGAGACGAATGGTGGTTCTATGGTCCGCGCGTCCAGGGCGGCGACATCATCAGCAATGAACGCATTCCGCTGGACTACACGGTCAAGGAGACCAAGTTCGCCGGACCGACCTGTTTTCAGCGCGGCGACAACAACTATCGCAACCAGAACGGCGAGATGATCGCCCGGCAGCGCTCCACGACGATCCGCTACCTTGCCGAAGCGGGACGCGAAAACACGTCTCCCGGCGACGCTGAGGATCCCATCTGGTCCGACACTGAGCTTGAGGTCCTGGAGCAGCGTAAGTTCGAATGGATTCGGATGCTCCACGATCTGGGTCATGCCCCCCGGCGCTGGAACGACGCCAAGCTCGGCGACCAGCTGCCCGAACGCGTGATTGGGCCCCACACCATCGCCAGCTTCACGACTGAATGGCGCGCCTACCTGGTCAATATCTGGGGCACCATGGATCTGAAGGCGAACGATCTGGAAGCGCTGGGCTTCACGCGCGAGATGGCCGGCTACGAAAACGATCCGACCATGCAACTGGTCAATCCCGAACTGACCGACGGCGCCTATTATGGACCCTCGCGCGGCCACCTCTTCCCGCGCTGGGCGCGCCGGATCGGCATGCCGCGCTCCTATGGCTATGGCGCTTCCATGGGATCTTGGGTCACCGACTATCTGGCCGGCTGGGCCGGCGAATGGGGCATGGTCGTCCATTCCAAGGCGTCGTATCGGGGACCGGCCTATACGGGCGACATTACGATCCTCAACGGCGAGATCATCGACAAGCTGGTGGACGAGAACGGCCGCGCGCTGGTGCAGATCGACGTCAAGATGACCAACCAACTGGGCACGGTCCTCGCGACAGCCAAGGCCGAGGTTCAACTGCCTTCCGGCTGATCGTAATTTGGCGCCGAGCCGCGCGGGGGGCTCCTGGACTTGGCTCGATCAGCGGCCTTGGTGGTGCAGACGCCGCCCACCAAAGTGCGTCAGACGTTCCAGAACTGGCGGGTCGTTCTGTTGGGGTCGGACACGACGCGCCACGGCGTATCGATGATCATCGTCTTGCGCTGGAGGGTATCGTAGCGCGGCCAAGCCAAGCTCTCTTGCGAAGGGTCGCCGGTGTGGGCGAAGTTGATCCAGGCCTGCATGGTCTGGACCGACAAGGCCTCCAGTTCGGGGCCCGACCCGATGAACTGACGCGGCGCGAGATTGCCGAACATCAGCGGCACCTCCGCCCCGTGCGGGCTTCTGAGCACGCGATCCATGACGCGGGGCTCATAATCGACGCGGTACATGTAGACCGGCGCGGCGCGCTGGGCGGCCTTGCGATCGGCCTGGAGCAGCGCATTTGTGCGTAGAATGGTGTCGGTCAGCAGCGAGGAGACCCAATAGGTGGGCGGATCGTTCGGCTGGGCGGCCCGATATACCTCGAAGGCCGCGGCCCCCCGCTCGCCCAGCACCGCATCGAAACGCTGGCGCGCCTGTTGGACGGTGAACTTTCCGAAGGCCGGATCGGTCACCAGAAACAGGGCCGCCTCATCCTTGGTGGTGCCGGTCATCAGCGGCACGTCTTGCGAAAGCATGGTGGCGACCGGATCAAACGGATGAGCCGGAACCGACCGCCCATCGACCATCGGCGCAAGGGTTCGCGAGCTGAGTCCCGGCGCCTTGGCCAGACGCACGCTCGAGGCGGCGGCGATCATCTTGCGAACATTGATCGTCTGTAGAGCGTGGACGTCAGATCGAGCCACGCCCAGCTTGGCCAGGGTTTGCTCGGCGATCGCCACGGCGTCGGCCTTTTCGACCAGCATCGGCGTGGCCCCGCTTTGCGCGATCGCCTTGTGGAACAGCCCCTTGGCGGGCGCGGTTCCAAGCAAGGCGCTAACCTTGGCGCCGCCGCCGCTCTGCCCGAAAATGGTGACATTGCGCGGGTCGCCGCCGAACGCTTCAATGTTGTCGCGCACCCATTGCAGAGCCAACACGATGTCCAGTTGGCCGCTGTTTCCGGAATCGGCGAAGTCGGGATGCAAATCGCCCAGGTACAGATATCCCAAGGCGTTGAGGCGCTGATTGAGCGAAACGACCACCAGATCGCCGCGTTGGGCCAGCGCAGAGCCCTCCGTCATTGGGTTCAGGCCCTGCCCCATCGCAAAGGCGCCGCCGTGCAGCCAGACCATCACCGGGCGCTTGCGGCGCGGCGAGGCCTCCGGCGTAAAGACGTTGAGAACCAGGCAGTCTTCGCTTTCCGGCTCATGAGCCGAGGTGTCCCGCACCACGGCCATCAGAATCGAGATGGCCGCAGATGGCGGCCCCGAAGCCCCCAAGGGCGCGCCGATCCCGTCCAGCACGATCGGTCCCTGGGGAGCTTGGGCTCCGGCCGCGAAGCAATCACGCACGCCGACCCAGGGTTTGGCCGGCTTGGGCGGCAGGAAGCGAAGCTTGCCTGTGTCCTCGCCATAGGGAATGCCGAGAAAGCGGGAAATAGTCCCGCTTCGCAGTCCGCGAACGCGCCCTCCGGCGGTATCGACCGACTCGGTCGGCATCGTATCGCCCTGCGCCATCAGGCGACCCGGGAGGGCTAGGCCAAGCCCTGCCGTCATGGCGCCGCTCATCAGCATCCGCCGCGAAGGATGACTGTCTGGCATCAATATTTCTCCCAGCCGGACGCCTGGCCCGCCGACCTGCGATACCCGGCTAGGCGGTGGAGGCTTGCCGCTTGTCCTCATTGGACTGAGCGTCGCAATGCCCGATCGATCGAGCGATCGCGTCGCGCAGACTTTGCTGCAGCGCGTAGGGTTCGATCAGATCAGACTGCGGAAAGACCAGGCCCACGACCATGGGCCGATCCTCGGGCAGACCGGGCAGCAGCACCGCGGCCATGTTGGCTTTCATGCCAAAACCGGCGGGGCCAAAGGCGTGATTTTGCCGGCGAAAGCCGTCCATTCGCGCCTGCAGGTCCGACGGGATGACTCGCGCCTCGGGGGGCGCCTCGGCGTTTATGCGATGGATAATCCCGCCGCGTTCGGGTTGCGGCATGCTGGACAAAAGCAACTGACCCGCGGCCGACTGGGTCAGACGCTCCACGGCGCCGCGATGAATTTCAACCGCGCGCGCCCCTGGAAAGGTCGCCTTGCCCGGTCGCCAGGCGCAGATCTGCACGCTCAATCCGACCATGGCGAAGAGGCCGACATCCAGGCCGGTTTGCGCGCGCAAGCGGTCCATCAGATCAACCAGCCGGCCTTCGCGCACGAAGTCCGGTTGCGGGCCGGTGCCCAACAACGCAGCCCGCGGACTAAGCCAGAAGGTGCGGGCCTTGCGATCATTATAGAGCAGGCCAAGATCGACCAGGCTGGCCAGCAGCTCCGAGGTGCTCGACTGAGGCCAATCAAAGCGATGAATGATCTCCGTCAGCTTGGCTGTTGGGTGATCCTCGTCGAAAAAATCCAATAGATCGATCACCCGTCGGGCGAACCGGGTCTTGTTTTCCTGAGCGCGCCGCATCCTCACCCCATTTTTTTGTTTTAGGCTGCATATTGGTAAGACCGATTTACCGATTACGCAAGTCGCTGAACGACGTAATGCATTCTTCAGGGCCGAAGGTCTGACGACCAACCTGTCCGGCGGGTGATACTAAAACCTATGTATTGCAGAGCTTTATCCGACCACCTTCCCCCTTTTCGAACCTAATGGGGAGGGCTTGAGCATGGTCGCAAAGTGTACGACCTGTGAGCGCATAACCACCTAACGGCAGATGCCGACCGGTCTTACCATCTGTTGCCAACAGTATCCCGGCCCGTTACCAATCATCCGTTCGACAAGGAAGCTGGCTCGACGGCTCGGCCAGGTCCGGCCGAACCGTCGCCGGGGCCAAGAACAAGGTCCGGCGCTCAAGCATAATCGCGTCGGGAGGGCGCACGACCAATGGACGTCGACCGTCGTGGAGCCGCATTGAAGCGCGTGATCGCCAGCTGGGCGCGCGGCCTCCCCACGCCGAAGATGACTTCGCCGGTCCGCGCCGCCTGCAGATCGTTATCGCGACAACACAGGCCCGGAGGACGCCACAAGGACGAGAATTGACGCGACCAGAGCTCCTCCCCTTCCGGGCGCGATTGGTCCCGGTGGGCGAAGACTGGCGATGCATACACAAACTGCGACGGTCAAAGGGCCGCGCGAACATTAGGGAAACACCATGGTTGAGACTTCCACCATCGCCATCGTCGGCGGCACGGGAAAGCTGGGGGCGGCGATCGGCCGGCGGCTGGCGGCCATCGGACACAAGGTGATCATCGGGTCGCGCTCAGCCGACGCCGCCATCGCCATGGCGACCACCTTGGGGTCGGAGGCTCGCGGCGCGAACAACGTCGAGGCGGCGGCCCTGGGCGACATCGTGATCGTCACCGTCCCATTCGCCGGCCAAGCCGAAACCCTGGCCCAGATTGCGCCGCATGTGACCGGGAAGATCGTGGTCGACACCACCGTCCCTCTGGTCCCGCCCAAGGTCATGCGCGTGCAACTGCCGTCGGAGGGCAGCGCGGCGGTGCGCGCCCAAGGGTTGCTGGGCCAGGGCGTGACCGTCGTTTCGGCGTTCCACAACGTCGCCGCCCATAAGCTGACGCATGTGGGCGAGGACGTCGATTGCGACGTGTTGGTGTTCGGCGACGACAAGGGTGCGCGCAGCCGGGTGATCGCTCTGGCCGACGACATGGGTCTGCGCGGCATCCACGGCGGCGCCCTGGCCAATTCGGCGGCGGCCGAGGCCTTGACCTCAGTGTTGATCCTGATCAACAAGACCTATCAGGTCGATGGTGCCGGGATCCGGATCACCGGACAGCTTGCCCAAGCCGACGGTTAGGCAAGTGATCGAGCTCCACCCCATCATGGCCATCGGCGAGGTCCGGCCCGGCGACGACCTGGCCGGCCTGCTCGCCCCCGCGCTGGCCGGTTTCGTATGCGATGGCGACGACATTCTTGTCGTGACGCAGAAGATCGTTTCCAAGGCCGAGGGCCGCTTTGTCGATCTCGGCGCGGTCACGCCCGGCCCGCAGGCGCTGGAACTGGCGGCCGTCACACACAAGGATCCGCGTCTGGTCGAGCTGGTGCTGGCCGAATCCGATGCGGTCGTCCGCGCGGTTCCCAACGTGCTGATCACCCGCCATCGCTCGGGCCATGTCGTGGCCAATGCCGGGATCGATCGCTCCAACCTTGGCCCGGGCGATCCGGAACGGGTCCTGCTTCTGCCAATCGATTGCGATGCATCCGCGGCGCGTCTGCGCGCCGCACTCGGCGCCTTGATGAGCTCGGCGCCGCGGATCGTCATCTCCGATAGCTTCGGCCGCCCATGGCGCAATGGGGTGATCAATGTCGCACTGGGCGCGAGCGGCTTGCCGGCCCTGATTGATCGTCGCGGCGAGATCGATCGCGACGGACGGGCGCTGGAAGTCACCCAGGTGGCGCTGGGCGATCTGGCCGCCAGCGCGGCCGGGCTGTTGATGGGCGAAGGCGCTGAAGGCGTTCCTGCCGTCTTGATCCGGGGCCTTTCGGCTCCAGACGAGCCCAACACCGCTTCCGCCCTGGTGCGGCCGGTCGAGCAGGACCTGTTTCGATGAGCGGGCGCGCCAGGAACGGGCGAGTTGTCGTCCTGACCGGAGGCGTGGGCGGGGCCAAGCTGGTCCTGGGTCTTTGCCACGCCCTGCCGGCTGAACAGGTGACGGCGATCGTCAATACGGGCGATGACTTCACCCACTTGGGCTTGGCCGTCTCCCCCGATATCGACACGCTGCTCTACACCCTGTCGGGCAAGGCCAACGCCGCCCAGGGCTGGGGACGCGAAGGTGAGACCTGGTCGTTCATGGAGGCGCTTCGCACACTTGGCGGGAAGGACTGGTTCCTGCTGGGCGACGGGGACTTGGCGCTGCACGTGGTGCGCACCCAACGACTACGCGCTGGCGAGCGGCTGTCCAGGATCATCGCCGACTTCGCGACGGCTTGGGGACTTGGCGCGCAGGTCCTGCCCATGACCGACGATCGGGTGGCGACCCAGTTGGAAACCGACGAGGGCTTGCTCGACTTCCAAGACTATTTCGTGCGCCGTCGGTGCGAGCCCCGGGTCCGCGCCGTCCGCTTCGCCGGGGCTGAAACCGCTGCGCCCGGGCCGGGGGTGATCGCAGCCATCACCGATCCCGACTGCCGGGCGATCCTGATCGCCCCCTCCAATCCCTATCTCAGTGTCGATCCGATCCTGGCGGTGCCGGGCGTCCGCGAAGCGCTGGGCCAGGCCTGCGCCCCGGTGTTGGCCGTCTCGCCGCTGATCGGCGGCAAGGCGGTGAAGGGTCCGACGGCCAAGCTGATGGACGAGTTGGGCGTGGAGACCAGCGTGGTCGCGATCGCCGAGCACTACCAGGGCCTGCTGGACGGGTTGCTGGTCGATGGCGGCGACGCCGCCGTCGATCTCGGCCTGACGCACGCTTTCGCCGACACCCTGATGCTGACCCTGGGTGATCGTATTCGCGTCGCCCAAGCCGCCCTGCAACTGGCCGACCAGGTGCGTCAGTGAACTGGCGCGCCGTGGTTCCGCTCAAGGCCCGCGGTCAGCGCAAGACCCGCCTGGCCGCCGCCCTGTCGGCGGAGGCACGCGATCTCTACAGCGAGCGAATGTTCGACCACGTGGCCTCGCAGTTGGCCGATTGTCCCGGGATCGACGAGGTGACGGTGCTGGCGCCCGCCAGGCCGCAAGGCTGGTCCGGAGCTTGGGCGCCGGATGGCGGCCTTGGACTCAATGCCGAACTGATGCGCTTGCGGGCGACACTGGGCGGCGCGCGAGTGTTGGTGGTGCATGCGGACCTGCCGTGGCTCTGCGCCGCGGACGTCGCCGCCCTGCTGCAGGCGACCCACACAGCCGACCTAGCCCTGGCGCCCGATCGGCATGGAAGCGGGACCAATGCGGTGGCCCTGGCTGGCGACCTGCCGTTCGGCTTCTGCTTTGGCCCGCAAAGCCTTGCCCTGCACAGGGTCCAACGCCCCGGTTGCGCGATCGTGGTGCGCCCCGGCTTGTCCTTCGATGTCGATACGCCCGAAGACCTGGCGATCATGCGGCGCACGCCCGCACGGGACGCCGTGGAAAGAAGCCGACTGGCGCCCGCCTAACGGCGCCGCGCACATGTACGAACCTCGCAAAAGGCGCTTTCGGCGCGCGACGTACGCACCGGCGTTTGATGTTTACCTCGCCTTGGCCGCCATGGCGCAACGCGGCCCGATCAGCGGGAAACCGCGCCCGCCGGCAAAGCCGCCCCGATCGTCTGGGCGAATGCGTGGGGATCCGAGATCATCGTCACGAAGACATCGCCCGACTTGGAGCCCGCGACCAGGGCCAGCGCGACGGCGCCAACCAGCAGCGCCAAGGCCAACAGGGCCATGATCGGCGATCGCGGCCGAGCAGTACGGGACGCGGGCGTGGGATAGTCTGTCGAAATCGACATCGTCGGCTCCCTCCGGGCTCCAAGCGATCTTTGTCGCTTTGGTCGTCATTGTCGTGGACCAGGGGGAGGCTACCCAGCTTTTACCCTTTTGCAAAATGACGCCGCCGAGCCCCCGGGACAAAACGACCGATGGACGATCAGCACATTTCGCCCATATATAAATATCACCCGCTTACAGGACCTAAATTTCTCCGAAACTCAAATCATGTCGTGAACAAGGAGAAGTATTTTAAGCGCTATATCGCAACTATTTATTCAATAAAACTTGAAGAGCTTGCGAGGACATCATGACCATACCCATTTCCAACCAAAACACCTGGAGCGGACCGTGCAACGGCGCGGGTTGCCGGCCTCGCCAGGGTCTGCGGATATCGCCGATCCTTGTCTCGATGCTGCGATCATTTCGCCGGGACGATAATGACCGCTTGGCGTCGTTATCTGGGCCGCAGACCAGATCGACGGTGGCAAGATCGCCGTCGTCCGCCGCGCTGGCCGTCCCCGCGACTCTTGCGTCGGCGGCGGGCGTGGAGGCCGATCTGGACACTGGTTCTCGCCGAGGAACATACAATGACCGAACGCAGGTTCGACGGCCGCGTGGCGGTAATCACGGGAGCTGGTCGGGGTCTGGGCCGCGAATATGCCCTCCTGCTGGCCTCCAGGGGCGCCAAGGTGGTCATCAACGATCCGGGCTCGGCGATCAGGGGTGAAGGCGTCGACGCCAACCCGGCCCAGACGCTCGTCCTGGAGATCCAGACGGCTGGCGGCGAGGCGGTCGCCTGTCTGGAGTCGGTGGCCACCCCTCAGGGCGGCGAAGCGATCGTCCAGACAGCAATCGACGCCTATGGCCAGATCGACATCTTGATCCACAACGCCGGCAATGTCCGCTATGGCGCGCTGGACGAGATCTCGCACGAAGACTTCAAGGCGGTCGTCGACGTCCATCTGATGGGGGCGTTCAATGTCGTGCGTCCAGCCTTTCCGATCATGGCCAAAGCCGGCTATGGCCGCGTGGTGCTGACCTCATCGGTCGGCGGGCTCTATGGCTCGGCGAACACCGTCAACTACGGCGTTTCCAAAGCCGGGATCATCGGGCTCAACAACATCGTGGCCATCGAGGGCGCGCCCAAGGGCGTCAGGTCCAACATTATCCTGCCCGGCGCTGTCACCCGAATGGCTGAAGGGCTGGACACCTCGGTCTATCCGCCCATGGGCCCGGAGATGGTTGCGCCCGTCGTCGGCTGGCTGGCCCATGAATCCTGCTCGGTCAACGGCGAGATGTACGTCTCGGTGGCCGGCCGGGTCGCCCGCGCCCTGATCGCCGAAACCCAAGGCGTCTACCGTCCGTCATGGTCGATCGACGATGTCGCCGATCAGATCGACGCCATCCGCGACGCCGACACCCAGGCGCTATGGATATTCCCCAGCGCGTCCGGCTACGCCGGACATCTTCAGCGCAGTTTCGAAATGGCTCGCAAGGGCTGACGTAGCGCGCTCCGGGCCTCGGCGCAGCGGGGCGCGCAAGCAAGGCGTCGAGCGCGGCCCGTGCCGGCCCGGCTCTCCAGCGCCACAAGGAGCAAGACAGGCCGTGCCAATAGGGATCGAGGACAGCTATGACAGGGGCTTGCTGGAGCCGCCCCTTCTGGACATGACGATCGCAGGCGCGCTCGACGCTGCGGTGCTGGCCCACGGCGACAGCCAGGCGCTTGTGGCGGTTCACCAGAATGTTCGGCTGACATGGTCGGGCCTGAGGGATCGGGTCGACGCTTTCGCCGCGGGACTGGTGAAACTTGGCGTCACGACAGGCGATCGGGTCGGTGTCTGGGCGCCCAATTGCGTGGAGTGGACGATTGCGCAGTTCGCAACCGCCCGGGTCGGCGCCATTCAGGTCAATATCAACCCCGCCTACCGAACAAGGGAACTGGCCTACACGCTAAAAAAGGTCGGCGTGAAGGTTCTGATCTGCACTTGGCAATTCAAATCCAGCGACTATGTGGCCATGGTCGAGGAGCTGCTCGGAACGGGAAACAGCCAAGGCCTCGCCGGCGCGGAGTTCTCCTTTCTTCAGCATCGCATCAAGATCGGCGGCCAGCCGCGAGAAGGTTGGCTCGACTTTGCCGATGTCGAAGGAAGCGGCGACGCCCAAGCGGGGCAAACGGTGAGCGGCTTGACGGCTCGACTGGATCCGTCAGACCCGATCAACATCCAGTTCACCAGCGGCACGACCGGCTCGCCCAAGGCCGCCACCCTGTCGCACCACAACATCCTCAACAACGCCTATTTGGTGGGCCTGCAGATGGGGTTGCGAGCGGGCGACCGCCTTTGCATCCCGGTGCCGCTCTATCATTGCTTTGGCATGGTCATGGGCAATCTGGCCTGTCTCGCGCACGGCGCGACCATGATCTATCCCTCCGAGGCCTTCGATCCGCTCAAGGTGCTGCAGGCGATCCAAGCCGAGCGCTGCACGGGCTTGCATGGCGTGCCCACGATGTTCATCGCCGAATTGGAACATCCTCAGTTCGATCAGTTCGACCTGTCGTCGCTGCGCACCGGGATCATGGCCGGTGCGACCTGCCCCGTCGAGGTCATGCGCAAGGTGGTCGATCGGATGCATATGGGCCAGGTCGGCATCGCCTATGGCATGACCGAGACCAGTCCCGTTTCCTTCCAGACCTCGACGGACGACCCGCTCGAGAGGCGCATCAGCACGATCGGCCGGGTTCAACCTCATCTGGAGGTCAAGATCGTTGATCCTGAAACTGGCGTGGTGGTTCCCCGAGGAACGGCGGGCGAGCTATGCACCAAGGGCTATGCGGTGATGCTCGGCTACTGGGATGACGCGGAAAAGACCGCCGAGGTCATTCGAGACGGCTGGATGCATACAGGCGACCTTGCGGTCCTGGACGCCGAGGGCTATGGCGCGATCGTGGGCCGCATCAAGGACATGGTCATCCGGGGCGGAGAAAACATCTATCCCCGCGAGATCGAAGAGTTTCTCTTTAGCCATCCGCTCATTGCCGACGTTCAGGTCGTGGGCGTTCCGGATCGGAAATATGGTGAAGAGATCTGCGCGTGGATCAAGCTGCGCGCCGGAGCAACGCCAGCCCAGTGCGATATTCCCGCCTTCTGCGCCGGCCGGATCGCGCACTATAAAATTCCGCGCTACGTCCGTTTCGTCGACAGCTTTCCCATGACGGTCACGGGCAAGGTTCAGAAATTCGAGATCCGCGAGGCGATGATCCGCGAACTGGCCGGTTAAACGCGCGGATGCGGTCAGCGCCCACACGACGCCCACCGCGGGCCAACGCCATTATCGGCTGCGATCACGAAGGATGCACAACCGCCTGGCGGCGGCGTGCGCCCTTGAGCGAGCGGCCCTCAGGTGAACTCGTCGACACGCCATTCATCCCGCCACTCGATGGTCAGCCGCCCCTCCCGGAAGATGATCGGCAGCCAGACGTAGCGGGAGATGGAGGTGTTCACGTTGGAGAGCGCCGCCGCAAGCGGAATGGCGTTGCGCTCGGCTTCCGTGAATGGCTGTCGCGGCTTGGCGGTCGCTTTTCGGATCGCACTGCGCACAGTCTCCGACAGCTCGCCGCTTTCGAAGTCGGGACGCCCGGTAAGCTGAGGCAGCCAGCGATCGGCCAGTGCGATGTAGAGATCCTTCTTGCGCGGATGCTTGAAGACGTAGCTGATCTGCGAATTGAACGAGCTGCGTGATCGGTCGGTGGGGTGAAGGTCGCCCAGCACGGCGAACGGGCCATGAAACCCGCTGGCCACAGCGACCTGGGTCGGGTTGGGGAAATAGCCGGTCATCCCGGAGCTGGTGAGATAGATCTTACCGCCGCGCTTGAAGCAGGCGATGCCTTCGGGCGTGTTTGGCGCGGATCCGCCGGGAAAGTGAGAACTGAACCTGTCGGTTACGTCGGTCCAGTCCTCGGTCAGTTCGACACAGATCACGTCCTTGTGGTCGTGCTCGAAGTACATGAACGCCTTGCCGGTTTCCTCGTCGACCACCAGATCGAAGTCGCCCGCCGCCATCCCGACCGGAAATAGCTCGCGATGCAGCATGGTGTAGGGGCCGGTGATCCGGTCGGCGACCATGACGGTGCGGAACTGCTTTCCGAGACCGGGGCGACGAATCTTGATCCAGCAGACGTATTTGCGTGTGCGCGGGTTGAAAAGGATGTGCGGCCGCTCGGGAAATATCTTCGGGCTCAACGGCGAGGTCGGATCCTGCGTGTCCGGCGGAATGAGCGGACCCAGGTCTTCCCAATTGTAGAGGTCTTTGGACCGGTAAAAGCGGACGCCCCAGCTTTCGACGCCCTGCTTGCCGTCGGTGAACTGCTTGTTCTCGCCGTACCAGTAGAAGCTGTCGCCGACGGCGATCACGGCGCCGGCATGGGCCTGGATCGGCTTGCCGTTGGTGTCCAGCCAGACCTCGCCCGGGCGGATGCTGTTCTGGCGGGGCGCGTTCCCGCGTCCGGCTGGCGCCCCCGACCCCGCGCATCCGCTCAAGACGGTGCCTCCAAGCAGCGAAGCCTGCGCCAGTAACCGGCGACGGTCGATCTCGATCATGGTTTGGCACCTACTTGCATGGGCAACAATACGGGCGGACGGCGGCACGACCAAGTAGAGAGCTGACGGTCCGATCGGCGTCGACGAGATCGGCGATGCGCCAATTGCAGCCGCTGTGACCTCGGCCACCACCGGATTAATATTAATCTAGGAAGCTCGGCCTGTGGCCGGTCTCCTCATAATGGTTTCGCCGCTCAAGCCACTCTTCGACCAGGGCCAACCTCCAACTCATGCGACGCCAAACCCGGGCCCAAACCGGCGGGAGGTAGATCGTCCTAGCAGACGCGCCGCCTCCGCCGGGGACTAGCGAGTCGCAAGGGCGAGCCGTCCGCGCAAGGCGGCCTCAGGCCGCGCAGCGATCCAGTGGCTCGAAGGCGGCGTTCGCAGGGACCCGCGCCATCGGCCGTGCGGTCGGCGCTGGTTTTGCCCCGGTCTTGTGGCGCATCAGCACCACCCCCGCCACGGCGGCGGCGAGCGCCAGAGCGACCACGACAACGACGTTCAGGCCCAAGCTCGGCAGGACCGACAGGCCCTTGCCCGCCAGATAGCCTGGCAAGACCAGGGCCCCGACCCAGACGAACGCCGAGGCGACATTGGCGATCTGGAAGCTGTGGGCTTTCATCCGCGCCATGCCGGCCATGACCGGCACGAAGGCGCGCAGTGGGCCGAAGAACCGGCCCAGAAAGATCGAGGCGACGCCATGGCGGCGCGAGAACAGGCGCGTGCGGGCGATCACCTGGCGGTGTGGGCGAAGAAACGGCAAGGCAAGCACCCCGCCGCCCAGGCGCCGGCCCAGGCCGTAGGAGACCGCATCGCCGAGCGCGGCGCCGGCGACCGACCACAGCACCACCGACACCGGATCCAGGGCGCCCGTGGCGATCAGGCCGCCCGCCAGCAGCATCAGGGCGGTGGCCGGCACGAAGGCGCCGATCAGCACCAGCGACTCCAGGAACGTCGCCACGCCGAGCACCAGGCCCGCCCACGCACGGTGGTCGGAGATCAGGGCGGACAGCGGGGCGAGATCGAAATGCATGGTCGGACGTCCTTGGGCCCAACCAACATGGGGAGCGGCGACACGGTTGCGAGACCGGTCGGTATCATCGAGTGTTAAAAACGTCGGCTGTGGCCGATCCGCATCAGACGTTCGCCCAAGTCGCCGCGAACCCGCTTCGTCAGATTCCGCCGGTCCGCTGCCCGCTCGCCGCCGCCGACCGATCAAGTGGCGCCGCTGAGATGATCGCGCGAAACTCGTCAAGGATCCCCCACACGTACCGCGCAAGGAAGAACAAGCCGGAGGAAAGGCTTCGCCCACTTAGGCCACTCTTCGATCTGGAGATTGGGCTGCGGCGGCCGCCTCAGCTGCGACAGCCTTCCAGCAGTCCAAGACCTCAGCGGCATAAACCACTCTCCTTCCAATCTTCTGGAAGGGCGGCCCAACGCCCATCCATCGATAGGTCTGGAGCGTACCCACGGTCATGCCCAAGTGCACCGCCGCAGCCCGCGTATCGAGCCATCGTGTCCTGACGATGTCGCCTAAAATGCTGCTGATTGGCGCGATCTCCTCAGGCTCGGCCTCCAGGAGTTTGATCACGCCACCATCCTCTTTGCTTGCCGTTCCGGGGTCCAAAAGCACGGCAATCTGACCAGATATCCGCTCCGCTGCATGCTTCACGGGCTGGTTGGTCAGGTGCGCATAGCGTTCGGTGGTTTTTGAACTCCTGTGGCCCAGCAGTGCGCCGATGATCAGCAGACTGTCGCCGCTGACCGCACCGAAGCTGGCAAAGGAGTGACGCAGATCGTGGAGGCGCGTGTCTTCCAGGCCAGCGGCCTTTCTGACCCGCTCCCAGACCGCTTGCAGGTCTACCACGTGACCCAGCCCGTTTCGGCCGGGCATGACATAGGGATTGCCGTCGACGGGCGGGATTGTTCTCAAGACCTCCAAAACCGCCGCGCCGACCTGAACAACCTTCGCCCCAGTCTTGCTGTCCGGGAGACGAAGGCAACTATTGGCCTGGTCGATGTAAGAGCGCTTGAGCGTCAGGATCTCGTTGCGCCGGCAGCCGGTCAGCGTGAGCAGCCGTATGGCCGCTATGGCGTAGGGGCTCTCCACACCGATCGCCTCGGTCGCCGCCAACACCTCACCAAGGCGCACCAGTTCGGCGGGCGACAGGAAGCGCTCGATCCTGCGCTCCTGGAAGCGGCGAACCCCGATTGCCGGGTTGTCGGCCCGAACGCCTCGACCGACGCCAAAGCCGATGGCGGCGCTAAGGGTGCGCACCGCGCTGTTGGCCGCGCCCTTGCCGCCGCGCACGCGCGACAGGCCCCGCTTCTTCCGGGTTTTGGCTGTTTTGGTCGTGAACCCTGCGGCGACATCGAGAAGGAGGCGCTCGATATCAGCCCGGCCTAGGGTCGCGGCCTTGCGGGCGCCCAGAATGGGTTTGATGTGGTTTTCGATGTCGGCCCGGGCCGCTTCGACCGAACTGGCTTTCCGTGTCGCCAGACCCACAACCAAGTAGAGGTCGCACAGCTCCGCGACCGTGAGATCCATGCGCTTTTCGATCTTCTCGGCCTGGACGTCGATCTTGCCCGCCACGCTGCCCAGCAGGCGGATCGCCTCGCTGCGCGCCGTCTCGGGCGTCCAGGGGGAGCCATGCTGACCAATGGCGTAACGACGCGACCGCCCCTCATGGCGATATTGCAGCACATAGCTCTTGTGCCCCGTCACGCGCACGCGAAGGCCAAGGCCGGCGACCTGACTATCCCAGACGAAGTAGTCAGCCTTCTCGGGCGCCAGCCCATCGATCAGCCGCAGGGTGATTTTGGTTCGACTACGCAATTTTTTGCCCCTCCTAATGGAAGCGGACCAAAACGGCGAGGTCGGACGTGACGACCGCCGGGGCAAATCCCGGTAAGCGCCCGGTAAGCGCCAGGAGGGAAACCACGGAAATGCCGATCGCAGGGGCGGCGGAGTAACACAATGATTTTGCTGCGCTATTCGCGCCGCGGAAAACAAAGAGAAACAATCGGCGGGCCGCCGAGCCGGGTTGGTAAGGCTGAGGTCGGCAGTTCAATCCTGCCCGGCGGCACCATCGGGACCCAAAGCAATTCAAGGCTTTGGGTCCCGACCAGTTCACAGACATCGTCATCGAAGAGGCTCCAGTAAGCACGGGGTAAGCGCGGGTTCGTTTGGCGACGCCTCGACATGTCTCGGCATCTCCGCTTTCCGGCAAGTCCCATGGGCTCCGGAAGGTTCTAGGCGCCGGCCAGGCTCAAACCGGCCGGTCGCCTAGTCCCTGGCCAGATAGACCCCGCGCGCGATCGCCCGGGCCAGGCAGTCGGCGAGCGCAGAACCGATGCGGGCGATGCGGCGCAGGCGCTCGTCCTGGCCCAGGTCGATCTCGCCCGAGGCCAGGGCGAACACCACGTCGCCGTCGAACGGCGTGTGCGCGGGCCGGACGGCGCGCGACAGGCCGTCCTGGGCCATCATCGCCACGCGCTTGCACTCTCCGGCGGAGAGGGCGGCGTTGACGGCGACCACCGCCAGGGTGGTGTTGGCGCCGGGCGCAAGACGGCCCTGCCCGGCCAATCGCGTGTCGTCGGGCATCGGCTCGATGGCGCCGGCCTCGCCGCCGGGCGCGCGACCGCCGAACTCGCCGTCGATCTCGAACGGCCAGGCCCAGAACGTCCGGCCGTCCGGCATGAACACCGAGCCGATCGGATTGACCGCCGCCAGGGCGCCGACCATCAGACCCTCGCCCAGGTCCAGCGAGGCCGAGCCCAGCCCGCCCTGGACCAGTCCCGCCCGCGCTCCCCGGCCGGCGCCGAACGCGCCCAGCTCGAACGCCGGGCCCGCCGCGCCCACGGCTTCCGCGCCCAGCCGGCGATAGGGCGGATCCAGCCCCCAGGCCTTGTCGCCGCCATTGGCCAGGTCGTAGAGCACCGCGCCGGGGACGATCGGCACCCTGGGCGCGCCGGGACGGACCATCAACCCCTCGCCCCTGGCCGACAGCGCCGCGACCACGCCGTCCGCCGCCCCCAGGCCGAACACCGAGCCGCCGGACAGGGTCACCGCATGGGCCGTGGCGTAGCCGTTCTCGGCCGACAGGGTCTCGGTCTCGCGCACGCCCGGTCCGCCGCCGCGCACGTCGACGCCCGCCGCCCAGCCGCCCGGACACAGCACCACGGTCACGCCGCTGCGCACGCTCTCGTCGGTGGCGTTCCCCACGCTCAGCCCCGGGACGTCGGTGATCAGGTTGCGGGGTCCGGGACGATACAAGGCAATCACCCTTCGAGGATTCGTGGCGCGACGTCTTTTAGCCGACGCAGCCGGCCGGCGGGCGGAAAACGACTTCGCCGCCGCGCGGCCGACTGTAGGCTGGTCCGGTTCGAGTCTCGCCTTCCGGAGTTCCCATGACCGACCTGCCGGATCTCTCCGCCGTCGCGCTGCTAAAGCTCTATCGCGACCGACGCGCCTCGCCCGTCGAGGTGATGGCGGCGGTCCTGGCCCGGGTCGAGGCGCTGGAGCCTCGGCTCGCCGCCACCTGGGCGCTGGACCCCGACGCGGCCCTGGACGACGCACGCGCCTCCGAGGCGCGCTGGGCCAGGGGCGCGCCGATGGGTCCGCTGGACGGCGTGCCGGCGACGGTCAAGGAGCTGATCGCCACCCGGGGCGTGGCCAAGCCCCTGGGCAGCGCGGCCACCGACCTGACGCCCGAGCCCGCCGACGCGCCCCCGGCGGCGCGGCTGCGCGAAGCCGGGGCGGTGATCTTCTGCAAGACCACCTCGCCGGACTTCGGGATGCTGTCGTCGGGCCTGTCGAGCTTCCACAGGCTGTCGCGCAATCCCTGGGATCTGAGCAAGACGCCGGGAGGCTCCAGCGCCGGCGCCGGCGGCGCGAGCGCGGCGGGCTATGGTCCCCTGCATCTGGGCACCGACATCGGCGGCTCGATCCGCCTGCCCGCCGGCTGGTGCGGCGTCTACGGGCTCAAGCCCAGCCATGGCCGGGTGCCGATCGACCCGCCCTATATCGGCCGGGTCGCCGGTCCGATGACCCGCACCGTCGCCGACTCCGCCTTGATGATGAGCGTGCTGAGCGCGCCGGACTGGCGCGACCACATGAGCTTGCCGCCGGCCGCCATGGACTGGACGGACCTGGACATCGACCTTAAGAACCTGCGGATCGGCTTGATGACGGACGCCGGAGCCGGCGCTGCGCCCGAGCCCGAGGTCCTGGACGCCGTCACCGCCGCCGCAGGCCTGCTGGAGGCCCAGGGCGCGATCGTCGAGCCGTTCGCCCCCTTCCTGACCCGGGAGATGCTGGACGGACTGGACCTCTTCTGGCGCGTGCGGTCATGGAACGACATCGGCGCCCTGCGTCCCGAAAAGGCCCGGCTGGTCCTGCCGTACATCGACGCCTGGGCGCGGGCGGCGCGGGACGCCGACGGCCTGTCGGTCTATCGCGGGTTCCACCAGATCCACCGCATGCGCGAGGCGGGGGCCCGGGCGTTCCAGTCCTACGACTTCGTGCTCTCGCCCACCGCGCCGATGCCCGCCTTCGCCGCCGACCTGCCCTCCCCGACCAACGATCCGAGCCGGCCGTTCGAGCACATCGCCTTCACCGCGCCGTTCAGCATGACCGAACAGCCGGCGGCCTCGATCAATTGCGGCTACACCGCCGACGGCCTGCCGATCGGCCTGCAGATCGTCGGTCGGCGGTTCGACGACCTCGGCGTGTTGCGGCTGTCACGCGCCTACGAACGCCTGCGCCCCGCCCAGCGCCCCTGGCCAAGCCTGCAACCCGTCCCATAAAGGCGATCCGCGCCCGCCCCGGCGATGACAGGTCTCCAGCAGGAAGTCCGTCACGGCCGTCATGAACGCGCCGGGTCGCTCGACATTGAGCATGTGGACGCCCGGCAGCATCAGGAGCCGGGCCCCGGGAACAGCCTCGGCGATCTCCTGGCTGTGGCTGGCCAGGGTGACGGTGTCCTGCCGGCCGCCGATCACCAGGGTCGGGGTGGTGATCACCGGCAGCGACCGCCGCAGGTCCAGGTCGCGCACGGCCGCGAAACAGCCGGCCAGGCCGATCTTGGACGTGCCCAGAACCATCGCCCTGAAGGCCGCGACGGTCTGAGGCTGGCTATCGAACATTTCGGCGGGAAACCAGTTGCCCATGAACATGTCGGCCGTCGCCTCCAGGTCGTGGCTGGCCAGGGTCCGGGCGACAAGATCGTCGAAATAGGCCGCCGGCTCCAGATGGGCGGCGGTGTTGGAGAGCACCAGGCGCCTGAGGCGCTCGGGCGCGCGGATCGCCAGCCACTGACCGATCATGCCGCCGAGGGAGAGTCCGCAAAAATGGACCGCCCCCACGCCCAGTCCGTCGAGCAGCTCCACGACGTCGCGTCCCAGCCGGTCGATCGAATAGGCGCCGACAGGCGGGTCGGACCCGCCATGGCCGCGGATGTCGTAGCGCAGCACCCGGAACGACCTGGCCAGGTCCGCGACCTGGCCGTCCCACATCCGGTGATCGGTGGCGATCGAGTTGGACAGCACCAGGACGGGCAGGTGTTCGGCCCCGTCCAGGCGGTAGGCGATCCGGCAGCCGTCGCCGGTGGTGAAGTGATGGATCTGCGTCATCTGGAGCCTCGCGTCTCGGCGGGCGACCTCGCCCGATGCGGACAGTCCTAGGCGTCGCCGTGGCGCTGAAAAATTACTATGATCGAGCAGTCTTTGTAGAAATATCCGACAATGAACGATCTCAAGCTGCACGACCTGCAATGCTTCAACGCCGTGGTCCGCGCCGGCGGCTTCCAGGCCGCGGGGCTGGCGTTGAACCGGTCTCATCCGTCGGTGTTCGCCGCGGTCGCCCGGCTGGAGGCGCGGCTGGGGCTCACCCTCCTGGATCGCGGCGGCTATCGCGTGACCCTGACCGAGGCCGGCCGGCTCTTCCACGCCCGCGCCGGCTTCGCGCTTCGGGAAATCGACAATCTCGCCGCCTACGCCCGGCAGTTGGCCAGCGGCGAGGAGACCATGCTGCGCGTAGTGATGGGCGATCTTTGCCCGCGCCCGCGCCTCCTGGCCTTGCTCGGGGCCTTCTTCGCCGGGCGCGAGGCCACCCGACTGCACCTGGACTACGACGCCGTCGGCGGCCCCGTCGAACGCCTGCTGGAGGGCGAGGCCGACCTGATCTTCCATCGCGCGTCGCCGTCGGATCCACGCCTGGAGGTCCTGCCGCTGGGCGAGATCGTGTTCGTGCCGGTGGCCGCGCCCGGCTTGCTGCCGTTCGCTCCCTCGCCCGAACTGACGCCCGACCGGCTGCGGCCGTTCACCCAGTGCGTGATCCGCGACACCGCCCGGCGCAGTCCGCCCGAGGACTTCTTCCTGATCGAGGGGGCGCCGCAATGTTCGGTTCCCGACCACGGCATGAAGAAGGAGCTGATCCTCCACGCCATGGCCTGGGGGCATCTGCCCGCCTTTCTGATCGAGGACGAGCTGGGCAGCGGCGCGCTGATCTCGCTGGCCGGACCGCACCTTCCCGGCCGTCGGGAGACCTTGTCGGCCGCCCGTCGGCGCGACCGCCCGCACGGCCCGGTCGCCGAGGCGCTGTGGACCTTCCTGCAAGACGAGGCGCAGGCTCCAATGGTCTGAGAACACAGGGCCAGCGGGGCAATGCCAGCGCGATTGGCCACGAGGGCGGAGGGGAATCCCCAAACGGACTCATAAGTCCCGATCAATCCACCAGGTCCCCGTCAGGGAACCGGCCGGTCTCGGGAAACCATATTTTCGTCAAAACCCGTCTTCGGCCGCCCGTCAGACCTTGGGCAGGTCATAGCGCGCCGTCATGGGCAGCAAGCCCAACTGCTGCATCATGCCGATGTCGTCGCGGCTGGCGCGATGCTCAATGATCAGGTCATCCTTCAGGGTGTACCAGTGGATCGACTGGACCTTGATCTTCTTGCCGGTCGGCGGCACGCCCACCAGCAGACCGCCGTTGAACGGGATCTTGCTCACCCCCAGATGCGTGCCGGTATTGATCTGGCGCATCACCACCTCGTCGCCGGCCGCCATCAGGTCGAACTCCTCGGAATGGTAATCGGGGAAGGTGCTCAGGATGTCGGTGACCACCCGCGTGAGGCCGGCCCGGCCCACGGCGACGCCGTGGTTGCGGGTGTCGGGCGCAAAGGCCTGGACCGACTCGTCGATCTTGCCCTGGTTGAGCAGCATGTTCTGGCGGCGGACGGTCGCCGCATTGCGAGCAGCCAGCGCCGTGGCTTCGATGTGACTGGTGGGAATGTCGGGGACTGGCGGCGGAAACTTCGGCGCCTGGCCAGGCGCGGCCGGCGTCTGGGCCCGTGCGGCTTCAGCCAGGGGAAGCCAGGCAGTGAGGGTGAGCAGCCAACGGCGGTTCAGGCGCATGGGACGTCCTCTTGAATGCCGCATCTTCGGACAACCGTAGGTCCGCGCAATGGAAAAGACGCGTTGAACCTTGGGCGGAACGCACGGCGCCGAGATCCTAAACAGACGGGTGCGGGCGCCGCCGGCCGGCAAGCAGACTAACGGCCGCCTTGATTGGATGCGCCCACCATTTGGTGGATGCGCAATTTTCGGTCGGAGCCGCAACTCAAGACGAGCCCGCGCCGTCCCGCCGCTGTAGCCCCGCGAGACGGCGTTCGGCCCCGTCTAAATCGCTCCGGCGAGTCCAGAGCCGACATCCACGGCAGGCGCCCTGTCGCGCTGGATGAGCCCAGGGCGCGCCGGGCGTGGGCGGTCCTCCGCCCGAACTTTTCGGCTGCGTCGATCGTACCAATCATCCCAAACGGCTGCATGCCTACCGATCGGGAAAATTGTCGCCATGACGGGCCCGAGGTTCGGGCTTTAGCGCGCCGTCCCCTCGCTCCAGGCGTCCGGGAACCGGGCCAGGGCGCCTTGCAGCAGGTCGGCCATGGCCTGGTGATCGGCCAGGGACGGGTGATAGTTGCAGCCGGTCACCGCCAGGCCGCCGAAGCGGACGGTGGCGATCCGGGCCGGATCGTTCAGGGTCGTCGCCACTTCGGAGACCAGGTCGTAGAAGGCGTCCGACCCCATCAGCACGAACCTAGCCTGCGGCTGCCGGGCCATCAGCATCCGGGCGAAGGCGACATAGCGGTCGCGATAGGCGGCGCGCAGGGCGGCCTGGTCGGCCCAGGGCTCGCCGGGGTTCAGCGGCGTCGAGAAGTCGTTGGTCCCCAGGTTGATCACCACCACCTGCGGCCGCCAGCCGTCGGGGCCGAGCGGGTGGGTCGGGTCGCCGGGAACGGCGCGGTCGTAGATCGCCGGCAGGCTCTGGCCGGGGCTCGTGCCATTGTAGTTGCGGACCACGCCGAAGCCCGAAAAGGCCACCAGGCGGTAGTCGGCGTTCAGCCGCCGGGCCAGGACCGGGCCGAAGGCTTTCTGGCTGTCGGTCAGGTCGTGGACCTGCTCGTCGGTGCAGGCCTGGACCGGCGACAGGTTCCCATAGCCGACGGTGTAGGAGTCGCCGATGAACTCGATGCGGCGGGCCGGGGCGACGGCGGGCAAGGCCTGGCCGCCCTCGGTCGGATAGAAGCCGATGAAGCGGCCGCCGCCCGCCTGGCTCTCGGTCTGCTTTTCCAGCCGCACCACGTGCTCGCCGGGCGGCAGGCCCTGCAGGGTCAGGCGGGCCAGGCCGGGACGCCGCAGCTGGGCCTTCTCCTCGCCGTCGACCAGCAGCCGCATGAACTCCGTGCCGCTCTCGACCGCCGCCTCGACGCCCGCGCCCCGGAACCGCCCCTCGAAATAGACCCCCGGCCAGCCGAAGCCCAGGCTGCCGTCGGCGGCGGGCAGCACCCGGCCGGCGACATGGACCGGCAGCGGCGCCGGCGGCGAAGCCGGGGCGGCGACGGCGCCGGTGGCCACCGCGGCGGCCAGGGCGAGGGTGATCATCCGCATCATGGTCAGGCGCTGTCCTCTGGGAGTCTCGCAGGCGAGGACCACACGGCCCTGTCGGTCGATCCGCCCTATCCCGCCCGCGTCTTGGCCAGCTGGACCAGCACGATGTCGTTGGCGTGCATCGGCAGGTCCAGCGACAGGCGGCCGTCGCGACCGACCTGCACGGCGCGGTCCTTTTCCGGCAGGTCCCGGGTCAGGTCCTGCAGGTGCTGAACCTGCGCGGGATCGAGGGTCTTGGGCGCGCCCATTTCGAGATAGGCGCTGTAGGCGTCGTTGGCCTTGTAGCCGGTGCGGCGCACGGTCAGCCGATAGGCGCCGGGCTTGAGGTGGGCGAAGGCCAGCCGGGCGGTCCCCGTCGCGGCGGCCGGGTGGACCTTGGTGTAGTACGGCCGGTTGCTGACCTTCTGGTCCGGCTGCTCCCAGTCGAAGACCAGGGCCGAGACCTTGTCGCCGTCCACCGAGGCGAAGACCTCGCCGTCGGCGCTGGGCAGTTCCAGGCCCTTCAGCGCATTGAGATATTTGTAGGCGAACCAGGCCGGCTTGCGCACGCCCTGCGGGTTCATCAGGCCGAAGCCGCCCTGGAACGGCGCGGTCGGCGGGCCCGGCTCCTCGAACAGGTCGGTATAGGTCCAGTAGCTCATGCCCTGGGCCAGGCCCTGGGTCCGCTTCAGCTTTTCCAGGATGTAGGCGGCGCTGACATAGGAGTCGTGGACGGAGTCGCGCGGCGTGTAGCTGGTGCTCCATTCGGTGAAATAGAGCGGCAGGGTCGGGAACGGCGAGGCGGCGATCTGCTCGCGCACCCGGCGCACGTCGCCGACGATCGCGTCCGGCGACGGCGACAGCTTGGTGTCCTGCTCGCCCTTCTCGTCGAGGAAGCCGCCGTCGACGCCGTAGGTGTGGGTCGAGACGAAGTCGACGCCCGAACCGCTCTTGGCGACATGGGCCAGGAACTCCGGCACCCAGGCCGCGCCGGCCGTCGACGGACCGCCCACGCGAAGGGTGGGATCGATCGCCTTGATGGCCCGGGCGGTGACGTCATAGAGCTCGAAATAGGCGGGCTGGTCGGCCTTTTCCCAGAAGCCGGCGAGGTTGGGCTCGTTCCAGACCTCGAAGAACCACTTGCGCACCTCCTCGACGCCGTAGCGCTGGCGGACATGCTTGATGAAGGCGTCGATCAGGTCGCGCCAGGGCTCGAGCTTGGGATGCGAGCTGTTGCCCTTCCAGTAGAAGATCGTCTGCTCGGAGGACTTCATGGCGTCGGGCGTGAAGCCCAGCTCGACGAACGGCCGGATGCCCTTGGCCAGCAGGTCGTCATAGAGCTGGTCGAGGCCGGTCCAGTCATAGACGATCTTGCCGTCGACGTTCTTCACCGTGCCCAGCACGTCGTGGAAGATGGCGTGGAAGCGGATGTAGCGGAAGCCCAGCTCGTCGACGGCGGTCTTCAGCTGGGCCTGGCTGTCGGGCCGCCGCAGGGTGCCGGGATAGTCCGAGCCGACCGACAGGTCGAAGAAGCGGTCGACGGGCTTGCCGGCCTTGGCGAGGTCGAGGGCGATGACCCGGGCGGGCGCCTTGGGGGCCTTGGCCAGGGCGGCCGTGGCGGTCGCCAAGCCCGGCAGGGCGGACAGTCCGGCGATCAGCCGGCGGCGGGACAATGTCATCGGGCTAGGCCTCCCCCTGTTTGTTGCCCCCAGAGCTAACCCGCCTTGGTACCGGTATCAAGAGGGATGGGAGACCGGCGCCGGGGCCTGGTTCCCGGTGCCCGGTCAGGCGGGAGACGTCCGGCGTCGGCTCGCCGGCGTCGACGCGGGCCTTGCGAGATCGCCGCGAAGGGACATCTGACTCGGCGATGGACCGCCAGCCCAGCCTGTTCGACCTGCCGCCCGCCAAGGCTCCGCCGACCGCGCCGGCCGGCCTGCGCTGGCGGGCCGAGCTCATCGACGCGGCGGAGGAGCGGGCCCTGGCCGAGCGGATCGCCGGCCTGCCGTTCAAGCCCTTCGAGTTCCAGGGCTATCTCGGCCGCCGGCGGGTGGTGTCCTACGGCTGGCGCTACGACTTCGCCCGCCAGGTGCTGGAGCCGGCCGCGCCGATCCCCGACTTCCTGCTGCCGCTGCGGACCAGGGCCGCCGCCTTCGCCGGCCGCGATCCCGAGGCCTTCCGCCAGGCCCTGGTGCTGGAATACGCCCCCGGCGCCGGCATCGGCTGGCACCGCGACCGGCCGCAGTTCGACGAGGTGGTCGGGGTGTCGCTGCTGGCCGCCTGCCCGCTGCGGCTGCGCCGCCGGGCCGGCGCGCGCTGGGAGCGGGCGACCTTCATCGCCCAGCCGCGCTCGGCCTATCTGCTGTCCGGCCCGGCCCGCACCGACTGGGAGCACTCGATCCCGCCGGTCGAGGCCCTGCGCTATTCGGTGACCTTCCGGACCTTCCGATAGCCGCAAGGACCCACGCCCAGCCCCTTGTCGGCCGCCCCGCCGGGCCCCAGATTTAGATCATGCATGGGAGACCCGACTTGAATTCACCGTTCCAAGGTTATGAGGTCGAGGCCCGGCTGCGGCCTTCCGCCGGCGGCCACGCTTTCGACCTGGATCGCGCCCTGTCGGCCGTCGTCGCCCTGGAGGCGCGGGTGGCGGCCGACGCCTTCACCGCCACGGTGCTGGGGACCGAGCGCCTGGGCAACGGCGTGGTGATCGGGCCCAACGGCCTGGTGCTGACCATGGCCTATCTGGTCACCGAGGCCGAGGAGGTGGTGCTGACCCTCAATGACGGCCGCCGCGTCCCCGCCCACGTGCTGGGGATCGACGCCCAGAGCGGCTTTGGCCTGGTCCAGGCGCTGGAGCCGCTGGGCCTGCCCGCCGTGCCGCTGGGCACCGCCCGGAACCTGGACTCCGCCAGCCCGGTGATCATCGCCGGGGCCGGCGGGCGCAGCCATGCGGCGGCCGGCCAGGTGCTGACCCGCATGCCCTTCGCCGGCTACTGGGAATATCTGCTCGACGACGCCATCATCACCGCCCCGGCCCATCCGCACTGGAGCGGCGCGGCCCTGCTGGGCCCGGCCGGCGATCTGGTCGGCCTGGGCTCGCTGAGCCTGGAGGAACAGACCGAGGGCGGGCTGCGCCGGCCGATCAACATGTTCGTGCCGATCGACCTGCTGCCGCCGATCCTCGACGACCTGGCCCGCGGCAAGCCGGCCCATCCGCCGCGCCCGTGGCTGGGGGTGCTGTCGCAGGAGCTGCAGTCGAAGGTGGTGGTGGTCGGGGTGATGCCGGGCGGACCGGCGGCCCGGGCCGAGCTGCGCCCCGGCGACCTGATCCTGGCGGTCAACGGCGTCCCGGTCTCCGGCCTGCCGGACTTCTACACTCAGCTATGGGCCCAGGGCCCGGCCGGCGCGACCATCCCGCTGCGCATCCTGCGCGAGCAGGACGTCTTCGACGTAGAGATCCGCTCGGTCGACCGCAACGCCCTGCTCAAGAAGCGCCGCTTCAACTGAGGCCAATTTCCCTTCTCCCCTTGCGGGAGAAGGAAACTCGGCCGGCGTTGTTGACGATCTTGCGGCCGGCGACCAACCTTGGGATGTTTCGACCGCCCCCTCATCCCTCGCCGGAGCTGGACCATGGAACTTGGACGTCGGGATCTCCTGCTGACCGCCGCGGCCCTCCTGGCCGCCCCGACGATCGGGCGCGCCCAGGCGGCCGGCGACCGCAAGCTCGGCTACGCCATCGTCGGCCTGGGCTATTACGGCCTCAACGTCATCCTGCCGCAGTTCGCCAATTGCGAGCACAGCCGGGTGACGGCCCTGGTCAGCGGCGACCGGGCCAAGGCCCTGGCCACGGCGGCGCGCTACGGCGTGCCCGAGCGCTCGATCTATTCCTACGAGACCTTCGACCAGATCCGCGACAATCCCGACGTCGACGTGGTCTATGTCATCCTGCCCAACTCCATGCACGCCGAGTACACGATCCGCGCCGCCAAGGCCGGCAAGCATGTGATGTGCGAAAAGCCGATGGCGGTGTCGGTCGCCGAGTGCGAGGCGATGATCGCCGCCTGCAAGACCGCCGGCCGCAAGCTGATGATCGGCTATCGCTGCCATTTCGAGCCGTTCAACCTGGAGGCCATGCGCCTGGCCCGCAGCGGCGCGGCCGGCAAGGTCCGCTATGTCGTCTCCGAGCACGGCTTCGTGCAGCGCGACCCCAGCAAGTGGCGGCTGAAGAAGGCCCTGGCCGGCGGCGGCTCGCTGATGGACATGGGGGTCTACAGCTTGCAGGCCGCGCGCTACATGACCGGCGAGGAGCCGGTCGCCGTCACCGCCCGGGAGTCCACCGACCGCAGCGATCCCCGCTTCACCGAGGTCGAGGACATGATCGCCTGGACCCTGAACTTCCCCTCCGGGGCCATCGCCACCTGCCAGTCGATGTACAGCGCCAACCAGAACCACGTCCTGCTGATGGGCGACCGCGGGCGGATCGAGCTGGAGCCGGCCACCCGCTATGACGGCAACCGCCTGTGGACCGGCCGCGACGGCCGCGAGCAGGAGGTCACGGCCCCGCCGGCCGGACCGGGCAAGACCCAGTTCGCCGGCCAGCTCGACCACATGGCCGTGAGCCTGCGCACCGGGGCCGAGCCGATCGTCTCGGGCGAGGAGGGCCTGCGCGACCTGCGGATCGTCGAGGCGATCTACCGCTCGGCCCGCGACGGCCGGACGATCACGCTGTAGGGGCCTCGGCGCGGTTTGATTTTAGATCGCCGTGCTCCCCCCTTCCGTCTCCCCGGCGAAGGCCGGGGCCCAGATACATCCTGAGCGGCTCGTGGGTTTCACCTGGGCCCCGGCCTTCGCCGGGGAGACGGGGTTTTTGAAGCGCGATCCAACTTGAAGCAAACGCGCCCTGGGTGGATCGACCGTGCGTGGTCCTCGTCCTTCGACCGGCTCAGGATGAGGACCATTCACAGGCAGTAGAAAACCTCATCCTGAGCCTGTCGAAGGACGAGGTTTTCGGCCCCTCGGCGCTGAACGCTGATCCGGCCCTCAGGCCAGGGCGTCGGCCTCCCAGGCCAGGTATTCCGGCGTCTCCAGCAGGCGCTCGCCATAGGACCCGGCCAGGCCGGCGTCGCCATAGTCCGACAGGTGGACGCCATAGGTGCGGAAACGCGTAGCCACCGGGGTGTAGAAGGCGTCGGCGATCGACCACTCGCCCAGCAGGAACGGCCCGCCCGAGCGCTTGAGCAGCTGGTTCCAGCGCTCGACGATCCGGCGCACGTCGTTCTGGGTGGCCTCGGAGATCGCCACGGTCTTGCGGGTCTCCAGCTCCATCGGGCATTCGCCGCGCAGCGACGAGAAGCCCGAATGCATCTCGGCCGCCGCCGAACGGCCGAGGGCCCGCAGGGTCGGGTCGGCCGGCCACAGCCGGGCCTGCGGGAACTTCTCGTGCAGATACTCGCAGATCGCCAGCGAGTCCCAGACCACCAGGTCGCCGTCCTTGAGCACCGGCACCAAGTGGCTGGGCGAGTGCTTGGCCAGCTCGTCGGCCTGGCCGACCTGGCGCAGCTCGACCAGGGTCTCCTTGAAGTCCGCCCCGGTGTGCTTGAGCGCCAGCCACGGCCGCAGCGACCAGCTGGACCACTTCTTGGTGCCGACGACGATTTCCATGGCGGACTCCCTGTGCGCGCAAGCGGGCCCTGGGCTTAGCGCGCCCGCCGACTCGGGACAACGCCTGGCGGGATCAGGATTCGCCGCTTCGCGCCGCCGGGCGCGGGAACACATAGGCCCAGGACGGATCGGCGGCCGGCGGGCCGGGGTCGCGGGCCAGGGCCCGCAGCGAGCGGGCGCGGTTCAGCTCCTCGACCGGAATGATCTCGGCGGAGCGGGCGGAGTGGGGAGTCAGTCTGAGCTGGGCGTGCATGGCGGGACCTCGCTTGACGGCCGTCTGTCGCGGCCATGGCCCCATAGGAGACTCCCGACCCTGAACATGCCCGCACCCGCTCGTTGTCCGCCGTTCATGTTGCTGAAGAGGGCCGCTCTCGACCAATGCCTGGGAAGCGGGACGATTTGCGCTTCGGCGCGTCAGCGTCCGCAACGCGATTGGTCTTTGACCGGCCATCGGGCCGCTCGGCGGCGACGGCGGTTCTCAAGCGATCGCCGGCGTGCGCTTATGCGGCCCTGGCTATCGGGGAGGCCCTCATGCGGCGATCGGCGAGACTTCTGCTCGGGCTCGTGCTCGCGGCCCTGCCGCTGGCGGCCCGGGCCCAGGCCCCAGGCCTGCGGCCGGACCAGGCGACCTTCCGGGCCCTCTATCAGGAGCTGATCGAGACCGACACCAGCATCACCACCGGCAGCTGCACCGCGCTGGCCGACAAGATCGACGCCCACCTTCGCCAGGCCGGCTATGGCGAGGATCAGATCACGCGCTTTGCGGGGCCGGGCCATCCGAAGGAGGGCGGCATCGTCGTCATCCTCCCCGGCACGTCGACCACGCTCAAGCCGCTGCTGCTCCTGGGCCACCTCGACGTGGTGGTGGCCAAGCGCGAGGACTGGACGCGCGACCCCTACAGGCTGGTCGAGGAGAACGGCTATTTCTACGGCCGCGGCGTGGCCGACATGAAGGCCATGGACGCCATCTGGATCGACGCCATGATGCGCTTCAAGGCCCAAGGCTATCGTCCCAAGCGGACCATCAAGCTGGCCCTGACCTGCGGCGAGGAAGGCGGCTCGCCGTTCAACGGGGCCGAATGGCTGGCCAAGAACCGTCCCGACCTGATCACCGCCGAATTCGCCCTCAACGAGGGCGGCGGCGGGCGCACCGACGGCCACGGCAAGCTCCTGACCGCCAACCTGCACGTCGGCGAGAAGGCGTCGGAAAGCTTCCGGATCGAGACGACCAATCCGGGCGGCCACAGCTCCGTGCCGATCCGCGACAACGCCATCTACGAACTCGCCGACGCCCTGGCGAAGATCCGCGACCTGGAATTTCCCCTGCAGATGAGCCCGACCACCCGCGCCTTCTTCGCCCGGGCCGGGGCGGCGCGCGGCGACGACCTGGGGCGGGCGATGGTCGCCCTCGCCAACAACCCGGCCGACAAGGCGGCCGAGGCCGTCGTCAACACCGACCGCAGCTACCATTCCATGCTCCGCACGACTTGCGTCGCCACCCTGCTCGACGGCGGTCACGCCGAGAACGCCCTGCCCCAGCGGGCCGGCGCCAACATCAATTGCCGCATCTTCCCCGGCGACACCGTGGAAGGCACCCGGGCGGCCCTGGCGGCGGCGATCGGCGATCCCGGCGTGACCGTGACGCCCAAGGCCCTGCGCGGGCCGCTGGCCCAACCGCCGCCGCTGGACCCCAAGGTGGTCGGCCCGGCCGAAAAGCTGGTGGCCAAATACTATCCGGGCGTTCCCCTGGTGCCGATGATGTCGACCGGCGCCACCGACGGCCTCTTCCTGGAAGCGATCGGCATCCCGTCCTACGGCCCGCCGGGGACCTTCGCCGACCCCGACGGCAACGGCGTCCATGGCCTCAACGAACGCCTGGCGGCGCGCGCCCTCTATACCGGCCGCGAACTGCTCACCGAACTGGTGAAGGCCTATGCGGACGCGGACTGAGGGCGCCGCTTCAAGAGTCGCGAGGCGAGGCTGGCGTCGACCCCACACGCGTCCGCCCGCGGCGAGGCCGCGCCTCAAAACCTCGTAGGCAAGCCTGCTCTGGCGTCCGGATATTTCGCGATCCGCCTACTTGAACTGGCGAGCTAGAGCATCGCGCGGCTTGCTCTAGAAGGCGCGCGCCACGCCAAATTCCATGGCAAGCCGCCTGTAGTCGTAGATGCCGACGCTGGAGCCGTTGTCCTCGACGTTCAGGCGAACCGTGGGGCTCAGGCCAGCGAAAACGATGCGCCGAAACGTCATGCCGGCTCTGGCAGTCATCAGCCATTCCTTCCGGCGATCCGGAAACAGGAAAAGTCTCTCATCCGCCTCGGTGCGACGCGCGCCGATCGAGGTGAAGACCGTTCCCCAACGCATCTCGAGCCAAGCTCCCGCAGCGCCGCCCCCCGACCAGGTGGCATACCCGCGATCCGCCGCCGCCTGTCGCGTTGCGGATCCGGTCAGCGTCACGCCCGACCTGGAACTCAGCGCGCGCTCGTAGGACACCGATGCGTCGTACAAGCCGCCGTCCTGAAGGGGGTTCTGTTCGTAGGTGGCGTCACCCGCGCTGGCAGACACGACCAGCTGCGAGCGATTAGTGAGGGGATGCACCCAGTCAACCGATAGCACGTCCGTTTGACCGTAAGGATCTCCCGCAAACCATCGATAGGTCTGACCGAAGGAAGCGCTGATGCGATCCGAGGCGTTGCGCCATTCCAAGCCGACAAGCGCGGAAGCTGAGACATCGCTGAAGCGCTCATCGCCGTAGAGGTTCGCCACCGCCGACAGGCGCGGTACGAACGACAGGCGATCAGAAATCCCGATGCGGCCGTAGACCTGACCGGCCGTGCGGACGCCGAGGCCGGATTGGGCGCGGGCGTCGTCCGACAGCGTGAGAGGAGCAACGATGGTGTCGAGCGTGCGCGCCTGGGTCGCGCGGTTGATGTTGGTGTCCGGAGCGAGATTGAGTTCGAAGGATCCGCCGACACGCTGGGGCGAGCGGAGGGCCGCCGCGAACTGTTCGACCAGGGGCGCGGCCTCGACCGGGATGCCTGCCGCCTGGGCCTGGCGCAATTCACGTCTGGCATCGGTTTCTCGCCCGAGCGCCGCAAGCATACGTGCAAGCTCCAGTCGCGCCGCCACCGCCCCGGGCTTCTCGTCCAGAAGCGCCCTGAATGCGATCGCCGCCTCATCATAGCGCCCCGCATCCGCCAGCATCAGGCCTTTGCGATAGCGAGCCTCCGCGCGGACGTCCGATTCGGGGTCATTGGAGAGGGCGTCATAGAGGGCGATGGCGTCGTCGATCGCGCCGGATGCCCGACGGGCATCCGCCAGATCGAACACCTGAGGCGCCGTCAGCTCAGCTGAAGCCTCCTGCGAGAACGCCATGGGGGGAATCAGCAGGATCGCAAAGGCGAGACCTGCAGCCGTGAAGCCGGTCGCGAGGGAGGCCCGGGTTTTCACTGACG
Source organism: Caulobacter sp. LARHSG274 (assembly GCF_052871235.1). Taxonomy (NCBI): domain Bacteria; kingdom Pseudomonadati; phylum Pseudomonadota; class Alphaproteobacteria; order Caulobacterales; family Caulobacteraceae; genus Caulobacter; species Caulobacter sp. LARHSG274. The sequence goes on along the minus strand of NZ_JBIXJO010000002.1, from coordinate 75,697 downwards.
GCGCGCGACCGTCACTCCGCCGATCAAGGTGCCGCCCGCTTGGACGCTTTCGGGGACGCGCAGATCGAAGTCTCCGCCTATCTCTTCGCCCGTAGGTCCATAGAAGCGGGTCGAGAGCTCGCCGACGGTAGCGCCGTTGTAGGTCAGCGGAGCCAGGCTGACCTTGGTCCCGAGTTGTCCGGCGAAGTTGTATCGGCCGAAGTCGGCCACAGTGGCGCCGTTGCGACCATTGACGGCGAGATCGCCGGCATAGGTCTGGCGGGTGAAATCGACATTGAAGACTGAGGTTCCGCGCACGTCGTACTCCGCAGCGTTCGTCCGGTTGACGCCCGCGCCATAGACGACCCCTTCATAGCGGGCGGAACCGGTGCGGGTGGTGAGCAGCCGGTCAAGCGTTTCCAGTCCATAGACAAAATGGTGAAACTGGCGGCCGGTCACGACGCCGTTGCGCTCCTGGCTCTGCCACCGGCCCAGCGTGACATACGTCAGGGCCAGTTCGCTATTGGCCTGGCCAACCTTATAGAGCTCAAGCCTGACATCGCGACCGTCAAACGCCTTCTCATAGACGGTGAAGTTCGGGTTGCTCGACGCCACGATCGATGCCGTCGTGTACTCTCCCCCGGGCATGTTGGAGAGCCCGGGACCGAACGAGAAGTTGCCGCTCGTGTGATCGTAGACCTGGCCGATCATGCGGTAAGTTCGGACGCTCGCGCCAGCCATGCCGTCGACCAGATCGGCGAACACGCCCATACCTTGCGGGTAGAAGAGCTGTTGGGTCACGATATTGGTCAAGGTGAGGTTAACCGCCGGGCTTGTCCCCCTTTGTCCGGTGAAGCCGCCGATCGCAGTCGCGCCGTCACCGTTGACGGCGCTGAAGGTCGCACCCAGCTCTTCCGCTCCCGGCCCGAAGAAACGGCCAGCCAGGGAGCCGGTGAGGGTCGCGTTGCGACTTCCGACTATGACGTTGCCTGAGAAGCTGGCGTCTCCCGAGGAGAGCAGGCCAGCGCCGTTCAGTTCAATCCCACCGCCGGACACACCCGCGCCAGTGAGCAGCGCCCGCTCGGTGAGGTAGGATTTGACGGAGAAGATTCCGGCCAAGAAATCAACATCGAATGCGCCGCGGCCTTGCAGGACGCTGGGCTCAAACCCGGGAACAGTCGAAGCTCCGAAGACATCGATGTCGAAGTTGGCGCGCCCTGTTCGGGGCGCCGCGGTTGCGGGGGTCTCGATGCCATAAACGAAGGTGGCGAACTGATCGCTCTGGCGGTCGCCAGTACGGTTTGATCGTTGCCAATAGCCGAGACCGACATACCGGTTGCTGGTCGTGCCGCTGTAGGGGGTCGTTACCAATGTCAGATTATCGCGCGTTCCCGCCAAGTCTTTGGAAAAGCGTGTTTCACCGTTGCTGTTTGACGTGATTTCCGCCTGCCCGAACGTCTGCGTGCGGCCATCCACGCTCACCTGATAACTGCGGCTGGCGGCGTTATAGGCCACGGATAGCGTCGCCGGAGCGGCCGAGCCGCTCACTGTCGTTCCAGAGGTCAGGTTATAGACGTTCTGTGATGTCCCGCTCATTCCCGTGAACGTCTGATCGACGGTCAGGTTGGTGATGCTGGAGTTGGTCGCGGGCGGAGGTGGCAGGGGCGTGACGATCCCGCCGCCACCACCGCCGCCACCGCCGCCGCCGCAAGCACTGAGAATCAGGCCGACGAGAGCCACACCAATGGCTGGATTACGCATGCAAGTTCCCCCGAACCGGGCGAGGTTGCAATTCTACTTCAAGCTGTCAACCCCGCGCGCGCCCGGCATCCCCAGGCACGGCCACTGAGAGCGGACATGCCGGACGACCGCAGGGAGTCACCCTTCACCGTTCGGACGGAGTAACGGTCATGTCCGCTCAGGGTCGGCAACAGAAGTTTGGGCTAGGCAGAACAGCCGACCCTCCGCGTCTCGGCCACTCCTTACCTCCTCCCCCGCCCTTGACTCTCACCCCCTACCCGCCGAAACCCCGGCTCCATGATCAGCCGCTATTCCCGCCCCGAAGCCGCCGCCATCTGGTCCAGCCAGACCAAGTACAAGATCTGGTTCGAGATCGAGGCCCACGCCGCCGACGCCATGGCCGAGATCGGGGTGATCCCCAGGCTCGCCGCCCAGACGATCTGGGAAAAGGGCCGTGACGCGGTCTGGGACAGCGACCGCATCGACGAGATCGAGCGGGTCACCAAGCACGACGTCATCGCCTTCCTGACCCACGTGTCGGAGATCGTCGGCCCCGAGGCCCGCTTCCTGCACCAGGGCATGACCAGCAGCGACGTGCTCGACACCTGCTTCGCCGTGCAGCTGAGCAAGGCCACCGACCTGCTGATCGAGGACGTCGACCTGCTGCTGGCCGCCCTCAAGCGCCGGGCCTTGGAACACAAGATGACGGTGTGCGTCGGCCGCAGCCACGGCATCCACGCCGAACCGATCACCTTCGGCCTGAAGCTGGCCGGCTACTATGCCGAGTTCCAGCGCGCCAAGGAGCGGCTGGCCATGGCCAGGTTCGAGATCGCCACCTGCGCGATCAGCGGCGCGGTCGGCACCTTCGCCAATGTCGACCCGCGGGTCGAGCAGCACGTGGCCGACAAGATGGGCCTGGTGGTCGAGCCGGTCTCGACCCAGGTGATCCCCCGCGACCGCCACGCCGCCTATTTCTGCGCCCTGGGCGTGGTCGCCTCGTCGGTCGAGCGGCTGGCCACCGAAATCCGCCACCTGCAGCGCACCGAGGTGCTGGAGGCCGAGGAGCCGTTCGAGGTCGGGCAGAAGGGCAGCTCGGCGATGCCGCACAAGCGCAACCCGATCCTGACCGAGAACCTGACCGGTCTGGCCCGGCTGGTCCGCTCGGCCGTGACCCCGGCCCTGGAGAACGTCGCCCTCTGGCACGAGCGCGACATCAGCCACTCGTCGGTCGAGCGCGGCATCGGGCCCGACGCCACCATCCACCTCGACTTCGCCCTGCGCCGCCTGGCCGGGGTGATCGAGCGCTTCAACATCTATCCCGATAACATGGCCAGGAACCTGGACAAGCTGGGGGGCCTGGTGTTCTCGCAGCGGGTGATGCTGGCCCTGACCCAGAAGGGCGTGTCGCGCGAGGACGCCTATGCCGCCGTGCAGGGCAATTCGATGAAGGTGTGGCGCGGCGAGGGCCGGTTCATCGACTTTTTGAAGGCCGACCCGGTGGTCAGCAAGGCGCTGTCGGACGCCGAGCTGGAGGAGTTGTTCGACTACGGCTACCACACCAAGAACGTCGACGTGATCTTCAAGCGGGTGTTCGGCGAGCAGGGCTGAGGCGCGGCCGCCGCTCCGTCAGAGACCGCCGGCGTCACGCCGCCCTGAGAGCTGGCGGCGCTCCTCCGGCGTATTGGCCCCGCGCAGCCGGGCCCGGACGTCCTCGTCGCAGGGCAGAGCGGCCAGGCCGGCCCGCTCGACCAGCCGCCGCAACGGCCAGCCGATCTCCGCCTCGGCCGGCAAGGCGTCGAGCCGCAGCGCCATCGGCACGGGCAAGTCCTCGTAGACCGCGCCCGGCCCGGCGGCGGCCAGCAGCGGCGCCAGGTCTTCGACGGTCACGGTCGGGGCGTCGACCGCCAGCACCAGGGCCCGGGAAAGCCCCGCCGCCGCCAGCGCCCGGGCCCCCGCCAGCACCCCGCCGACCGGTCCGCAGCCGGGTTCGGGATCGTCGACATGCTCCAGGCCATGGTCGCGGCCGGCGGTCAGCACCCGGGCCGCGCCGGCCGCCCGGGCCAGGTCCGCCACCCGATCGACCGCCCGCCGCCCGTTCCACTCCAGAACCGCCTTGTCGGCGCCCATCCGGCGCGAACCGCCGCCTGTCAGGATGATCGCGCCGAAAGCTTCCATGACCTCAGCCTAAAGTGGCCAGGCCAGCACGCAAGCGCCGCCTTCCAAGCGGGGCCCGAACCGGTCTAGTCTGTGGGCAAATAGGAACGCACCATCGATGAGCGAACGCAACGAGCGTCAGCGGCGCCGCACGACCCAGAGCGCCACCATCCGCGACGTCGCGGCCCTGGCCGGGGTGTCGCCGATGACGGTGTCGCGGGTGATCAACCGCGAGACCACGGTCAAGTCCGAGACCAAGGCCCTGGTCGACGCGGCGATCCGCGACCTCAACTACGCGCCCAATCCCGCCGCCCGCAGCCTGGCCGGCTCGGCCCCGTTCCGCATCGGCCTGCTCTACGACAACCCCTCGACCGGCTACCTGTCGGAATTCCTGGTCGGGGCGCTGGACGAGAGCAGCCGCACCGGGGCCCAGGTGGTGATCGAGAAGTGCGCCGAGCCGGAACTGGCCGGCGCCACCCTGACCCGGCTGCTGAAGACCGGCGTCGACGGCCTGATCCTGCCGCCGCCGCTGTGCGAGTCGCCGCAGGTGCTGGCCGAGGTCAAGGCCTCGGGGGCCGCCGCCGTCGGCGTGGCGCCCGGCATGCCCAGCGCCGACATGGCCACCATCCGCATCGACAACGAGGCCGCCGCCTACGAACTGGCCCAGCACCTGCTGGCCCTGGGCCACAAGCGCTTCGGCATCATCAAGGGCCACCCCAACCAGACGGTCAGCCAGCAGCGGCTGGACGGCTTCGTCGCGGCCCTGAAGGCGGCCGGCGTCCCCGATGGCGACGTCCGCATCGAGCAGGGCTATTTCACCTATCGTTCGGGCCTGGAAGCGGCCGAGCGGCTGCTGGGCGAGGACGACCGTCCCACCGCCATCTTCGCCGGCAATGACGACATGGCCGCCGCCACCGCCGGCGTGGCCCACCGGATGGGCCTGGACGTGCCGGGCGATCTATCGATCGTCGGCTTCGACGACACCTCGATCGCCGCCAACATCTGGCCGGCCCTGACCACCGTCCACCAGCCGATCGCCGCCATGGCCCGCGCCGCCATCGACCTGGTGCTGGAGGAGATCCGCCGCAAGCGCGGCAAGTCGGGCGAGCCGCGCCAATTGACGCACCCCCACACCCTGATCGTCCGGGACTCGACCGGTCCGGCGCCGGAGGGGTGATCGCGATCTGAGGCCTTGGCTGGTGCGGGCGGCCGGAATCGAACCGGCATGGCCTCGCGGCCGACGGATTTTCGTACCACTTCGGCTTTCGCCGCCGCCCACTGGAGGCGTTCGTGGTCTGGACTATCCCTTCGCCGTGCTCCGGCGGACCGGAGGTTAGGCGCTGCCCGTCTAGTCTCTACACCTTCCCCCTGGCGGGGGCTTGGCTCGGGATCGCCATCTGACAGGGTTCCCCGAATTTGAGCAGTTCTACGTCCCGGATTTCCCCGGGCGCACTCAATCCCTTGGCTTAAGTCCGTTGCGTCTACCAGTTCCGCCACGCCCGCCTAAACCGCGCCGAGCTATAGTCGGCCCGTTCCGGATCGTCGAGGCTTTCGCGCGAGCCGGCATGGCCTCGCTTCGCAATTAACGTCCCATCCGCTCCTTCAATGATAGGGTGAGCTGCAAGCCTTTCTTCGCGGACCCGTTGTCGCCGATGAGCCGGACCTCTGCCCACCTCGCCTTTCGGCGGACCATGACCCTGATGGCCGGCGGCAATCCGTTGCCGGTGGTGCTCGAGGCCATCGTCGCGGCGGTGGAGGCCGAGGACCCGGCGATCCTGTGCAGCATCCTGCTGCTCGACGAGACCGGCGAGCATCTGCTGCACGGCGCCGCCCCCAGCCTGCCCGACGACTACAACCAGGCCATCCACGGCGTGGCCATCGGTCCCACGGTCGGCTCGTGCGGCGCGGCCGCCGCGCTCGGCGAGCGGATCATCGTCGAAGACATCCACACCCACCCCTTTTGGGCCGACTACAAGCATCTGGCCGCCGCCGCCGGCCTGGCCGCCTGCTGGTCGCAGCCGATCCGGGCGGCCAGCGGCCAGGTGCTGGGCACCTTCGCCATCTATCACCGCCAGATCAGCGCGCCGGACGCCGACGACATCGCCTTCATCGAGGCCGCCGCCGACCTGGCGGCGATCGCCATCGACCGCCGGCGGGCCGAGGACAGCCTGGCGGCCAGCGAGGCCAGGGCCCGCCAGGCCGCCGAGGCCGCCGAAGCCACGGCGCAGAACCTGACCACCTTCTTCGACGTGTCGCTCGACATGCTGTGCATCCGCGACCTGCAGGGCCGCTTCGTCAAGCTGAGCCGGACCTGGGAGACGGTGCTGGGCTATCCGGTCGAGACGCTGGAGAGCCAGCCCCTGCTGCCCCTGGTCCATCCCGACGACGTGGCCGAGACCAAGGCCCAGATGGCCAAGGCCGAGGACGGCGAGGTCTTCGGCTTCGTCAACCGCTACCGCCATCGCGACGGCCATTATTGTCCGCTGGAGTGGCGGGCCCGGCGGTCGGGCGACCTGGTGTTCGCCGTGGGCCGCGACGTCACCGAGCGGCTGCGCACCGAGGCCGAGATGCAGGCCGCCCGCCAGGCCGCCGAGGCCGCCAACCGCGCCAAGACCGACTTCCTGGCCAATATGAGCCACGAGATCCGCACGCCCCTGAACGGCGTCATCGGCGTCATCGCCGCCCTGGGCCAGACCGAGCTGACGCCGGCCCAGCGCGAGATGGTCGAGCTGGTCCAGAGCTCCGGCGCGACCCTGGAGCGGCTGGTGTCCGACATCCTCGACGTCTCCAAGATCGAGGCCGGCCGCCTGACGATCGAGGAGCGGGCCTTCGACCTTGAGGCCGAGCTGGGCGGTCTGCTCGACATCACCCGCATCCGGGCCGACGAGAAGGGGCTGGTCTTCCGCGCCGAATGCGACGCCAGCGTCCGCGGCGTCTTCCGGGGCGACAGCGTCCGCATCAAGCAGGTGCTGGGCAACCTGTTGTCCAACGCCCTGAAGTTCACCAGCCGGGGCGAGGTGGTCGCGCGGATCGCGGTGGCCGACCCGGTCCAGGCCGGCGCGCCGTCGCGGCTGACCCTGCAGGTCCGCGACACCGGCGTGGGCTTCGATCCGGAGCTGGCGGCCGTGCTGTTCCAGCGCTTCAGCCAGGCCGACACCACCATCACCCGCCGGTTCGGCGGCACCGGCCTGGGGCTGTCGATCAGCAAGACCCTGGTCGAGATGATGGGCGGGGAGATCACCGCCGAGTCCCAGCCCGGGCGCGGCAGCCAGTTCGACGTGGTCATCCCGCTGACCCGGACCAAGGCCTCGACCGCCCCCGCCGGGACCGCGCCCGCCGCCGACGACGGGTCCCTGGCGCGGCGCGACGGGCTGCGGGTGCTGCTGGCCGAGGACCACCAGGTCAACCAGAAGGTCGTGCAACTGATCCTGGCGCCCAGCGGGGCCGAACTGACCATCGTCGAGAACGGCGCCCTGGCGGTCGAGGCCTTCAAGGCCGCGCCCTTCGATCTGGTGCTGATGGACATGCAGATGCCGGTGATGGACGGCCTGGCCGCCACCCGGCTGATCCGGACCCATGAGCGCGAGGCCGGGCCCGGCGAGCGCGTGCCGATCGTCATGCTCAGCGCCAACGCCATGGCCCATCACCGCCGCGACGCCCTGGCGGCCGGGGCGGACCTGCACGTCTCCAAGCCGGTCACCGCCGTCGCCCTGATGGCCGGCATCGACCAGGCCCTCGACGCCGCCGAGCGCCGCGCCAGCTGACCACGGCGCCCGCCAAAGCGAGATTGTCTTCACCTTTCCGGCGCCAGCGCCTAAATCGTGCGGCTTGCGGCCTTGCGCCGACCGATCCTTCCCCAGGCCGCGACCGTGATCACCTTCGAAGCCGTCTCCAAGTCCTATCCCGGCGGCGGCCGCGCCGCCCTGACCGAGGTCAGCCTGGCGGTCGCGCCGGGCGAGGTGTTCGGGGTGATCGGGGCCTCGGGGGCCGGCAAGTCGACCCTGATCCGGCTGATCAACGGCCTGGAGAAGCCGTCCGGCGGCCGTGTCGTGGTCGATGGCGACGATGTGGCCGCCCTCGGCGTCGAGGGTCTGCGGGCCCTGCGCCGGCGGGTGGGAATGATCTTCCAGCACTTCAACCTGCTGTCGTCCAAGACCGTGGCCGGCAATGTCGCCTTCCCGCTGCGGCTGGCGGGCGTCGCCGAGGCCGAGGTCAAGGCCCGCACCGCCGAGCTGCTGGCCCGGGTGGGCCTGACCGACTTCGCGACCAAGTATCCGGCCCAGCTGTCGGGCGGCCAGAAGCAGCGGGTAGGGATCGCCCGGGCCCTGGCCACCGAACCCAAGGTGCTGCTGTGCGATGAGGCGACCAGCGCCCTCGACCCGGAGACCACCGAGCAGATCCTGGAGCTGGTCTCCAATCTCAATCGCGAGCTGGGCCTGACCATCGTGCTGATCACCCACGAAATGGACGTCGTGCGCCGGGTCTGCGACCGGGTGGCGGTGCTGGACGGCGGCCGGGTGGTCGAGACCGGCACCGTCGAGGCGGTGTTCCTGCACCCGGCCAGCGCCACGGCCCGGCGGTTCGTACTGGAGGCCGACGGCGCGCCCAGCGAGGCGGCGATGGTCGACGGCCGCGTGGTGCGGCTGACCTTCCGCGGCGAGGCCACCTACCGGCCGATTCTGGGCGCCGTGGCCCGCGAGACCGGCGTCGACTATTCGATCCTGGGCGGGCGCATCCACCGCCTGCGCGAGACGCCCTACGGCCAACTGACCCTGTCCCTGGCCGGCGGCGACGTCGAGGCCGCCATCGCCCGGTTCCGGGCCGACGGGGTGCGGGTCGACCTGGTGACGGAGGCCGGCCGATGACCGCCCTGTTCGAGAACATCAGCTGGGCCGAGATCGGCCAGGCGACCCTCGACACCCTGGCCATGCTGGGCGGGTCGATGGCCCTGACCGTGGTGCTGGGCCTGCCGCTGGGGGTGATCCTGTTCCTGACCGGGCCGGGCCAGATGCTGCAGAGCCGGGCCGCCAACGGGGCGCTGTCGCTGGTCATCAACATCCTGCGCTCGGTGCCGTTCGTGATCCTGCTGATCGTGATGATCCCGCTGACCGTGGCCCTGGTCGGCACCTCGCTGGGGGTGGCCGGGGCCATCCCGCCGCTGGTGGTCGGGGCCGCGCCGTTCTTCGCCCGGCTGGTCGAGACCGCCCTGCGCGAGGTCGACAAGGGGGTGATCGAGGCCAGCTTCGCCATGGGGGCCAAGCGCCGGCAGGTGGTGCTGGACGCCCTGCTGCCCGAGGCCATGCCCGGCCTGATCGCCGCGGCCACCGTCACCGCCATCGCCCTGGTCTCCTACACCGCCATGGCCGGGGTGGTCGGGGCCGGCGGCCTCGGCGACCTGGCCATCCGCTTCGGCTACCAGCGCTTCCAGACCGACGTCATGGTGGTCACGGTGGTGCTGCTGCTGGTGCTGGTCCAGGCGCTGCAGATGGTCGGCGACGCGGTGGTCAGGCGGGTCTCGCACCGGTAGATTCTTCCCCTCCCCCGTGAAACGGGGGAGGGGGACCACGAAGTGGTGGAGGGGGCGTCGGCGCGCACGGCGCTCCGTCCCGCGCCCCCTCCGTCACGATGCGTACTCGCATCGCGCCACCTCCCCCGTTGCACGGGGGAGGAGAATTGTGGACATGACCCCATGACCGACGACATCCCCATCCTCTCCGCCCCGCCGCCCGAGCACTGGGACGAGGCCTTCGCCCAGACCCTGGTCGGCAAGACCATGCTGGTGAACCTGACCTTCCTCGACGCCGACGGCGCGCTGGCGGGCCGCGAGGCGTTCTACGGCGTGGTGATCACCGCCGACGCCGACGCGGGCGTCCTGCTCGACCTGCTGGGCCCCCAGGACGGCGACACCACCACCCTGCCGCCCCAGACCTCGAACATCGCCGCCGCCGCGCCGGGGATTTACCCGCTCAGCGACGGCGAGAGCGTCGAGAACCCCGACTTCCTGTCCAGCTGGACGATCCATGGGCCGGAGGAGCCGGCGAATGATCCTGAATAGACCCCTGTCCCGCTGGGAGAGGGTTTCATGACGTCAGGCCTGGTCGAACGGAAACGGCAGGCGTCCGGCCTTGAAGAGGATCTGCGGGTTCTCGTCATAGTCGCCCAGCTCGACGTCGGCCGAGGCGGCGAAGGCGACGACGCCCTCGCGCAACGGAGCCAGGCGCTCGGCCTTGCGGCGGGCTTCCTCGGCGTCCTTGCAGCCGACCTGCTGCTCGGCCTTCAGGCCCTTGCCGCGGCCGGCCTTGTAGGCTTGGACGATGTAGACGGTTTCTCTGGCCATCCCTCTTCAGGCGACCTGTTTGGCGGCGAGGTCAAGACGGGAGGCGCCGAGGAGACGAGACTCTGCGCGGCGGATCAGGAAAACTGATTTCCCCGCGGCCGGGAAACGGGCAAAACCCTACCCGGTTACTCGCCTTAACGGAGCCGTTCATGGTCGCCCGCCGCGCCGCCCTCTTCAGCCTCGCCGCCCTGCTGCTGGCGGCCTGCTCGCGGCAGCCCGCGCCGAGCGCCGGCGACACCCTGACCGTGGCCGCCACCGCCGTGCCCCACGCCGAGGTGCTGGAGTTCCTCAAGCCCAAGCTGGCGGCCCAGGGGCTGAAGATCGAGATCAAGGTCTTCAACGACTACGTCCAGCCCAACATCCAGGTCGCCGAAAAGCATCTGGACGTGAACTACTTCCAGACCCTGCCCTATCTGCAGACCTTCAACGCCGACAAGGGCACCCACCTGGTTCCGGTGATCGGCGTCCATATCGAGCCGCTGGGGGCCTATTCGCGCAAGGTCAAGGCGATCGGCGACCTGCCGGCCGGGGCGACCGTGGCCATCCCCAACGAAGGCAGCAACGAGGGCCGGGCCCTGCTGCTGCTGGCCCGCAACGGGGTGATCACCCTGGCCGACATGAAGAACACCCTGGCGACCCTGAAGGACATCACCGCCAATCCGCGCGGCCTGAAGTTCAAGGAACTGGAGGGCGCGACCCTGCCGCGGGTGCTCGACCAGGTCGACCTGGCGGTGATCAACACCAACTACGCCCTCGACGCCAAGCTGGACCCGTCCAAGGACGCCCTGCTGATCGAGGACAGCCGCAGCCCCTATGTGAACTATCTGGTCGCCCGCGAGGACAACAAGGCCGACCCGCGCGTCCAGAAACTGGCCAAGGCCCTGACCTCGCCGGAGGTCAAGGCGTTCATGGAGCAGAAGTATCACGGCGCGGTGGTGCCTGCGTTCTAAAGGGGCGTTCGCTTCAAGCTGAATCGCGCGTCTCGAAACCCGTCTCCCCGGCGAAGGCCGGGGTCCAGATTCAGCCGTAGCATCGGACGCTTATCCGAAAGACACAGCCCTATGATCTGGACCCCGGCCTTCGCCGGGGAGACGGGGAGAATGGTGGCTCAGTCTCCTTCGACCGCCCCCCCTTAAGGGCCAAGCCCGCTGGCGTCCGCTGAAATTTCACCGTACATATCAGGCTCACGCGAACGGAGCCGCCCCTTGCGACAGCTTATGGCCCAGGACGACGCCCACGCCGGCGCCCAAACCGCTGGGGGGCGCGATCGGATGCTGGTGCTGGACGTCTGCTCGTCCTCGGGGCTGGAGGACTGGTCGCCCGACCTGCAGAAGGCCAAGGTCTACGAGCGCATCCTGCTCGACCTGATCCTCGGGCGGCTGGCCCCCGGGGCGCGGCTGGACGAGCAGTCGCTGGCGGCGCGCTACGAGGCGGGGCTGGCCGGGGTGCGCGACGCCCTCGGCCGCCTGGCCCTGGAAGGGCTGGTGATCCGCCGCGCTCGCTCGGGCACCACCGTCGCCCCCCTCGACCTGGTTGAGCTGCGCCAGGGCTATGAGGCCCGGGCCCTGATCGAACCCCACTGCGCCGGCCTGGCCGCCAAATACGCCAGCAAGGCGCAGGCCGCCGCCATTCGCGCGGCCTTCGACGGCGGCGAGACCGCGGCCCGCGACCGCGACCTGCCGGCCCTGGTGTCGATGGACCAGCGCTTCCACGCCGCCGTCGCCCGGGCCAGCGGCAACCTGGCCCTGGCGCGGATCCTCATTCCCCTGCAGCACAAGGCCGCCCGCTACTGGGTGTTCTCGTTCGGCGCCGCCACCGAGGCCGAGCTGGTCGCCGACGTCCAGCAGCACCGCCAGGTCGCCGACGTCATCGCCCAGGGCGACGTCGACGGCGCCCGGCTGGCGATGATGCGGGTGCTCAACATCATGCCCGAGGCGACCCGGCCGCTGATGGAGGCGTAGGGGTCCACGTTCCTTCTCCCGCAAGGGGAGAAGGAAAAGCTCAGTGGTTATGCCGCGGCAGCTTGGACGCCAGGTCCTGGTACTTGACCGCGAACTCCAGCACCCCGCCGGTCTCCAGCTGGCCCGTATGGGCGCGGTAGAGCTCCTGCCAGGGGGTCATGGTCGCCGGCACGGCCGGGATGCCGTCGCCCTTGCGCAGGGCGATCTCGACCTCGGAGACCAGGGCGTCGCAGCGGCCGGTGTTGAGGTCGATGCGGATCACGTCGCCGGTGCGCAGCCAGGACAGCCCGCCGCCGACCGCGCTCTCGGGCGAGGCGTTGAGGATCGAGGGGCTGTCGGCGGTGCCCGACTGGCGGCCGTCGCCCAGGGTGGGCAGGCTCATGATCCCCTTCTTCAGCAGGTGGTCCGGCGGCTGCATGTTGACCACCTCGGCCGAGCCGGGCCAGCCGATCGGGCCGGCGCCGCGGATCACCAGGATGCAGCGCTCGTCGATCTCCAGCGCCGGGTCGTTGATGCGGGCGTGGTAGTCGTCCGAGCCGTCGAACACCACGGCCCGGGCCTCGAAGGCGCCCTCGTTGCCGGGCTCCGACAGGTAGCGGTCGCGGAACTCCTGGCTGATCACGCTGGTCTTCATGATCGCGAAGTCGAACAGGTTGCCCTTCAGCACCAGGAACCCGGCCCGCTCGCTCATCGGCTGGGCGTAGGGGAAGATCACCTCGCGGTCGCGGGTCTCGCGACCTTCCAGGTTCTGCGCCATGGTCCTGCCGGTGACGGTCATGACGTCGCCATGCAGGCGTCCGGCCTGCAGCAGTTCCCACAGCACCGCCGGCGCGCCGCCAGCCCGGTGGAAGCGCTCGCCCAGATACTTGCCGGCCGGCTGCATGTTGAGGATCAGCGGGATGTCGTAGGCCGCGCGCCAGTCGTCGGCGGTGATCTCCAGCCCGGCGTGGCGGGCCATGGCGGCGATGTGCGGCTGGGCGTTGGTCGAGCCGCCGGCCGCCGCCACCAGGGCGATGGCGTTCTCGAAGGCCTGCTTGGTCAGGATGTCGAGCGGCTTGACGTCCTCATAGGCCAGGTCGACGATCCGCTGGCCGGTCTTGTAGGCCATCTGGCCGCGCTCGCGGTACGGGGCGGGAATCGCCGCGCAGCCGGTCAGCGACAGGCCCAGGGCCTCGGCCACGGCGTTCATGGTCGAGGCCGTGCCCATGGTGTTGCAGTGGCCGGCCGAGGGGGCGCTGTCGGCGGCGCGCTGGATGAACTCCTCCTCGTTGATCTCGCCCGCCGCCAGCTTGCGCCGCGAGCGCCAGATCACCGTGCCCGAACCGACCAGCTCGCCCTCGTGCCAGCCGTCCAGCATCGGCCCGCCCGACAGCACGATGGCCGGGATGTTGACCGTGGTGGCGGCCATGATCCCGGCCGGGGTGGTCTTGTCGCAGCCGGTGGTCAGGACCACCGCGTCGATCGGATAGCCGTGCAGGGTCTCGACCAGGCCCAGGTACGAGAGGTTGCGGTCCAGGGCCGCGGTCGGCCGCCGGCAGTTCTCGAAGATCGGGTGGACCGGGAACTCCATCGGAATGCCGCCGGCGTCGCGAATGCCGTCGCGGATCCGGGTCACAAGGTCCAGGTGGATGCGGTTGCACGGCGAGATGTCGCTGCCGGTCTGGGCGATGCCGATGATCGGCTTGCCGCTGCGCAGCTCCTCGGGCGTGATCCCGTAGTTCATGAACCGCTCCAGATAGAGGGCGGTCATGTCGATATGGTCGGGATTGTCGAACCAGTCGCGCGAGCGGAAGCGGCGGGGGGTACGGCCAGATGGGGTATTAGGGGAGGTCAAGGCGCACCTCGTACTGGGGCTGGCCGGCGACGGCGACCGGCAGGGCGAAGACGCCGCCGCAGAGCGGATAGGCGGCGAGCTGCTCGTCGCTCAGGCCCTTGCGGGCGGTGGTGAAATAGAGGGTCTTCAGGTCGGGGCCGCCGAAGCAGGGCTTGGTGACATTGATGGCCGGCAGGGTGATCCGGTCGACGATCTCGCCGGCCGGCGACAGCCGCAGGGCGCCGTGGCCGCCCCACAGGGCCGCCCAGACATAGCCTTCGCTGTCGACCACCGAGCCGTCGGGCCAGGCGTCGTCGATCTCGAGCTTGAAGAACTGGCGCTTGTTCGACAGCGCGCCGTCCGGGCTCAGGTCGTAGGCCCAGATGACCCCTTCCAGGGTGTCGGTATGGTAGAAGGTCTTGCCGTCGGGGCTGACGCAGGGGCCGTTGGTGATGCAGACGCCGTCGTCCTGCTTGACCGGCCGGCCGTCGGGGCCGAGGCGGTAGAGCGCGCCGGTCAGGGTGGTCTCGGCGTCGTGCATGGTGCCGAACCACAGCCGGCCCTGGGCGTCGACGGTGGCGTCGTTGGGACGGTTGTCCAGGCCCGGGGGCTCGATCTCGCCGTGATGGACGAAGGCGCCGCTGGCCGGGTCGAAGCGGTGCAGGCCGCTCTTCAGCCCGGCGATGAAGCCGCCGCCGGCCAGCGGGGCCAGGAAGGTCACCTGGTCGGGGGCGTCGAAGCTGCGGGTCTCGCCGCTTTCGGGATGCAGGCGGTGGACCTTGCGGCCCTTGATGTCGACGAACCACAGGGCCTGCTCGGCGGCGATCCAGATCGGCCCCTCGCCGAGGGTGGCCTTCAGGTCCCAGACGCAGACGGGTTCGGGCATAAAATCATCTCCTTGGCCCTCCCCCTCGATGGGGGAGGGTTGGGTGGGGGCGGCTGGGGCGTCGCCGGCTGAGCCGCCGCGTCACCCCCATCCCCAGCCCTTCCCCCATCGAGGGGGAAGGGGGCTGTTGTCAACGCCAGCCGGCGTCGATCCAGTATTCATGGCCCGTGCACAGGGCCGCGTCGTCGGAGGCCAGGAACATCACCAGCGAGGCGACGTTCTCGGGGAGCAGCCGGCCCTTCAGGCACTGGGCGGCGACGATCTGGGCCTCGCCCTCGGGCGTGTACCACTTCTCCTGGCGCTTGGTCTTGACGTTGCCGGGCACCACGCAGGTGACGCGGATGTCGTCGGGGCCCAGCTCGCGGGCCAGGGCCCGGGTCATGCCCTCGATGGCGGCCTTGGCGGTCTCGTACAGCACCAGGTCCGGCAGGCCCAGGTGCCAGGAGATCGAGCCGAAATTGATGATCGCTCCGCCGCCGCGGGCCTTCATGCCGGGGGCCACGGCCTGGGTGGCGAACAGCATGTGGCGCAGGTTGACCGCCATCCGCTGGTCCCAGTAGGCGGGGGTGATCTCGGCCAGGCTGTGGCGGTCGTCGTTGCCGGCGTTGTTGACCAGAACGTCGATGGGCCCGATCTCGGCGAAGGTCCTGGCCACGGCGTCGAGGTCGGTCAGGTCGCAGCGCAGATAGACCGGGGCGATGGCCGAGCCGGCCAGCTGGGCGACCAGGGCCTGGGAGTCCGCGTCGACCACGTCGAGGAAGATCACCTCGGCGCCCTGGCGCGCGAAGCCGGCGACGATGCCCGCCCCAATGCCGGAGCCGCCGCCGGTGATGACGACGCGTTTGCCCTGGAGGCTGGGATAGATGGCTGAGGGCATAGGCTTCACTTCGGGAGGGGGCAGGTCGAGGCGGGTCACAGCAGGCCGCGGCCGGCCAGATTGCGGATCAGGGCGGAGACGCCGAACGTCCACGGCGGGGCCAGGTCGCAGGTGGTGACCTCGTTCTCCAGCACGCCCAGCTTCGGGGTCGCCACCCGCACCCGGTCGCCGATCTTGTGGGTGAAGCCCTGGCCAGCGGCGTCGCGGTCCTGGATCGGGGCGAACATCGTGCCCAGGAACAGGGCGAAGCCGTCGGGATACTGGTGCTGCTTGCCGAAGGCCTGGCCGGCCAGCACCGCCGGGTCGCGGCTGATCAGGCTCATGTTGCTGTGGCCGTCGAGCACGAAGTTGTCGCGGCCGGTGATCTTCAGGGTGACCTCGGCCGAGCGGACGTCGTCGAGGCCGAAGCCGTCGTCGAACAGCCGGAAGAACGGGCCGATGGCGCAGGAGGCGTTGTTGTCCTTGGCCTTGCTGAGCAGCAGGGCCGAGCGGCCCTCGAAGTCGCGCAGGTTGACGTCGTTGCCCAGCGACGCGCCGCGGATCTGGCCCGAACCGTCGCACAGCAGCACGACCTCGGGCTCGGGATTGTTCCAGTGGCTGTCGTTGCGCACGCCGACATGGTCGCCCCAGCCCATCGACGACAGGGTCGGGCCCTTGGTGAAGATCTCGGCGTCGGGACCGATGGCCACTTCCAGATATTGCGACCACAGGCCGTCGCTGATCAGGGCGTCCTTCAGGCGGGCCGCGCCTTCCGAGCCCGGATCGACGCTGCGCAGGTCGCCGCCCATGCGCTCGCCCAGCTGGGCGCGGATCTTCAGGGCCTCGGCGGCGTCGCCGCGGGCCCGCTCCTCGATGACCCGCTCCAGGGTCGAGACGGCGAAGGTGACGCCGGCCGCCTTCAGCACCTGCAGGTCGACGGGGGCCAGCAGCTTGGCCGCCGCGCCTTCGGGGTTCTCCCAGACGGCGCGGACGTCCAGCGCCTCCAGCGGGCCCAGGTCCTCGCCGGCCGGGATCGCCGCGCCGGGGGCGAAGGCGTTCATCAGGTCCGAGGTGGTCGGGGCGATCTTGCTGACGTCCTCGATCCGGCCGCCGCGCACCAGCACCGGAGTCGGGCCGTCGCCGAAATCGATGCGGCCCAGCAGGGTCGCGTCACGCCAGTCGTCGGGAAGGAAATCGCTGAGGGCCACCGGTCGTTTCTCCCAGGCGGGCGCGTTGGACCGGTCTTGTTCGCCGCCCGCGCCCCGTCGGATGTTGGCGATCTTGTTAGCGCTAACAGTGTGGCGGGCGCAAGCCCTGCGCCGAGACCTTATGGTCGCGGCCCCTGGCGTTTTCGGTTGAAGAGCGCGGAACGCAACCGTCGAGGTGGCGAAACGGCGGGCTCGGCCCCATCTCCCCCGGCAGGCTCAGAATCGGAGATGCGCCATGACCGACAGGCCAATCAGAATCCCGGGACCGGACCACCCGATCACCGTCACGCCCAATCCCCGGCGGGTGGTGGTCACGCTGGGCGGCCGCACCATCGCCGACAGCCGCGACGCCTTGACGCTGCGCGAGGCCAGCTATCCGCCGGTGCAGTACATTCCGCGCAAGGATGTCGACATGGCGCAGCTGGCCCGCACCGACCACGCCAGCTATTGCCCCTACAAGGGCGAGGCGTCCTACTACAGCCTGCCGTCGGGCGGCGAGCGGTCGGTCAACGCGGTCTGGACCTATGAGTCGGCCTATCCCTCGGTGGCGGCGATCAAGGATCACCTGGCCTTCTATCCGGACCGGGTCGACGCCATCGAGGAGCGGGACTGAGCGGTCAGGACCTGGCCCCGGCCTTCCACCGGCCCCACGCCGCCTGGGCCACGCCGACGGCGAAGGCGGCCAGCTGGGCGTCGCTCCACAGATAGTAGGTCGAGAAGAAGCTCCACTGCATCAGGGTGCGGTCGATGATGAAGACCACGTGGGTCAGCACCACCAGCAGCTGGAACGCGGCCATGAACAGGATCCACAGCCGCCGCTCGAACACCGCGAAACTGACCAGGACCAGCAGGTAGACGGCGTCCACGCCGAAGATGCCCCACTGCACCGCGACGGGGTCGTGGATCTGCACGGCGGCCGACAGGAACCAGGCGGCGATGGTGGCCACGGCCAGCAGCCGCTCGAACCGCCGGCCGACCGCCAGGGCCAGGCCGCAGATCGCCAGCATGGCCATGGCCGCGATCTGGGTCGGCAGGATGGTGAAGAAATCGAACATGTCGCCCCCGCGTCAGGAGCGCCATGTTTCTCATGAATCGCCGTCGCGAAAAGGGCCTCGCGCCGGTCGGCGGAGGCCCCTTGGACGCAGGCGCTACGGTCTCGCCCCCTAGGCGCTCTTGACCTCGCGCAGCTGGCCGGTGCGCGGCACGTCGTCGGCGGACTTGTCGCCGCCGCCGACCAGGGTCACGCGGCGCAGGCCGACCTGGTCCTTGGCCTCGGCCAGGGCGCCGTGGGCGGCGATCAGCGAGCGCCGGACATGGGCCATGCCGGTGGCCGCCTCCAGCACATGGTCGACGGCCAGCTGGCCGATGCCGGCGGCGAGCCCCGCCTCCAGCCGGGCCCGCGGCATGGCGGCGATCAGGTCGCCCATCAGGGCCAGGGTGGTGTCGACGGCCTCCTCGGTCGTGAACAGGTGGCTGGCGAGTTGTTCGGCGACGATGCGACGGTTCATGGATGTTTCCCCCTTCACGCGCCGCGGCGCGTGTTCTTGATGGCGAGCGCCGGTCGGCGCCCGTCTTGGCTGGTGGCGAGCGCCGGGGCGGCGCCCGTCAGGGGGCGTCAGCCGTGGCGCAGGAACTGAAAGACGTGGGCGACTTGTCGCGTCCCCAGCAGGCCGCCGACCAGCAGGCTGACGGCGGCGGCGATGGCCAGGACGACCAGCATCCGGACGGCGGGGCTCAGGGCATGGTCGTACCCTCCGTCCATCGGTCGTGGAAGCCATCGTCCAGCACCGTGGCCGCGACGATCAGGATCTCGCGCAGCACCATCTCCGGCGGCTTGGGCGAGGCCTCCTTGCGCAGCGCCGAGACCAGGTCCCGCACCACCGGCGCCAGGCTGTCGGGCGCCAGGTCCAGCAGCTGGCGCTCCAGCTCCGTCCAGGCGAAGGCCGGGGTCGGCGGGCGCTCGGTCAGGGTCGGCCAGCGGCGGATGAAGGCGTCGGACTCCTCGCGGATCTGCCGCGCCTTCTGGACCATCAGGCCCAGGCGGTGGGCCGCCAGGCTGGCCACGCGGTCGTTGTCGATTACGCTGATCTGGGTCACTGGGGTCCGCCTCGCTGGGTGTCGAGACGGCAAGGGAGACCGGCGGGGCCGGGGGCGACAGTCCGATTGAGTCGCTGTGGGATTCAGTCCCATAGCCGCCGACGCGGTCGGCGACCTGCTCGTGCGCGGCCAGCACTCGCGCCGCGGCCCGCCGGCCGTTGACCCCCAGCTTGCGGCAGGCGCTCTCGACCAGGGCGTCGGCGCGCGACTTGGAGACCCCCATCAGCGGGCCGATCTCCTTGGACAGCCGGTGCTCGCTGACCAGCCGCAGGGCCTCCCGCTCGCGCTTGGTCAGCAGTTCGATACTCGGCGGCGAAGAGGACGGAGGCCTAGCCATGACTCAGGGGAACGATCACCGCGGACGCCCGACGCGCCGCATGCGGTGCAAGAATGCATTGCAGCCGGCGAAGGCCAAGCCGATAGTTCGGAAACCACTATTTCAGCTGGGATACGCCTTTTGACCACCCCGACCGGCCCCGACCCCATCGACGTCGCCGTCGGAACCCGTATCCGGGTCCAGCGCCGGCACCTGAAGATCAGCCAGGACGACCTGGCTCAGGTGTTGGGCCTGACCTTCCAGCAGGTGCAGAAATACGAGCGCGGCACCAATCGGGTCTCGGCCTCGATGCTGGTGCGCATCGCCGCCAAGCTGAAGACCACGGTCGGGGCCCTGGTCGGCGAGGACATGGTGGCCGACCAGGACGTGGCCATGCTGACCGCCCTGTCGACGCCCGGCGCGATCGAGCTGCTGCAGGTCTACGGCCAGGCCGGCCCCAAGGCCCGCCGGGCCCTGCTGAGCGTCGCCAAGGCGCTGGTGGAGCCGGAGGAGTAGGGCGAACCTACTGCCCGCCGGCCTCCAGCCGCTCGATCCCCGTGACCTCCGCCGCCTCCAGCGCCGCGACGAGTTCCTCGACCGCCGCGTCGACCTGCGCCGGATCGCGGCCGCGGATCACCAGGCTGGCGCCGTAGAGGTCGGGCGGGGCGAAGAACGGATAGCTGCCGATCGACAGGTCCGGATGGGCCTTGGCCACGGCCTCCAGCGGCGCGGCGATCGTCCCCTCGCCGGTGCCGGTGACCCGGACGGTGCGGCTGATCACCACCGCCCCGGTGCGCAGGCGCGGGCCGACGTCGTCGAGCATGCCGCGCATGATCGCCGGCACCCCGGCCAGCACGAAGACATTGCCGATCTGGAAGCCGGGCGGGCCCTGGACCGGGTTCTTCACCAGGCTGCCGCCCTCGGGCACGTGGGCCATGCGCCGGCGGGCGGCGTTGGGCTCGCCCCAGCGCTCGCGCAGCATGGCCATGATCTCCGGATGCTCGGGGGCGGCCACCCCGAAGGCCTTGGCCACCGAATCGGCTGTGATGTCGTCATGGGTCGGGCCAATGCCGCCGGTGGTGATCACATAGTCGTACTTGGTCCGCAGGGCGTTGACCGCCTCGATGATCTCCTGCTCGACATCGGGCACCACCCGGGCTTCGCAGAGGTCGACGCCGTAGGTCGCCAGGTACTTGGCGATGGCGTTGAGGTTCACGTCCTGGGTGCGGCCCGACAGGATCTCGTCGCCGATGATCAGGACCGCCGCCGTCACGCGCTCGCCAGTCTTGGCCTGGGTGGTGGTCATGGCCGCGATCCCCTACATCCGAACATCTTCGCCGTCCGACTTAAGGCCCCCATGCTCCTCCCGCAACCGATGGCGCGCGGCGTCATCGTCCAGCGCTACAAGCGCTTCTTCGTCGACCTGGTGCTGGACGACGGGCGAGCGATCACCGCCCATTGTCCCAATCCCGGCGCCATGCTGGGCCTGAAGGATGCGGGCCTGGCCGCCTGGGTCTCGTGGTCGGGCGATCCCAAGCGCAAGCTGGCCTGGACGCTGCAACTGGTGGAGGCCAATGGCGGGCTGGTCGGCGTCAACACCCTGCTGCCCAACAAGCTGGTGGCGGAGGCCCTGGCGGCCGAGGCGGTCCCGGAGCTGACCGGCTATGCTGTGATCCGCCCGGAGGTGAAATACGCGGAAGCCAGCCGCGTCGACTTCCTGCTGACCCATCCCGACCGGCCGCCGTGCTGGCTGGAGGTCAAGAACTGCCACCTGTCGCGGACCCCGCCCCTGGCCGAATTTCCGGACTGTGTGGCGGCGCGCTCGACCCGGCACCTGGGCGACCTGGCGGCCCGGGTCGAGCAGGGCGACCGGGCGGTGGCGCTGTTCGTCGTCCAGCGCAGCGACTGCGACGCCTTCAGCGCCTGCGCAGAGCTCGATCCCGCCTTCGCCAAGGCGCTCGATCGGGCGGCCGATGCGGGGGTCGAGGTGCTGGTCTATGGCTGCGAGATGGGCAGCGAGGCGATACGGCTGTCCCGACGCATGGTCTGGAAGCGCTGAGAACGACAAGCGCGCCCTGAAATCCGCCCGCCACGGCGCGGCCCATCCGCGAGGGCGCATGGGGCCTTCCGTAAGGCGGACCTTTTAGAGGTCAGCCATAGCGTGGAAAGCGGAACGGCGGCTCTGGTTCTGCGCATTGCGATAGGAGACATTCCATCGATGCAGTGTTGCTCGACCCGACCGACCAATATAGACAGGCTGCGTCCTCGGGAGTTTTCGAAATGATCCAGCGTCACCGCTAAAGCGGCAAGAATTCACCCGCGGAGCAATCCGCCGACTGGACTTTGTTTCGAGATTATTATGCAACGACTAGATGGTAAGACATGCGTCGTCACCGGCGCTGCGCGTGGCATCGGCCGCGCAATAGCTGCCTGCTTTCATAACGAAGGCGCTACCGTCGTAGTTACCGATCTTGACGAAGCCGCTGGCGCGGCAACGGCCGCCGAGATCGGGTGCCAGTTCGAAAAGCTCGATGTGCGGGAGGAAGCTGATTGGCTACGGCTGGCTAGCCTCGTTCCAATAGCCGATGTTGTGGTCAACAATGCCGGCGTGACGGGGTTCGAGCAGGGCATGGTGGCCCACGATCCCGAACATGCCAGCCTCGAAGATTGGCGGGAAGTCCACCGGGTAAATCTCGATGGAACGTTCCTCGGTTGTCGCTACGCGATTGGCGCAATGAAGGGGAAAGGCACAGGCTCCATCATCAATATTTCGTCGCGCTCTGGTCTGGTTGGCATCCCTCTCGCGGCGGCCTATGCCTCGTCCAAGGCGGCTATCCGAAACCATAGCAAGACGGTCGCGCTCTACTGCGCGCAGCAGGGATGGAAGATTCGATGTAATTCGATCCACCCGGCCGCCATACTGACGCCGATCTGGGAGCCAATGCTGGGAACCGGCCCCGATCGCGACGCTAGGATGCAGGCGCTGGTCGCCGATACGCCCTTGAAGCGGTTCGGGATGCCCGATGAGGTCGCGGCGATCGCGGTCACTCTCGCATCGGACGAAGCAACCTACGTGACAGGCACGGAGGTGAATATCGACGGCGGGCTGCTAGCCGGGTCCGCGGCATCACCCGGCTGACAGGGCCCGCCCGCCCTTCTCAGTCCTCTTCCCAGTCCACGTCGCTCTTGTCGTACATCAGGTCCTCGGCGACGAAGTCCAGCGCGTCCTCGGGATCAGCGAACGACAGCTCCGACACCGTCTGGTCGCGCACCGACACCCCGGCCTTGTGGACGCTGTCGGGGTCGCCGGTCAGCAGCGGGTGCCAGCTGGGCAGGGTCTTGCCCTCGTGCAGCCGGCGATAGGCGCAGGACGGCGGCATCCATTCGAGGTTTTCGATATTGTGCGGCGTCAGCTTGATGCAGTCGGGTACGGTCTTGCGGCGGTTCGCATAATCCTTGCAGGTGCAGCGGTGCTCGTCGAACAGCTGGCAATGCACGCGGGTGGGGATGATCTCGCCGGTGTCTTCGTCCTCGAAGCGAACCAGGCAGCAAAGGCCGCAGCCGTCGCATAGACTTTCCCACTCGGGGACGGTCATCTGGATCAGGGACTTGGTTTCCCAGAAAGGTTTGCGCGCGGACATCGCGGCGTCCTAAACCCAAAACGCCGCCACCACAAACCTCGGCTCCAACGGGACCCCGCCACGACCGTGAACGACTGGACGCTGCCGCCCTACCGGTTCGACGACAAGCCGACGGGCCCAAAACCCGCCAGGCCGGGCGAGTCCGGGTCCGGGCCGCCGCCGCCCGGGCCGCCGCCGGGCCGGCCGGAGCCCGAGCCGGAGGAGCCGTTCCGCGCGGATTTGAAGCACGCCAGGGCCCTGGCCCAGGGGCGCCGGCGGCGCTGGATCCTGGTCGCCGCCCTGCTGGCCCTGCTGCTGCCGGCCATGCTCGCGGCCGGCGGGGCCGGCTATGTCTGGTGGAGATATCTGCGCGACACCCCGCCCCTGCCCTCGCGCGAGGCGTTGTTCGCGGTCAACCGCGCGCCCGGCATCCGCTTCGAGGATCGCAACGGCCAGGTGATCGCCAGCCGCGGCCCCCGCTACGGCCAGCGCATCACCCTGGCGTCGGTGCCCGACTACGTGCCCCTGGCCTTCCTGGCCGCCGAGGACAAGCGCTTCTACAAGCACGGGGCCATCGACCCCTACGGCATCGTCCGCGCCGCCTGGGTCAACCACCGGGCCGGCCGCACCGTGCAGGGGGCCTCGACCCTTTCCCAGCAGCTGTCCAAGGGCCTGTTCCTGACCCCCGACCGGACGATCCGGCGCAAGCTGCAGGAGATCGTGCTGGCCCACCGGCTGGAGCAGGTGCTGTCCAAGGACGAGGTGCTGGAACTCTATCTGAACCGGGTGTTCTTCGGGGCCAACACCTTCGGGGTCGACGGGGCCAGCCTGACCTATTTCGGCAAGCCGGCCAGCCAGCTGACCCTGTCCGAAGCCGCGCTGCTGGCCAGCCTGCCCAAGGCCCCCTCGCGCCTGGCCCTGACCCGCGACATGGGCGCGGCCCTGGCCCGCTCGCGCCTGGTCCTGGCCAATATGCGCCAGGAGGGCTGGATCACCGCCGAGCAGGAGCGCCAGGCCCTGGCCGACACCCCCCGCCTGTCGCCGACCGCGAGCCAGGACGAGGGCGACTACGGCTGGGCGCTCGACTACGCCACCACCGAGGCGGTGCGCATCGCCGGCCAGAACGCCCCCGACCTGGTGGTGCGCCTGACCATCGACCCGCGCCTGCAGCGGGCCGGGGCCCAGACGGTGCGCGAGGCGATCCGCATCGGCGGCGACAGCGCCGGGGCCGGCCAGGCCGCCCTGCTCTCGCTGTCGGCCGACGGGGCCGTGCGGGCCATGGTCGGCGGCGTCGACTATGACGACAGCCCGTTCAACCGCGCCGTCCAGGCCCGCCGCCAGCCGGGCTCGACCTTCAAGCCGTTCGTCTACGCCGCGGCCCTGGAGAAGGGGGTGCTGCCCACCGACATCCGCGTCGACGGGCCGGTGCGGTTCGGCGACTGGAAGCCCGAGAACTACGGCGGCGGCTATCGCGGGCCGATGACCGTGCAGGACGCCCTGGTCAATTCGATCAACACCATCGCCGTCAAGCTGGCCCAGGAGGCCGGCGGCCCGGCGATCGGCGACCTCGCCCGGCGCTTCGGCATCACCACCCTGCCGTCCAACCCCGACCTGTCGGTGGCGCTGGGGGCCTACGAGGTCAACCTTCTGCAGCTGACCTCGGGCTTCCAGGTGTTCCAGCAGGGCGGCCAGCGGATCGAGCCCTATGTGATCGAGAGCATCGCCACCCAGGACGGCCGGCCGATCTTCGCCCATGCGGCCGCCGCCCCGGTGGGGGTCTATGACGTCGTCAAGGCCAGCATGATGGTCAAGATGATGAAGCGGGTGGTCGAGGTCGGCACCGCCCGGCGCGCCGCCTTCGGTTGGCCGGCGGCCGGCAAGACCGGCACCAGCCAGAACTGGCGCGACGCCTGGTTCGTCGGCTTCACGCCCGACTATGTCACCGGCGTCTGGGTCGGCAATGACGACGACCGGCCGATGAACAAGGTGGTCGGCGGCGACATTCCGGCCAGCATCTGGCGGCGGTTCATGCTGACGGCCCACGAGGGCCTGGCGGTGCGCGACTTCCCGTGGCTGGTCGCCGACCCGGCCCCGCAATCCTCGCCCGACCCGCGCAACGGCTTCTACGAAACCCTGTCCGCCGAATTCGCCCGCGCCGCCGCGGAGCTGGAGCCGCCGCCTAACCCGGACGAGGCGCCGCCGCCGTCGCAGCCGCTGCCGTATTAGCGGCCAGCCCCCGTCTCCCGGCTGCTTTCACGCCGACGACGGTTCTGAGCCCTTACCGCCCCGCCGCCTTGCTGATCATGTCGAGGTCGTCGTCCAGGGCTCGCGTCGCCTGGACCACGGTGGCCACGGCGCGCTTGAAGAAGTCCTGCGGCAGGGTGTCGAAGTCGTCGGTGGGCTGGTGGTATTCGGGGTGGTCCTCGACGCCGAAATAGACCCACGGCACCCCCTGGGCGGCGAAGGCGCCCTGGTCGGACTGCAGGGTCCAGTTGTCGGCCTTGCCGGTCGCGTCAGTGTCGTGCCCCTGCTTCAGGGTGACCTGGGCGGTCCGGACCACCTGGTCCAGCACCGGCTTCAGATAGGGCTGCGGGCCGGCCCCGCTGACATAGAGCTCGCCCTTGGCGTTCTTGCTGATCATGTCGAAATTGACGTCCAGCCCGATGGTCGCCAGCGGCGCGGGCGGATCGGCGACCAGGGCCTTGGCGCCCTTCAGGCCGCTCTCCTCGCCGTCGAGGGCGACGATCAGCACCGTATGGGCGGGCGGCCGGGCCCTGAACGCCTCGGCCACGGCCAGCAGGCCGGCCACGCCCGAGGCGTTGTCGTCGGCCCCGTTATAGATCTGGCCGCCCTTGATCCCCAGGTGGTCGTAATGGGCCGTGACCACCAGCACCTTGTCGGAACTGGACGCCCCCGGGATGCGGGCGACCAGATTGACGCCCTGGACCGTCTTGCCCCACTTGGTCTTGAAGCTGAACGGCCGCTCGAACCGCCCGCCCTGCGGGGCCAGGCCGATCTGGCCGAAACGTTGCAGGATATAGGCCCGGGCCTTGGCGCCGCCCGGCGTGCCGACGCCCCGCCCCTGCATGTCGTCGGCCGAGAGGATGCGGACGTCGTCGAGAGCGTGGGCCCCGGGACCGGGCGCGACCGGGGCGGCGGCGGCGAGGCTCGAAGCCAGGGACACGGCGGCGGCGGACAGGAGAATCGAGCGCACGGAATCCTTTCGCGACGATTTGTCCGACCCTAAGTGCCGCGACAGCCCTGTCCCCGCAAGCGGAGCCGTGCCGGATCCCCGCCGCCGTACGCCCGTTCTTAAGGTTTACGCGGCATAGACGAGGGGGAGAGATTCGGAGTTTTCCGCCGTGCCCATGTCCTTTCCCGACCTCGAAGCCCGGCTGCACGCGGCCTTTCCCGACGCCGAGATCGTGCTGACCGACCTGGCCGGCGACGGCGACCACTATAAGGCCCGGATCGTCTCGCCCGCCTTTCGCGGCCTGAACCGGGTCAAGCAGCACCAGATGGTCAACCGCGCCCTGGCCGACGTGCTGGGCGGGGCCCTGCACGCCTTGGCGCTCGAGACCGCGGCCCCGGCGGACTAGGGCCGATGCGCTACCGTCCCTTCGGCGTCGCCGGCGTGGCGGTCTCGGCGATCTCGCTGAGGCTCGAGGACCAGCCGCGCCTGCGGGCCGAGGACTGGCGGGGCCTGGTCTATGCGGCGCTGGAAAACGGCATCAACACCTTCGAGATCGACGGCGCATCCCCGGCCCTGATCGACGGCGCGGCCCAGGCGTTCGGCTCGGTCGAGCGGCGGCTGCTGTTCATCAACTGGCGGCTGCGGGCCCGCGGCGAAACGCCGCTGAACGCCCAGGCCGTCCACGCCCTGATCGAACAGGCCCTGGCCCGCACCGGCCTGGGCTATCTGGACGTCGCCACCTGGGACGATCCCGACGCCAATCCCTGCTCGGCCAAGACGGTGGAGCACCTGAAGGCCCTGCGCGCGGCGCGGCGGGTGCGGCTGCTCGGCGTGGCCGGGGCCGGCGAGCGCTTCGACCAGTATGCGGCCACCGGCGTGTTCGAGGCCATGGCCACGCCGTTCAACCTCGCCTCGGGGTGGGGCGAGCGCAACCGCGTGCGGCTGGCCATGAGCCGCGAGATGGCGGTGATCGGTCAGGACTTCTGGCCCGAGGCCCTGCGCGACGACAAGCGGGCCTTCCTGCCCAAGCCGTCGCTGTGGCGCCGCCGGGTCGACCCGCTGGCCGGGGTCGGCGGCTACGACTTCCTGCGCAACACCCATGGCTGGACCGCCGAGCAGATCTGCCTGGCCTACGCCCTGACCGAGCCGTCCCTGGCCACCGTCCAGATCACCGCCGACTCGCCGGCCCAGATCGAGGCCCTGGCCGCCGTCGCCGAGCGCGAGCTGCCGACCGGCTGCGCCGCCCAGATCGAAATGGCCCGCTTTTCGGCCCAGCAGGCCGAGCGAAACCAGCGTCACGCTTGACCCAGGGGGTCGCGGCGCCTAGCTGAGAGACTACGCCAAGGATCGCCTCCCATGAACGACGTCGCCTCCACCCCCGCCCTCGACTTCATCGCCAAGACCGTGGCGGAAAATCCCGTGGTCCTGTTCATGAAGGGCGTGCCCGACCAGCCGCGCTGCGGCTTCTCGTCGATCACCGTCCAGATCCTCGACCATCTGGGCGTGTCGTTCGTCGGCGTCGACGTGCTGCAGGACGACGAGCTGCGCCAGGGCGTCAAGACCTTCACCGACTGGCCGACCATTCCCCAGCTCTACGTCAAGGGCGAGTTCATCGGCGGCAGCGACATCGTCCGCGAGATGTTCCAGTCGGGCGAGCTGAAGACCCTGCTGGCCGAACAGGGCCTGATCGCGGCTTGAGCCGGCCCGGGCGCGCCGGCGGCCGCCTGAGGCGGCGCGCGTGAGCCGGATCTTCGTCCCGGCCGGCGACGCTTTTTCGCGGACCTTCACGCCCACGCCGTCGGACATCGACGACAACGGCCACGTCAACAACGTGGTCTATCTGGCCTGGGCCCAGGACCTGGCCATCGCCCACTGGGAAGCCTGGGCCAGCCCCGGGGAGCGGGCCGGCTGGAGCTGGGTGGCCCGCCGCCACGAGGTCGACTACCGCCGCGCCCTGCTGCCCGGCGAGACCGCGACCGGCTACACCTGGGTGGGCGAGCTGAAGGGCCCGCGCTTCGAGCGCTATGTCCGCATCGACGGCCCCGACGGCGAAATGTGCGCCCAGAGCCGCACCGACTGGGTGCTGGTCGACATCGCCGCCAAGCGCCCGGCGAGGGTTCCCGACTGGATGGTCGAGCGGTTCACGCCGAAGGGGTGAGGCTAACGGTCTTCGCTTTCGATCGCTTTCGCCCTCATTTACAGCCGTCATCCCGGGCCTTGTGCCCGGGACCCATGGTTCAGCTGACGGTGAAGCAAAATGGCGCGCCTGCGCGCCACACCCCTGCCCTTGCGGCGGACGGATGGGTCCCGGGCACGAGGCCCGGGATGACGAGATCAAAGGGAAGCGAGAGGTCGAACTCACGCTGTGTATGAAGCCGGCTAACGCCCCTCCCCCACCGGATTGAGCACCACCAATCGCCCCTGTCCGGACACCCCCAGCTCCGCATAGCTGAAGGCCAGCACCGCCTCGCCGGTCTCGAGCGCGGGACAGACGTCCAGCCGCTTGCGGGCGAAGGCGATGGTCGGCTGGAGACCGGTGCGGTCGACATAGAAGGCGAAGTCGGCCTTGCGGGTGCAGCCGTGCGAGGCGACGCGGATCGTCAGGCCGGCGGCGTCGGCGGAGATCGCCTTTAGCGTTTCCAGCTCCCCCGGCCCGGTCGCCGTGGCGACCAGCCGCACCCCGCCCCGCCCGGCGCAGCCGCCCAGCCCCAGGGCCAGCCCGGCCGCCAGCAGTCCGCGTCGATCGAGGGTCATGAAAGCCTTTGGGCGCGCCGCGCCGAAAGGCGGCGCTCGGCCCTAGTTTGCGCAAGGCTTGGCCGCGCGCAACCTACCCCGCCGCCAGCGCCTCGCGCAGCCGGTTGGCGACGTCGCCGAGGGTGATGCGCGACAGGGCCGCCTCGACGTCCAGCGCGACGTCGTCGGCGGCGACCTGGGCCAGGCCGGCGGCGAAGTCGGTGATGGCGGTGATGTGCTGGGCCAGCATGTCGACCATGTGCAGCTCCTGCATCACCTGCATCCGCGCCTCTGGCGGCACGGCCTCCAGGATCTGACCCAGGGCGCTGTCGAGGTGGCCGCAGGCGACGGCGGCGATCGACATCTCGGCCGACAGGGCCTCCAGCACGGTCGCCAGGCCGGCGGCCGGCGGTTTGGTTTGCGGCAAGCTCATGAAGTTCCCCCAGGCGTTTCAACTGGATAACGCCTGGGGCCTTGTCGCATGGTTAAGGCCGCCGGCTCAATGCCAGGGTCCGGCCCGGCGATCGCGCTCGCCGCCGGTCGGCACGGCGGTGGCGACCCGGCCGCGCGTCGCCTGGGCGACGCCCAGCCGCAGCAGGGCCTCGACCCGGTTGCGGGTGGCCGGGTGGGTCGAGAACAGGTTGTCGGCGCCCTTTCCCGACAAGGGGTTGATGATGAACAGGTGGGCGGTGGCCGGGTTGCGTTCGGCCTCGTGGTTGACCGCCCCGCCGCGGGCATAGGCCTCGATCTTCTCCAGCGCCCGGGCCAGGGCCCGGCCGTCGCCGGCGATGCCGGCCCCCACCCGGTCGGCCTCGTATTCGCGCGAGCGGCTGATGGCCATCTGCACCAGCATGGCGGCGATCGGGGCCAGGATGGCCAGGGCGATTGTCCCGACCAGCCCGCCGGGCCGGTCCTCGTCGTCGCGCGAACCGCCCAGGAAGAAGGCGAAATTGGCCAGGGCCGAGATGGCGCCGGCGATGGTCGCCGTCACCGTCATGGTCAGGGTGTCGCGGTTCTTCACATGGGCCAGCTCGTGGGCCATGACGCCGCGGATCTCGTCGCGGTCGAGCAGGCCCAGCAGGCCGGTGCTGGCGGCGACGGCGGCGTGGTCCGGGTCGCGGCCGGTGGCGAAGGCGTTGGGCTGGTCGCTGTCGATGACGGTGATGCGCGGCCGCGGCAGGCCGGCCCGCTCGGCCAGGTCCTCGACGTCGCGGACATAGGTCCGCACCACCGGATTGGGGTCGGCGGCGTCGACCTCGACCGCGCCGTACATCCGCAGCACGATCTTGTCGGCGTTCCAGTACGAGAACAGGTTCATCCCCAGGGCGAACACCAGGGCGATCAGCATGCCGGTCGGGCCGCCGATCATGTAGCCGGCCCCGACGAACAGCGCCGTCAGGCCGGCCAGCAGGACGAAGGTCTTGAGGTGGTTCATGGTCCTATCGCTTGGCTTGGATCAGTCGAAGATGTCGAACAGGTCGAAGCGCTTCTTCTTGCCGTGATGGCCGCGGTGACGGTCGTCGTCGTAACGGTGGGAGGGCCGCTCGTCGCGACGCTCGCGGGGGCGGTCATAGTCGGGCAGGCGCGGCGGTGCGGCCTGGGCCTCGCCCCGCTCCATCGACATCAGCTTTTCCAGCTCGCCGCGGTCCAGCCACACGCCCCGGCACTGGGGACACATGTCGAACTCCACGGCCGCGCGCTGCACGGCCTGCATCGAAACATCGCAATTGGGGCACATCAGAAGCGGCATGGTCGGTCCCTGTCCTGTTGATGGACGGGTGTTCCCGACGCTGGATCCGGTACGAGGGAGGGGACAACCGGACCCAGACATCGAGAACACCCGATGCGGTCCGACATCACGAACGCCTGAGCGCTCGCCAGAGGGGCCCGGCCCGCGACTAGAATCTAGGACGGCCGCCGGGGCGTTCAAGGGCGCCGCGAACAGCCGGGCGCAAACAAAAAGGCCCCGGATCGCTCCGGGGCCTTTGATCGTCTCGAAAAGAACGCGTCTTACGAGGCGTAGAATTCGACGACGAGGTTGGGTTCCATCTTCACCGGATAGGGCACTTCCGACAGTTCCGGGATCCGGACGTAGGTCGCGCTCATCGCCTTGGCTTCGACGGTGATATATTCGCAGAAGTCGCGTTCCGACGAGGCCAGGGCCTCGATGACCAGGGCCATGTTGCGCGACTTTTCGCGGACGCTGACGACGTCGCCCGGCTTGACGCGGTAGGAGGCGATGTTGACGCGCTTGCCGTTGACCAGCACGTGGCCGTGGTTGACGAACTGGCGGGCGGCGAACGGGGTCGGCACGAACTTGGCGCGGTAGACGACGGCGTCCAGGCGCGATTCCAGCAGGCCGATCAGGTTTTCCGAGGTGTTGCCCTTGCGGCGGGCGGCTTCCTCGTAGGTGCGGCTGAACTGCTTTTCGGTCAGGTTGCCGTAATAGCCCTTCAGCTTCTGCTTGGCGCGCAGCTGCAGGCCGAAGTCGGAAACCTTCTGCTTGCGGCGCTGGCCGTGCTGGCCGGGGCCGTAGGACCGCTGGTTGACCGGCGACTTGGGCCGGCCCCAGAGGTTTTCGCCCATGCGGCGATCGATCTTGTACTTGGCGCTATGGCGCTTGGACATAAGTCACTCTTCATTCGATCCGGGCCGGCGCCCTCGAAAGGGTGCGATCTCAACGGCGGCGTCGGGTCATTCCGTCATGCGGTTTTCGCGCCAGCCGGCAAGCCGGTGGCGAGAAGGGGCGGTTTATGACGGAGGGGATGCGGGGAGTCAACGGCGGGAGACTCAGTCCGTTTGCTGAGCGCCATGGCGTATACGCACGATGACCACCGCCTCGGGCGTTACGCGATAGCGCAGAATGTAGGGCGGGATCGCCGTCAGCTCGCGCAAATCCGGTCCTGCGGATCGCGTCCGTTCCGGGTGCTCGTGCAGACTGTCGCCCGCTCGCTTGAGCCGCATGGCCATGCGCTGCGCGGCGAGCGGACTAAATTGACCGATATAGGCTCGAATGGCCGTCAGGTCCGACAGCGCGCGGCGAGTCCAGACTACTTGAACCACGAGGCGGGCGCGGGCTTTTCGTCGGGCGTTCCCCAGGTCTCAAGCCAGGCGGCGACGTCGGCGTGAGGAACGACCCGACCAGCTTCAAGATCCGCCAGACCTTGGGCGTCAGCGGCCGTTTCCGATTGGTCGTCGACCTGATCGAAGATGGAGGGTTCGGGGGTCATGGCGTTGAACCTACCACAGGCGCCAAGCGCCTCAAAGCCGGCCTACAGCCGTTCCGCGTGCCAGGCCACATGGTCGCCGATGAAGGTGGCGATGAAGAAGTAGCTGTGGTCGTAGCCTTCCTGGCGCCGCACCGTGATCTTCAGGCGGGCCTCGGCGCCGGCCTCCTCCAGCAGTTCGGGCTTCAGCTGGCTGTCCAGGAAACCGTCGGCCAGGCCCTGGTCGACCAGGATCTCGTCGAAGCTGGTCCCCGCCCCGTCCTCGACCAGGGCGACGGCGTCATGGCCCCGCCAGGCGGCGCGGTCGGGGCCCAGATAGGCGCCCAGCGCCTTCTCGCCCCATGGGCAGTTGGACGGCGAGACGATCGGCGAGAAGGCGCTGACCGACTTGAACAGGCCGGGGTTCCTCAGGGCGATGGTCAGCGCCCCGTGGCCGCCCATCGAGTGGCCGAAGATCCCGCGCCGGGCGGGGTCCAGCGGGAAGGCGGCGTCGACGGCCTGCAGCAGGTCCTTGGTGACGTAGGCGTACATGCGAAAGTGCGGCGCCCAGGGCGTTTGCGTGGCGTCGACATAGAACCCCGCCCCCTGGCCCAGGTCATAGGCCGGATCGTCGGCGACGGCATTGCCTTGAAGATCGGGTCCGCGCGGCGAGGTGTCGGGCGCCACAATGGCGATCCCATGCCGGGCCGCGTGGGCGTAGACGCCCGACTTGGTGGTGAAGTTGTCCTCGGTGCAGGTCAGGCCCGACAGCCAGACGAGGTAGGGAAACGGGCCCACCCCGTCCGGCGTCCAGACGGTGAACTTCATCGCCGTGCCGGTGCTGGCGCTGTCGTGCCGGCAGTAGCGCAGGGTCCCGCCCTGGGTCCGGTGGGCGGCGAGGGTTTCGATCATTTCGCCTCCGGCGACGGCGTGACGGTGCGCACGACCTTGCCCGTCGCATCGAGGAACTGGATCGTCGCCTCGCCTTCTGGCGTCACCGCCAGGATCAAGCGCTTGCGGCCTTCGCCGTCGCGCAGGGACAGTTGCGAGACGCCGTCGTCGGCGCGTCCCAGGAAGGCCCGCTGGACGCCGCCGAAATGGCCCGCCTTCAAGGCCGCAGGCCGGTCGGCCTCTGGGATCGCGTTCAGCCGACTCGGCAGGGTGAAATCCATCGGACCGTCGGGCCGGTCGGTGACGATCAGGCCCGCATGGCGATCGGGACCGTCTTCGTCGGAGATGATCTGGATCGTCTGATCCTGATGATAACGATCGAAGGTCAGGCTGC
This sequence comes from Caulobacter sp. LARHSG274, assembly GCF_052871235.1. Classification (NCBI taxonomy): domain Bacteria; kingdom Pseudomonadati; phylum Pseudomonadota; class Alphaproteobacteria; order Caulobacterales; family Caulobacteraceae; genus Caulobacter; species Caulobacter sp. LARHSG274. Next base: position 42,313 of record NZ_JBIXJO010000002.1, on the reverse strand, counting down.
CGCTGTTGGTGCGGCGACCGTCCTTCTCGCGGCCGTCGAAGATCAGTCCGCCATTCTCGCTGCCTTCCTCGTTGAAGAACAGCAGGCCGGCGGTCTTGCGGTTGGGATGGGGATATTCGTGGCCCTTGATGATGAGCCCAGGCCACAGGGCTTGGTTCGAGATCACCATCCGCAAGACGCCGTCCGGCTCCCGGACGTTGATCCGCTGGACGTCGATCTCGGTGAAGGCGGCCTTGCCCGGCGCCCGCGCGGCGCCGGCGACCAGCAGGCCGACGACCACGGCGGTCAGGACCCCCGAATAGGCGATCAGAGCCTTCTGCGCATCGAACTTCATGCCACGCCTCCTCCCCTCCTGCGGGGATCAAATCAGAACGTCACCACCGTGCGGATGCTCTCGCCGGCATGCATCAGGTCGAAGGCCTTGTTGATGTCTTCCAGCGGCAGGACGTGGGTGATCATCGGGTCGATCTGGATCTTGCCGTCCATGTACCAGTCGACGATCTTGGGGGTGTCGGTGCGGCCGCGGGCCCCGCCGAAGGCCGTCCCGCGCCAGACCCGGCCGGTGACCAGCTGGAACGGGCGGGTGGCGATCTCTTTCCCCGCCTCGGCCACGCCGATGATGATGCTCTCGCCCCAGCCGCGATGACAGGCCTCCAGCGCCTGGCGCATCACCGTGGTGTTGCCGGTGGCGTCGAAGGTGTAGTCCGCCCCGCCGTCGGTCAGCGCCACCAGGTGGGCGACGAGATCGCCGTCGAGGGTCTTGGGATTGACGAAGTGGGTCATGCCGAACCGGCGGCCCCAGGCCTCGCGGTCGGGATTGAGATCGACCCCGACGATCATGTTGGCGCCGACCAGCTTCAGGCCCTGGATGACGTTGAGGCCGATGCCGCCCAGGCCGAACACCACGGCGTTGGCGCCCGGCTCGACCTTGGCGGTGTTGACCACGGCCCCCACCCCGGTGGTGACGCCGCAGCCGCAGTAGCAGGCGGTCTTGAACGGCGCGTCCTTGCGGATCCTGGCCACGGCGATCTCGGGCAGCACCGTGTAGTTCGAGAAGGTCGAGCAGCCCATATAGTGGTGGATGGCCCGGCCCTTGTTGGAAAAGCGGCTGGTGCCGTCCGGCATCAGCCCCTTGCCCTGGGTGGCGCGGATCGCCGTGCAGAGGTTGGTCTTGCCCGACAGGCAGCTTTTGCACTGCCGGCATTCGGGCGTGTAGAGCGGGATCACGTGGTCGCCGACAGCGACGCTGGTGACGCCGGCCCCGACCTCGACCACCACGCCGGCGCCCTCATGGCCCAGAATCGAGGGGAACAGGCCCTCGCTGTCCAGGCCGTCCAGCGTGTAGGCGTCGGTGTGGCAGACCCCCGTGGCCTTGATCTCGACCAGCACCTCGCCGGCCTTGGGGCCTTCCAGGTCGACCTCGACGATCTCCAGCGGCTTCTTGGCCTCGAAGGCGACGGCGGCGCGGGTCTTCATGGCGAGGTCTCCGGAATTGAGTCGGGCCGGACTTTGCCTTTGAGGCGGGACGGGGTCGAGCCCCTCTTCTCCTGGCCCTCTTCCGGCGGGAGAGGGCTACTCTTCTGACTTCGCCGCCTTGGCCGCCGCCAGCTTGGCCAGCACCCGGCCTCGGCCCTTGGACAGCGCCGTGACCACGCCGCGGAAGGTGCGCACCTCCTGCTCGGTCAGCCGGGCCCGGGCCAGGGGGGCGCGGAGATTGCGGACCATCGACGGCTTCTTCTCGGGCGGATGGTAGAAGCCGGCCTTGTCCAGCTCGTCCTCCAGGTGGGCGTAGAGGCCCAGCAGGCTGGACTGGTCGGCCGGCTCGGCGACATTGTACTCGAACCTCGACCACGGCCGGTCGTCGACCGTCATCTTCCATTCGTAGGCGTTGATCGACACCGCCTGGGCCAGGTTCAGCGACCGGAAGCGCTCGTCGATCGGGATGCTGACGATCGCCTGGCACAGGGCGATGTCGTCGGTCTCCAGCCCGGCCCGCTCGCCGCCGAACAGCAGGCCGACCGCCCGGCCCTGGGCGACGTCCGCCGACAGGTGGGCCGCGGCCTCGCGCGGGGTGTAGACCGGCAGGCGGGTCTCGCGCGGGCGGGCCGTGGTGGCGAACACCAGCTTCAGGTCGGCGATCGCCGCCGCCAGCGTGTCGAACACCTTGGCGTTGTCCAGCGGCCAGTCGGCGCCCGAGGCGCTGGCCCAGGCCCGCTCCTGCGGCCAGCCGTCGCGCGGCTTGACCAGGCGCAGGTCGGACAGGCCGAAATTGGCCATCACCCGGGCGACCGCGCCGATGTTCTCGGCCAGTTGCGGCTGGTTGAGGATCACGCAGGGCGGGGCGGGGTTCTGGCTCATCGCCTCCCTTTGCCGCCGGACGGCCGCGCGGCGCAAGCCCCCCGATGGCCGGCGGGCGTTTAACCGGATCCGGCGGTCACGACGGATTACGCGCCTGGATCCGCCAGCAGGCGGCGGTGAACCGCGCCGCGCCGTCCGACACATGGACGTCGAACGCCCGTCGAACCGCGGCGGCGACCGCGTCGCGTCTCTGCGGCTCAAGGTCGGGCAGCAGCAGGGCCACCGGCCCCATACGGGCGGCGTAGACGTCCAGGTCCGCCAGCGACAGGGTGCAGGCGACGTCGAGCGGGGCCAGGTCGATGTCGCCCCAGCCGGCCGCCGCCAGGATGGCGCGCACCCGCTCGGCGTCGGCGAAGGCGAACTGGCCGGGCGCGGCCGGATCGCGGGGCGGCAGCTCCGGCAGCAGCGGCGCGGCCGCCCGCTCGGCCGTGGTCATGAACGGGTTGTCCTCGGGGCCGCGCCAGGCGATCAGGGTCAGGCCGGCGTCCGGACGCATGGCCCGCCGAAGATTGGCGAAGGCGGCGGCCGGGTCGTCGAAGAACATCACCCCGAACCGCGAGATCATCGCGTCGAAAAGCCCGGGCTCGAAGGCGTGGCGCTGGGCGTCGGCGGCGATGAATCGGCTGTTGTCGAGGCCGGCGGCGCTGGCCCGGCGCCGGGCGGCCTCGATCATCGGGACGGACAGGTCAAGGCCGGTGCAGCGCCCCCGCCCTTGCAAGCTGCGGGCGACGGCCAGGGTGGTCGCCCCCGTCCCGCAGCCGACGTCGAGCACCTCATGGGCCCCGGCCGCCTGGACGGCCTCCAGCAGCGCCTGCTCGAAGGGCAGGAACAGGCGGTCCAGCATGGCCTGCTGCTCGACCCACGTCTGGCCCGCTCGGGCGTTCCAGAGCCGGGCCTGGGCTTCGTTGGGCTGGGTTTGGGGCTGCGTCATCGGATCCGCCTTGCTTTGCATCATCGCTGCGGGACAGGCTACGACTTCAAGTCAGGTTGAGGTCAATGGTCGAATTTCTCGATATTGCGGAGGTCGCCCGGCGCTCGGGCATGGCCGCCTCGCGGCTGCGGTTCTATGAGGACAAGGGGCTGATCGCCTCGGTCGGCCGGCGCGGGCTCAGGCGCCTGTTCGAGGCCGGGGTGCTCGACCGCCTGTCGCTGATCGCCCTGGGCCAGACGGCGGGCTTCTCGCTCGACGAGATCGGCGGCATGCTCGACGGGAACGGTCAGCTGCGTCTCGACCGCGGCCTGTGCGCGGCCAAGGCCGACGCCCTGGACACGATGATCCGGCGCCTGAGCGCGCTGCGCGACGGCCTTCGCCACGCCGCCGCCTGCCCCGCCCCCAGCCACATGGAATGCCCGACCTTCCGGCGGCTGCTGAAGGCGGCTATCGCCCGCGGCCGCGGGCCGAGGCGGAGGGCTGTCGGGAGGGCCTAGCGCATTCGCCACCAATATTGACCCACACTTCCGCTCATCCCGGCGAATGCCGGGACCCAGATGGAATGGCTCTGGGGCTGACGCCAAGGGCTTTGAGTCCGTCCAATCATCCTCGACGCCATAGGATCTGGGTCCCGGCATTCGCCGAGATGAGCGGAGATTTGACTTCGCGCCTGCTCAGCCGACGAAGGCCCTAGGAGCTGTGGACAGTTAGGCGTTTGGCGGCGGTGGGTGAGCCCTCGTCCTTCGACAGGCTCAGGATGAGGGCTATTGGCAGCGCGGTTCAGTAGAATTCCTCATCCTGAGCCTGTCGAAGGACGAGGAATTCGGCCCAAGATCGTCAACTGTCCACAGAGCCTAGCGGGCGAACAGCAGGTCCGACCACCGCCATCGGTCCGAGCCCAGGGCCAGGCGGACGCCGCCGGGCGAGTCGTTCAGCGAGATCAGCACCAGGCCGCGCACCGGATCGGTGCGGCACGCCTTGGGCGCGAAGGCCACCTCCAGGATGATCGCCTCGCGCAGGCCGGCCAGGCCCTTGCCCTCCTGGCCCGGGCTCTTCACCCAGTCGCCGTTCCACAGCATCACCGCCTTGCCCGAGGCCACCGCGCCCGGATGGGCCTGGACGACGGCGGCGCGGACCCGCGGGTTCTTGCGCAGGGCGTCCTGCAGCAGGCGGACCATGTCGCAGGCCCCGCCGCCGCCGGCTCCGGAGCCATAACCGCCGCCGCCCCCTGCAGTGGTCGCCCCGACCAGTTCGGCCTCGCCCAGCCCGTCGGCCAGGGGCGGCGCGGGCGTGTCGCTGGCCGCCAGGGTCTCGACATCGGGCGGCGGCGGGGTGCGCGGCGGCCGCAGCTTCGGGCGCGGGCGGTTCTTGACCGGGGCGGCCTTGGCCACGGACGCCTTGGCGGGAGCCGGCGGCGCAGGCGCGGCGGGGGCCTCGACCTTGGCCGGCGGGGCCGGGGGTAGCGGGGGCGGCGGCGGCGCGACCAGGGCCACGGTCATCGGCACGGATTCGGGAACCTTTGGCGGCTCGACATGAGCCGACAGCAGGGCCAGCAGGACCAGGGCGTGGCCGATCACGCTCAGCGGCCCGGCCAGCAGACGGCCCGGCGAACGTCGCCGGCGGGGGGCCGGCGCGCCGCTATGCGGTGCGCTTTGCTGCGGTCGCCGGTTCATCGCACTCCACAAGCTTACCCATACACAGCGTCCTGAAGACCATCCGCCCGCGTCAGGAACGTGGCGGTGGTCTTGAGAAATGTGGCGGGCCGGCGCCCGTCCGCCCTACTCCGCCGCCGGAACCGCCGGCTGGCCGCGCCGGGTCCGCACCCGGGCCAGGGCTTCGATCAGCTGGGCCGGGCGCATCGGCTTGGACAGGTGCAGATCGGCCCCGACCGCCTTGGCGGCGGCGACGTGCTCCTCCATGGCGTTGGCGGTCAGCATGATCAGCAGCACCGGCGCGGCGCCGGCGGCCGCCTCGCGCTCGCGGATCAGCCGGGTGGCGGTCAGGCCGTCCATCACCGGCATCTGCATGTCCATCAGCACCACGTCGAAGGCCCCGGGCGCGAAGGCCGCCAGGGCCGCCTGGCCGTCGTCGACCATGGTCAGGACCACGTCGAAGGGCTCGAGCACGATCCGCACCACCTTCTGGTTGGTCGGGTGGTCCTCGGCGACCAGCACCCGCAGGCCCTCCAGCGACACCGCCTCGCCGTCGTCCTCGGCCTCGGTCTCGACCGCCTGGACCCGCGGCAGCGGCAGGTCGACCCGGAAGGTCGCCCCCACCCCGACCATGGCCCGGGCGTCGATGCCGCCGCCCATCATCTCGGCCAGGGCCGCGCAGATCGACAGGCCAAGGCCCGTGCCGCCGAACTGCCGGGTGATCGACTGGTCGGCCTGGACGAAGCGCTTGAACAGCCGCTGGCGCACCTCCTCGTCGAAGCCGACGCCGGTGTCCCTGACCGTGAAGCCCAGCCCGCGCTCGCCGCTGTCGACGGTCAGGCTGACGCCGCCCAGGCTGGTGAACTTGACGGCGTTGGCCAGCAGGTTGTTGAGGATCTGGCTGATCCGCCCGGCGTCGCCCAGATAGGTCCCCTCCAGGCCGGGCTCCAGCCGCCAGTGGAACTCCAGGCCCTTGGCCTCGGCCGCGGCCCGATGCAGCTCGGCGACCCCGGCGACCAGCCGCGCCAGGTCGAACGGCGCGGGGGTCAGTTGGAACTGGCCGGCCTCGATCTTGGAGACGTCGAGGATGTCGCCCAGCACCTGCTCCAGCAGCCGGCCCGACGAGGTGACCAGGGCGGCCAGCTCGCGGCGGCGCTCGGGATCGGCCTCCTCGGCCAGGCGGTCGCCGATGGCGATCACCCCGTTCAGCGGCGTGCGCAGCTCGTGGCTCATATTGGCCAGGAACAGCGACTTGGCCTGGTTGGCGCGCTCCAGCTCGACGGTGCGCTCGGCGACGCGCTCCTCCAGCGAGCGCAGCAGCTCGACATTGCCGTCGCGCTGGCGGCGCAGGGTGCGGGCCAGGGCCCCGATCTCGTCGGTGCGGGCCTCGATCGGTCCGGCCTCGGCGAGATCGCCGGTGCGATGAGCGTCGGCCAGCACCCCCAGCGGCCGCTCAACCGTCAGGCGCATCACCCGATAGAGCAGCGCCACCTGCACGACCACGCCCAGCACCCCGAACAGCAGCACCCAGGAGGCGGTCTTGACCGCCGCCCACACCAGGTCGCCGGACGGGAAGCTCATCAGGAAGTACCAGTTGGGCTCGCTGAGCCGGCCATAGGCGATCACCCGGTCGCGGTGGCGGATCGCCCCGGCGTCGTCGCCGCGGGCCCGGATCCGGGCGACCAGCTCGGACACCCCCTCGCGGGCCTGGGCCCGGGCCAGGGCCCCGGCGTCGACCACCCCGTCGCGGGCCAGGCCGGGGGCGGCGATCAGCTCGCCGTCCGAGGTGGCGATCATGTTGCGGCCGCCCGGCAGGGCGTCCTCGATGGCGCGCAGCAGGTAGGAGTCCAGCGACAGGCTGGTGCCCCAGGCCCCCAGCTGCCGGCCGCGGAAGTCGAACGGCGTCACGCAGGCCGCGTTCAGTCCCCGGCCGCTGGGGTCGGAGATCAGCTTGCGCAGCTTGGTGCACTTCATCACCCGCTTGGGATTGGTGGCCGGCAGGGTCAGCTGGGCCATCTCCTCGTGACTGATGTCCAGGGTCGGAGGGGCGTTGTGGCGGTAGTAGGTCAGCCGGTCTGGCCGCCGCGGCCCGAACATCACCAGCCGGGTGTCGGGCGTGAAGAAATAGAAGTTGTCATAGCGGTTCAGCTCGGCCTCGCCGGTGTGGGCCACCACGTGGGCGGCGGCCACGAACATCATCTTCTGGGCCGGGGTCAGTTCGGCCTCGTGCTTCAGATAGCCGCCGATGCCGTAGGTGTAGGTCCCGTCGACCACGCCGCCGTCATAGAGCTCGTCGCTGGTGCGCCGGGTGCCGTCGCCGCGGCGCGGAAACAGGGCGTCGAAGCCCTGGTCGACCTTGGCCGGGTCCAGGGCCGCCATCCGCCGGGCCAGGGAATCGGACGCCGCCTCGTGCACCTTGACGAGGTCCGAGAACAACCGGTCCTCGGTCTTGACCCGCTCGGCGGCGTATTCGGTCAGATGGCTGATCTGGGCGTCGGCGGCGCTGCGCTGGACGAAGACGAAGGTGACGGTGGTGGCCACGCCGGTCACGGCGATCGACAGGAGGGCGACGATGGCCAGCAGCCGGCGGGCCAGGGGCGAGGTCACCTCGGTTATGGCTCGTCGACTCTCCACGCCCGTCCCTACTCCACAACCCCCGATACGCTAGCACGCGGATCGTCGCACCCCTCGGAAATCGGCGCCGGCGCGCCTCGCCTTTCCCAGCGGGCCGCAACAGTCTATAGCCACGCCGTCCGCGCCGCTCCTTGGCCCTGTGCGCCAAAGAGTCACAGGCGCGCCACCGCCAGAGGAAAGCCCCCGCAATGGCCAAGATCAAAGTCGCCAACCCCGTCGTCGACATGGACGGCGATGAAATGACCCGCATCATCTGGAAGCTCATCAAGGATAAGCTGATCTTCCCGTACCTTGACCTGGAGCTCGACTATTTCGACCTCAGCGTCGAGAACCGCGACGCCACCAACGACCAGGTGACGATCGACGCGGCCGAGGCGACCAAGAAGCATGGCGTCGCCGTCAAGTGCGCGACCATCACCCCCGACGAGCAACGGGTCGAGGAGTTCAAGCTCAAGAAGATGTGGAAGTCGCCGAACGGCACGATCCGCAACATCCTGGGCGGCGTGATCTTCCGTGAACCGATCATCTGCCAGAACGTGCCGCGCCTGGTGCCGGGCTGGACCCAGCCGATCATCGTCGGCCGCCACGCCTTCGGCGACCAGTACAAGGCCACCGACTTCCTGTTCCCGGGCAAGGGCACGCTGTCGATCAAGTTCGTCGGCGACGACGGCCAGACCATCGAGCACGAGGTGTTCAAGAGCCCGTCGGCCGGCGTGGCCATGGGCATGTACAATCTCGACGAGTCGATCCGCGACTTCGCCCATGCCAGCTTCGCCTACGGCCTGGGCCGCGGCTATCCGGTCTATCTCTCCACCAAGAACACGATCCTGAAAGCCTATGACGGCCGCTTCAAGGATATCTTCCAGGAGATCTACGACGCCGAATACGCCGACAAGTTCAAGGCCGCCGGCATCCACTACGAGCACCGCCTGATCGACGACATGGTGGCCTCGGCCCTGAAGTGGTCGGGCGGCTATGTCTGGGCCTGCAAGAACTATGACGGCGACGTGCAGTCGGACATCGTCGCCCAGGGCTTCGGCTCGCTGGGCCTGATGACCTCGGTGCTGATGACCCCGGACGGCAAGACCGTCGAGGCCGAGGCCGCCCACGGCACCGTCACCCGCCACTACCGCCAGCACCAGAAGGGCGAGTCGACCTCGACCAACTCGATCGCCTCGATCTTCGCCTGGACCCGCGGCCTGGCGCACCGCGCCAAGCTCGACGACAACCAGGCCCTGGCCGACTTCGCCCACACCCTGGAGAAGGTCTGCGTCGACACCGTCGAGAGCGGCTTCATGACCAAGGACCTGGCCCTGTTGGTCGGCGACAAGCAGTCCTGGCTGACCACCGAGGGCTTCCTCGACAAGATCGACGAGAACCTCAAGAAGGCGATGGCGGCCTAAGCCCCCTCTCCTTTCGACGATCCGCGAGCGCCTCTCCCGCCAGGGAGAGGCGTTTTGCGTTGCAGGGACCGTTCAGTGGGCGGCCGTCCTGTCGCGGTTCTGCGCGTCCAGCGCGGCGATCTCCGGCGTCAGCAGCTCGCCGAAGTCGGCGGCCTCGAACACCGGGCGGATCTCCAGCTCGCTCGGGCCCGGCATCGGGTTGGGGCAGCGCTTGGCCCAGGCCACGGCCTCGGCCATGTCCTTGACCTGCCAGAGCCAGAAGCCGGCGACCAGCTCCCGCGTCGCGGCGAACGGGCCGTCGATCACCGTGCGGTTCGGCCCGTCGAAGGCCACCCGCTTGCCCTTGGCCGAGGGGTGCAGGCCCTCGCCCGCCAACATGACGCCGGCCTCGATCAGGGCCTGGTTGAACCTGCCCATCGCCTCCAGCAGCTCGCTCGTCGGCATCACCCCTTGTTCGCTGTCCGTCGTCGCCTTCACCAGAACCATCACGCGCATCGGTCTTCTCCTCTGATCGCCGAGGCGCGGAGCGGCCTCGTTGAGCCAAGGACGCACGGCGCAGGCGGAACCCGACATTGGCGCGAGGATTACAACCGTCGAGCGCCTCGCCCCCGGTCCCGAGGCGCGAACGGTCTTGCCGAGGGCTCGCGAATAGGCTGTCTAGAGCATCGCGCGGAAAAGTGGACACCGGTTTTCCGCAACAGCGATGCGAAAACACAAACCTAGAGCCGGTCGCGCGATAGGAATCGCACGACCGGCTCTAGGCGGGGATGGCCAATCCGGGGACGACGATGAGCGTTCAGAAGCGGTTGTGGGACCTGGTGGTGCTGGCCATCGTGATCTTCGCCGCCGCCTTCGCCGCCGCCCCCTGGTTCGCCTTCCGCGCCCTCAAGGCCGCCGCCCAGGACGAGGACGTGCAGGCGATCGGCGAACTGGTGGATTTCCCGGCCGTGAGGGCCAGCCTGACCGGCCAACTGAAGCCCCCGCCGCCGGCCGGGGCCGCCGCCGAGCCGCCGTCGATCTGGCGCGATCCGCTGGGGGTGTTCCGGCGGGCCGTGGCGCCGATCGCCCCGCCCGAGCCGCGGGTCGACCGCTACCTGACCGTGCCCGGGCTGGCGGCCCTGACCGCCGGCTACCGGCCCGGCGCGGTCCCGCCCGTCCCCGCCGAGCCGCCCACGACGGCCGAGCGGGTCCGGCAGGCGGTGACCGGCCCCTATCCGACCATCGCCTATTGGGACCCCAACCGGGTGCGCATCGCCGTGCGGCGGCCCGGCCACCCGGCCAAGGTGACGCTGTTCACCTTCCGCCGCGACGCCCTGTTCACCTGGAAGCTGGCCCATGTGCGCCTGCCGCCGGACGAGCGGTGAAACCCCATGGTCAAGCCTGGCCCTGGACCGGCCGCCCGCCGCAATGGTATCGACGGCGCGCCCCGGTGGGCGGAGATCGCCGCTCTGTGTCATCGTCCCGTAGCTTCGTGGTAGCGCCGTGATCCCGCTTCTGCTCGATGTGCCGCAACGCGTGCTGCCGTTCTTCCTGCTGGTGGGGATCGGCGTGAGCCTGGCCCGCCTGCGCCTGTTCGACGCGCGGATGTCGACCGGCCTGTCGGCCTATGTCTACTGGATCGGCTTTCCGGCCCTGCTGCTGCACGCCCTGTCGCGGGTCGGAACGCCCGACCGCGCCCTGTCGCTGGGCCTGGCCGCCTACGGGGCCTGCGCCCTGGTGGTGGTGGCGCTGATGGTCGGCATCGGCGTCGCCGCCCGCTGGACCCGCGAGGAGCGGGCCGGCGCGGCCCTGTCGGCCAGCCTCGGCAACAGCGCCTTTCTCGGCCTGCCGATCGCCGCCGCCGTGCTCGGGCCCGAGGCCGCGCGGCTGTCGGCCGGCGTGGTGGCGGTGGACTTCGTGGTCGTCGCCGCCATCGGCGTCGGCCTGCTGGGCTGGGCCGGCGGCCGCTCGACCTGGCGGTCGCTGATGCAGGCCCTGCGCAACCCGATCGTGCTGGCGGCGATCACCGGCACCGCCCTGGCCTTGGCCGGCCTGGCCCTGCCCGGGGTGCTCGACCGCGCCGTGGCGGCCGCGGCCGCCTCGGGCAGCCCAGTGGCCCTGGTCGCCCTCGGCGTCGCCCTGGGCCAGACCGGCGTGCCCGCCGCGGGCGTGCCCTGCGACCCGCCGGCCGAGCCGCCGGCCCCGATACCGCCCTGGCCGCCGATCCTGGCCGCCGCCTTCGCCAAGCTGGTGCTGATGCCGGCCGGGGTCTGGATCGCCGCCGGCCTGGTCGGCGCCCCGCCGGCCTTCCGCCTGGGCGCCACCCTGCTGGCCGCCACCCCGACGGCGGTCAATGTCTTCATCCAGACCAAGGCCTACAGCGTGTTCGAGCGCGGCGGCGCCCGCACCGTGGCCCTGACCACGGCGCTGTCCTGCCTGACCCTGTCGGCGATCGCCATGGCCTTGGCCGGGATGGCGGATTAGGCGTCCGCCACCGACCCACACTTCCGCTCATCCCGGCGAATGCCGGGACCCAGATCCTATGGCGTTGAGGATGATTGGATAGGCTCGGCGCCGTTGGCGTCAGCCCCACAGCCATTCCACCTGGGTCCCGGCATTCGCCGGGATGAGCGGAGATTTTTGTGTTCGCGCCTGCTCATTCGACGAATGCTCTAGCGGCGGCGGCCGTCACCCCGCCAGCGCCGCCTTGATCGCTTCCAGCCCGTCCTGGGCCTTGGTGGCGTCGGGGGCGCCGCCCTGGGCGAAGTCGGCCTTGCCGCCAGCCCCCTGGCCGCCCATGGCCAGGACCGCGGCCTTGGCCAGGTCGGCGGCGCTGAACTTGCCGACCAGGTCGGCGGTCACCGCCACGGTGACGGCGGCCTTGCCGTCGGTGGTGCCGACCAGGGCGACGACGCCGCTGGCCAGCTGCTTCTTGAACTCCTCGGCCACGCCGCGCAGCTCCTTGCCGCCGACGCCGTCCAGGATGCGGGCGATCAGGGCGGTGCCGGCGATGTCCTCGGGACCCGAGGCCGCGCCGGAGCCGCCGCCCAGGGCCAGCTGCTTCTTGGCCTCGGCCAGCTCCTTCTCCAGGCGCTTGCGGTCGGCGATCAGGGCCTCGACCCGGGCGCCGACCTCGCCGACCGGGGTCTTGAACTGTTCGGCCAGGGCCTTGGCGACGCCGGCCTGGTCGAGCAGGAAGCGGCGGGCCGCCTCGCCGGTCAGGGCCTCGATGCGGCGGATGCCGGCCGCCACCCCCTGTTCGGAGACGATCTTGAACAGGGCGATGTCGCCGGTGCGGGCCACGTGGGTGCCGCCACACAGCTCGACCGAATAGGCCTTGCCCTCGTCGGTCAGCGAGCGGCCCAGGGTCAGGACCCGGACGCTGTCGCCGTACTTTTCGCCGAACAGCGCCACGGCCCCGGCCTCGATGGCCTCTTGCGGTGCCATCTCCTGGGTCTCGGCCGGGACGTTCTGGCGGATCACCGCATTGACCTCGGCCTCGATGCGCTCGATCTCGTCGGCGGTCAGCGGCGCGCCGTGGCTGAAGTCGAAGCGCATGCGCTCGCCGTCGACCAGCTGGCCCTTCTGCGCCACGTGCGGGCCCAGCACATGGTGCAGGGCGGCATGGACCAGGTGGGCGGCCGAGTGGTTGGCGCGGGTGGTGGTGCGCTTGGCGGCGTCGACGCAGGCCACGACCTGGTCGCCGACCTTCAGCGGCGCGGCCAGCTCGACGCGATGGACGTGCAGGTCGCCGGCCTGTTTCTGGGTGTCGAGCACCCGGCTCTCGACGCCATGGGCCTCGATCACCCCGGTGTCGCCGGCCTGGCCGCCGCTCTCGGCATAGAAGCTGGTGCGGTCGAGCAGGACCTCGACGGTCGCCCCGGCCTCGGCCGACGCGACCTCGGCGCCGTCCAGCACGATGGCCTTGACGGTTCCGGTGGTCTCGGTGGTGTCGTAGCCGACGAAGTCGGTGGCCCCGGCCCGCTCCTTGATCGCGAACCAGGCCGCGGCCGCGCCCTGCTGGCCCGAACCGGCCCAGTTGGCGCGGGCCATGGTCCGCTGGCGGTCCATGGCCACATCGAAGCCGTCGGTGTCGACCTTGATGCCCTTGGCGCGCACGGCGTCCTGGGTCAGGTCGAGCGGGAAGCCGTAGGTGTCGTAGAGCTTGAAGGCGGTCTCGCCGTCCAGCACGCCGCCGGCCGACAGATTGGCCGTGGCCTCGTCGAGCAGGCCCATGCCGCGGCCGAGGGTGACGCGGAAGCGCTCCTCCTCCTGGCGCAGGGTCTCGACGATCGAGGCCTCGGCCCGGCGCAGCTCGGGATAGGCCTGGCCCATCTCGGCCACCAGGGTCGGGGCCAGGCGGTGCATCAGCGGCTCGCTCGCGCCCAGCAGATAGGCGTGGCGCATGGCCCGGCGCATGATCCGGCGCAGCACATAGCCGCGGCCTTCGTTGGAGGGGGTGACGCCGTCGGCCAGCAGGAACGAGGACGAGCGCAGGTGGTCGGCGATCACCCGGTGCGACGGGGCCTGGTCGCCCTCGGCCTTGACCCCGGTCAGCTCGACGCTGGCGGCGATCAGGGCCTTGAACAGGTCGATGTCGTAGTTGTCGTGCACGCCCTGCAGCACGGCGGCGACCCGCTCCAGCCCCATGCCGGTGTCGATCGACGGCTTGGGCAGCGACACCCGCTCGCCGCCGGCCAGCTGCTCGAACTGCATGAACACCAGGTTCCAGATCTCGATGAACCGGTCGCCGTCTTCATCGGGGCTGCCGGGAGGGCCGCCGGCGATATGGGGGCCGTGGTCGAAGAAGATCTCCGAGCACGGGCCGCAGGGGCCGGTGTCGCCCATCGACCAGAAATTGTCGCTGGTCGGGATGCGGATGATGCGGCTGTCGTCCAGCCCCGCGATCTTCTTCCACAGGTCGGCGGCCTCGTCGTCGGTGTGATAGACGGTGACCAGCAGCTTGTCCTTGGGCAGGGCGAAGTCGCGGGTCAGCAGAGTCCAGGCGTGAAAGATCGCCTGTTCCTTGAAATAGTCGCCGAACGAGAAGTTGCCCAGCATCTCGAAGAAGGTGTGGTGGCGGGCGGTATAGCCGACATTGTCCAGGTCGTTGTGCTTGCCGCCGGCCCGGACGCACTTCTGCGACGAGGTGGCGCGCGGATGCGGCGGGGTCTCGGCGCCCGTGAACACGTTCTTGAACGGCACCATGCCGGCGTTGACGAACAGCAGGGTCGGGTCGTTCTGCGGCACCAGCGGCGCCGACGGCGTGATGGCGTGATCGGCCGCCCCGAAATAGTTCAGGAAGGTGGCGCGGATCTCGTTCAGGCTAGGTCGGCTGGTCATCGGCGTCTCGGGTGGTTGCGGCGTCGGGTCCGGGGAAACCGGAGGTCGGCGCTGCATAGCGCGGTTTCAAGCGGAGAGGAAACCGAGTCGGTGTTCGTTGCGCTTTGGGGGCGGCGGGCGGCGGTGGAGTCCTGGTCGAGGCGATGATCGGCGAGGCTGCCTCGCGGTTGCGGTCGACGCCCTGCGGCCCCGCCGGCGGAACCGCCGCGCGGTGCGCCGCCCACGCTCTGCGATCCTTCCCGCGAAGGCTCGATCTTCGCCGCGTCGCCCGCGGATCGACGGGCGCCAATCCCCCCAGCCCCTTCTCTCTCCCCCTTTCTTACCTTCCCTCCCCCTCGTGGGGAGGGTGGCCCTGGCAGCGCCAGGGTCGGGTGGGGCCTGCTGAGCCGGCCGGCCGAACGCCCTGCACTGGGCCCCACCCGACCCCTTCGGGGCCACCCTCCCCGCAAGGGGGAGGGAAAGAAAGGGGAGGGAGGGCTCTTCCGGGTCAGTAGTCACCCGCATCTCCGGCGAAGGCCGGGGATCCGGATTCAGTCGTCGTACTGGCCGCTTGTCCGAAACGCACAGCCCTATGATCTGGGCCCCGGCCTTCCCCGGGGAGACGGGGGTGGGATGCACCGGGACCTGAAATCCAAGCCCCCCCAAACGAAGTCGGACGCCTGGCATGGGGTCCAGGCGTCCGGGGATCGCGGCCGGCCGTGGCGGGGTGCACGGCGGGCTATGAGGCGGGGTCGCCCGCTGTGGGCGGCGGCCGCGAAACCTGTGTCAGGCGGGTCAGGCCTATTCCTCGTCGCCCTCTTCGGGACCGCCGACCAGCAGCTCTTCCTCGATCTTCTGGGAAGACTTGCGCACGGCCAGCTCGATCTCGTTGGCCATGTCCTTGTTGGTCTTCAGGAACTCGCGGACATTGTCGCGGCCCTGGCCGATGCGCTGGCTGTTGAAGGAGAACCACGAGCCGGCCTTGTCGATCACCCCGGCCTTGACGCCCAGGTCGATGATCTCGCCCAGCTTGGAGATGCCCTCGCCGTACATGATGTCGAACTCGACCTCGCGGAACGGCGGGGCCACCTTGTTCTTGACCACCTTGACCCGGACGTTGTTGCCGACGATCTCGTCGCGGTTCTTGACCGAGCCGGTGCGGCGGATGTCCAGGCGCACCGAGGCGTAGAACTTCAGGGCGTTGCCGCCGGTGGTGGTTTCCGGGCTGCCGTACATCACCCCGATCTTGTGGCGGATCTGGTTGATGAAGATGACGATGGTGTTGGTCTTGTTGATCGAGCCGGTCAGCTTGCGCAGGGCCTGGCTCATCAGCCGGGCCTGCAGGCCGGGCAGGCTGTCGCCCATCTCGCCCTCGATCTCGGCCTTGGGGGTCAGGGCCGCGACCGAGTCGACGACCACGATGTCGACGGCGCCCGAGCGCACCAGGGTGTCGGTGATCTCCAGGGCCTGCTCGCCGTTGTCGGGCTGCGAGACCAGCAGATTGTCGAGATTGACCCCGAGCTTGAACGCATAGCCGGGATCCAGGGCGTGCTCGGCGTCGACGAAGGCGGCGGTGCCGCCGGCCTTCTGGACCTCGGCCACCACGTGCAGGGCCAGCGTCGTCTTGCCCGAGCTTTCCGGGCCGTAGATCTCGATGACCCGGCCCTTGGGCAGGCCGCCGATGCCCAGGGCGATGTCCAGGCCCAGCGAGCCGGTGGAGACCGACTCCATCTCGACCTTGCCCTTGTCGCCCAGCTTCATCACCGAGCCCTTGCCGAACGCCCGGTCGATCTGCGCCAGCGCCGCCTCGAGGGCCCGCTGCTTGTCGCCTTCTTCTTTGCCCACGAGTCTCAAAGCCGCCTGGTTGTTCATGAAGATGCGCCCTTATTTCATGATTCCGACCATCGGATCGGAGGTTCGCGGCCGGCGCGTCCATCCGCCTGTGGAATGATCAAGGCGTACATGGTTTGTTCCACGTTCGCAAGATGTTCTTTTTCGCCTTCCCGGCAAAACCGCGTTCCAAGCGCAACCGGTCCTTAAGATCGGCCTGACATGGTGGTTTCTTCGAGGGGGACTCCATCTTGTCGATCGATCCACGCCGCCTTCTGGGCCTGGCCTTCGCCAGCGCCGACCTGTTGCTCGAGGTCGAGGACGGCCGCGTGACCCTGGTCCTGGGCGCGGCCCAGCGGATCATGGGCCAGGACGACCACGCCCTGATCGGGCGCGCCTGGCGCGAGCTGTTCACCGAGGCCGACCGGCCGATGATGGACGCGGCGCTCAGGACGCTGGACGACGGCTCCCGGCGCGGCCCCCTGACCGCCCACATGGCCGGGCCGCCGGCCCGCCACGTCAGCCTGACCCTGCGGGCCCTGCCCGAGAACCGCGGCCGGGTCTCGGTCTCGGCCACCTCGGCCGCCGCCCCGGCCGGAACCCTCGACGCGGTCGGCCTGCGCTCGCGGGAAAGCTTCGAGGACATCGCCCGCGGCCTGCTGGAGGTCGCCCGCACGACCGGGCTGGAGCTGGAGCTGGCGATGGTCGACTTCGCCGGCCTGGACCTGCTGCGCGAGCAGCTGTCGCCCAACGAGGCCCAGGCCCTGGACGCCCGGCTGGCCGGGGCCGTGCGGGCCGAGTCGCATGGCGGCGACGTGGCCACCCGGCTGTCGGCCGAACGCTACGCCCTGGTCCGGCCCCGGGCCAACGGCCCCGACGACATGGCCCGCCGCCTGACCCGCGCCACGACCATGGAGGCCAGCGCCCACGTCGTGCCGATGGACGGCGGCTTCACCCCGGCCCGCGGCCTGAAGGCCCTGCGCTACGCCCTCGACGACTTCCTGCGCGAGGGGCTGAAGGACGGCGCGCCCAACACCCTGTCCGAAGCCATGAACCGGTCGGTCAAGCGCACCCTGGCCCGGGCCGGCGCCCTGGGCGTGGCGGTCAGCCAGCGGCGCTTCACCCTGGCCTACCAGCCGGTGGTCAACCTGGCCAACGGCCTGGCCCACCACTACGAGGCCCTGGTCCGCTTCGAGGACGGGGCCAGCCCCTTCGCCCTGATCCGCATGGCCGAGGAGTTCGACCTGATCGAGGAGCTCGACCACGCCATCGCCGAACAGGCGGTCAAGCGGCTGGTCAGCGACCGCGGCGGAGCGCTGAAGCTGGCGATCAACATCTCGGGCCGGACCATCGTCAACGAAACCTTCGTCGACCATATCGACCGGCTGCTGGCCCGGCACGACACCGCCAAGGGCCGGCTGATCTTCGAGATCACCGAGAGCAGCGCCATCGACGACCTGCCCCGCGCGAACCAGCACATCCAGGCCCTGCGCGGCCTGGGCTCGCTGGTCTGCCTGGACGACTTCGGGGCCGGGGCGGCCTCGTTCGCCTATCTGCAGGAACTGAACCTCGACATCGTCAAGATCGACGGCCGCTATGTGCGCGAACTGGCCGGCAACGGCCGCGACGGGGCCATGGTCCGCCGGCTGGTCGAGCTGTGCCGCGACCTCAACATCCGCACCGTCGCCGAGATGGTCGAGACGGTCGAGGTCGAGGACGTGGTCCGCCGGGCCGGGGTCGACTTCGCCCAGGGCTGGCTGTTCGGCAAGCCCAGCGAACAGCCGCAACCGGCCCTGAAGATCGCCGCCGCCGTGACCCCCGCCGCCCGGCGGGTGGGGGTGTCGGAGGGCTGGGCGTAGGACGACTTCCCTTCTCCCGCAAGGGGAGAAGGGAGCAGACGTCTACTTCCCCGCCTTGGTGTCGGCGATGTAGGTGTCGATCACCCGGTCGAGCACCGTCAGCGGGGTCATGCCCGACAGCAGGCCCGCGTCGTGGAACTTGCGGATGTCGAACTTGCTTCCCAGCGCCTTCCTGGCCCGGTCGCGGGCCCGCAGCCAGGTGATCTTGCCGACCATGTAGCTGCAGGCCTGGCCCGGCCACACGCAGTAGCGCTCGATCTCGGTGGTGACGCCGCTTTCCTCGTCGCCCATGGTCTCGGCCATGTACTTGATCGCCTGCTCGCGGGTCCACTGCTTGTGGTGCATGCCGCTGTCGACCACCAGCCGCACGGCGCGGAACAGGGCGTCGTGCAGCATGCCGATATGGCCGAAGGGGTCGTCCTTGTAGACGCCCATCTCCACCGCCAGCTGCTCGGTATAGAGCGCCCAGCCTTCGGTGTAGCCGGAATTGCCGATCGTCTTGCGGATCAGCGGCAGGCCCTGGGCCTCGTTCGACAGCGACAGCTGCAGGTGGTGGCCCGGCACGCCCTCGTGCACCGTCAGGGTGGTCAGGGTGAAGCGCGGCTGCTCGGCCGTGTCGCGCAGGTTGATCCAGTAGATGCCCGGCCGCTTGCCGTCCAGCGAGGGCGAATTGTAGTAGCCGCCCGGGGCCCCGGCCTCGATGGCCTTGGGCACGCGGCGGATTTCCAGCGGCGCCTTGGGCAGCTGGCCGAAATAGGCCGGCAGCTGCTTTTCGATCCATTTGACCTTGGCGTTGAGGTCGGCGATCAGCTGTTCCTTGGCCGCATCGGTATTGGCGTAGATCTGCTTGGGATCGGTGCCCAGGGCCCGCATCCGCTCGCCGACCGAGCCCTTGGTCATGCCCTGCGACTTGAAGATCTTGTCGGCCTCGGCCGAGATCGACTTGACCAGGTCCAGGCCCAGCTGGTGGATCTCGTCGGGGGTGATGGTCGCGGTCGTGTAGTTCTTCAGCGACACCGCATAGTAGTCGGCGCCGTCCTTCAGCCGCCAGACGCCGGCGTCGTGCGTGGCCTTGGGCCGGACGCTTTCCAGCAGGGCGATCTGGCGCTTGAGGGCCGGCAGCACCGAGCCCTCATAGAGCTTGGCCGCCTCGCCCGCCCAGTCGCCGGGGATGTTCTTGTCCTTGGTCCGGCGGGCGACCGACAGCACCAGCGGGGCCTGGGCCGTGGGCGTGCCGGCGAAGGCCTTCATCTGGATCAGGGCCTTGTCGAGGATGAAGTCGGGCGGGACCACGCCGTCGGCGAAGTCGCGCTGGGCGATCGCCGATTCCTGGTCCATCAGCCGGGCGAAGGCCTCCAGCCGGGCCAGATAGGCGTCGGCGTCGGCCTTGGTCTCGATCGAATGCTGGGTGTCGAGGAAGTCGGGATAGGACTGATAGGAGCCGGTCAGCTGGCTGAGCACATAGGGCGCGCCCGAGCCGCCGCCGGCGTAGCTGAATTTCTGATTGCCTTCGTCCTGCACCGCCAGGGTGAACTCGACGGTGTCGTAGTTGACGGCGTCCATGCCCGACAGCGCCTTGCGATCGAGGGCGCGCAGGTCGGCCAGCTGCTGGCGGGTCTGGGCGACGCCGGCGGCGATGGCGGCCTGCGAGCGGTCGGTCAGCAGGGCCTTGGTCCAGGCCAGGTCGCCGACGTCGAGGCCCAGGCCGGTGGTCGATTCCGGCTGCTGGCGCAGCTGCTTGGCCATGATGGCGTCGAACAGGGCGTTGAGCTTGGCGGCCTCGCCGCTGGCGGCGGCCGGGGCGTTCTGGGCCGAAGCCAGGCCCGGGGTCGAGGCGGCCAGGCCGGCGGCGACGGTGGACAGCAGCATCTGACGACGATTTTGCAAGGCCTGGGCCCCCTTCCCAAAGTTCGGTTGGCCCAGGCGTAGAACCCCTTGCCGGGCGCGGCAACCGGGCGGGGATTAATTCTCCGTCATCTTGCCGCGCTTGAGCACGTTCATGCGGCGAGAACGCCTAGCCGAGGGTCACGAACAGTTCGGATTCGATCAGCCACTGGCCGGTGACCTTCCTCCACACCGCCAGATAGGCGCCGCTCTGCGGACCGGCCGTGCGCCAGGTCCCCACCCAGGTCCCGCGTTCGGCGGCCCGGGCCCCCTCGGCGTCGAGCTCGACGCCGGTGGTGGTGCGCACATAGGCCACGAAGTCGGGATCGGCGAACTGGCCGGCGAAGGCGGCCAGGACGTCGGCGGCCCCGAGGATCAGCGACCCGTCGCCGGCGATCACCTTGACGTCGGAGGCCAGGAACGGGGCCAGGCGGCGGGCGTCCTTGCCGGCGATGAGGCGGTTGGTCAGCTTGCGGCGGGCGGCGATGGCGTCCTGCGGCGTGGTCATCGGGACAGGCTCAAGCTGTGGCTGGCTGAGGGGACGATCGCCGGTATAGGCTGACCGCGCCGCCCGCCGCAAACAGGGCGACCGCAAATGGATGCCTCGCCCTTGTCCCTGCCCGTCCTGACCACCGCCCGCCTGACCCTGACGGCGCCGGCCCTGTCCGATTTCGAGGACAGCGCGGCGATGTGGAGCGATCCGCTGGTCAC
The DNA here is from genome assembly GCF_052871235.1 of Caulobacter sp. LARHSG274. NCBI lineage: Bacteria > Pseudomonadati > Pseudomonadota > Alphaproteobacteria > Caulobacterales > Caulobacteraceae > Caulobacter > Caulobacter sp. LARHSG274. The sequence continues at coordinate 21,750 of NZ_JBIXJO010000002.1, read as the reverse complement.
CCGCCATATCGGCGGCCGCACCTCGACCCCGGAGGAGAGCTGGGCCCGGCTGTTGCGGGCCCGCGGCCTGTGGGCCCTGCTGGGCTACGGCTACTGGGCGGCGCGCGAGACGGCCACCGGCCGCTATGTCGGCGAGGTCGGGTTCGGGGACTTCCGCCGCGCCCTGACCCCGTCGATCGACGGGGTCCCCGAAATGGGCTGGGTCCTGGCCGCCTGGGCCCACGGCAAGGGCTTCGCGTCGGAGGCCGTGGCCGCCGGCCTGGCCTGGGGCGAGGGCCAGTGGGGCGCGGGCCCGGTGATCTGCATCATCGACTCGAACAACGTCCCGTCGCTGAAACTGGCCGAGCGGATGGGCTTCAGCCTGATGGCGCGAACCACCTACAAGGACACCCCGACGCTGCTGCTGCGGCGGGGGTGAGGAAGGGTCGAGACGACTACCCCCCGCTTCCCCCAATCCGATCACCCCCGCGAAGGCGGGGGTGATCGGGGATGGGCTCAGTCCGCCGCCAGCATGTCGATCAGCTGCAGGCGGAACACCATCACGCTGTTGGGCGGGATCGGGCCGGCCGGGCGGTCGCCGTAGCCGAGGGAGGCGGGCAGGTAGAGGGTCCACTCGTCGCCGACATGCATCAGCGGCAGGGCCTCCATCCAGCCGGGCACCAGGCCGTCGGCGGGCATGATCGCCGGCTTGCCGCGCTCGAACGAGCTGTCGAACACCGTGCCGTCGAGCAGCTTGCCCTCGTAATGGACCTTGATGATGTCGCCGACCTTGGGCGACTTGCCGGTCTTGGGACCGCTCTTGACCACCTTGTACTGCAGGCCCGAGGCGGTGGTGACCACGCCCGGCGCCTTGGCGTTCTGGGCCAGGAAGGCCTGGCCCTCGGCCAGGGTCTTGGTCGAATCGACGGCGGCGACCAGCTGCGGCGGGGCGGACGCCTCCTGGGCCAGGGCCGGGGTCGACAGCAGGAAAAGGCCCAGGGCCAGGCCGGCGATACGGTTCATCGGAAACTCACAGTCGAATTTGAAGCGAAAGACATCCGGTCGGACGCCTCCTGGCGGGGCGAAGCGTGAAGCTTGGGTTGTCTTCCACGGAACCGATGGCGGCATCAAGACCGCCGGTTCGCAAAATGGGAGGACGCCAGGGCCGCTGGAATCGTCGCGGTGGCCAGGGGCGAGAGCACCGTCCAGCCGAGCCTGGCGTAGAGGCTGCGCCCTTCTTCGGTCGCAACAAGCAGCGGCGTCGCCGCGGGCGAGGTCCTTGTGGATCCGAGCGCCGCCATCACCACCGCGCCCAGCCCCTTTCGCCTGTGCTCCAGGGCCGTCTCGATGCGATCATAGACGAAGGCGGCCGCGGTTTCCGCAGCCTGCCCGCTTGCCGCCAGCTCGCCGTCCCGCGCGAGGATGCGAACCTGGGTCACAGGTCCGGATTGTTGAAGCTCGAGCCGATATCCGTCCGCCAGGGGCTTCGGGTCGAAGACGATGTCCGTCGCCGTCATGAGATAGGCCGCGGGCTGGATCTCCCAACCCGGCGGGAGCGCACCTTGCAACGCGTCCTCGTCGCCGCACAGCTTCAGATAGCACCCCGGCTCCGTGACGCTGCAAGCGACGGCGTGCAGGCCGCCACAGGGTTGTGGAAACACCCAGCGCATCCGCTCGTTTTCCGAACGGGTATCGACCCGGAAGCCGCCGTGATCGTGAACCGGAGGCGGGGCGCCGCGCGCGACCGAATGCGCTTCTTGCCAAGCGAAGACCAAGGCTGGATCGACACGGGCGCTGGTCATTCTGGCTCGCAAGGGGTTCTGGGTTGCGCAGGGTCGCTGGCCTGTCCGACATGCATGACGGGTGCGCCAGGACCGGACGCAACGGCCTTCGCCGACAGCGAGAAGGCCGCCGACGTCTCCGCCGGCGGCCCCTTCACCGTCTCTGGCTCGAACGCCTATTTCCGCGCCGCCAGGATGTCGTCCAGCCGCGCCGGCGTGCCCTCGATCCGCTCCAGCCGCGGGTAGCGCGCGCCGCCGGTGTAGTCGATCTTGACCGTGCGGTAGCGGTCGCCGTCCTTGACCAGCAGCTCGATCGGTGCTGCACCGGCCTTGGCCGTGGCCTTGACCGCCTCCTTCAGCAGGTCGTCGGAATAGGCCGTGCCGTTGACCGCGACCAGGGTTCCGCCCGCCGTAAGGCCCGCCTTGAAGGCGGGCGTGTCCCAGTTGACCACCGACAGCGCGCCGCCGGTCCCGACTGTGAAGCCCAGGGAATAGTTGAAGACCAGGCTCTTGCTCTTGGTCTCCAGGCCCTTGAAGTATTCGGTCGGGGTGTCGGTATAGACCAGTTTGTAGCCGCCGCGGGTCAGGCCATCGAGCGGCGCATGCTCGGACAGGCCCTCGACCCGGGTCTTCAGGAAGCTCGCCCAGTCGTTCTCGACCACGCCGTTCAGCGTCTTGACCACGGTGTCGAAATCATAGGTCAGCGGCACATAGGAGCCGTTCTCGACCCCGAAGAAGGCCTTGGCGAAGTCGTCCAGCGACTTCTTGCCGCCGGTCTTCTCGCGGATCAGGGTGTCGGCGTCGAGCCAGATCAGCTGGCCTTCCGAATAGTAGTCCTCGCTGCGCTGCCAGCTCAGCCAGGAGGCCGGCTTGCGGTTGGCGATGATCGGGTCGTTGGTGGTGTCGAGCACGTTGCGCCAGCGGCGGCCGGCCCGGGTGTCGTAGAGGGCGGCGGTGGCGGCGATCGAGTCCAGGGTCTGCTGCTTGGTCATCAGGCCCGAGCGGGCCGACAGCACATAGCCCCAGTACTGGGTCTGGCCCTCATAGACCCACATCAGGCTGTCGCGCATCGGCTCGTTCAGCGTCGGGGTGTAGAGGTCGGCGGCGCGGCGGAACTTGCCGTTCCACGAGTGGGTGTATTCGTGGGCCAGCAGGTCGCGGCCGGCGAAACCCTTGTCCCAGTCGGTGAAGTACTTGGGCGGCACGCGGTTCTCGCTGGAGCGGTGATGCTCCAGGCCGATGCCGCCGAGGGTGTCCGACAGCGCCACCAGGAAATCGTAGTGATCGTAGTGATGCGAGCCGTAGAGCTTGTAGGCCTGCTGCACCAGGTTCTTGTGGATCTGCAGCTGCTCGGGCTTGATCTCCAGGTCCTCGGGCCGGTCGGCGACCAGGTTCAGCCGCACCGGCGCCGGGCCGCCCGGGTCCAGCTCGACCTGCTTGTAGTAGCGGCCGGCGAATATCGGCGAATCGACCATGGTCTCGAAGGTGGTGGTCTTGAAGGTGGTGACCTGGCCGGCGGTCGAGGCCTTTTCCAGGGCGGTGCCGAAGCCCCAGCCCTCCGGCAGCTTGACGCTGGGCTCGATCTGCACGCCGCGCAGGTAGTAGCCGGCCGGGTAGAAGCCCAGCTGCAGCCACTGCAGGTTCAGCATGTCGGGCGTCACCTCGATGCGGCCGACGTCGGGCTTCACCGCGGTCAGGAACTGGTAGCTGAGCTCGACCTGGGTCGCCCCGGCCGGCACCTCGAAATGGAAGGCGTGGACGGCGACCGGGTCGCGGGTCCAGGGCAGGGTCTGGCCATTGGCGGTGATCACCAGGCCGGCCAGCTTGTCCAGGTCGTTGCGCGGCGAGTGGCCGCCGGGCACCCATTCCGGATAGAGGATGGTCATCGGACCGGCCTTGGCGACGGGGATCGTCTCGCGGACCTGGAAGATCTTGCGGTCGAGGTCGGTGGTGTCGACCGACAGCTTCAGCACGCCCGGATAGGGGACGTCCTGGGCGGCGGCGATGGCCGGGGTCGGCGGGGCCTGGACCGGGACGCGGTCCTGGGCCAGGGCGGCGCTCGAGGACAGGACCGCCAGCGACAGGGCGGCGGCGGAGACGGAGAAGAACAGCGTTTTCAAGAAACGACCCCAGGACGACGCGCGGGCGGGCTCCCGCCGCGAAAGAGGGGGCAACTTCTCCGCTAAAGCCGCGGTTGTCGAGATCGTCTTTCGCGCCGGGGCGCCTTTCCCGCCGACGCCCGTCGGCTGGGCGCCGCCGCTTCAGGCCGCCGCCATCGGCCCGGCGCCGAAGCGCGCCTCCAGCGCCCGCACCGCCCCCAGCAGGCCGGCCGGCGAGATCGGCTTTTCGAGGCGGGCGTCGCCGCGCTCCTCGTCGGTCAGCAGATGCTCGTCGCGGGCCGAGGCCAGCAGCACCGCCGTCCGCGCGCCGCGGCGCAGGCGCACGGCCTTGATCAGGTCGCCGCCGCTCATCCGCGGCATCAGGAAGTCGGTGATCAGCAGGTCGGGATCGAAGGCGTCCATGGCCTCCAGGGCCTGCTGGCCGTCGCGGCAGACCAGCACCTCGAAGCCCGCTTCGCTGAGGGTGATCTGGTGGATGGCCGCCAGCAGGGCGTCATCTTCCGCGACCAGAATCTTACGCACCATCCGCCCCATCCGACATGCTTAACAACCCGTGAACCGGCTTAGCGCGGCCGGGCGGGCGCCGTCGCCGTGCGCTATCGTCGCAGGTCGCAACCCAGAATTCGCCGCCTCCGGAGACGAACCCAGGCGTGCGCCGGGAACGCGCCGGAAGGCCTTGCATTTGCAAGTCGTTCTCAAGTATGAGCGACAAGCTGCGCCCTGCTCCGCTCCCGCCCCCGGATCCCGTGAAACCCGCCCCCGACCAGCATCGCCGCTCGTTCTGGCTCAAGCAGCTGCACCAGTGGCACTGGATCAGCGCCGCCGTCAGTCTGGTGGGCATGCTGCTGTTCGCGGTCACCGGCTTCACCCTCAACCACGCCGACCAGATCGAGGCCAAGCCCAGGGTCGTCGACCGCAAGGCGACCCTGCCCGCCGACCTGCTGGCCCTGCTGGCTAAGGGCCCGCAAGAGGGCAAGCGGCCGCTGCCGATCAAGGTCGAGGCTTGGCTCGACAAGGCGGTGGGCGCCGACATCGCCGGCCGCGAGGCCGAATGGTCGCAGGACGAGGTCTATGTCGCCCTGGCCCGGCCCGGCGGCGACGCCTGGATCAGCATCGACCGCCAGACCGGCGCGGCCGAGCACGAAAAGACCACCCGCGGCGCGATCTCGCTGCTCAACGACCTGCACAAGGGCCGCAACGCCGGACCGGCCTGGGGCTGGTTCATCGACCTGTTCGCCGGGGCCTGCACGATCTTCGCGGTCACCGGCCTGATCCTCCTGCAGTTCCACGCCCGCTCGCGGCCGCTGACCTGGCCGCTGGTGGCCGGCGGCCTGGTGGTCCCGCTGCTGCTCGTCATCCTGTTCGTCCATCTGTGAGGCGCCCCGCCATGAAGCATTCCCCCACGAAGCTTTCGATGTCCCTGCTGACCTTCTCGGCCCTCGGCGCCGGCGCCGCGGTCGCCAACCCCGCCCTGGCCTCTGACCTCAACGTCAGTTTCGACGTGCCCCGCCTCTCGGTGGCCGAGTATCACAGCCCCTTCGTCGCGATCTGGATCGAGAACACCGCCGACTCCAGCGCCGCCGGCACGCTTTCGGTCTGGTACAAGCCCAACCACGAGAAGTGGCTGAAGGACCTGCGCCAGTGGTGGCGCAAGGCCGGCCGCGAGATGAGCTTCCCGGCCGACGGCCTCACCGGCGCGACCCGCGCGCCCGGCCCCCAGAAGCTGACCTTCAGCGGCGCCAAGGGACCCCTGAAGGACCTCAAGCCTGGGCAGTACGCCCTGGTGGTCGAGGCCGCCCGCGAAGCCGGGGGCCACGAGTCGGTCCGCGTGCCGTTCACCTGGACCGGCCCGGGGGGCAAGCCCGGCAAGCCGGCCTCGGCCAAGGGCTCGACCGAGCTGGGCCTCGTCACCGTCTCCGTCAAATGAGCAGGAAGATCGCGATGGCCTTCAACAAACGCCTGATCGCCGCCGCCCTCGCCGCGGCGGTCATCGTCCCGGCGACGGCCCAGGCCGCCCGCAGCTGGGTGGTTCCGTCGACCACCGTGCTGTCGGGCTCCAACGCCTGGGTCACGGTCGACGCCGCCAGCTCCGACGACCTGTTCTTCCCCGATCTTCGCCCCCTGCGCCTGGAGACCATCCAGGTAACCGCCGGGGACGGTCAGGCCGATGCGCCCCAGAACGGCGCCAACGGCAAGTTCCGCTCGACCTTCGACGTCCAGCTGACCAAGCCGGGCACCTACAGGATCGCCTCGGTGTCGACCATGGTCCTGGCCAGCTGGACCGAGAACGGCGAGGTCAAGCGCTTCCGCGGGGCCGGCGAGGAGTTCGCCAAGCAGGTCCCGGCCGGGGCCGCCGACCTCAGGACGATCCGGATGCTCGGCCGCTACGAGACCTTCGTCACCCGCGACAAGCCCACCGTGGAGGCGTTGAAGCCCTCCAACCAGGGACTGGAGCTGGCGCCGATCACCCACCCCGCGGACATCGTCGCCACGGAGCCGGCCCGCTTCAGGTTCCTGCTCGACGGCAAGCCGGCGGCCGGGCTCGACGTGGTCTTCGCGCGGGGCGGCGACCGCTGGCGCGCCAAGCCGGTGGAGGTCACCGCCAGGACGGGCGCCGACGGTGCGCTGTCGGTCACCTTGCCGGAAGCCGGGATGTGGTGGCTGAGCGCCGTCGTCCAGACCGGCGAGACCGGCCGCGGTCCCGGCGGGCCCGGGGGTCCGAACAGCCCGCCGCAGCCCCTGGCCGGCGACGGCTACAGCGCCAGCTACACCGCGACGATCGAAGCCCAACTGCCCTGAGGTCCCATCCTGTCGCCGCTTCCCGGCGGCGACAGGTCTCGCCCATGACCCGCGTCCTCGTCCCCCTGCTGGCCCAGCCGCCCGCCCGCCCGATCGGCGGCGCGGTGCTGGCGCTTGGCGGACGGAGCATGGGCGCGACCTGGTCGGTGAAGCTGGTCGCCCCGCCCACCGCCTCGGCCGAGGCCCTGACGGCCATGGTCCAGCGCGAGCTCGACACTGTGGTGGCGCAGATGAGCCCCTGGGAGCCCGGGTCCGACCTGTCGCGCTACAACGCCGCCGCGGCCGGAACCTGGACCGCCCTGCCCGCCGCCTTCGCCCAGGTGCTGGCCTGCGCGATCGACGTGGCCGAACGCACCGGCGGGGCCTTCGACCCGACCCTGGGAGCGCTGGTTTCGCTCTGGGGCTTCGGCCCCCGGCCGTTCTCCGGCGGCCCGCCCGCGCCGGCGGCGATCGCCGGGGCTCGCGCCACCGCCGGCTGGCGGCGGCTGGTCCTCGACGGCGACCGGCTGCTGCAGCCCGGCGGCCTGCACCTGGACCTCAACGGGATCGCCAAGGGCTTCGCCGTCGACCAGGTCGCCGCCGCCCTCGACCGGGCCGGGGCGCGGTCCTATCTGGTCGAGGTCGGCGGCGAGCTGCGCGGCCTCGGCGCCAAGCCGGACGGCCAGCCGTGGTGGGTCGAGCTGGAGCGGCCGCCCAGCGCCGACCACGCCCCCGCCCCGCGCACCCTGGTCGCCCTGCACGGCCTGGCGGTCGCGACCTCCGGCGACTACCGGCGGTTCTTCGAGCATGACGGCCGCCGCTACGCCCACACCCTCGATCCGGCCACGGCGGCGCCGGTCGCCGACGGCGCAATCAGCGTCACGGTGCTGGACGAAAGCTGCATGCGGGCCGACGCCTACGCCACCGCCCTGACGGTGATGGCCCCCGACGCCGCCCTGGCCTTCGCGACCGACCATGGCCTGGCGGCCCTGATCCTGACGCCGGGTCCCGACGGCCTGGAGGAGCGGCTGTCGCCGGCCCTGGCCGCCATGCTCGACCCATGAGCGGCTGGCCGTCCCCGCCGCCCGAACGCCTGTGGGCCGCCGTCCTGGTCGCCGGCGCCTACGCCCTGTTCTGCCTGGCCATCGCCGCCCGCGAGGCCCTGCGCCGCCGCCGCGCTCGGCGCGAGGCCCAAGCCCTGGCGGCCGGAACCGGCGCGCCGATCCTGCTGGCCTACGCCAGCCAGACCGGCTTCGCCGAGGAGCTGGCCCTGGCCACCGCCCGGCTGCTGGGCGAGGCCGGCGCGCGCGTGACCCTGAAGCGCCTGGCGGAGGTCGCCGCCGCCGACCTGGCGACCGCTTCGCAGCAGGGGGGCGGCCGGGCCCTGTTCGTGGTCAGCACCACCGGCGAGGGCGACGCCCCCGACGACGCCCGCCGCTTCCTCCGCGACGTCATGGCCGCCCGGCCCGACCTCAGCGGCCTCGGCTATGGCCTCCTTGCCCTGGGCGACCGCGGCTACGACCGGTTCTGCGCCTTCGGCCGAACCCTGGACGCCTGGCTGGCCCATCAGGGCGCCGCGCCGCTGTTCGACCGGGTCGAGGTCGACGACGGCGATCCGGCCGCCCTGCGCCACTGGCAGGCCCATGTCGGCCTGCTGGCCGGCGTCACCGACGCCCCCGACTGGACCCGTCCGCGCTATGGCCGCTGGCGGCTGGCCGAGCGCCGCCTGCTAAACCCTGGCAGTCCCGGCGGCGAGGCCTTCCATCTGCGGCTCGAACCGCTCGACGGTCCGGTGAGCTGGGCGGCCGGCGACATTCTCGAGGTCGGGCCGCGCAACGCCCCGGCCGAAACCGCCGCCCTGTTGGCCCGCCTGGGGCTGGACCCTGCGGCCCCGGTCGCGGCCGAGGACGGCGCGACCCTGGCCGAGGCCCTGTCCTGGCGGCGGCTGCCGCACGATGCCGCGCCGCCGCCGCCGACGCCCCAGGCCCTGGTCGACGCCCTGCCGCCCCTGCCCCACCGCGAATATTCCATCGCCTCCCTGCCCGCCGACGGCGGGGTCGAGCTGCTGGTCCGGGCCATGCGGCGGGCCGACGGCCAGCCGGGTCTCGGCTCGGGCTGGCTGACGCGCCACGCCGCGCCAGGCAGCGAGATCGCCGCCCGGGTGCGGACCAATCGCAGCTTCCACGGTCCCGAGGACGATCGGCCGCTGATCCTGATCGGCAACGGCACGGGCCTGGCCGGCCTGCGCGCCCACCTGAAGGCCCGGGCCGCAGCCGGCTTGCATCGCAACTGGCTGGTGTTCGGCGAGCGGACGGAGGCCCACGACTATTTCCATGGCGAGGAGATCGAGGCCTGGCGGGCCGCCGGGGTGCTGGCGCGGCTGGACCTGGCCTTTTCGCGCGACCAGACCCGCAAGCTGTATGTCCAGCACCGGCTGATCAAGGCCGCCGACACCCTGCGCGCCTGGGTCGCCGACGGCGCGGCGATCTATGTCTGCGGTTCGCTGGACGGCATGTCGGGCGAGGTCCATGCGGCCCTGGTCTCGGTGCTGGGGGCCGAGACGGTGGAACGGCTGAGCGACGAGAGCCGCTATCGGCGGGATGTCTACTGACCCTGTCGAATGACGAGGACGAATGTGGCGAGCATGAACGATGACGCCCGGGCGCCGCAGACGCCGGGCGCGATCCGCAAGGCGGGCTTTCCGGCCGTCGTCGACGCACAGACCCGGGTGCTGGTGCTGGGCAGCCTGCCGGGCGACGCCTCGCTGGCGGCCGGCCAGTATTACGGCCATCCGCGCAACGCCTTCTGGCCGCTGATGGAGACGGTGCTGGCGACGCCGCTGGTTTCCCTGCCCTATGCGCAGAGACTGGCGGCCCTGCTGGCCCGGGGCGTCGGGCTATGGGACGTGGTGGCGCAGGCGCATCGGCGCGGCAGCCTCGACGCCGCCATCCTCGATCCGGTCGCCAATGACCTCGTCGCCCTGGTCCACACCCTGCCGCGCCTGCGGGCCGTGGCCTTCAACGGCGGGACGGCCGCGAAGCTGGGCGGCCGGCTGCTGGCCCCGGTCGCCGACCGCCTGGCCCTGCTGCCCCTGCCCTCCTCCAGCCCGGCCCACGCGGCGCGGTCGTTCGACGAGAAGGCGCAGGCGTGGGCGGCGATCAGGGCGTGGCTGGACTAGAGCCCTTCGCCTTCGGGCGTGTCGGTCAGTCCGCCAAACACACGTTTTGGCCGGGCGGACGGCGGCGGCATGGGCACGAGGCTGGCCACCGGCTTGCCATCTACCGTGATGACGACTTTTCCACCCGCCTCGACTTCAGCGACCAAGCGCTCGAAATCGGCTTCGGCTTCCTGGACGGTGACGACGGTCATCTGACCTCGCTGAGTTAGGGTCCGCGACAAGACAATCGTCCCATCCTGGCCAACATTACGCGTTTTTCATCTGCGCCCGGGCGTCAACTGAGGCAGCATCCCCGCTTCAAGGGGAGCTTTCCACATGCGCATCGTCCTGCTGGCCGCCGTTTCGGCGCTGAGCCTGTCCGCCGCCGCCTGGGCCGCCGAGCCGATGAGCGCGCCGGCCGGCAAGCCGATGTACGGCGCCTGGGGCGTCGACCTGACGGCCGGCGACGCCACGGTCTCGCCCGGCGGCGACTTCGACCGCTACGCCAACGGCGCCTGGGCCGCGCGCACGACGATCCCCGGCGACCAGGCCTCGGCCGGGGTCGGCTATGACGTCTACAACCGCGCCCAGGACCAGCTGCGCAGCCTGATCGAGACCGCCGACGCCAAGACCCCCATCGGCGCCCTCTACAAGAGCTTCAGCGACGAGGCCAAGGTCGAGCAGGTCGACGACAGGCCGCTGAAGGCCGACCTGGCGGCGATCGCGGCGATCAGGACCAAGACCGCCTTCGCCCAGGCCCTGGGCCGGGCCCACGGCGGCTTCGGGGCCGACATCTTCTCGCTGGACATCTATCCCGACGCCAAGAACCCGGAGGTCAACATCCTCTATATCGGTCAGTCGGGCCTGGGCCTGCCCGATCGCGACTACTACCTGACCGACGGCTTCAAGCCGCAGCTGGCGGCCTATGCCGCCTTCGTCGAGCGGGCCCTGAAGATGGCCGGCTACGCCGATCCGGCCAAGGCCGCCGCCGAGGTCGTGGCCTTCGAGACCGCCATCGCCAAGGTCAGCTGGGAGGCCGACAAGCGCCGCGACGTCGTCGCGACCTACAACCCGGTCACCGCCGCCGAGCTGGTCGCCTACGCCCCGTTCCCGTGGTCGGACTACCTGGCCGCGGCCGGCATGCCGGGCCGGGCCAAGGCGGTGCTGGGCGAGAAGACCGCGGTGCGCGACATCGCCAAGCTCTATGCCGACACCCCGCTGGAGACCCTGAAGGCCTGGCAGGCCTTCCACCTGGTCGAGGAGGCCTCGCCCTACCTGTCCAAGCGCTTCGTCGACAGCCGCTTCGCCTATGTCAAGGTGCTGACCGGCCAGGAGACCATCCGCCCGCGCTGGAAGCGCGGCGTCCAGCTGGTCGACGGCAGCCTCGGCGAGGTGGTCGGCCAGGCCTATGTCGCCCAGTATTTCCCGCCCTCGTCCAAGGCCCAGATGGTCGACCTGATCGCCCACCTGAAGACCGCCATGGCCGCCCGTATCGACCAGGCCGCGTGGATGAGCCCGGCCACCAAAACCGAGGCCCAGACCAAGCTCTCGAAGATGCAGGTGATGGTCGGCTATCCCGACAAGTGGCGCGACTATTCGGGCCTTAAGCTCGAGGCCGGCGACCTCTATGGCAACGTGCTGCGCAGCCGGGCCTTCGAATGGGCCTATACGCTGAGCGACCTGGGCAAGCCGGTCGACCATGGCAAGTGGGGCATGACCCCGCAGACGGTCAACGCCTACAACGGCGGGCTGGAGAACAAGATCGTCTTTCCGGCCGGCATCCTGCAGGCGCCCTATTTCGACCCGGCCGCCGACCCGGCGGTGAACTATGGGGCGATCGGCGCGATCATCGGCCACGAGATCAGCCACGGCTTCGACGACCAGGGCCGCAAGATCGACGCCGCCGGCGCCCTGCGCGACTGGTGGACGGCCGAGGACGCCAAGCGCTTCGAGGCCCAGGCCGACACCCTGGGCCGGCAGTACGACGCCTATGAGCCGGTGCCCGGCTCGCACATCAACGGCAAGCTGACCATGGGCGAGAACATCGCCGATCTGGCCGGGCTGCAGGTGGCGCTGGACGCCTACCACGCCTCGCTCGGCGGCCGGCCGGCCCCGGTGATCGGCGGGCTGAGCGGCGACCAGCGATTGTTCCTGGCCTTCGCCCAGGCCTGGCAGGACAAGACCCGCCCCGACTCCCTGAAGCAGCAGATGGCCTCGGACCCGCATTCGCCCTCGGCGTTCCGGGTGATCGGTCCGACCCGCAATGTCGACGCCTGGTACGCCGCCTTCGCGGTCAAGCCGGGCGACACCTACTATCTGAAGCCGGAAGACCGCTCGCGGGTCTGGTGACGGCAAACGACCCGCGTCGCCGTGCCGATGGGGGCGGCAGGCGGCGCGGGCCCGGGCCGTCAGGCGATCGCGATCAGGCGATCTTCTTGACCGGCACGTGCTCGACGTGGGTGTTGAGGTAGTTGAAACCGCCCGAGCCGTTCCAGGCCTGGTCCACCGACAGGGCGGCGGTGAACCGCGCCAGGAACGAGCCGATGGCCGGGGGCGGCACGCTGTAGACGAACTCGCCGGCCAGCGACACCAGCTGGTGGTTGGGGCCAAAGCCGGTCTGATAGATCTGGCCGTTGACCGGGAAACGGTGCTGACCGCCGACGATCGCCTGGTTGATCTCGGCGATGCCGCTGACATGGCCCGAGGCGGCCTGCACGGTCAGGGCCAGATTGACGATGGGCGCGCCGGGCGTGCCGACATTGCCGACCACCGCCTTGACGAAATAGAGGCCGATCTCTTCGCCGGCCTTCTGGGTGTGAAGCGTACCGATGTCGTCCGCCATGGGGCGTCCTCCTGGTGCTGACGACCCTGCTGGTCGCCTTGCGGGAGAGTGATACATCCACAGGTGGGCGCCGCCCAAGGAAACCTCAGCGCGCTATCCGATTTTCTATCTACCTATGCGCGCAATCGATCCGCAGGCGTCGCGTCGGCGGTTGCGGACTCCAGAGACGACAAGGCCCGGCGACGGCGAACGCCGCGGCCGGGCCTCGTGGAGCGATTAGAATAATTCCGGTCCGTCGCTTCGGCGGCTACTCGCCGGCGGCGATCTGGCCGCGGGCCATGGCCAGCAGCTCGTCCATCTTGCGACGGACCTCGCCCTCGCTGACATTGACGCCCGAGCCCTTGAGGTCGCCGGCGACCTTGCGCAGCACGTCCTCGTCGCCGGGCTGCTCGAAGTCGGACTTGACGACGGCGCGGGCGTACTCGTCGACCGTCGCCAGGCCCATCAGCTCGGCCGCCCACTCGCCCAGCAGGCGGTTGCGGCGGGCGGTCGCCTTGAATTCCTGCTCCTGCTCCAGGGCGAACTTGCGCTCGAAACCCTGTTCGCGTTCGTCGAAGGTGGTCATGAAAGCCCCAATAGTCTCTGAGCGGGCTGCATATCCCGTGGCGAGCCGCCGCACAATCGCAAGCAGCGCCGCAGCGCCTCCGAGGCGGTCACAATCGCGAGGCCGCGCCGCCGCCGTTTGCGCCGGGGCCCGCCTTCAGCTAGTTTCCAGGGGACATTTTTCGTGAGCGGCCTTGAGTCGAACGCCGCGCGCAGCTATCCGCCGCGCGCGCTTTTCGTTTCTTCGGGTCTTCGGAACATCTTCCGGGGAAATCGGCGCTCGCAACCAGAAGGGCCTCGACGAGAGCCATGACCACCCGCCGCAAGAAGATCTACGAAGGCAAGGCCAAGATCCTGTACGAGGGCCCCGAGCCGGGCACCCTGATCCAGTATTTCAAGGACGACGCCACCGCCTTCAACGCCCAGAAGAAGGCCGTGCTCGAAGGCAAGGGCGTGATCAACAACCGCATCAGCGAGTACATCATGACTCGCCTGAACGGCATCGGCGTGCAGAACCACTTCATCCGCCGCCTGAGCCTGCGCGAGCAGCTGATCAAGGAAGTCGAGATCATCCCGCTGGAGGTGGTGGTGCGCAACATCGCCGCCGGCTCGATCGCCACCCGCCTGGGCCTGGCCGAGGGCACGCCGCTGCCGCGCTCGATCATCGAGTTCTACTACAAGGACGACAAGCTCGGCGACCCGATGGTCTCCGAGGAGCACATCACCGCCTTCAACTGGGCCGCCACCCAGGAGATCGACGACATGATGGCCATGGCCCTGCGGGTGAACGACTATCTGTCGGGCCTGTTCAGCGGCGTCGGCATCACCCTGGTCGACTTCAAGATCGAGTTCGGCCGCGTCTATGAAGGCGACTTCAGCCGGGTGATCCTGGCCGACGAGATCAGCCCCGACAGCTGCCGGCTGTGGGACTCGACCACCAACGAGAAGATGGACAAGGACCGGTTCCGCCGCGACCTGGGCAATGTCATCGAAAGCTACACCGAGGTGGCTCGCCGCCTCGGCATCATGAAGGAAATGCCCACCGTCATCCAAGGCGGCGTGCATTAGCCTTAAAACCCCTTCTCCCAGCGGGAGAAGGAGGGGCCCGCGCGCCGCTCGGCGCGTGAGAGGATGAGGGGTTAAGCCTCGTCCGGAAGCCCCGCACCCCCTCACCCTCCCATGCTGCGCATGGGCCCCTCCCTCTCCCCCTGGGAGAGGGTGAAGAAGGTCAGGACGACGAAATGAAAGCCAAGGTCCAAGTGTTCCTCAAGCCCGGCGTGCTCGACGTCCAGGGCAAGGCCGTCGAAGCCGCCCTGCACGGCCTGGGCTGGGCCGGCGCCTCGCAGGTGCGGGTCGGCCGCACGATCGAGTTCGACCTGGCCGAGACCGACCCCGCCAAGGCCGAGGCCGAGGTCAAGGCCATGTGCGACAAGCTGCTGGCCAATACGGTGATCGAAAGCTACCGCGTCGAGATCGCCTGAAGATCAAGGTCGACCCAAGATCAGGCGCCCTCCCCCTGGAGCGGCGCTTTTTCTTCGTGTGACGCCTTCCGCTCCCGCTTGGCCGCCCCATGTTCGGTGGACACGGAGGGACCCCCATGAGCGCCAAGTTTCATCTGGCCCAGGTCAATATCGGCCGCCTGCGGGCCCCGGTCGACCACCCGATGATCAAGGACTTCGTCGACAATCTCGACCGGGTCAACGCCCTGGCCGACGCCTCGCCCGGCTTCGTCTGGCGATTGGTTGGCGAGGGCGACAACGCCACCGACCTGGCCCCCTACGAAGACCCGCTGATCGCCATCAACATGTCGGTCTGGACCGACATCCCCTCCCTGGGGGCCTTCGTCTATCGCGGCGACCACGTGCAGATCATGCGCCGCCGCCGCGAATGGTTCGAGCACATGGACGTCTACATGGTGCTGTGGTGGGTCCCGGCCGGCCACCGCCCGACCATCGACGAGGCCAAGGCCCGGCTGGCCCGGCTGGAGGCCCATGGCCCGACCCCGGAAGCCTTCACCTTCAAGGCTCCGTTCCCGGCCCCGGACGCGGTTCCCGTGGAGCCGGTGCTGGACGAATGCGGGGCGTGATCTCCACCGCCCCGTGATCCCCCGCCCCGTCATCCTCGGACTTGTTCCGAGGACCCCTGCCGCAGCTGTGAAGAAGGAAGATCCGTGGAGCGGCGAGGTCGCGGACAAACTCGGTCCTCGGAACAAGTCCGAGGATGACGAGCGTAGTGGGTTCGCTGCGCTTGACCGCTGACATCCCCCGCGAACGGTGCTACAGGCCCGCGCCATGAAAGCCGCCGTCGTCGTCTTCCCCGGTTCCAATTGCGATCGTGACTGCAAGGTCGCCATCGAGCGCTCCGCCGGCGCCCGCGTCGAGATGGTCTGGCACCAGGAGACGGCCCTGCCCGACGACCTGGACCTGATCGTCCTGCCCGGCGGCTTCTCCTATGGCGACTACCTGCGCTGCGGGGCCATGGCCGCCCAGAGCCCGGTGATGCGCGAAGTGATCGCCGCCGCCAACAGCGGCGTCGCCGTGGTCGGGATCTGCAACGGATTCCAGGTGCTGTGCGAGGCGGGGCTGCTGCCCGGCGCCCTGCTGCGCAACGAGAAGCTGAAATATGTCTGCAAGCCGGTGGCCCTGGACATCGTCAACGGCCAGACCCGCTTCACCGCCAGCTATGGCGAGCAGCGCCAGGCGGTGATGACGGTCGGCAACGGCGAGGGCAACTTCTTCGCCGACGCGCAGACCCTCGACCGGCTGGAGGGCGAAGGCCAGGTGGTGTTCCGCTACCAGGACAATCCCAACGGCTCGGCCCGCGACATCGCCGGCATCGTCAACGCCGGCGGCAATGTCCTGGGCCTGATGCCCCACCCCGACCGCTCGTTCGACCCGGACCTGGGCTCGGAAGACGGCGCCCTGCTGTTCCGCAGCATCTTCGCCAGCGCCTGACCGCGAAGGGGCTAGGATGGGTCGCCAGCTGATCGTCGCGGCCGCCCTCCTCGCCAGCCTGTCGGCCTCCAGCGCCTGGGCCCAGGAGGCGTCGGCCCGCTGCGACGAGGGCGGCTTCGTCGAACGGGCCCAGGACAGCGGGGCCGAGGCCTATCGCGTCGCCGTCCCCGGCCGTTCCCATTTCCGCCAGGACGGCGAGGGCTGCCCGGCCGCCGCCGCCTGCCAGCTGAAAAGCTATCTGGTCGAAAAGGACCCGGTGCTGGTCAGCCAGGTCGAGAACGGCTGGGCCTGCGCCTGGTACAGCGGGACCCCGCGCGACACCGTCGGCTGGCTGCGGGCCGCGGACCTGGCCAGGATCCCGGCGCCGCCGACGACCCAGGCCGACTGGCTGGGCCGATGGTCGTTCGGCGAAGACACCACCGTCACGATCACCCGCGACGCCCGCGGCGGCCTGCAGGTCGAGGGCGACACGGTCAATACGGGCCGCCCCTCCCCGCCGACCGGCCATTTCGCCGGCGCCCTCTTGGTGGACGGCCCCAGCGGCCGGTTCTCCGATTTCGACGCCGAGGCGGCCGCCCAGTACAAGGCCCAGTTCCCGGACGCGCCGCCGCCGCCCCACTGCGCCGTCCGGTTCCGCCGCGTCGACCGCTACCTGGTGGTCAACGACGGCGACGCCGACAGCCCCTGGGGCTGCGGCGGCATAGGCGCCAGCTTCCTGGGCGTCTATCGCCGTTAGCCCCCGCCCCGTCTCCCTGGCGAAGGCCGGGGAGACGGATGAAAGAAGGATTCAGCCCTCAACCACGGCGCTCCAGACGCGGAACCATGCCGAGCGCTGTTATATTATAGCGCCGCTCAAAAACCGCCCCTAAGGTGACTCCACCCTAGGGAGCCCTTCGATGAGTCTTGCCTCTTCCCTGCGCGCCGGCCTGCTGGCCGCCGCCGCCCTGACCGCCTTCGCCACCGTCGCCCACGCCCAGGCCGCCGGGCAGACCCCGCCCCTGACCCCCGACATCGACGGCAAGTATGTCGCCCCCAAGGTCGGCTACGACTACGACAAGCGGGTGGTGATGATCCCGATGCGCGACGGGACCAAGCTCTACACGGTGATCGTCGTGCCCAAGGGGGCCAAGAACGCCCCGATCCTGCTGACCCGCACCCCCTACAACGCCGCCAAGCGCGCGGCCCGCAACGACAGCCCGCACATGCTGGCCGCCCTGCCGCAGGGCGACGAGGTGTTCGTCCAGGACGGCTATATCCGCGTGTTCCAGGACATCCGCGGCAAGTACGGCTCCGAAGGCGATTATGTGATGACCCGCCCGCTGAAGGGGCCGCTGAACAACAGCGAGGTCGACCACTCCACCGACGCCTACGACACCATCGACTGGCTGACCAAGAACGTGCCCGAGAGCAACGGCAAGGTCGGCATGCTGGGCAGCTCCTACGAGGGCTTCACGGTGGTGATGGCCCTGGTCCATCCGCACCCGGCCCTGAAGGTCGCCGCGCCGATGAGCCCGATGGTCGACGGCTGGATGGGCGACGACTGGTTCCACTTCGGGGCCTTCCGCCAGGTCAATCTCGACTATTTCACCGGCCAGACCACGGTGCGCGGGGCCGGCGACGACGTCGTGCGCCAGGGCTATGACGACTACGACAACTTCCGCCGGGCCGGCTCGACCGGCGACTACGCCAAGACCAACGGCCTGGACCAGCTGCCGTGGTGGAAGAAGCTGACCGAGCACCCGGCCTATGACAGCTTCTGGAGCGAGCAGGCCCTCGACAAGACCATGGCCAAGCAGCCCCTGACCGTGCCGACCATGTGGATCCAGGGCCTGTGGGACCAGGAGGACATGTGGGGCGCGGTCCACGCCTACGCCGCCACCGAGCCCAAGGATACGGCCAACGACAAGAGCTACCTGGTGCTGGGCCCCTGGCGCCACAGCCAGGTCAATTATGACGGCTCCAGCCTGGGCCCGTTCAAGTGGGACGGCGACACCGCCCTGCAGTTCCGCCGCGACGTGCTGCTGCCGTTCTTCGACCAGTACCTGAAGGACGGCGCGCCCAAGGCCGACACCCCGCCGGTGCTGATCTACGACCCCGGCCAGAACCACTGGGACCGCTACAAGTCCTGGCCGCAGGGGGGCGCCAAGCCGCTCTATCTGGCCCCGAACGGCGGGCTGTCGTTCAGCGCCCCGGCCCCGGCCAAGGGCGCGGCGGCCTATGACGAATATGTCTCCGACCCGGCCAAGCCCGTGCCCTACGTCCCGCGCCCGGTGCGCTTCGGCGACAGCGACCGCTGGAAGCCCTGGCTGGTCACCGACCAGCGGGCCGTGGCCGACCGCACCGACGTGCTCTCCTACGTGTCCGAGCCCCTGACCGCGCCGCTGAAGATCGCCGGCGTGCCCAAGGTCAACCTGACCGCCTCGACCAGCGGCACGGACAGCGACTGGGTGGTCAAGCTGATCGACGTCTTCCCCGACGAGGTCCCCAGCCAGCCGGAGCTGGGCGGCTACCAGCTGGCCGTGGGCATGGACATCTTCCGCGGCCGCTACCGCGAGAGCTTCAGCGCCCCCAAGGCGCTCAAGCCTGACACGCCGCTGAAGTACCAGTTCATCCTGCCGACCGCCAACTACACCTTCCAGCCGGGCCACCGGATCATGGTCCAGGTGCAGTCCAGCTGGTTCCCGCTCTACGACCGCAACCCCCAGACCTTCACGCCCAACATCTTCTTCGCCAAGCCGGCCGACTACGTCAAAGCCACCCAGCGGGTCTACCACGCCGGCGACGAGGCCAGCTTCATCGAGCTGCCGGTGGTGGGGCGGTAGGGGCTGTTCCGAAGCTTTTCTAACCCAAACCCGTCATCCCGGGCCTCGTGCCCGGGGCCCATCTGTCCGCCGCAAGGGCGGCGAAGTGGCCCACCTACCCCGTCTCCCCGGCGAAGGCCGGGGCCCAGATTCAGCCGTCGCATTGGACGCTTATCCGAAACACACAGTCCTGTGATCTGGACCCCGGCCTTCGCCGGGGAGACGGGTGAAGGGAAGCGAGGGGTGGAGCTCAGGAGCCCTTGGCGGCCTTGGCCGCTTCCTTGGCCGCATAGTCCTGGGCCGCGCGCAGCACCCGCAGCACGTTGCCGCCCCAGATCGCCGCCACGTCGGCGTCGCTGTAGCCGGCGGCCTTCAGGCGGGCGGTGACCTTGGGCAGGTCGGCGACGTCCTCGAAGCCGATCACCCCGCCGCCGCCGTCCCAGTCGGCGCCGATCCCGACATGCTCGGGGCCGACCAGCTTCAGGGTGTGCAGCAGGCTGGCCATGAAGTCCTCGAACGAGGCCCGAACCGGCGGGAATTTGGCGTCGACCTGGGCCCGCTTCTGCAGATAGGCGACCATCTCGGCCTCGGTCGCGGTCTCGCTGTCGGGCGCCGTTCCCAGGGCCTCCAGCGCCGCCTTGCGCTCGGGACTGGCCTTGGTGTCCTTCAGATAGACCGAGTTGATGCAGATCACCCCGCCGGCGTCGGCGATCTTTTTCAGCCGGCCGTCGTCGAGATTGCGGGGGTGGTCGAAGATGGCCCGCGCCCCCGAATGCGAGGCGATGATCGGGACCTTGGACAGGACCACGGCCTGGTCGACCACGTCGTCGGAGGCGTGGCTGACGTCGATGACGATCCCCAGGCGGTTGGCCTCGGCCAGCCAGCGCAGGCCCAGCGGCGAGAAGCCGTGCCAGATCGGCTTGTCGGTCGAGCTGTCGGCGAACTGGTTGTTCTTGAAGTGGACCGGTCCAGCCAGCCGCACGCCGGTCTGGTGGAAGGTCTGCATCAGGGTCAGATCCTCGCCCATCGGCCAGCTGTTCTCGATGCTCTGGAAGACGAACTTCTTGCCGGCCTTGTTGATCCGCTCGGCGTCGTCGGCGGTGTAGGCCAGCTCGAACTGGTCGGCATGGGCCGCGACCATCTCGCGGATCTCCGTGGCCCGCTCCAGGGCGAAGTCGCGGGCGAAGCGGTAGCCCTCGGCGGTCAGCGGCCCCTGGGCGGTGTAGATCACGAAGAACCCGCCATCCAGCCCGCCCGCATTCATCCGCGGCAGGTCGACCTCGGTGCCGTCGACGGCGACCGCATGGCGCTCGACCATGCTCCAGCCCTGGCGGGCGAAGTGCTCGGGGGTGTCCAGGTGGGTGTCCAGGGTCAGGACCCGCTCGTGCAGGGCGCGGTCAGCCTTGGAGACTTCGGCCTTGGAGACGGGCGCCTCGGCGGCGTGAGCGGAAGGGACGGCGGCGAACAGGGCGGCGGAGCCGAGCAGGACGGTCAGCAGGCGGGACATCGGGGCTCCGAAGTTTGGCGAGCGGCCACGCTCGGAGATTGTGGGGGAACGGTCAAGGCGTGGCGGGGTGGGAGTCTGCCGGTTCCTGACGGTGGGGATCTGAAGGTCCGCTGGCCGGTAGCGCGCCGATGGCGAATCTCGACCCATGTAAGACATCGGCCAATGCGACATTTTGCTCTACTTCGACCGGTCTCCTGGTTTCAGGTGAGGCCTATATATTACTCGCTTGGCGCTTGGACCTACGTCTTCAAGTTTGAATTGAGCGTATACTTGGCTGCTTAAAGCGACGAAATCGTTCGCGAACGTTGTCCACTGGCCCGCTGCATCCCGCAGTTCTTGAGGGAGCATGTAGAGTTCCAATAGCTCGGACGATCCTCCCTTTTTGGGAGGGATATATCGCCGGAACCGCATAGCTGCGTCGCCAGCGCCTGTGACATCGAATGAGCAGAAGCCATGGGTAAGGAAGTGCCTGACCTCTTCAAACCGCTCGAATTCGGTCAGGGCGATCTCAATTTGCCCTTTGAAAGAGTCCATCGAGGTTCCGAATTCGAGCAGCTCGCGAAGTGCGGCAAGCCTGTTTCCAACGCCCATGGGAATAGGGCGTCTTAGAGATACGAATTCCGGCAGCTCCCATGCCCTGCACACGATGTCTCCTAGGAGAAACTCGACCTGAGCAAATGAATTTATCAACCAACCTCTGAGTTGTTGGCATTCTTCAATCAGCGGCTTGAATCTTTGTACGAGGTTCTCTTCGTTCATCGATTCTCAAGCCCCCAGATCGATAAAACAGCGAGAAGCAGCTCTTGCGCGGCTGTATGCTAACCAGCACAAGCTGACGCTTCCACTGTCCGCCCTTGGCGGCCAGGGTCAAGGTCCGCCTTCGGCGCCTGCGCCAATTTCCGGATACGACCCAAGTCGGATGTTCCGAAGATTCTCCGCCATTAAATTGATCCGTCATTCCCGCCCTTGTGGCACGGCTGTCCGGTTCACGCTGTCATCAAGTCGAGAGAGAGTTGTCGTGGGTCGTGGGCTGGAGTTGGCGGGGGCTTGAGGAGCTGATCGAGAGGTCTGCGATGCATGAGATTGGCTCGAACGAGTCTTGAGAAGGCCAGGACGCCGTGGGTGATCTTGACGGCGTCATTGGCCAGGCGCAGCAGCAGGTAGGCGATGAGGGCGATGGCGACCTGGATGCGGACGGCGTTCTCGGAGCGGCCCAGGAAGTGCTTGATCTTCAGGGTCTGCTTGACCCAGCGGAAGAACAGTTCGATCGCCCAGCGGCGCTTGTAGA